>NZ_JBVVQL010000003.1:589993-667795 GCF_055811195.1 Mesorhizobium sp. WSM4823
CCACCCCCCACCCTCCCCTTGTGTGTCACCCTCTGGCCACACCCCCCCCCCCCGCACACAACCCCCCCAACACCCCTCCCCGGGCGCTTACCCGCCTCCGACCCCCGCCCCCGGCCCGGGGCCCGGGCGCCACGGGTGTTCGGCACCATCATGAGCGACGTCTATAAGCTCTACGCCCGGATCGCGCTCGGCGTCGCCGTTGGGTTTTTCCTCGTCTCGGTCGTGCTGATGTTGTTCGGTCTGGAAGCTTACAGGCCGCCCAGCAAATAGCAGGCCGCTCGGCCTAGCTTGTTCAGCGGAGCGCCTTCTGGCCGCCGGCGGCGGTGATGACGCCGACGACGATCAGTCCGGTCAGCAGCAGACGGACGCCGGCGCTGACGTCCCTGTTTTTTCTATTGTCAGACAAATGCAGTGGCTCGCAGGCCGCCAACGCAATCCGCGCGGCATTGGCGATCAACTTGCGGTGCAACGATTGAAAAGCCATCGGCTCATGGGTTAGGGAAGGGACGGAGGCTAAATTCGGATGGAAGTGACGCCGACAGTTGCGCCGGGCGCGCCCGGAATCCCGGCGCGCTGGACCTCGAGCGCCAAGAGCGGCGTCGGCACCGCGCTTTCGCCGGCCTGCCCTATCTGGTTCACGATCAGCCACGGTATCCTCAACGAGATCTATTATCCCAGCCTCGACAGCGCCTGCACGCGCGACATGGGGTTGGTCGTCACGGGGCCGGGCGGCTATTTCTCGGAAGAGAAGCGCGATGCCGAACACAGCATCAATCCGTTCGAAGACGACGTGCCCGCCTACAGGCTTGTCAACACCGCCCCCGATGGCACCTACCGGATCGAAAAGCGGATCATTACGGATCCGGAACGTCCTGTTTTGCTGCAGGAAATCAACTTCACCCTACTGAGAGGCACGGTCGCCGACTACCGCGTCTACGCGCTGCTGGCACCGCATCTGGTCAACGCCGGCATGGGCAACACCGCCTGGATCGACAACCATGACGGAAAGCCTGTCCTGTTTGCATCGGGGCGTGGTGTTTGCATGGCGCTCGCCTCGTCGCTGCCTTGGGGAGCCTGCTCGGCTGGCTATGTCGGTGTCTCCGACGGCTGGCAGCAACTCCATTGTGACGGCCGGCTCAACCCGGCTTATCAAAGGGCAGAGGACGGCAATGTAGCGCTGACCGGGGAGATTGGCTTTTCGGCCGAGAACCCAAAAGTCTTGCTGGCGCTGGGTTTTGGGGCAACACCGCAAGAGGCGGCGGGGGTTGCTTTTGCCGGCTTGAAGCAAGGCTTCGATGCCGCTGCCGGGGTCTATGTCGAAAAATGGCGCAAATGGCAGAAAGGGTTGCTGCCGCTCGACCGGCATGCAGCGTCCGGGACCAACACCTATCGCGTCAGCACGGCTGTTTTGGCAGCGCACCGGTCGTCCGCGAAATCCGGTGCAGCCGTCGCCAGCCTGTCGATCCCATGGGGCTTCAGCATGGGCGACGACGATCTTGGCGGCTATCACCTTGTCTGGCCGCGCGACCTGGTCGAAACCGCAGGCGGTTTCCTGGCCGCCGGCGATCCGGCGCAAGCGCTTGAGATTCTTGCCTATCTCCGCTCGATCCAGCAGTCGGACGGTCATTGGCCGCAAAACGCATGGCTCGACGGCGCTGCCTATTGGCCCGGTATCCAGATGGACGAATGCGCCTTCCCGCTGCTGCTGGCGGACGCACTGCGACGCGCCGGGCACCTGCCGCGCGCCAAGCTGCTCGCCTTCATGCCGATGATCGAGCGCGCCGCCTCTTATGTCGTGCGCAATGGTCCCGTCACCGGCGAAGACCGCTGGGAAGAGGATGCCGGCTATAGCCCGTTCACGCTTGCCGTCGAGACCGCCGCACTGCTTGCGGCGGCCGACATGTTCGATGTTTGCGGCAAAGCAGAGCCGGCAAATTATCTGCGAGACACCGCCGATGTCTGGAACGACCAGATCGAACGCTGGACCTATGTCACCGGAACTCCACTGTGCGAAGAGGTTGGCGTCGCGGGCTACTACGTCCGCATCGCGCCGCCCGACACCGCCGGTGCGGCGTCGCCGAAGCACGGCTATGTCCCGATCAAGAACCGACCGCCGGGCGATGCGGACCGGCCCGCCGAGGCGATCGTCAGCCCGGATGCGCTGGCGCTCGTCCGCTTCGGCCTCAGGGCCGCCGACGATCCGCGCATCGTCGACACGGTCAAGGTCATCGACGCGCGGCTGCGCTGCGACCTGCCACAGGGGCCTGTCTGGTATCGTTATACCGGCGACGGCTATGGCGAACACGCCGACGGCGCCCCCTTCGATGGAACCGGCCAGGGTCGGCCGTGGCCGCTGCTGGTCGGCGAGCGCGCCCATTACGAACTGGCCGCGGGACGCAAGGACAGAGCGGCAAGCCTGCTCCTGACGTTCGAAGGCTCGGCCGGGCCTGGCGGCCTGCTGCCGGAGCAGGTGTGGGATGGGCCCGACAGGCCGGAACGCGAACTGCGGCACGGTGGACCGTCGGGCAGCGCCATGCCGCTGGTCTGGGCGCATTCGGAGCATATCAAGCTGCTGCGTTCGCTCAGCGAAGGCGCCGTCTTCGACCTGCCGCCGCAAGGCGTGAAGCGCTACATCGAGGATAGGACCGTGTCGCCGCGCCGGACATGGCGCTTCAACAACAAGATCCGCACCATGCCCGCCGGCAAGATGCTGCGCGTCGAACTGCTGGCGCGAGCGATGATCCACTGGAGCAGCGACAATTGGGCGACCGCCCATAACGCCGAGACGACCGGGAATGTCTTTGGCATCCATTTCACGGACCTGCCCGTTGCCGATGTTCCACCGGGCAATACGATCGTCTTTACTTTTTTCTGGTCCGATGCCGGCCGTTGGGAGAATGTCGACTTTTCCATTGGTATCGACAAGCTGGACTAGGGCATGATCCCGACCGAAGGTCCGCGTTAGCGAAAAGTGGAAACCGGTTTTTGCTTCGCTGACCTCCGGTTCAGAAAAGATCATGCTCCAACAATAGAGCAAGTAGGTCTTCTATCCCTCAAGAATCAGGACGAGACACATGCAGATCGGAATGATGGGACTGGGCAGGATGGGCGCCAACATGGTGCGGCGCCTGCTGCGCGATGGCCACGAATGCGTCGTCTACGACATCAACCCGGCCAGCGTCGCAGCCCTTGTGACGGCTGGCGCGACCGGGACAGCGTCGCTGGAGGAGTTCGTCGGCAAGCTGACCAAGCCACGCAGCGCTTGGCTGATGCTGCCGGCGGCGATCACCAGCCGGATTGTCGACCAGGTGGCCGATCTGATGGAGCCGGGCGACATCATCATCGACGGCGGCAATTCCTACTATCATGAGGCTGTCGACCATTCGGCGCGCCTGGCCTTGAAGGGCCTGAGCTATGTCGATGTCGGCACCAGCGGCGGCGTCTGGGGCCTCGAGCGCGGTTATTGCCTGATGATCGGCGGCCCCGACAGCGCGGTCCAGCATCTCGATCCGGTCTTCGCGACCCTGGCGCCCGGCGCCGACGCCGGAGCACCTACCCCCGCAAGGGATGCCGGAACCGCCCCCTTCGGCTATCTCCATTGCGGACCAAGCGGCGCCGGCCATTTCGTCAAGATGGTCCACAACGGCATCGAATACGGCGTCATGGCCGCCTATGCCGAAGGCATGAACATTTTGAAGTCGGCGAATGCAGGCAAGCGGCAGCGGACGGCCGATGCTGAAACCAGCCCATTGGAAAACCCTCAATACTACCAGTTCGACATCGATATCGCCGAGGTGGCAGAGGTCTGGCGGCATGGCAGCGTCATCGGCTCCTGGCTGCTCGATCTGACGGCGGGTGTGTTGAAGGCCGATTCGGGGCTGACGCAGTTCGGCGGGCGGGTTTCGGATTCCGGCGAGGGCCGCTGGACCCTGAAGGCGGCGATCGATACCGGCGTTCCGGCGCCGGTCCTGTCATCGGCTCTGTTCGACCGCTTCTCCTCACAAGGCGAATCCGAATTCGCCGACAAGCTCCTGTCCGCCATGCGCTATGCTTTCGGCGGCCATGTCGAAAAGCCGAAGACCGGCTCGTGACGGGAAAGACACATCCATGAGCCAGGAACGGTCCGACACGCTGGTGCTTTTCGGGGCGACCGGCGATCTCGCCCACAAGAAGATCTTCCCCGCACTTTATGCCATGGTCGCCAAGGGAACGCTCACCGAGCCGGTGATCGGCGTTGCTTTCGACGCCTGGGACGTGAAGCAGTTGCAGGCGCGCGCCCGCGACGGCATCGTCAAGGCGACCGGCAAGGTCGACGAAAAGATCTTCGCGAAACTTGCCTCCCTGCTTCGCTATGTCAGCGGCGACTACCGTAGCGCTGGGACATTCGAGAAGCTGAAAAGCGTGCTGGGAACCGCACAGCATCCCCTGCACTATCTGGCGGTGCCGCCGACCATGTTCGAGACGGTCATTCAAGGCCTGGAGCAGTCGGGTGCGGCCCAGGGTGCGCGCCTGATGGTGGAAAAGCCTTTTGGCCACGATCTGCAATCGGCGCGCTGGCTGAACCGGGTCCTGCATCTGGTGTTCGACGAGCAGTCGATCTTCCGCATCGACCATTATCTCGGCAAGGAGGCGATCCAGAACCTGCTCTATTTTCGCTTCGCCAATTCCTTCCTCGAGCCGATCTGGAACCGCAATTTCGTCGAGAGCGTGCAGATCACCATGGCCGAGGATTTCGGCGTCGAAGGCCGCGGCCGCTTCTATGACGAGGTCGGCTGCATCCGCGACGTCATCGAGAACCATTTGCTGAACATCCTGCTGCTGCTTGCGATGGAGCCGCCCGTCGGCCGCTCCGCCGACGATCTGATCGACGAGAAGGTGCAGGTGCTGAGAGCCATTCGCGCGCTGACCAAGGATGATGTCGTGCGCGGTCAGTTCAAAGGCTACCTGAGCGAGCCAGGTGTCACGCCGAATTCGCCGGTCGAGACTTTCGCGGCGGTGCGTTTCTTCGTCGACACATGGCGCTGGCAGGACGTGCCCTTCTTCATCCGCGCCGGCAAATCGATGCCGGTGCACGCCACCGAGGTCATCGTCCGGCTGAAGCGGCCGCCGCTCAACGTCTTCGACCCGATCAAGCCCGACGACGCCAACCACGTGCGCTTTCGCATCGATCCGCAGGTGGCGATCTCGATCGGCGCTCAGCGCAAGGCCCCTGGTGACGACATGATCGGCGAGCAAGTCGAACTGACCGCGCTCGACGACAGCAAGGACGACATGCCGCCCTATGAGCGGCTGATCGGCGACGCCATGAACGGCAACGGCCAGTTGTTCACCCGACAGGACGCCAGCGAACTCGCCTGGCGGATCGTCGGCCCGGTGCTTGGCGACACCACGCCGCCCCCGCTTTATGAGCCGGGGACATGGGGTCCTGCCGATGCGATGGCCGGGTTTGGACCACCGAACGGCTGGATCAATCCGGCGAAATGAATTGGGGAGGCGGCACAATGGCCAAGGCGGCGAAGAAGCCGGCACCGGAGAGCGAAAGGATCGTGCTTGCGATCGATATTGGCGGCTCCCATGTCAAGATCCTCACCAGCGCCGGCGGCGAGGAGCGCAGAGCCGATTCCGGACCCGGCCTGACGCCGCAGCAGATGGTCGCGGCCGTGCAGGGGCTCGCCGATGGCTTGCCCTACGACGTCGTCTCGATGGGTTATCCCGGCCCGGTGCATCACAACAGACCGCTGGCCGACCCCGCCAATCTCGGCAAGGGCTGGGTCGGATACGACTTTGCCGCACAGTTCGGCAAACCGGTGAAGGTGGTCAATGACGCGCTGATGCAGGCCGTCGGCAGCTACGAGGGCGGGCGCATGCTGTTCCTGGGTCTGGGAACGGGCCTGGGTGCTGCGATGATCGTCGACAACGTTGCCCAGCCGATGGAGCTCGCGCATCTTCCTTACAAGAAAGGCCGCAGTTTCGAGGATTATGTCGGCGAACGCGGCCTGGAGAAGCGCGGCAAGAAGAAATGGCGCAAACACGTGTCCGACGTCATCGAGCGGCTTCGCGCCGCCATGCAGCCTGACTATGTGGTCATCGGCGGCGGCAATGTCGACAAACTCGACGAGTTGCCTGCCGGTTGCAGGCGCGGCGACAACACACGCGCCTTCGAAGGTGGCTTTCGACTGTGGCGCGACAAATCCCTGATTGTCTGATATTATGGCGGTTTGGGGTCAGACCTGTTGAACCGACCCTGCTGTTAGTATTGTTGTTCAAAATAATGTGCGACGTGGCTCGGCGTCATTGCGTTACGCAGATTTGCCGACTAGGAACTCTATGACCCCCACGGACGGAGAAAATAGTTTGACCGACGACAGCAACAAAGCCCGCAAGGACATCGACCTTCTCGAGCTGACCGCTCACATCGTGTCCGCCTACGTCGAGAAGAACCGCTTGCCCGCTTCCGGCCTCGGCGATCTCATCGCGAGCGTCAGCGCGTCGATAGGTGGCCTCGGGCAGCCCGCCGTTCCGGTCGCAGCGCCGCTGATCCCCGCGGTCAACCCGAAGAAATCGGTGACGCCGGACTACATCGTCTGCCTCGAAGACGGCAAGAAGTTCAAATCCCTGAAGCGTCATATCGGCGTGCATTTCGGACTGACGCCGGACGCCTATCGCGCCAAATGGGGCCTGCCGGCCGACTATCCGATGGTTGCCCCCAACTATGCGGCCTCGCGCTCGCAATTGGCGAAGGCAATCGGCCTGGGCCGCAAGGCCGCCCCGCCGGCGCCCGTCAAGAAGACCAGGAAGCCCAAGGCCACGGTCTGACACGTCGTTCGACGCCCGACGAACGGAAGCCTCGAAGATTGGCGGGACAGAGCCTGTCCTGCCGGGGCGCGAAGGAACGCGACCTGCGCGCCGAATAGCCTCTCCGCCTCTGCCGAGCGCGTCTGCCATGTGCAAATAGCATGGCAGCCCGGAAAATCCTTGATCCAGAGCCGATTTTTGCGCGCGTCTCGCGCTGAACTGCGCTAAAAGCGCTGTGGTCGGACCAGCGCCCATCGTGGAAGAGCCCCGCCGGCCGATACACAATCTCGCCGGGGCCATTCACAAATGATAGCCGAACATCCATCACCCGACCAACGCTATGCCGCCTTCCGGCACAAGCCCTATCTAAGCTACTGGGCGGCGCGTTTCCTCTCCACATTCGCCACCCAGATCGTCTCTGTCGCCGTCGGCTGGCAGGTGTATGACCTGACCCGCGATCCGTTCGATCTCGGCCTTGTCGGCATTGTCCAGTTCCTGCCTTCGCTGCTGCTGGTGCTGGTCACCGGGGTGGTCGCAGACCGTTTCGGACGCCGTTTGATCATGGCGCTGACGGTCCTGCTGGAGGCGATCTGCGCGCTGGCGCTGTTGCTGCTGACGCTGCGCGGCCTTAGCGGACCGGCGTTGATCTTCGGCGTGCTCGCCATGTTCGGCATCGCGCGCGCCTTCTTCGGACCGGCCGCAGCGTCGCTGTTCGCCAATCTCGTGCCACCAGAGGATTTTGGCAACGCAATCGCCTGGAATTCGTCGGCCTGGCAGACGGCAACCATCATCGGACCGGGCGCCGGCGGCCTGCTCTACGGACTTTCGGCGGAAGCAGCGTACGGCACCGCTGCCGTTCTGATGCTTGTCGCCGCGGTGCTGATCTTCACCATCCCGAAGCCTGCTCAGCGCAGCGAGACCGACAAGCCGACGATGCAGACCCTGTTCGCCGGCTTCGGCTATATCTGGAGCGAGAAAATCGTGCTCGGCGCCATTTCGCTCGATCTGTTCGCCGTGCTCTTGTCCGGCGCCACCGCACTGCTGCCGGTCTATGCGCGCGACGTCCTCGAACTCGGCCCATGGGGCCTGGGACTGTTGCGCTCGGCACCGGGCATCGGCGCCATCTGCGTTGCCATCTGGCTGGCCGGACATCCGATCCGCAACCATGCCGGCCTGGTCATGCTCGGCTTCGTCGCGCTGTTCGGCGCCTTTACCGTGGTGTTCGGCCTCTCCACCATCACCTGGCTGTCGATCGCAGCACTCGCCTTGCTCGGCGCCACCGATATGTTCAGCGTCTACATCAGAGAGACACTGATCCAGCTGTGGACGCCGGACCAGGTGCGCGGCCGCGTCAACGCCGTCAATCAGGTTTTCGTCGGCGCCTCCAACGAGCTCGGCGAATTCCGCGCCGGCACCATGGCGGCGTTGATCGGCACCGTGCCCGCTGTGGTGATTGGCGGCGTCGGCGCAGTCGTCGTTGCCGGGCTGTGGGCGGTGCTGTTCCCGCAGCTGCGCAAGGTGCGCCACCTCAACGGACGAAACTGATCCAGGATGCACTGATCCGGGTCGTCCACGCGAGTTCAGCGGATCGATTCTGATAATCGAGGATGAGGCATCGCTGTTGGCGAAATACGAATTTGCCGAGGTGCTGGGAGAGCCGTCAGCCAAGCGACGAGAACCAACGGACAGCACACCCGCGGACATGTAACGCGGTGGGCCTCCGCTAGCTTACAATTTGTTCGGCGACAGCTTCTTCGATGCCAGCTGCCGCTTGGGCGGCAAGACCGCGGGCCGCTGCTTGTGAATCGTAAAATTCCTCGAGTGCATAGACCCTGCCCCACCGCAGGGTGAACACGTGGAGACCACGGTTGACGTACGACGCGTCGCCGTTGAGCAGCGTTGCGCTGCCGTCCCACTGGGCAAACACGGTGGTATGCCACGGCCAGCCCTTCACCCAGATGTGGTTGACCGTGAGATGGAGAGTGGGCAGGACACGGCCGAGGCGCTCAAACCAGCGGCGCAGAGCTTCTTTGTCGTGGCGCTCACCACCAAGCGCGTGAGCGCCTGAAACCCGGTGATGGACATGCGGTACGATTGCTTTCACCGCCGCATCCCAGCGGTGATTGTTGACGTCGTCGAAGCTCTGTCGGATCGATTTCTCGACGAAATAACTGTATAGCATTGACCTCTCCTCCAAGCTTAATGGGTGGCGTGATCGAGGGCACCGTGTGGCGAGCCGTGCGGACGCGAGAGCCCACGATCAGCAGTACACCGGGTCAGCGCGTTGTCGCGTCGGCTCGCATCTGCATGTCAGTCTCGGTCGAGACCGTTACCTCTTCGCCCGACCTTGAGAACGCGTAAAGCGAACCCTGGTGGCCCGGCAAGGAAAAGGCCACGGAGTCGCCATCGGCGAGGCCCATGACGACGCGCAGCGGATCGCCTCCGATCTTCGGTGCGAAGGTGGCGGTGACCTCCAGGAGGCCGCGGTCGACCGGGACGTAATAGGCCACCATGTCGAGGTGCCCCTCGTGCAGGCTGCCGCTTTCGATCGGGCGTCCGATGGTTGCTTCCTCGGCGAAAGCCGGGGTCGCAAGAAACATCGCGGCCAGGAGCGATGCGTTCAGGATTTTGCGGATCATCTCATATTTCCTTTTTAGATTGCGTTCACCCTCTATATAGGGTATAGATTACGAATGCAATCTAAAAAAGGAGATGACGATGCGCGTAAGTCGCAGTCAGGCCGCGGAAAACCGCGAAACCGTGATCAATGTAGCAAGCCGCCTCTTTCGGGAGCGCGGCTTTGACGGCATCGGCCTTAAGGATCTTATGAAAGGCGCCGGACTGACCCAGGGCGCCTTTTACAAGCAGTTCGCATCGAAGGAAGACCTGGAGGCGCAGGCGTCCAGGCGGGCGATGGAGAGCGCCACCCACCGGTGGTCGGCCGCGACCGCGGCAAGGCCCGAGGATCCGCTCGGCGCGGTGATCGCGTTCTATCTCAGCATGGACCATCGCGGGGAAAAGATGGACGGCTGCCCGATCGTGGCGCTCGGTTCGGATGCTGCCAGGCAGGGCTCGGACGTGAAAGCGTCGTTCGAAGCCGGGATCAAGGAGCATCTCGAGATTCTCGGCCGTTTCATTGCCGAGGCCAATGGCGAGCAGTCCGATGGCAAGGCCATGGCCATTCTCTCGACAATGGTCGGCGCGGTGCTGCTGTCGCGCGTCGTCAACGACCCGGATCTCGCGCAGGCTTTTCTGGATGCGGCGACCGATCAGGTCCGCGAAGCAGTCGCCACTCGAACGGCGTGAGCAACGCTGGCGGCCCACCCAAATCGATAGGAGACTAGATGCGACGCATCGTTGTTACAGGCATGGGAGCGGTCACGCCCCTCGCTGCCAATGTCGAAGCGTCCTGGTCGCGCCTCCTGGCCGGTCGTTCGGGCATTCGTAGGCTTTCGGACGATGTCGTGGGAGACCTGCCGGCGAAGATCGGCGGCGTGGTTCCCTCCTTGGAAGAAGATCCGGAAGCTGGTTTCGATCCCGATGCCATCCTGGCTGCGAAAGATCAGCGCAAGGTGGATCGGTTCATTCTCTTTGCGCTGGCGGCGGCAGAAGAGGCGCTTGCGCAGGCGAAATGGAAGCCTGCCTTGGAAACGGATCGCCTGCGCACGGCAACGATCATCGCTTCAGGGGTCGGCGGGTTCCCAGCCATAACCGAGGCGGTGCGCACGGTCGACCTGCGTGGCGCCCGCCGTCTCTCGCCTTTTACGGTGCCATCCTTCCTGGTGAACCTCGCGGCGGGCCACATCTCGATCCGTCATGGCTTCAAAGGCCCATTGGGCGCGCCGGTGACGGCGTGCGCAGCCGGCATCCAGGCGATCGGCGATGCCGCTCGTCTCATCCGCGCAAACGAGGCCGATATCGCCGTGTGCGGTGGAACGGAAGCCTGCATGAATATCGTCAGTCTCGGTGGATTTGCTGCCGCACGCTCTCTTTCAACCGGCTTCAACTGGGCGCCGGCTCAGGCTTCCCGGCCTTTCGACATGTCGCGGGACGGCTTCGTCATGGGCGAAGGGGCCGGCATCCTGATTGTCGAGGAACTGAGTCACGCGCTTGCGCGCGGCGCGAAACCACTCGCCGAGCTCGTCGGCTACGGCACGACTGCGGATGCTCATCACGTCACCTCCGGTCCCGAGGACGGCAACGGGGCGCGCCGAGCCATGGAGATCGCGATTGCCCAAGCCGGCATTTCGCCGCGCGAGGTTCATCATCTCAACGCGCATGCGACCTCAACGCCGGTCGGCGACCTCGGCGAAATCGAAGCGATAGAGAGCGTGTTCGGACGCGATTTCGCGATCGCTGTCAGCGCAACCAAATCGGCGACCGGACACCTGCTCGGAGCCGCCGGTGGGCTTGGAGCCATCTTCGCAATCCTGGCGCTGAGGGATCAAGTGGCGCCACCAACCCTTAATTTGAGCGCTCCGGATCCAGCCGGCGAAGGGGTCGACTTCGTCGCAAACCAAGCCCGCCCGATGGGAATGGACTACGCGATCTCCAACGGTTTCGGCTTCGGAGGCGTCAATGCCAGCGTGCTGTTTCGGCGCTGGACGGACCATCTGGCCGGCGCGAGCGCCAGAGGCAGTTATGACTGACGCCTTTGCTCCGAGCTTTCATGCTTCTCCCAACGCAAAGAAGGAAACGATTTCCATGAACAAGACCACTCCCGGCGTCGCTCTCGTCACAGGGGCGTCCTCCGGCATCGGGCGCGCAACCGCCAACACCCTACGGAAGGCGGGCTTTCACGTATTCGGAACCAGCCGTCACACGGCCTCCAAACAATCCGACGGCGTTACCATGCTGACTTGCGACGTGACCGACGACGCGTCTGTTGCGAAAATGGTCGATGATGTTCTGGCCAAGGCCGGACGCATCGACCTACTTGTCAACAATGCCGGCATGGGTCTGTTTGGCGGTGCGGAGGAGTCCTCGACCGCCCAAGCCCAGGCGCTGTTCGACGTGAACGTCTTCGGCGTTTTCCGCGTGACCAACGCGGTATTGCCGGCAATGCGACGCCAAGGGAAGGGCAGAATCGTTAATTTGAGTTCGGTACAAGGGTTCATCCCCGCCCCTTATTTCGCGCTTTATTCGTCGACCAAGCATGCCATCGAAGGTTATTCCGAATCGCTCGATCACGAATTGCGCCCGTTCGGAATTCGCGTTTCGTTGGTGGAGCCCGCCTATACCCGCACGTCATTCGAGGACAATCTCGCCGCCCCCGATCAACTGCTTGATATTTATGACTCCGCGCGCGCTGGCATGACTGTAACCGTGCGGAAATCGATGGAAAAAGGCGATGCGCCCGAAGTGGTAGCCGAGACCATTTTGGCCGCTGCGACCAATCCCACTCCGAAGAGGCGTTATGCGGCCGGAAAAATGGCACGCCAGGTCAGTTTTCTGCGCCGTTTCGTCCCCGCACACGCATTCGACAAGAGCCTGCGAAAGCAGCTCGGGCTGCCGGTCTGACATCGACTACTCCTGCTTCGGTCGGAGCCGGCAGGAGTTGTCAGCGCGAAGCCGCCATCTGCGGCCGCCTGCCGCGGCGGTCGGTGCGCTACGCGGTCATGCTGCCTCCGCGCCTCGCAGGGGTGCCTTGAAGAGATTGCCGTCGATGGCGCGCGCGGCACTGAAATGAGAGGCCGGATCCTGCGTCTCCGAGCCGAGCAGGAGCTCGGACGTCACGACGGATGCGCCACAGTAATCGAAGATGCCATGATCGATCTGCGTCTTCATGGCTCCGAAATAGCGGTGCCGCGCATAGGTTCGCAAATTGGCGCCTCCGATGGCAACCAGATGAACCCGGAGGTGGCGAAGCCTCTTCACCAGTTTGGCGTCCGGGCCTTCATCGTAAGCCCAGCCATTTGCGAATACCCGATCGATCCATCCCTTGAGAAGCCCCGGCATCGACCACCAATAGACGGGATAGACCAACACAAGCGCGTCGGCGCGATCGATCCTCGCTTGCTCGGCGGCAACGTCGGCCGAGGGCGGCGTCTCCCTGCGATGGACGGCGAGATCAGTCGCGGTGAACCTCGGATCGAAGCCTTCCGCTGCAAGGTCGGCAATTTCGAAGGAATTGCCGGGATCGGACAGGGACACACCCTCGGCGACATGCCTGGCGACGCTGTGGCTGAGCGACCTGGGATCGGGATGCGCGATAACGATGAGCGCGTGCATGTCGAAAACTCCTGCTGGTTGGTTGCGGCCGAACGGCCAAGCTTATATACTCTTAGTAAGTTACTTTTGGTATATAATTATGTCAAGCACCGAAACAAGTGAACAGGCTTCCCATTCGCGACCGCGTCGCCGGCTGGCGCGGGAGGACCGGCATCGCCAGCTTCTGGACGTGGCATGGCGGCTGATCCGCGAAGAAGGAACGGAGGCCTTGACGCTCGGACGGCTGGCCGAGCAGTCGGCTGTTACAAAACCCGTGGTTTACGACCATTTCGGCACGCGGTCCGGGTTGCTGGCGGCGCTCTACCGGGAATTCGACGCGCGTCAGAATTCGCTCATGGACGCCGCGCTGCAGGCGAGCGAACCGACCTTGGCGGGCCGAGCCGCGGTCATCGCGTCTTCCTATGTCGACTGCGTGCTTCTCCAAGGCCGCGAGATACCCGGTGTCATCGCAGCGTTGGCTGGTTCGCCTGAACTTGAAAGGATCAAGCGCGACTACGAGGCGGCGTTCATCGAGAAGTGCCGGCTTGCGCTTGCCCCGTTCACCGGAACTGGTGCTGTCGCTTCAGCGGGCCTTTGGGCGATGCTCGGTGCAGCCGAGGCCCTGTCCTATGCTGCCGCGACCGCAGAAATCACAGCCGCGCAAGCGCGGGACGAACTCTTCGAAACAATCGTCGCAATGGTCGCCAGAAGCGCACGCCCCGGCATACGTTAGGCCGTAGACACATAACCCTTCAATCCAGTAGCGAAGTGCAAAATCCCTCAGATCAACCAGCGACACATCACAAGGCTCCCTTCCAGAGCCCTGAATGCTCACCTGGCAAGCAGTTTTATGAGTTTACGGCTTGGGGCGACATCTTGTAGATTGGACACATGGCACTCAAACGGATGGACAACGTAGGAATCGTCGTCGATGACCTCGAAGCGACGATTGATTTCTTTCGCGAGCTCGGCCTTGAGCTCGAAGGGCGAGGCACGGTCGAAGGAGAATGGGCCGGACGTGTCACTGGACTGGGCGATCAGCGCGTCGAGATTGCCATGATGCGCATGCCGGACGGCCACGGCCGGCTCGAGCTGTCCCGCTTCCTCACGCCGCCTGCCGTCGCGGATCACCGCAACGCCCCGGTTAATTCTCTGGGCTACCTGCGCGTCATGTTCGCCGTGGACGACATCGACGATACGCTTGAAAGGCTCCGCAATCGCGGCGCGCAGCTCGTGGGCGAAGTAGTCCAGTATAAAGACGCGTATCGGCTCTGCTACATCCGCGGGCCTGAAGGGCTTCTCATCGGACTCGCCCAAGAGCTCAGCTGAGCGCAATACGACGACAATGACGAACGGCGACCAATGTCAGCGAGCGCGTCTCACAAAGGGCCCGTGTTAGACTGGATTAGGACAGCGCGGGCTTGCCGAAGATCGTCTGCAGGAATTCGCCGAGCCAGCGCTTCAGATGCATGTCCCAGATCAGCCGGCCACCTAGATGATCGCGGCCGGGCTGCGCGCCGGGCAACTCGAAGCGGTGCGCGCCGCGAACGACCCAGCGCTGCATCATAGCCCGGGTCAATTCGCCATGGAACTGGATGCCCCAGGCATTGTCGCCGTAACGAAAGGCCTGGTTGGGATAAGTCTCGGCCGTGGCCAGCAGCGTCGCGCCGCTCGGCAGCGAAAAGCCTTCGCGGTGAAACTGGTAGACCATGTCAGGCCAGTGCATCAGCTTCCGGCCCGCCTCCGTCGCCTGCAGTGGATACCAGCCGATCTCGACCAGCCCCTCGCCATGACCCTCGATCTTGCCGCCAAGATGATTGACCAGCATCTGCGCGCCGAGGCAGATACCGAGCAACGGCCGGTTCTCCCTGAGCGGCACTTTCAGCCAGTCGGTCTCGCGGCGGACGAAGTCGTCCTCGTCATTGGCGCTCATCGGTCCGCCGAACACCACGGCTCCGGCATGACCGTCCAGTGTTTCCGGCAAGGCGTCGCCGAGCGGCGGGCAGCGGAGATCGAGGTCGAAGCCTTCTTCGTTAAGCATGTGGCCGACGCGCCCGGGGCTTGAACTCTCCTGATGCAGCACGATCAGGATTTTTGGTCTCGGCCTCGGCGTGGATGGCATAGGGATCCCGTCTATTCGTCGCTCGACGTTCCAGTGGCGCCCGGCGCTTCGGCGGCCGCCTTGCGGCGTGCCTCGACGCGATCACGGCGTTCGACGCCGATCAGCTCGGCGACCCGCCAGACGATATTGTCCTCGAGTTCGTGCAATTCGCCATCGGCATAGACGATTTCCCACATCAGGCCGATGAAGGCTTTTCGCGCGTCTGGATCGAGCTGGCGCTTCAACACGCTGGTGAAGGCATAGAGGTCTACCGCCTCGTTGTCGGCCCGCTCGCCGGCGGCGGCCAGCGCGTCAAGCTCGTCGCCGCTGATCGAATAGCTTTCCGCCAATACCGCCTTGAACCGCTCCCATTCGGCATCCTGACGCACGCCGTCGGCATTCATCACGTGGTAGAGAAGGGCGGATGCGGCAACACGCGGATCATCGGCGTTGTTGCGGGCGCTGCCACCTGCCGGCAGGTCCTTCAGAAACGACAGAACGCGTTCGAACATGTGATTCTTACTTCCCATCGGCCAAAACTATCAAGCTCGGCCAAATCAAAACAACCGAAACTTGCGTGGTGATTTTTGGTCTTCGTCGTCCGGATCGACGCCGGGATCATCGGGCAGCCGGGCCAGTTCCTCCACCGGTTCGACAGATTCGGCATCCGGCGGCACCGCGGCAAAGGCAGCGGCGGTGACCGGCGCTACCTGGTCTTCGTCGCGTTCCGATGCCGCGGCGGCCGGTTTCTCGGCCGAAACAGCGGGGGTGAGCTCGATCCCGTTTTCCTTTGCCGGCTTGATTGGCGCCGCGATGGTCGGCACCGCGGCATCCGGCGCATCCTCATGGCTGTCGATGAGCTGGCCGAGCCGCTCCATCGGCGCCCGCCATTCGAAGGCGTCGAGCTTGCCGGTGATCGGCGACACCGGCGCCCAGCGGTCGGAGACGACGCCGTCGGCAACCCAGGCCGGATCGCGCGGTGCACGCACTGCCTTGGACAAAAGCTGCCGCACCTTGCCCTGATCGCCGGTCTCGGCCTCCTCGATGTCGGCCAGAAGCAGATAGGCGCCTTCGCGGCGATCCATGCGAATGGCTGCCTCGGCCTCCTGGCGGGCGGTCTTGTAATCTTGCGCATCGAGCGCCGCGCGCGCCACCGTCAGCGACGATTCGGCGTGGTTCTTCTTCATCTCCTGCAGCTTTTTCGCCCGGTTCAGGCGGTCGAGCACAGCGTCGGCAGGCCGGGCGTGGGTGTAAAGCTCGGCGATCTCAGGATGCGGCTCGGCTTTCCACGCCGCTTCGAGGATCTTCGCGCCCTTGCGCACATCGTTCTGCCTGAAGAGCAGTTTTGCTGCGACGACCGCCGCCGGCGCGAAGTCCGGCCGCAGCCGGTTGGCCTCAATGGCAGCGGTTTTGGCGGCATTGGGATCGCTGTCGATCAGCGCCTGCGCCTTGGCGGTGAGCAGCACGGCGCGGCGCCGGTTGGCGGCATCGCGCTCGATCTGGCGCGTCGATTTCTGCGCCTCGACCAATTTCAGCGCGCCGTCCCAGTCGCCGCGTCCGGTCAGGTCTTCCAGCGTCGATTCGGCGGCCCAGGCCAGTTGCGGCGCCACCGCCGCGGCGCGGCCGGCGTAATGCCGCGCCGCGTTGCGATCGCCGAGGCGCTCGGCCTCGAGATAAAGCCCGCGCAGGCCAAGCAGCCGCATTTCGGGATCGTCGAGCATGGCCTCGAACTTTTCGCGGGCACCCTCATGGTCGCCTTCAAGCAGCGAGGCCTGCGCCTCCAGCAGCTGGATCAGCGGCTCCTGGTCGGAACGGATCAGCTTTGCCGCTTCCTTGGTCTTCTTGCGGGCGAGCGCTCCGTCACCGGCGCCGGCGGCGATCATGCCGGTCGACAGCGCCTGATAGCCACGGTCGCGGCGGCGAACGCGGAAATAGCGCGAGATGGTATAGGGGCTGTTCCACAGCGACTTGATCAGCCACCAAACGATCATCACCGCGACAACGACGGCAACGACCGCCACTGCCGCCACCATCAGGCTGACCTGGTATTGATAGCCGCTGAAGGTGACGACCATCTCGCCCGGCCGGTCGGCCAGCCAGGCGAAACCGAGCCCAAGCCCGAAAACAACGGCGAGGAAAAGCAGAATGCGGATCATCGGGTTTTCCTCACGCCTTCATCGCACGTGATATCAGCGCGTCGACCTGCGTCTCGACCTCGATCCGCGCCTTCAGTTTGCCGGCAAAGTCGGCGCCGGCGGCCTTCACCGCTTCGGGCAGTGTATCGTATTCGCTGAGCGCCTTGACGTAGTCGCCCTGGTTGACCGCCACCTCCATACGCGCGACGGTTTCCGGTGCTCCAGCGCCTTCGACGGCTCCGATCGGCCTGACCTTGACCAGTGATTCGGCGCTCGACAGCAGGTTTTGCAGGAAGCCGGCATTCTGGTCGACGGGCTCGGAGGCAGTGATCATAGCACTGGCCGCTGCGGGTACTTCGGCGGCGATCTGGGCACGGGTCGGAACGCCCTTTTCGGCGTAGGGTCGCAAGCTCCCGATCTCCGGCGCGTTCGGCGAAATCGCCGCAAGAGTTTCGAGTTCGGCAGCGAACGGCGCACCACGGTCGAGCGCTGCCTTCAGCGCCGAAGCGGCAATGGCGAGCGCGACCTTCGGCTGCCCCGCCTGTGCCTCGACCTTGCCGGAAAGCTGCGACACCGACTGTTCCAGCGCTGCAAGCCGACCGTCCTGCGCCTTTGCCGTCTCACCGGCGGATTTCACCGCCGCGTCGAGCCCGGTCAGCTTTTCATTGAGCGGACCGAGATCGACCGGCGCCGTATTGCCGGCCTGGCCAAGGGCCGCAACCGCCGTCTCGATCTGCCTGACCTTGTCGCCAAGGGCAGCAAGCCCGGCAGTGTCGCCGGCCCCGCCCTGCTCGACCGCCGATTTCAGCGCCGCGACATCCGTCTTGACCTGATCCAGCGCCGACGACAGACCGTCTACCTTGGCCGACGCGTCACTGTTGCCGGCTGTGTCCTTGAGCCCGGCAATCTCGCTTTTCAGCGAAGCGATTTCGCCATTGACGCCGTCGAGCGATCCGCCGCCCGCGCCTGGCGCGCCGAGCACGCCGGCAAACTGCAGGCCCCCGGCGGCAGCGAGCGCGATGACGCCGCCGATAATGCCGGCAGCGATGCCGTTGATGCCGCCACGCTTCGGCTGCGCTGCCAGTTCTTCATTCCTCGGCTCCTTCGGCGCTTCCGCGGTCCCGCTGGCCCTCGTCTCACTGGTTTTGGCAGATGCGTCGTCGAAACTGTAGTCGAAGGCCCGTTTCGCTGATGCGTCCGCGCCGGCCGGATAGGTCGGTTTGGGTCCTTCAGGACCTTTGACGCCGCCCTTTGCCGGCTCTTCCGGACCGGCCGGCGGGGCCGCATCGGCATGTTCCCACGGCTCGATGTCGGTCTGGTCGGCATGCATGGGTTCTTCGGGCGCGCCCGGCTGCGACGCGTTCGCCGCCTCCTCCGCCTTTGCCTCGTCGGTCCGCCCGTTGGCGGCATTCTCGTCGGCAACGCGCGAGACGGCCCCGGGCTCGAGCTCAATGGTCACAGGCTCGCGACGGCTTTTCGAATGCCGCATCTTCGGCGTCTTGACCATGCTTGGGCTCCGCAAAATTCGCTTCGGGATGGTTCAGAAAGGGTCTAGCACATCACCAAGCGGTGAAAAGGGGCAGCGTGATGACACGGGGTCAGCGCCACGTCCGCAAAAGCTGCAGCAGCGCCTCCTCGCTGGGCTCTGGCGCAACGCGAAGCTTTTCTGAGGCGACTGTCTCCAAGGCTGCGGCGATACGTCCGGACAGGGCGAAAAACCACGTCTCTTCAAAAAGCCCACGCAGCGCCGGCCGCCCGGTCAGGGCCTGCATCGCTGCCGCCGCCCTGGCCGAATAAAGAAGCACCGCTTCAACCGGCTGGCCTGACAAGCGCGCAAGGATTGCAGCGTCCGAATGGTCCAGGGTAACTGTGTCGTAGGTCTCGATGGCGCGGATCTGGACACCAGCGGCTTTCAGCCGCGCCTCGAACGCCGGGAACCGCACGCGTCCGCACGGATAGACGACCGTCCTTGCCGCGAAGCCGCCGGCAAGCGTGTCGGCCAACCCGTCCGCGTCACCCGGGCCTTCGCTGACGGACAGGAATCCCGCAGCGTGGGCCGCTTCCGCTGTCCTTTTGCCGACGGCATAGCAGGGCAAGGCGGCGAGCGCTGCGATGATTTCCTTCGGCGCATGGCGCACGGCATTGGCGCTGGTGACCGCAACCGCAACGGCATTGGTTGTGACCCGGTCCGCATCGACCGGCAGAGCCACCGTTTCGGTCAATGGCAGCAGGATCGGCTGAAAACCCTGGTTCTCAAGCTGCTGCGCCGTGCGCGAGGCGCCCGGTTCCGGCCTCGTCACCAGGACGCGAACCATATCAGGCCCATCCGTCATCAGGCCCAGCCGTCGAAGAATTTTTCGCCGGCCTTGGCCCGTACGGTCCTGGCGGCTTCGTCGCCGATGCGGGCAGCCTCCTGCGCCGGGCCTTGCGCCTTGACCTCGTGGGATTGCGTGCCGTCCGGAGAGATGATCAGCCCGGCGAAGGAAACCGTTCCGCCCGATATCGTCGCATGGCCGGCGATCGGCGTGCGGCAGGACCCGTCGAGCGCCGCAAGGAAGGCGCGTTCGCAGGCCAGCGCCTGTCCGGTCGGCACATCATGGATTGCCGTCAGCATCTTTTCCACATCGAGGTCGCCGATGCGGCTTTCGATGCAGATCGCGCCTTGCCCCGGCGCCGGAGGAAAGGTGTCGAGCGGCATCAGATCGGTGATGACATCTTCGAGCCCGAGCCGCTTCAGCCCGGCAAAGGCGAGGATGGTGCCGTCGGCGACGCCCTCGTCAAGCTTGCGCAGCCGCGTCTGCACATTGCCGCGGAACATCACCACGTCAAGGTCCGGCCGCATGCGCCGGATCAATGCCTGGCGCCGCAGCGACGACGAGCCGACCTTCGCGCCCTGCGGCAGTCCGGCGATTGTCTTCGCCGCTTTGCCAATAAAGGCGTCGCGGGCATCCTCGCGCGGCAGAAAGGCGGACAGTTCCAGCCCGTCGGGCAAGACCGTCGGCATGTCCTTCGACGAATGCACGGCGATGTCGATACGGCGCGCCAGCAGCGCTTCCTCGATTTCCTTGGTGAACAGCCCCTTGCCGCCGGCTTCCGACAGCGGCCGGTCCTGGATCCGGTCGCCGCTGGTCGAGATGACGACCACCTCGAAGGCCTCGACCGGCAAGCTGTGCGCGGCCATCAGCCGCGCCTGCGTTTCGTGCGCTTGGGCCAACGCCAGCGGGCTGCCGCGTGTTCCGATTTTCAAGGTTGTTTGCATGGCGCGCTGTCCGTGATAACCCCCGGCAGATCGAGGCCGTTTCCGGGCTTTCTCCTAACGGGGAAAGGCTGGTTGCACAATCTCCAGGGATGGCAACGAATTGATCCGCGTTCTGGGCATTGAGACGAGTTGCGACGAGACCGCCGCCAGCGTGGTGACGCTGGATGGCGGCGCGCCCAAAATCCTGTCCGATATCGTGCTCAGCCAGATCGAGGAGCATGCCGCCTTCGGCGGTGTCGTGCCGGAAATCGCCGCACGCGCCCATGTCGAGGCGCTGGACGGCATCATCGAAGCAGCGCTGGCCGATTCGGGCGTCGATCTCGCCGACATCGATGCGATTGCCGCGACAGCCGGGCCCGGCCTCGTCGGCGGGCTGATCGTCGGGCTTATGACCGCCAAGGCGATCGCCGCAGCAGCAAACAAGCCGCTGATCGCCATCAATCACCTCGAAGGCCATGCGCTGACCGCGCGGCTGACCGACGGGCTCGACTTTCCCTACCTGTTACTGCTGGTGTCCGGTGGCCACACGCAGATCGTCGCCGTGCGTGGCGTTGGCGACTACCAGCGCTGGGCGACGACCATCGACGATGCGCTCGGCGAAGCTTTCGACAAAACCGCCAAAATGCTCGGACTGCCCTATCCCGGCGGGCCGAATGTCGAGAAAGCCGCGGCATCAGGCGACGCCGCACGCTTCCCCTTCCCGCGGCCGATGAAGGGCTCGGCGCAGCCCGACTTTTCCTTTTCGGGGCTGAAGACCGCCGTGCGCCAGGCAGCAACGGCCATCGCCCCGTTGAGTGACCAGGACGTCGCCGACATCTGCGCCTCGTTCCAGGCGGCGGTTGCGGATGCGCTGGAAGATCGCGTTTCGAGAGCGCTGGCGCGTTTTCGCGAAACTTTTCCCGATAAGCAAAATCCTGCGCTGGTTGTTGCCGGCGGCGTCGCTGCCAACCGGACGATCAAGACGACACTGGAAGCCTTGTGCGAGAAAGCCGGCTTTGCTTTCGTCGCGCCGCCGCTCAAACTTTGCACCGACAATGCGGCGATGATCGCCTGGGCCGGCATCGAGCGGCTGCGGGCCGGCACATCAGGTGAGAACGCTGCCGATTTCGTGCCGCGCTCGCGCTGGCCGCTGGACAGCATCTCTGCCCCGATGGTCGGCTCGGGCCGGCGTGGGGCGAAGGCATGACTAACGGCGGGCACAAGGCGCCAAGCGGCTGGCGCATTGCCGTGCTCGGCGGGGGTGCCTGGGGCACGGCACTGGCGCTGGCCATGTTGCGAGCCGGTCATTTCGTCCGCCTCTATGCGCGCGACCCGGAGACCGTCGCCGCGATCGACCGTGGCGAGAATTCGCGCTATCTGCCTGGTATCGCGCTCCAGGCCGGCATCGTGGCGACGAGCGACATCGAGGCCGCGCTCGACGGCGCCGACTGCGTGCTGGCGGTGGCGCCGGCGCAGTCGCTGCGCGCTATGCTGGCGACCGCGAACACCCATATGCCGAAAGACGTCCCGCTGGTCCTCTGCGCCAAGGGCATCGAGCGCGACACTGGCGCATTGCTGTCGGCAATCGCCAGGGAGATCCTGCCCAACAATCCGGTCGCCGCCCTGTCCGGTCCGAGCTTCGCCACCGATGTCGCCAGGGGCCTGCCAACCGCCGTAGTCGTCGCCGCGCACGACGCGGATCTGGCCGCCGACCTTGCCGCCCGCTTTTCGGCCGAGAATTTGCGCTGCTATTCGAGCGACGACCTGATCGGCGTCGAGATCGGCGGGGCGCTGAAGAACGTCTTTGCCATTGCCGCAGGTGCCGTCACCGGCGCCGGGCTCGGCGCCAGCGCCCAGGCCGCCATGGTGACGCGCGGCTTCGTCGAATTGCGCCGCATTGGCGCTGCCTTCGGCGCCAAACCGGAAACGCTGATGGGGCTTTCCGGTCTCGGCGACCTCTTGCTCACCTGCTCGTCCACGCAGTCGCGCAACTTCGCCTACGGGATGGCCTTGGGCCAAAGCAAGCCGCTTGCCGGCCTGCCGCTGGCCGAAGGCGTGCCGACGGCGGCGATCGCCGCCCGTATCGCCATCGAGCGCGGCATCGACACGCCGATCATCACCGCTGTATCAGCCATACTGGACGGCACGATCACCATCCATCAGGCTGTGTCGGCGCTGATGACACGACCGCTGAAGACCGAAACCGACATATAATCTCGAACGATTCGGAGCTCGAAAAATGCTGTTTGCGTGGATTTGCAAGGACAAGCCTGGAAACCTACAGGTGCGGCTCGATACGCGGCCCGAGCATATTGCCTTTTTGGAAGGATTGAACGGCGAGAACAAGCTGGCCTTCGCCGGTCCGTTCCTCGATACCGACGGCAAGCCGAACGGCAGCCTCGTCGTCGTCGAGGCGCCCGATCTGGCCGCGGCACAAGCCCTGTCGGCGGCAGACCCCTACGCCAAAGCCGGGCTGTTCGAGAGCGTCGAAATCCGGCAATGGAACTGGACCTTCAACAAGCCGGCGGCCAGCTAAACGCGCGGAGGAAAAAATGAACTACTGGCTTTTCAAATCCGAGCCTTCGGTCTTCTCCTTCGAGGCGTTGAAGGCGAAGGGCAAGGCCGGCACGCAATGGGACGGCGTGCGCAACTATGCGGCGCGCAACAACATGAAAGCGATGCAGATCGGCGATCTCGGCTTCTTCTACCATTCCAACGACGGGCTCGACGTGGTCGGCATCGCCGAGGTCTGCGGGCTGGCCCATCAGGACAGCACTACCGACGATCCGCGTTGGGAATGCGTTGATATCCGTGCCGTCAAGGATATGCCGAAGCCGGTGACGCTGGAACAGGTCAAGGCCAATCCCAAGCTTGCCGAGATGGCACTGGTCCGGCTCGGACGGCTTTCCGTGCAGCCGGTGACGCCGGCCGAATGGAAAGAGGTCTGCCGCATGGGCGACCTGACGCCGGCTCCGTGACGGCACTGACGCCAAACAGTGCGAAAAACTTCATCCTCGACAACACGGCGCTGATGGCGCCGCCGCATGTGCCGGAGATCCTGCTGCATCTGGCCGACGAAGCGCATGATCTGTGGCAGCGCACTGAGGATGAGCTGACCGAAATCGGCCTGCCACCGCCCTTCTGGGCCTTCGCCTGGGCTGGCGGCCAGGGCCTTGCCCGCTACATCATCGACAATCCCGATATAGTGCGCGGCAAGCGCGTGCTCGATTTCGCTTCCGGCTCCGGCCTTGTCGCCATCGCTGGCATGCAGGCCGGTGCGGCGGAGGCGATCGCCGCCGACATCGACCCGTTCTGCGCGACCGCGATCCGCCTCAATGCCGAGGCCAACGGCGTCGGGATAAAATTCCTCGGCACGGACTGTATCGGGACCGATGGCGGCTGGGATGTGGTTCTGGCCGGCGACGTCTTTTACGACAAGCCGTTCGCCGACCGTCTGGTCCCGTGGTTCGCGATGCTGAAAGCGCGCGGCGCCGACATCCTCCTTGGCGATCCCGGCCGCGCCTATTTGCCGAAGACGGGGTTGGAGCCGCTCGCCGTCTACGAGGTGGCAGTGACGCGGGCATTGGAGGACGCCGAGGTCAAGCGCACCACCGTCTGGCGCCTTGCTTGACGCCAGCGCCGAACAGGCGTTCCATCGCGCATCGATTTGAGAATGTCGTCGTCCCAAAACCGCCGGACACCTCGGGTCAGGCCCGAGGGCAGGCTTTTGGGGGGCATGCTTCCGGGAGGGGGAAATCATGGATTTTTCAGCAGTAAACTGGCTGGCGGTTATCGTCGCCGCCGTGGTGGCGTGGTTGTTCGGTGCCGCCTGGTACATGGGCTTGAGCAAGCCCTGGCTCAAAGCCGCCAAGCTTGATCCGGCGACCATGAGTAAATCGCCGCTGCCCTTCGTTATCAGCTTCGCCGCGGAAATTGTCATGGCGTTCGTCATGTCCCTGGTCATCGGCGCGATGACCGGCGGCGAGCCGAGCCTTGTCGCCGGGCTGATCTTCGGCTTCGTGCTGTGGCTTGGTTTCGTTGCCACGACGCTCTCCGTCAACCATCGCTACGAAGGCTTCGGCTGGGATTTGACCCTCATCGACGCCGGCCACTGGTTGGGCGTGCTGCTGCTCATCGGCGCGGTGATCGGCTGGTTCGGCGTGCCGGAAGTCGCTGGTTGAGCGTTGCCGCTCAGAAAATGGGGCGACACTAGACCATCATCCCGAAAAGTGGATACCGGTTTTCGGAAAAGATCACGGTCAAACAATAAGTTAGAGCCCCATCCCGATTCTATCGGGATGGAACAGGCTCTAAAGCTCGTCCCAACTTTGGCGTGTCGGATCTGGCTGCGGCTTGTGGACTTCGTTTAGGAGCCAATCCCTGAACGCTACGATCCTGGCGTCATCAGCAGAGCCCCGCGGATAGACCAGGTGATAGGCGAAGTCGGGCGCAACCTTGATGCCCAGCGCGAATGGCCGCACCAGGCGGCCTTCGGAAAGATCGTTCGCCACCATGGCGAATTCGGCGAGCGCCACTGCATTGCCGTCGAGCGCGGCCTGCACCGCATCCGATGAGCTGCCGAAGACAATGGTCCGGCTATCATCGAAATCGTCGACACCCGCGGCCGCCATCCACATGCGCCAGTTCGGCCAGGTCACACCCTGGCGCGACCACGCGATATGCGCGAGCGTGTGATGGAAGAGATCGCGCGGCTCCTTCAGCGGCGGTCCCGCCCTGAGCAGCGCCGGACTGCACACGGGAATGATCATGTTGTCGAACAGGCGATGGCTGCAAAGCCCCTGATATTTCCCGGTGCCGAAGCGGATACCGACATCGACGTCGTCAAGATCGAAGTCGCGCACTTCATAGGAGATGTCGAAGCGCAGGTCGATCTCAGGCTGATGCTTGCGAAAATCGTCGATGCGCCGCATCAGCCATTTTGTCGCGAACTGCGCGTCGAGCGTAATCTTCAGCAAAGCCGTGCCGCGCGTCATCTTGTGCGCTCGCGAAACCGCCCGGCCAAGCAGGTCGAGCGCGTCGGCCGAGGCCTCGAACAGCACCGTACCCGCCTCGGTCAGCCTTATGGTGCGGCTCGTACGCGTGAACAGCACGAGGCCTAGCTGATCCTCGATTTCCTTGATCTGGTGGCTGACCGCCGCCGGCGTCAAGCCGAGCTCGTCGGCGGCGCGGGTGAAATTGAGGTGCCGGGCCGCCGCCTCCAGCGTCCTCAGCGCACGGGTTCCAGGCAGCAGGCGCGCCATCACAGTGGAATGATTTTTGGCAGGATCATTGCCCTTGATCCACAAATTTAACTTGATGATCTGGAAAAAACTACTCGTTTCCCTGTTAGATTTCAATCCGGCATGATGTGACCATCGAGAAACTATCAAACCGGATTTGATGTCCGGATGGAACGGATCACGTCATGTCACACATTGCTTTGAAGTCTCCGGCTGCCAGACCAATCTGGCTGCGCGCGGCAATTGAGTGGTTCCACCACGCGAGAATCGCGATCAACCTCCCGCATGAGCCCAGCCTCCCGCGTGAAAATGTCGAGGACCTCTCGGACCGCCAACTGCGCGACATCGGCGCGGAGCGGAAGAATGTCGCCCGCGCCATGGACCAGGAACTAGGCCGGCTCGGCCTGCTCGACATCGGCTGGCAGAAGCCGAGGCACTAGAAAGGCAGTAGGCCGTAGGGAATAGGCAGTGGGAAAGAGAGAATACTGCTTTTCCCTACTGCCTACTGCCTTTCCCTACCTCACTACCTTCACCACCGTACGGTCCGACAGCAGCGGCAGCAATCGCGCCATGGTGCGCGCCGTCACCGCGACGCAGCCTTGCGTCGGCGTGAAGCCGGGACGCGCCAGATGAAAGAAGATGGCGCTGCCGCGCCCGCGGCGACGCGGCGCAATGTTCCAGTCGAGCACCAGGCAGGCGTCATACAGCCGGTCGTCGCGCCGCATCCGCTCGTGGCTGGCGCCGTAGGGAATCTTGACCGGGCGGTTGTAGTTGCGGTCATCAGGCACCTCGCACCAGCCGAGATCGGGACCGATCGGCGCCATCGCCAGCCGGGTTTTGCGGCCCTCGGAAAAATGATCGTTACGGAAATATCCCAACAGGATCCGCATCGAACCAAGCGGCGTGGCGCCGTCGCCTTCGCGCTTGCCGGCAGATATGCCGCCGCGTCCCAGCGCACATGAAAACACCAGTTTTCCAACCTGCAGAAGCCCCTGGCTGGGGTGGCCTGGCCTGGCGCGCACGGTGAGAACACGAAGCCCTTTTGGCAAAAATGCGCTCGCCTCATTGCACACGCGTTTTTTCTTGTATGATCGTGTCACGGAACAAATCATTGTGATCGGCTGTTGCGCCGGTCAGCTTCCGCATAAACAGGCAGCGGTCAACTGAATTTTCTTTTCAAAACAACGGATTGATCCATGACTTCACGCACCATTCTGATCGTCGATGACGATGACGACCTGCGCGGCACGCTCGTTGAGCAATTATCCCTTTACGAGGAATTCGACGTCCTGCAGGAATCGAACGCCGCCAAAGGCGTCGCCACGGCCCGCGGCGGACTCATCGATCTGCTCATCATGGATGTCGGCCTGCCCGATATGGATGGCCGGGAGGCGGTGAAGATATTGCGCAAGGGCGGCTATAAGTCGCCCATCATCATGCTGACTGGACACGACACCGATTCCGACACGATTCTCGGTCTCGAGGCCGGCGCCAACGACTATGTGACCAAGCCGTTCCGCTTCGCGGTTCTTTTGGCCCGTATCCGTGCGCAGCTTCGCCAGCATGAGCAGAGCGAAGACGCCACCTTCTCGGTCGGCCCCTACACTTTCAAGCCCAGCCAGAAGCTTCTGATCGACCAACGCGGCGCCAAGGTGCGGCTGACCGAGAAGGAAGCCTCGATCATCAAATATCTCTATCGCGCCGACCAGAAGGTGGTGACGCGCGACGTGCTGCTCGAGGAAGTCTGGGGCTACAATTCCGGCGTCACCACGCACACGCTGGAAACCCATGTCTATCGGCTGCGCCAGAAGATCGAGCGTGATCCTTCCAATGCAGAAATTCTTGTGACAGAAAGCGGCGGCTACAAGCTGGTTCCTTAAACATTTCATCATCTATTGAGCGGTCGGGAGAGGGGCGCTTTTCGGGTACGGTCCTGAGGCTGGAGGCGGTTCTGGATCGAACGCGCTGACACATCGGCCCAAAAATCGGAATCGATTTTTGGAAAGCACGATGCGCAGATTCAAGTGTCAGAGCGTCCTTTGCGCGTCCAAGAGGATGCGCGGCGCTCTAAGGGAGAGGGACTGGACTGATCGTTCGGGGACATAGCTAGATGGCGTTGGATGACGACATCCGCATCCTGTCCGCCGTGAGGCTCTTCGAGGACTTCACGGAGGAACAGTTGCGTCTGCTCGCCTTTGGCGCAGAAACCACCAAGCTGCAGGCCGACCACAAGCTTTACCGCGAGGACGACGAGGCCGATTGCGCCTATATCGTGGTCAGCGGACGTATCGTGCTGTATCGCGAGCACAATGGCCAGCGCGTCCCGATAGGCACGGCCAGCCCCGGTACCATGTTGAGCGAACTGGCGCTGATCGCCGATACCAACCGGCTGACCAGCGCATCCGCCGAGATCGATTCGGAAGTGCTGCGGCTCAGCCGCAAGATGTTCCGCCGCATCCTGGAGGAGTACCCCGACATCGCGGTCCATCTGCACCAGCGTATCTCCGAGGATTTTCAGGCAATGATCCGTAGCATCGAGGCGTTGGCGTCGCGTTTCGAGAGCTGAGCGGGCAAAGGTGGTACGGAAACTTCTAAAACGCCGGTGGGACAGAGGGGGACGCGCTATAGGCGGCAGTCCGCACTACTCTAAATCGAACCGGGCGATCACCGGCACATGGTCCGACGGCCGTTCCCAGCCGCGCGCCAGCCGCAGGATCTCGTAGCCGGCAAAGCTCGGCACCAGGTTCGGCGACGACCAGACATGGTCGAGCCGCCGGCCGCGATCCGACGCCTCCCAATCCTGAGCGCGATAGCTCCACCAGGTGTAGAGCTTCTGCTCATAAGGCACGTTGAGCCGCATCAGGTCGACCCAGCTGCCGGCGAGCCGCATCGCCTCGAAACTTTCGGTCTCGATCGGCGTATGGCTAACCACCTTCAAGAGCTGTTTGTGCGACCAGACATCGTGCTCCAATGGCGCGATGTTGAGGTCGCCGACCAGGATCGAGCCGGACACGTCGTCGTGCTCGGCGCGGATGGCGTTCATTTCGGCGACGAAATCCAGCTTGTGCCTAAACTTGCGGTTGATCTCCGGGGCGGGCTCATCGCCGCCGGCCGGCACGTAGAAATTGTGCAGCAGGATCGCCTTGCCACCGGCCCGCACGGTGACCGACAGATGCCGGCTGTCTTCGATCTCGCAGAAACGGCGCTTTTCGACGATCTCGATCGGCCGGCGCGCCACCGTCGCCACGCCGTGATAGCCCTTCTGGCCATGGAAGGCGATGTGCTCGTAGCCGAGATTGCGGAAGGCCTTCTCGGGAAACAATTCGTCGGGAACTTTGGTTTCCTGCAGGCAGAGCACGTCCGGTGCCTGTTCGACAAGCAGGCGTTCGACGATCGGCATGCGCAGGCGAACGGAATTGATGTTCCAGGTGGCGACGGAAAAGGGCACGCGAGAGGTCCGGGACAGCACGGGACCGCAGGAACCGGGATAGCTCCGACGGGCTGGTGCCTTTTTGGTGAGGCAGTTCCGGAAACTACTGCCAGCCATACGCCGCAAAGACAAGCCGGGCGCAATCGTTGACCCTCGCGCCGCCCTCATTGCTCTGCCGGGCATTTCTTCCCGTGAACGGGAGAAAGAAGCTGGCTGCAGCCTCGGCGCCTCGGCCATTCGCAGGCCGGCATCACCTGAATAACAGTGAACCCTACCGCGACTTGGTGTTGAGTTCCCGGTTGGCCGTATAGTCGATGGCAAAAGTGTCGGGATCGAAGTTCACGCCTTCCTTGACGTTGAAGATCATCACCGTCGTGTCCTTGCCCTGCGCGTCGGTGATCGTCCACTGGCGCAATTCATAGGATTTCGGATCGAACATCATGGTGATCTTCGAACTGCCGAACACCGATTTGTCGGCGAGCTGGATGGTGGTGAGGTCGTTCTCTTCCTTGACGCTTTTGACACGGCCGCCGGAGAGGTCGATCTTGTCGTCGAGTAGCAGCTTGAGCGGCGTCTTCGACAACGGGTAGAGATCGGACGTTTTCAGCCGCTTGTTGAGGATGACCACCGACCTGCCGTCGGAAATCACCCTGAAATTCGACGTCCCGTCATAGTTGAAGCGGATCTTGCCCGGCCGTTCCAGAAAGAACTTGCCGCCAGTCTGCTCACCCTTGGGTCCGAACTGCACGAACTCGCCGGTCATCGATTTGACCGAGGAAAAATGGTCGGCGATCTTCTGCGCGGTTGGTGGCACCGCCGCTTGCGCCGACGCCAGCAACTGGACTCCGGGCACGACATTGATGGCTGCAGCACCTGCCAGGACCAGGCCGAGGCCAAGCAACTGGCGGCGGGTCGGGGCAAAATCGCTGATCGTGGCGAAAGAAGAGTTTTTCATGCCGGTTACTCTCGTCTGGTTTATCTGTTGTCGCAGTGTTTGGCCCCCCAGTTGGGCTTAAGTTTGGCGGGCCGGACGGCGCTTGGTCGTTGCAACGCGCCAAAAGGTTCAAAGTTGCCGTCGTCAGCGTTGCAGCCCGGACAAATCCCAGCGGTTGTTGCCGCTTAGGTCAGAACTTGTCGTCCTCCGTCGGCACCAGAATCTCGCGTTTTCCGGCGTGGTTGGCCGGGCCGACAATGCCTTCCTTCTCCATCTTCTCGATGATCGAGGCGGCGCGGTTGTAGCCGATGCCGAGCCGTCGCTGGATGTAGCTGGTCGAGGCCTTGCCATCGCGCAGCACCACCGCAACAGCCTGGTCGTAGGGATCGTCGGAATCCTCGAAATTGCCGCCGCCAGCGCCGGAGCCGCCCTTGCCCGACGGCTCGTCATCGTCCTCGCCTTCATCTTCGGTGATGGCGTCGAGATATTCCGGCACGCCCTGCAGCTTCAGATGCGCGACGATCTTCTCGACCTCGTCATCGGAAACGAAGGGACCGTGCACGCGCTGGATACGGCCGCCGCCGGCCATGTAGAGCATATCGCCCATGCCGAGCAGTTGCTCGGCGCCCTGCTCGCCCAGGATGGTGCGGCTGTCGATCTTCGACGTCACCTGGAAGGAAATACGGGTCGGGAAGTTGGCCTTGATCGTGCCGGTGATGACGTCGACCGACGGCCGCTGCGTCGCCATGATGACGTGGATGCCGGCGGCGCGCGCCATCTGCGCCAGGCGCTGCACCGCGCCTTCGATATCCTTGCCGGCGACCATCATCAGGTCGGCCATCTCGTCGATGATGACGACGATGTAGGGCATCGGTTCGAGATCGAGGTTTTCCGTCTCGTAGATCGCTTCGCCGGTCTGGCGGTCGAAACCAGTCTGCACAGTGCGCGAGATCTTCTCGCCTTTCTTCTCCGCTTGGCTGACGCGCGCGTTGAACCCGTCGATGTTGCGGACGCCGACCTTCGACATCTTGCGGTAGCGATCTTCCATTTCGCGCACCGTCCATTTCAGCGCCACCACTGCCTTCTTCGGGTCGGTGACGACGGGCGTCAACAGATGCGGGATGCCATCATAGACCGAGAGTTCCAGCATTTTCGGGTCGATCATGATCAGCCGGCAGTCCTGCGGCGTCAGCCGGTAGAGCAGCGACAGGATCATGGTGTTGATGGCGACTGACTTGCCCGAGCCGGTGGTGCCGGCGACCAGGACGTGCGGCATCTTGGCGATGTCGACGATGACCGCCTCGCCATTGATGGTCTTGCCTAGCGCCAGCGCCAGCTTGGCCTTGGTGGTCTCGAAATCGCGGCTGGCCATGATCTCCCTGAGATAGACGGTCTCGCGCTTGGCGTTCGGCAGCTCGATGCCGATGGCGTTGCGGCCGGGCACCACCGCGACGCGGCAGGCGATCGCGCTCATCGAGCGGGCGATGTCGTCCGACAGGCCGATGACCCGCGACGATTTGATGCCGGGCGCCGGCTCCAGCTCATAGAGCGTGACGACCGGGCCGGGCCGGACATGGATAATCTCGCCCTTGACGCCGAAATCCTCCAGCACGCCCTCGAGCAGGCGGGCATTCTGCTCCAGCGCGTCCTTGGACAGGCTGGCGTCGCGCACGACGTTCTTCGGCTCGGACAGGAAATGCAGCGACGGCATTTCGAATGTTTCGGAGCCGATCAGCGACGTCTGCGCTTCGCGCTGGACGCGAGCCCCCGGGACAGGCCGGGGCGCCGGCGCCTCGACGCGTGTGGCCGCATCGGAGCGGAAATTCTGCACCTTCGCATTGGGCGCGGCGCGCCGCTGGCCTGCCGGCTCCGGCGCAAAATCCATGTCATCGTCATCGTCGAAGACATCGGCATCCTCGGGATCGAGCGAGGCACTGCGGTCGTTGACCAGCGCGGCGAAGAATTCCGGCTCGACGCGGGCGCGGCCATCCGGGCTCATCCGCGCTTCGGCGAACTCGGCCGATTCGACCCTCTCGGCAGCGCGGCGCCAGGCGCTGGCGCGCGATTCCATTTCGGGTTCGAAATCGTCGCGCTCCCGGCGGCGAGCGGCGCGACGGCGCAGATAGGCGCGCAGCGACAGCCACCAATGGGCGATTGCGCCAAGCGCCAGAATGCCCTCGTCGCCCTCGTCCTCGTCATTGTCGAAAAGCAGGTCGTCCTGATCCCTCGGATCAGGTGCGGCCGGTTGCTCGAGGACGGCGAAACCGTTCTTGCGTGCAATCAGCGCCGAGCCATAGGCAAACAGCCACAGTGCCGGCGCCGCCAGAAGCACGGCGAGCACGCTGGCGATAAGACCGGTCGGATAGCCGCCGACGAAGAAACCGGGAATGTTGAGCACCATGTCGCCGAACACGCCGCCGAGACCGGTCGGCAGCGGCCAGGTCTTTGGCGGTACCACGCAGCCGGCCATGGCCGCGGCAAGCACCGCGTAGCCGAACCAGGCGAGCCCGCGCTTCGGCAGCCTGTCGACGCCGCGCGCCGAAAACAGCAGGAATCCCCAGACCACCGCCGGCACCAGGGCCGCGACAGCCGCGAGGCCGAAGAACTGCATGGCTAGGTCGGAGAAGACAGCGCCTACATAGCCCATGGCGTTGGTGACGATATTGCCGGTGGCGTGGGAGAAGCTTGGGTCGGCGACGTTCCAGGTGGCGAGGCTGGCGACACCGAAGGCGACCAGCGCAAACAGGCCGGCGCCGACCAGCCGGCCGACCTGCCGCCGCGCGAATGCCCGGATGCCCTGCCCCGTATCGGCCAGCGCGAGCGGTGCTGAAGCCCCTGAACGCATGCTCTTCCCCGTCTGTCATTGCCCGGCCGGGCGCGTGCGCGCAACTCGGCGGATTCGGGCACCAGACTATCGGCGGGAAGGTTAAGGCCGCATTAACTATAAGCGGTTGGAGGAAGTATCTTGCGGCAGGTATCCGGCACAGTCATTTCCACACAAAAAGAGGCCCGGAGCGTTCCGGGCCTCAATGCGTGAGCCTTTTCTCGGGGGTCACGACGGGATGGGAGGATGCAGGGGCGGCCTTGGCCGCCCCGACAAAGCTTACGGGTGATAGGCCGCTTCGCCATGCGAGGTGAGGTCGAGCCCCTCACGCTCTGCATCGGCAGTCGGACGCAGGCCTACGATCATATCGACGATCTTGTAGAGGATGGCGCTGCCGATACCCGACCACAGGACGGTCACCAGGACACCCTTGAACTGCGACCACAACTGGGTGGCCGTGCCGGCATAGCCGGCGGCGAAGTCGGCTGTCGAATAGTCGACGATGCCAGCGCCGCCGAGAGCGGGATTGACCAGGATGCCGGTGCCGAGCGCGCCGATGATGCCGCCGATGCAGTGGATGCCAAAGACATCGAGGCTGTCGTCGTAGCCGAACTTGTTCTTCACCACCGAGACGAAGAAGTAGCAGACGCAGGTGGCGACGATGCCGAGCACGATGGCGCCCATCGGTCCGGCAAAGCCGGCGGCTGGCGTCACGGCGACAAGGCCGGTAACAGCGCCCGAAACCGCGCCGAGCATGGACGCTTTGCCGCGCAGCAGCGTTTCAAGCACGATCCAGGTCACGGCCGCCGCCGCTGTGGCGACGAAGGTGTTGACCATCGCCAGCACCGCATAGGCGTTGGCTTCGAGGTTCGAACCAGCGTTGAAGCCGAACCAGCCGACCCACAGCAGCGAAGCGCCGACCATTGTCAGCGTCATCGAGTGCGGCGCCATGATGTCCTTGTTGTAGCCGATGCGCTTGCCGACCATCAGCGCGCCGACGAGGCCCGCGATGCCCGCATTGATGTGGACGACGGTGCCGCCGGCGAAGTCGATGGCACCGAAGCTGAAGATGAGCCCTGACGGATCGCTATAAGCGCTCGGGCCACCCCAGAACCAGACCATATGCGCGATCGGGAAGTAGACGAATGTGACCCAGAGGATGGTGAAAAGGATCACGGCGGAGAACTTGATGCGTTCGGCGAAAGCGCCGACGATCAGGGCAGGCGTGATGCAGGCGAAACTCATCTGGAAGATGACGAACACCAGTTCGGGGATGGCGACGCCCTTGGTGAAGGTCTCTGACACAGTCGTCACGTCGACGCCGGCGAGAAACATCTTGGAAAGGCCGCCGATGAACGCATTGCCGGGGGTGAAGGCAAGGCTGTAGCCGTAGAAAACCCAGACGATCATGACCACGCTGGTGATGGTGAAGACCTGCATCAGCACCGACAGCATATTCTTGGCACGAACCAGGCCGCCGTAGAAAAGGGCAAGGCCGGGAATGGTCATCAACAGCACCAGTATGGTGGAGATCATCATCCACGTCGTATCGCCCTTGTCGACGGTAAAGGCCGGCGCCGCTGGCGCTGCCGCTTCGGCGGCCGGCGCAGCTTCCTGTGCGAAAGCGGCAATCGTGCCCAAGGCTCCGAGCGTGAACGCGCCCAGCAGCGCGGTGCGCGCCACGGACTTCAAAGTAGAAGGAATATTCATTGAACTCTCCATTGGAATACGTGTCCGCAGCTCAAAGCGCGTCGGTGTCTGTTTCGCCGGTGCGGATGCGCACCGCCTGGTCGATGCCGAAAACGAAGATCTTGCCGTCGCCGATCTGACCGGTCTTGGCCGCCGCAGTGATGGCTTCGACGGCCTTGTCGACCATGTCCAGGCCGACCGCGACTTCGATCTTGATCTTCGGCAGGAAGCTGACCGCGTATTCCGCCCCGCGATAGATTTCCGTATGCCCCTTCTGACGCCCGTAGCCTTTGACTTCGGTGACGGTCAGGCCCTGGATGCCGACTGCGGTGAGCGCTTCGCGCACCTCGTCGAGCTTGAACGGCTTGATGATTGCCATCACGATTTTCATAAGGTTTCACCCTTTGCTGTTGCGGGTCCCCGCGTTTGTACGACTTCGCCGATCCCCAAAAGAGCCGGAGAGTCCCCGCTAGGATTCAAGCTCCGTGCCAGTTGCCGAAGCAGGGGGTTAACCTGTTGTTAAATAAGGAACTGAGGAAGGTTTGTCGGCTGACTGTTCATAGTCGCGGCAGTGCACCTGATCAAAAAATAGGCAATTTTTAAAAAATGCCTATTCGGCAGGCGGCCGCTTCAGCCGGATCAGCCCTTCCTGGGCAACGGAGGCGATCAATGTCCCGTCGCGGGCAAACAGTGACCCGCGGGTGAACCCCCGCGACCCTTGCGTCGACGGGCTATCCTGCGTGTAGAGCATCCAGTCGTCGAGCGGATGGCTGCGGTGGAACCACATGGCGTGATCGAGGCTCGCCGCCTGGATATCGCTATCGAAAATGGCGCGGCCGTGCGCAAAGGTCGAGGTGTCGAGCAGCGTCATATCGGAAAGATAGGCAAGCACCGCCGCCTGCGTGGCGCGATCGGCCGGAACCGGGCCGGTTGTGCGGATCCAGATGTTCTGCTTCGGCTCCAGCTTTTCCCGGCTGGTGTAGTGCTCCAGCATCACCGGTTTCATCTCGATCGGCCGGTCGCGTTCCCAGTAGCGTCTGATGCCGTCGGGCACGGCCTCGCCGAACTTGCCGATCAATTCGCGCTGCGACAGCAATGTGTCGGGCGCCGGCACGTCCTGCGGCATCGGCACCTGATGTTCGAGCCCGACTTCGTCCTGCTGGAACGAGGCTTCCAGCGAAAAGATCGCATGGCCGTGCTGGACCGCCACGACACGGCGCGTGGTGAAGGAGCCGCCGTCGCGGATGCGGTCGACCTGGTAGATGATCGGCACCTTGGTGTCGCCGGGCCGCATGAAATAGCCATGCAGCGAATGCACATGGCGTTCGGGCTCCACCGTTCGCTGGGCGGCGACCAGCGCCTGGGCGATGGTCTGGCCGCCGAAGATACGTTGCCAGTCGAGTTTGGGACTGCGACCACGGTACAGGTTGTGTTCCAGCTGCTCGAGGTCGAGAATGCTGAGAAGCTCGTCCATGGCCGCTGTCATGTTTTCGCGCCCTGTCGTTTTGATTTCGAACTTCGCCTAGCCGCAGAAGTGTTATGGCGGTTTCCGACAGGAATGACGGGCAGTCAAGGCCGGAAGGGAATTTGGCCGGAAAGGAATTTGCCATGGTGGACCGCAAGGAGGATGCAAAAAACCGAACCGCACTCGACATTCTGGTCGCCGGCGCCGGCTATGTCGGCCTTGCCGCCGCCGTATCGCTGAAACAGGCGCGCCCAAGCCTGGCGGTCGCTGTCGTCGACGCCGCGCCCGCCGGCGTCTGGCAAAAGGACGGCCGCGCCTCGGCCATTGCCGCTGCCGCTTGCCGCATGCTCGACCAGCTCGGCGTCTGGGCCGAAATCGCGCCCGAGGCGCAGGCGATAACCGAAATGGTCGTCACCGATTCGCGTACGTCCGATCCGGTGCGCCCGGTGTTTCTCACCTTCGACGGCGAAGTCGCACCCGGCGAAGCCTTCGCGCATATGGTTGCCAACAGGGATTTGAACGGTGCCTTGCGCCGACGCGCTGAAGAACTTGGCATCGACATCATCGAAGGCGTCGCCGTCGGTGCCTTCGACGTGAACGGCGCCGGCATCACCGTGCATCTGGCCGACGGCGCTACGCTGAAGGCGCGGCTGCTGGTCGCCGCCGACGGCGTCAATTCGAAGCTGCGCGACATGGCTGGCATCAAGACGGTGAAATGGGAGTATGGTCAGTCCGGTATCGTCTGCACCGTCGCGCATGAACGGCCGCACAATGGCCGCGCCGAAGAGCATTTTCTGCCGGCCGGCCCCTTCGCCACGCTGCCGCTCAAGCCGGACAAGGACGGGACCAACCGCTCGTCGATCGTCTGGGTCGAGCGCTCTCAAGATGCCGAAAAACTGGTCGACGGCGACGACCTCGTCTTCGAGCATGAGCTGGAACAGCGGTTTGGGCTGAAACTCGGAGAGATCCGCGCCGCCGACAGGCCACGTGCCTGGCCGCTCGGCCTGACGCTTGCCCGCGCCTTCGTCGCGCCGCGTATCGCGCTCGCCGGCGACGCCGCCCACGGCATCCATCCGATCGCCGGCCAGGGCCTCAATCTCGGCTTCAAGGATGTGGCGGCATTGGCCGAAGTGGTGGTCGAGGCCGACCGGCTCGGCCAGGATATCGGCGCGCTCGACGTGCTCGAACGCTACCAGCAGTGGCGGCGCTTCGACACGCTGCAGATGGGCATCACCACCGATGTCCTGAACCGGCTGTTTTCCAACGACATCGGCCCGTTGCGCGCTGTTCGCGACGTCGGCCTCGGCCTAGTCGAACGCATGCCGCGGCTGAAGGACTTCTTCATCCGCCAGGCGTCCGGACTGTCCGGTGACACACCGAAACTGCTCAAGGGCGAGGCGATCTGAGCGGCTCAGCGGCCACGCCCCACTTCGTCATCCTTGGGCGGAGTGACGCGAAGCGGAGCGACGACCCAAGGATCCATGCCGTGACCTCAGCCGGAGAATACAGCGGAGCAGAATTCTGCACCGTCGCGACGCCTTAAGGTCACGGCATGGATCCCGGGGTCTGCGCGGCGTCGCTTCGCTCCTTGCTCCGCCCCAGGATGACGAAGCGATCCTTCCGTGTCAGGGAACTTAGTTGACCTCGAAGCCCAGCTTCTGGCGCAGCCGCAGTATCCGCTGGTCGGATATCTCAAGGGGTGGCTCACCAGCCTGGGCTGCGCGGTTCACCATCTGCAGAAAATCGTTTCGCTCGGTCACATCCAGGCGCTCGCGCAGAAACGGCGCCAGCTTGTCGATGACGATCGTGGCATCATCGATCTGTGACGCCGCCCATTTGGCATAGACCACAGCCTCGTCGGTCTTCTTCTCGTCAGCAATCTCCGAAATCACCGATCGAATGGCAGCTTCGCGCTGCGGCAGGACAGGCCCGTTCTCGGAGACGATGGCGATAATCAGCGTCGCGGCGGCCACCACCGGATCGTCGATCGCCGTCAGCGGCGACAGGGCTGCCTGGTTGCGCAGCCTCTTGCGGCGAATGTTCCCTTGCACACGCCCGACGACGTCCGCGACCTCGCGCGCGGCATCGTTCATAGCCTTCATCCGGTACCACCAGAATGCCGCAGCTCCCAACAGCCCAATTGCAGCAATCAGTATGTGCATGCCTGAGATCCCCAACCGCAGCGACGATAGGAGAAGTGCTGCTTCGCTTCAACACGCAAAAGTTGCGCCCGCCGAAGAAATTGGTTCTGCCGGACGCAAACAGAATATTCTTCAGGACCCCGGCACCTGGTAGACCGCCCTGACCTCGATCGTGCCGATTTCGGCCAGCGGAATGCCGCCGGCGATCTCCAGCGCCTCGTCGATATCCCCGGCCTCGATCATGACGAAGCCGAGCAGTTGTCCTTGGTTTCGGCGAAGGGGCCGTCTGTGACTAGACGCTTGCCCTTGCGCCGCCGCACCGACTTCGACGTCTTCACCGATTGCAGCGCCTGCGCGATGATCAGCTTGCCTTGCTGATCCAATGACCTGTCATAGGCCAGCGAGTCGACGTCAAGCTTCGCCAACCTGTCCGGGATCATGGCGTGAAGGTCTTTTTCCTCGCCGTAGACCAAGCAAACATATTTCATGTCTATCTCCCTTGTCGTGAGGAACCATAGGATGCCGCCTCCACGGTGTCAGTTGCGCCTTTGCGTGCCGCCATGTGATCGAGAACGCTTGCCGCGACCCCGATGATGGCGACCGCCACCAGAAGCCGGCCTAAACCGGAAGGCCGCGGATGCAGCCCGTAGTTCTCCCGTCGTTCGGGCTTGCGGCCCGAGCTTTTCCACAGTGCGAAGAACACCCCATCCATGTGAACCTCCATCCGGCCGCGAAATCCGTGACCGCCCGCAGGACGGTCGAGGCCGATGGGAGTCGACATTTTTGCACGCGCAATTTTTTCTAAGAAAAATTCAGCCCGCCGCCGCTAATTTTGCGCGACTGCGCAAACAGCGCGGTGGTCTTCGCGCGCGCCCGCGCTATAGTCGTGAAGAACCCCGGCGCCGGGCCGGCGCAATCCGGACAATCAAGGAGAATTTCATGGACCGCACCGCAAACGCCGTCTGGCAAGGCAATCTGAAAGAGGGCAAGGGCACACTCGACACACAGAGCGGGACGCTCAAGGGCACGCCCTACTCGTTCAAGGCGCGCTTCGAGGATGAAAGCGGCAGGTCCGGCACCAATCCGGAGGAACTGATCGCCGCGGCGCATGCCGGCTGCTATGCCATGCAGCTTTCGCATTTCCTGGCCGAGAACGGCACGCCCGCCACCGAACTCGATGCCAAGGCCGTGGTGACGCTGGTCCCGGGAACGGGCATCACCGGCAGCGCGATCACGCTGGTCGGCAAGGTGCCGGGCATCGATGCTGAAAAGTTCAAGGAATTGGCCGAGAAAGCCAAGGCGGAATGCCCGGTTTCGAAGGCTCTCGGCGCCATCAAGGTGTCGCTCGACGCCAAGCTCGGCTGAGCGACCGCTCGCTACTGTCTTTCGCCGGCCAGCGCGTCGATCCGGGCGCGCAGCGTCGCGATCTCTTCCTCGAGAGCTTGCACGCGCGCTTCGAGATCCGAGGCCGGCGAAGGTGATTGGTGGGACGCTGCTGCCATCACCTGCATCTGCACTGGCCCGCTGAGCAGATGCACATAGCGGTCCTCGCGCTGGCCGGGTCCACGATCGATCTGCTGAACGAGCGGTGGCTTGCGGCCGATCATCAGGTCGAGATTGCTGCGAAGCTCGTCGATGGAGGGTAGCCGCGCCATGCGCTCAGCTCGCGCCAGCAATTCATGGGCAGTCTGAGGACCACGCAGCAACAGCAGGCCGATGAGCGCGATCTGCGCCGAAGTCAGCGAAAAGCGCTGCGCGACGACATGTTCGTAGCGCTCGACGCGCGAGGCAAAGACCTGCCTGACCAGACCTTTCTGTTCGAGTTGACCCAGCGCCCGCCTGACCTCGACCAGCTCGACAGACATCACCGGCTCGCGCGCCGTCTTCTGGTTGGCGGCGGCAAGTGCCGCATTGAGCGTCAGCGGGTAGATATCGGGCGTCAGTTCCTTCTTTTCGATGAGGCAGCCGAGCACGCGCGCTTCGACGGCAGAAAGGACGGGCGGCTCAGAATCAGTCATAGGTCGGCTATCCTTTTGCGGCCGGCGGGACAGCGCTACAGACGAGATTATCCCGGTGGTAACCCCACTGAGGTCAGACCCTTCTCTCCACCATCATCTTCTTGATCTCGGCGATCGCCTTGGCCGGGTTGAGCCCCTTGGGGCAGGTCTGGGCGCAGTTCATGATGGTGTGGCAGCGATAGAGGCGGAACGGGTCTTCGAGATTGTCGAGCCGTTCGCCCGTGGCTTCATCGCGGGAATCGATCAGCCAGCGATAGGCCTGCAAGAGCGTCGCCGGACCGAGATAGCGGTCGCCATTCCACCAGTAGCTCGGGCAAGAGGTCGAGCAGCAGGCGCAAAGGATGCACTCGTAAAGCCCGTCGAGCTTTTCGCGGTCCTCATGGCTCTGCAGCCATTCTTTAGCCGGCTCGGGCGACACAGTCTTGAGCCACGGTTCGATCGAAGCGTGCTGGGCGTAGAAATTGGTGAGATCAGGCACCAGATCCTTGACCACCGGCATATGCGGCAGCGGATAGACCCTGATCGCGCCGGAAATGTCGTCGCAGCCCTTGGTGCAGGCGAGCGTGTTGGAGCCGTCAATATTCATGGCGCAGGAGCCGCAAATACCCTCGCGGCAGGAGCGGCGCAGCGTCAGCGTCGGGTCGATCTTATTCTTGATCCAGAGCAGCGCATCGAGCACCATCGGCCCGCAATCGTCCATGTCGACGAAATAAGTGTCCATGCGCGGGTTCTCGTCATCGTCCGGCGACCAGCGGTAGATGCGGTACTCGCGCAGATTGGTAGCATTCTCCGGCTTCGGCCAGGTTTTTCCGACGTTGATCTTCGAGTTCTTGGGAAGCGTCAGTTCGACCATTACCTCAGATCCTTTCGGATAACGAGCTTCAGCCCGGACCAGATCCCGCTATCGGAGGCGACCTTCACGATTAAGGCGGCCATCCAGTCCTTCGGGCCGAGCTTGGCCGGAAGGGGCGTCCCGGAATACCCTGCAACCGCAAACGCCATCGCTAGTACACCCTGGCCTTGGGCGCGATCTTGGCCAGGTTGATGCCGCCGTCCTTTTCCGCCAGCAGCGGCTCGGTGTGCACCGGCCGGTAGCTCAGCGTCACCTTGCCGTCTTCGCTGAGCCGAGCCAGCGTATGCTTGCGCCAGACCAAATCATCGCGGGCCGAGAAATCTTCCCGCGCATGCGCGCCGCGGCTCTCCTTGCGCGCCTCGGCGCCATAGACCGTGGTGATGGCGTTGGCCATCAGGTTTTCCAGCTCCAGCGTCTCGACCAGGTCGGAGTTCCAGATCATCGAGCGGTCGAACACTTTTACGTCCTTGAGCTCGCCCCAGATCTGCGAGATGCGCTTGCAGCCGCTTTCCAGCGATTCCTGCGTGCGGAACACCGCCGCGTCGTCCTGCATCGCCTTCTGCATCTTTTCGCGCAAGACCGCCGTCGGCGTCGAGCCGTTGGCGTGACGCAGCCGGTCGAAGCGGTCCATGACCTTCTCGACCGAGGCTTCGTTGGGCGACGGGATCGCGGCGTTGCGGTCGATCACCTGGCCGGCCCGGATCGCCGCCGCGCGGCCGAACACCACCAGGTCGATCAGCGAGTTCGAGCCCAGCCGGTTGGCGCCATGGACGGAGGCGCAGCCCGCCTCGCCGACCGCCATCAGCCCTGGCGATACCTGGTCCGGGTTCAGGGCAGTGGGGTTGAGCACCTCGCCCCAGTAGTTGGTCGGCACGCCGCCCATATTGTAGTGGACCGTCGGCAGCACCGGGATCGGTTCCTTGGTCAGGTCGACGCCGGCAAAGATTTTTGCCGATTCCGAAATGCCCGGGAGTCTCTCGTGCAAAACGGCCGGATCGAGGTGGTCGAGGTGGAGAAAAATATGGTCCTTGTTCTTGCCGACGCCGCGCCCCTCGCGGATCTCCAGCGTCATGCAGCGCGAAACCACGTCGCGTGACGCCAGGTCCTTGGCCGACGGCGCGTAGCGCTCCATGAAGCGCTCGCCCTCGGAGTTGACGAGATAGCCGCCCTCGCCGCGCGCGCCTTCGGTGATCAGGCAGCCGGCGCCATAGATGCCTGTCGGATGAAATTGCACGAACTCCATGTCCTGTAGCGGCAGCCCGGCGCGTGCGGCCATGCCGCCGCCGTCGCCGGTGCAGGTGTGCGCCGAGGTCGCCGAGAAATAGGCGCGGCCATAGCCGCCTGTCGCCAGCACCACCATCTTTGCCGAAAAGCGGTGGATGGTGCCGTCGTCGAGGTTCCAGGCGACGACGCCGGTGCAGGTGCCGTCCGGTTCCATGATCAGGTCGAGCGCGAAATATTCGATGAAGAACTGCGCATTGTTCTTCAGCGACTGGCCGTAGAGCGTGTGCAGGATGGCGTGGCCGGTGCGGTCGGCTGCGGCGCAGGTGCGCTGCACCGGCGGGCCGTCACCGAAATTCATCATGTGGCCGCCGAACGGCCGCTGGTAGATCTTGCCCTCTTCGGTGCGCGAGAACGGCACGCCGTAATGCTCGAGTTCGTAGACGGCGGCGGGCGCTTCGCGCACCAGATATTCCATGGCGTCGACATCGCCGAGCCAGTCCGAGCCTTTAACGGTGTCGTACATGTGCCACTGCCAGGAGTCAGGCCCCATATTGGACAGCGAAGCGGCGATGCCGCCCTGCGCCGCGACCGTATGCGACCGCGTCGGGAACACCTTGGTGATGCAGGCGGTGCGCAGGCCCTGTTCGGCCATGCCGAGCGTGGCGCGCAGACCGGCGCCGCCGGCGCCGACGACCACCACATCGAATTTGTGGTCGACATAGGTATAGGCGGACGCCGTGTTGGCGTTTTTCGCGTCCTTGGCCAAAATGTCAGCCTCCAAATGCCAGTTTGAGCAGGGCGAAGATCGAGGCGACGCCGACCACTACTGGAAAGAATGTGTTGAGCGCGAGCAGCGCCAGCCGCATGCCTTCGCCATGGACATAGTCCTCGATGATCGCCTGCATGCCGAGCCGCATATGATAGAGCCCGGACAACAGCACCAGGGCCAGCACCAGCGCCACGAACGGGTTGGCAAGTGCGGCGCGCACTTCGCCATAGCCGGCGCCGTTCAACGCGATCAGGAACCCGACGAAGAACAGGATCAGCGGGATGTTGGCGATCGCCGTCAGGCGCTGGCGCCAGAAATGCTCCGTGCCCTCGCGGGCGGAGCCGAGGCCGCGGACCTTCGCCAGCGGCGTGCGCATGTCGGTGTTGCGGTGGCTCACGATCAAGCTCCCCGCGCCAGATAGCCGGCGATCCAGATCAGCAGCGTCAGCACGATCGAGCCGGCCAGCGTCGCCCAGGCGATCCTGGAGGCCGTGCCCTTTTCAAGAGCTGCCCCGGTATCCCAGATCAGATGGCGCACGCCGCCCAGCATGTGGTGTATCAGCGCCCAGGTATAGCCGAACAGCACCAGCCGCCCCAGCCACGAGCCGAAGGCCCAGTTGACGGCATCGAACGTGGATTGCGAGCTCGCCGCCGCCATCAGCCACAGGGCGACCAGCAGCGTGCCGAAATAGAGCGCCCCGCCGGTGATGCGATGTATGATCGACATCGTCATCGTGATCGGCGGCCGATAGACGGTCAAATGCGGCGAAAGCGGCCGTTCACGTCTGGCAAATTCGCGGGTGGCTGGTGATTTGCTCATGGCTCCCCCAGTTCGGCGTCTCTGGAGCCCCAGGTGGAAATGCGGCGTTACCGCTTCCGGTTGCGACTTCGGACAGCCGGTTTCTAATGCTCTTTTTGCACCGCGTCAAAGCCAGAAAACCGTTTCGAAAACGTAATTTAGTCTGACAAAAGGGCGGGTCTTTGCTTCAATCGATTAGGGCGCGACCCAAAGCCGGCGCAATGTTTGCTGCAGTGCGGTAAACTGATTTAACGCTTGCAGGTCAGCGGCGTCTTCCCGCCCTTCATCACCAGCGCATCGCGCCCGTCGATCACGATTGCGTCATGCGCCTGGCCAAAGCGGCTGCTTTGATTGGCGGGTGAGGCAGGCAGGTCCTCGCTGGCGCCGTCTGGGCCAAGCACGCGCACCGAGGTGCCAAGGTTTTCGATGGTGATCCTGGTACCATCGGCGCAGGTGTAAGTGGCGGTGCGTGGCTGTGGTGAATCGGTCGCGGTGGCTGGCGCATTGGTCTGCGACACGCAGGCAACGGTGATCAGCAATGGGATATGGGCAAGCGTCACCCGAAACGTCCGGCTTAACGCCATATGCTGCTGCCTCCCTGCGCGTCAATCCAGCCGCAATGCTTGGCCAAGATCACCCGCGCCGGCTGCGATGGTGCGGGCAAGCATGGCCGAAAGATGACCGCGGCCGCCCAGGGCGCCGGATATTAACCATGTTTGCCGAGACCTGACGGCCGGCAGGGCTTGCCTCTTAACAAAGGTTAATAAAAGGTTAATTTCTGAGTCAGAGGAAGTTCGCCTCTGACAAATGGAGGACGCCATGCGTTCGAACTCAGGCAGATCGCGCTTTTCGACGCTCATCTTGATGGCGGTGGCCATCGGCTTCGCGGCACCGGCACTCGCCGGGACGCACGACCGCGTCTACGCCGATTCCTTCGGCAATCTGGTCATCGAGAGCGCTGCCGGCTACAAGCGCATCCTCGTTGGCGAGGGCAAGCTGGCCAAGGAATTGTCGGACTACACCGGCGCCGGCCAGCCCGAAATCATCTATGAAAACGAATCGGACGATGTCAGCCGCCGCGACTGCTACAGGCCGCCGGTTTTCGTAAAAGGCCGCAGCTATATGTACGGGCTTTCCGACGGCGAGATGCCCGAACTCAGCCCGTGCCGCTGATTCTGTCAGGCGTCGCCACCGGCGTTTGCAGGGCTGGCCCTAACGAGATACGCACGCGATCACGCCCGCCGCGCTTGGCCTGGTAGAGCGCGCCGTCCGCACGCCGCATGAGATCGGCGAAACCCTCGCCCAGTTGAAGCTCGGCAACGCCAAAGCTGGCGGAGCACCGATGGTCCACCGGCAAACAGTCGATCGGCAAGGCACCGAAAGCGCTGCGCATCCCTTCGGCGAGGAGCCGCGCAGCGGCGAGATTGGTTCCCGGCAGGATGATGGCGAACTCTTCTCCGCCGATGCGGCCGGCGACGTGATGATCAGCGGCCGCATCACGCAGGAAGCCGGCAAAGGCACCGATGACCCGGTCGCCGGATGCGTGGCCGAAACCGTCGTTGATGCTCTTGAAATGATCGAGGTCGGCGATGACCAGGGCGACCGGAATACCCTTGCGCACGGCATCACGCATCGCGAGTTCGGCATGACGTTCGAAGCCGCCTCGGTTGAGCAACCTTGATAGCGTGTCCGTCTCCGACTTCGACGTCGCCTCGGCGAGCACGTCACGGACCAAAATGACCAGAATGAGAAGCGCGACCGTCATGGCGAATACCGTGCCAAGCGATTGCGACACCAGAGCATAGTTGCTCTGCAGATAGGCCTGCGGATTGATGCCCCAGCCCCCCAATGCGTGGGCGATGAACGGCTTGCTCACGAATTGCAGGGCACTGGCCGCCAGAACGGCCATCAGAGCGCGGTCGAGCCAGTCGCGTTTTTGCTTGGACGACCAGACGAGGCCGAGGCCGACGAACTGCATGGCCGCATAGGGGAGTTGGTAGGCCATCATGCGGGCGAGCGACTGACGTGGCATATCCTGCACAAGATACACTGCAACGGTGGCCGCAAGCAGAAAGACGAGCATCGGACGCCAGGGGATCGCCACGCCGTACTTATGGGCGAGCCCAGCATTGAAGACGATGGTGGCGCCGAGGAAAACGGCAAAAGCCGTGACGACCGCGGGTCGCGCATTGTCGAAGACCGGAATGCTGAACTCAATGGCGAAGTAGGTCATCCCGAGCAGATAACCGAAGACCAGCCAGCGTGCCGATGCACGCGCCACATCGTAGAACGAGATGGTCATGAAGGCAGCCGCCAGCAGGCCGGCGACGAGCAGGTTGATTGCAAGGATGAACTCTGCGCCGCCCATGTGTTTCTCGCACTCTTTACGAAAGCAAATCACGGACGGGCGAAAAAGACGTTAATGCGAACCCAAGCGCGAACGATCCGCCGCTGTGAGCGGTTCTGCGACAAATACCGATTCCGGCCGTTCATAAGATAGCCGCACGCTGTCGCGGCCATTCCTCTTGGCTTTGTAGAGCGCCTCGTCGGCGCGGCGCATCAGCGGCTCCAGTGCTTCGTCGCCGGTACGGGCCGCCACGCCGAAGCTCGCGGTTACTCTCGTGCCGGGCGGAAGCCCGTCGACGCTGCCCGCCGCATAGAGCGTGCGAATGGCTTCGGCAAACAGCCTTGCCGCGCCGAGGTCGCTCAGCGGCAAAAGCACGGCGAACTCCTCGCCGCCGATGCGGCCGGCGACGCCGCGCGTGCCGGCAGCCGATAGAAGCTTGCCGGCGAAGTCGGCGATCACGCGATCGCCCGCCGCATGCCCGTGAAGGTCGTTGAGCGCCTTGAAATGATCGAGGTCGGCGACCACCAGCGCGACCGGCAGTTTAGCGGTGGCGCAGTGCTGCAAGAGAAGCTTGGCGCGCTCCTCGAAACCGCGACGGTTGAGCAGGCCCGACAGCGGATCGGTATACGCCTCGGCCTTCAGCGCCTTCATCACGTCGAGCGCCGCCGCGCAGAACAGGCAAAGCGCGATGAGCAGCGACAGCAGCGCATGCGACAGCAGCGCCGTCGTCCAGTAGGATGAGGCGTAAAAGCCGTCATAGCTTGTGAAGGGTCCGTGCGCGATGATGACGGCCAGTGTCCGCACGAAGAAATTCAGGCCGGAAAGCAGCGACAGCACGAACAGGATCATTTCCGTCGGACCCCTGCCGCGCACCGGGCGCAGTTCTGCCGCCACAAGCAGACTGAGGCCGCCGAAGCCGAAATTCATCGCCAGGATCCGCCAAGTGAGGTCCGGCTGAACGAACAGGAACCAGCAGAATGCGGTCAGGCCGCCGCCCGCTAGAACGCCGATCCCGACATAGGGCACGCGCCGCCCGTAGCGCGCCACGATCGCGCTGCAGAGGCAGCAGGCGGCAAAGGTGAAGCATGTGTTGGAAAGCAGCTTGGTCGGCGCCATGCCGACAGGCAGGGTAAAGTACTGGAACAGGAACCCGGCCGCCGACAGCGAGTAGCTGGCGGCGAGCACGACCAGATAGGGGCGGTGGCGCTGATAGAACCACAGCACGAGAAACACCGCGCCGAGCGCAAGCGCGATCGTCGGATTGAGCAACGCTACCAGCAAACCGGTGTCCAAAGGACCGTGACCCCCCACGCTTCCGCCAGGGAAGACCTTAGGGCGGAAGCCCAAACAAGCGGTTAAACCCAAACAAGCAGGTAAGCAAAGTCGAATATACGCGGCGTCCGCCCATGAAGCTGCTGCACGGAACTTGAAACCGCGATCGGCGTTTTCCAGCAGCAATCGATGGAGACGCTTTCATGGCCGATACGATCATGCTGACCGATCACGAAGCAATTCGCTCATGGGTCGCGGCGCGCGCCGGATTTCCGGCGATCGTCGACGTGTCGCCCGAGACGGGAACGCAAGCCATGCTGAGGCTGGTCTTCGGCCAGCACGCTTATCAGGACCAGGATCAGGGCGAACGTCCGGTCAATGCGGGCGGCTACGAACTGGTCGAATGGGACGAATGGTTCAAGCTCTTCGACGAACGTCAGCTGGCGCTCGTAGTGGCTGCGGAGCAACCCGGCCGGCGTGAGCAATTCCATGAGTTCATAAGGCGCCCGGCGTGAAGAAAACCCGAACCGCATCGCGGTTCGGGTTCTGGCATGCACTCATATACGAACTGTGGCGGGCCGAATTATTTCCACTCACGCCAGATCTACTTCCACTCCCGAATATCGACGAAGTGGCCGGCGATCGCCGCCGCCGCCGCCATGGCGGGCGACACCAGATGGGTGCGGCCCTTGAAGCCCTGACGGCCTTCGAAATTGCGGTTCGAGGTCGAGGCGCAGCGCTCATGCGGCTTCAGGCGATCGTCATTCATGGCAAGGCACATCGAGCAGCCCGGCTCGCGCCAATCGAAGCCGGCCGCGACAAAGATCTTGTCGAGACCTTCGGCCTCCGCTTGCTCCTTGACCAGGCCGGAACCCGGCACGATCATCGCATCGACATGCGGGCTGACCTTTTTGCCCTCGACCACCTTGGCGACGGCGCGCAAATCCTCGATGCGACCGTTGGTGCAGGAGCCGATAAAGACGCGGTCGAGCGCAATGTCCGTGATCTTGGTGCCCGGCGTCAGGCCCATATAGTCAAGGGCGCGCTGCTTGGAGGTGCGCTTGTTCTCATCAGTGATATCGTCGGGATTCGGCACGATGCCCTGGACCGAAACGACGTCCTCAGGCGAAGAACCCCAGGAGACGATCGGCGGCAGTTTCGCCGCGTCGAGCACAACCACCTTGTCGAAATGCGCGCCTTCGTCGGACTGCAGCGTCTTCCAGTACGCGAGTGCTGCATCCCACGCTTCGCCCTTCGGCGCGCGCGGCTTATCCTTGACATAGGCGAAGGTCGTCTCGTCGGGCGCGATCAGACCGGCCCGGGCACCGCCCTCGATCGACATGTTGCAGACGGTCATGCGGCCTTCCATCGACAGTGAGCGGATCGCGTCGCCAGCATATTCGATGACATAGCCGGTGCCGCCGGCAGTGCCGATCTCGCCGATGATGGCGAGGATGATATCCTTGGCGGTGACGCCTTCGGGCAGCGCGCCGTCGACGCGCACCAGCATGTTCTTGGCCTTGCGCTGGATCAGCGTCTGCGTGGCCAGCACATGCTCGACTTCCGAGGTGCCGATGCCATGCGCCAAAGCGCCGAAGGCGCCGTGCGTCGAGGTGTGGCTATCGCCGCAGACGATGGTCATGCCGGGCAGCGTAAAGCCCTGCTCCGGACCGATGATGTGGACGATGCCCTGGCGGATATCTTTCTCGGAATAATATTCGACGCCAAAATCCTTGGCGTTCTTGGCCAGCGCCTCGACCTGGATGCGGCTTTCTTCGTTCTTGATGCCGAATTTGCGCTCGGGCGAGGTCGACACATTGTGGTCGACCACGGCCAGCGTCTTTTCCGGATGCCGGACCTTTCTGCCGGTCATGCGCAGGCCTTCGAAGGCTTGCGGGCTGGTCACTTCATGGACGAGGTGACGATCGATATAGAGCAGGCAGGTGCCGTCGTCCTGGCGGTCGACGACATGGTCGTCGAATATCTTATCGTAGAGGGTGCGCGGTGCGCTCATGTGCGTAAATCCGTCGATATGAAAATGAGAAGGGACAAGCGCCGGCTAGCCGGCGAACAAGGCCTAGCGAAGTCGGCTGGTCAGAGCGCCGGAAACGCGCGCGGAGAATCGCGACGGCAGGCGTTTTCTGTCCTGCAGCACGAAGCCCTTGTAGGCCGGATCGCCAAAAAGCTGTTCCATGGCGTGGCTCATATCAATGTTTTGGCTTTTCGGCAATTGGTCGGGTGTGGCGCTGCTTTCCCTTCTCCCCTGTGGGAGAAGGTGGATCGGCGCTTAGCGCCGAGACGGAAGAGGGGCGCTGGCCGGAGCGCATTGGCACCAAGCTGCAACACCCCCCGTCAGACCGGGCTTCGCTCGGCCACCTTCTCCCACAAGAAGGGGAGAAGGAAGAAAGCGCCCCTCAAACCACTTCAAACACGAAGGTCTTCACCAGCGCCGCGGGCTCGGCGACGGCATAGCAGCGGAACCATGGGCTTTCTTCGACCGGCCGCCATTTCTTCGCCTGCTCCAGCTCATCGAATACGGCCTGAAAGCCGCCGCTCTCGAGCACCTGATCGCGAACGGTGAAAATGGCGTGGCCGCCCTTCTTGGTGATGCGCACCAATTCATGCAGGCCGGACGCCGGTGCATGGCTGATGGTGAACACGCCGGTCGAGAAGAAGGCGCGGAAATACCCGTCGGGCCAGGGCAGCGGGCCGCCAAGCATCGCCTGTTTCAGCTCGCTGTAGGCCTGCCGACTGCCGGCGATTTTCAGCATGTCCTCCGACAGGTCGAGCCCGGCAATGTCCTGATAGCCCAGCGCCTTGAGTGACGGTCCCGACAGGCCAGTGCCGCAGCCGGCGTCGAGCAGCGGCCCTTCGCCTGCCGGCACATGGCGTGCCACCCAGGCGGCGATCAGGAACGGCAGGAGGTAGCCGAGCGATGCGGTTTCGCCGTCATAGGTCGCAGCCCATCCGGCATAGGCTTGCGCCAGCGCTTCCGGTGTATCGGCCGTATAGACGGACTCCAGCGCCGCATTGGCTTTATCGATATTCATGGGGTCAACTCCTCCGCAGCGGACACGTCGATCGTAGCGCCGTCTTCGCCTGCCTTCTATTGCTCATGCTGACGGCGCAGCCGCTTCTCGAGCGCCCGCAAGGCCAGCGATAAGCCAACCGTTAGGATGAGATAGATATAGGCGACGATGGAATAGGTCTCGAAGAAACGGAACGAGCCAGCGGCGTAGATCTTGCCCATCTGGGTGATGTCGGCGACGCCGAGCACCGAGACCAGCGAGGAATCCTTGACCATGGCGACGAAATCGTTGCCGAGCGGCGGCAGGATGGTGCGGATCGCCTGCGGAAACACGATCAGCCGGAAGCTCTGCGTGCGCGTCAGCCCCAGCGCCTTCGCCGCCTCGATCTGCCCCTTCTCGACCGCCTGGATGCCGGCACGGAAGACTTCCGAGATGAACGCCGAGTAGCCGATGGTCAGCGCCATGATGGCGCGCCACAACAGCGACACGTCGCGCACCAGCAGTTCACCGAGCAGGCCGGCGCTTTGCAACGGCGCGGTCAACGCGTTCCACGCCGCGACGAAGGCCGGCGCGCCGGCAAAAGCGATCCAGAACAACAGCACCAGCATCGGCACGCCGCGGATGATCTCGACATAGAAGCGGGCGATCTGGCGCAGCCAGCGCGACCCCGACAGTCCCATCAGCGCAATGCCGAGCCCGATTGCGGAGGCTAGCGCGAAGGCAACCATTGTGACGAAGACAGTGATGCCGATGCCCTTGGCGACGGTCGCGAAGACCTGGGCATAGAGGTCGCTTGCGGCGATGAAGAGGGCGGCTGCGACTGCGAGTGCCGCCGCCACCGCAAGCCACCAGGGGAAGTCGGATTTTGCGGTGGAAGATGCCGGCGTTGCCATCAGGGCGCGCCGACGAAACAACGTCGCGCCAAGTCGCCCCCCTCTGGCCTGCCGGCCATCTCCCCCTCAAGGGGGGAGATTGGCAGCGTTGGCGTCGCTGCCCATTCTGCAACGGTGAAAATTGGCGAAAGCCGATGTGAAATCCAATCTCCCCCCTGGAGGGGGAGATGTCCGGCAGGACAGAGGGGGGTAGCTTGGCGCAGAGTCAGCGCGAATTCGTGCGCATCACTCAACGCGCGCAACAAGATCCCTACTGCCCCATCTTGTAATCAAGGAACCATTTCTTGTTGAGCGCATCGAACGTGCCGTCGGCCTTTAGTGCGGCGATCGCCGCATTGACCGGCTTCACCAGATCCGAGCCTTTCGGAAAAATAAAGCCGAAATCCTCGGTGCCGAGCGGGCCGCCGATCAGTTTCAGCCCGCCATTGGACGCCTCGACATAACCCTTGCCGGCGGTGCCGTCGGTCAAAACGACATCGACGTCGCCGGTCTTCAGCGCCTGCACCGTCGCACCGAAGGTCTCGAACAGTTTGATGCGCGGGTTCTGCTCATTGCCGTCGAGCACGCTGTAGACGGCGGTGTAGAAGGGCGTGGTGCCGGCCTGCGCGCCGATCAGCCCATCTTTGAAAGCGCCGAACGTCTTGGCGTCGGTGAAACGCTTCTCGTCGCCGCGCACCAGCATGAACTGTTCCGAGCGCATATAGGGGTCGGAGAAGTCGACTTTCTGCTTGCGGTCGTCCTTGATGGTGATGCCGGTCATGCCGATGTTGAACTGGTTGTCGGAAACCGCCTGGATCATCGCGTCCCAGGACGTGTTCTGGTACTCGACCTGAAAATTCAGCCGCTTGGCGATCTCATTCATCGCATCATATTCCCAGCCGATCTGCTTGCCGGTCTTGGCGTCGATGAACTGCAACGGCGGATAGGCGTTTTCCGTCACCACCACCACCTTTTTGCCGCCGAGATCGGGCAGCGCCTGCGCCAGGGCAGCGACGGGCGCGAGAACCAGTGCCAACAGGCCGGCCAACAATAGTTTCGATTTGGTCATGACATATCCCCGAGAACTTGAACGGCCTCGACATGATCGAGGCTACAGGAAAATCCGGCGCCGACTTTAGCTTTCCGCAGGCTGCTTGCAAGCCGATCCGATGCGCCGCGTCGTTCGAGAACGGATTCCCATGCTATACCCGAGCGCTTGCGCAACGATCCATGCCCGGGAGGTCTTCTCCTCCAAAACGAAAAAGGCGGCCGAAGCCGCCTTTCCGAAGCATGGTTGTTGAAAAAACTTATTCGGCGACAGCCGCTTCCGCAGCCTTGGCGGCCTCGTCGGCGGCCTTCTTCTCGGCAGCGTCCTGTGCTGCCTTCTCGGCAGCCAGCGCCTGGGCGGCGGCCACCTTTTCGGCCTCGATGCGGGCCTTCTCGGCGTTTAGCGCATCGCGCTCCTCATCGTTCAGTTTGCGGGCGCGCACGCCGGTGTTTTCCGAAATACGGGCCGACTTGCCGCGACGATCACGCAGGTAGTAAAGCTTGGCGCGACGCACCTTGCCGCGGCGCACGATCTCGACGCCCTCGACCATCGGCGAATAGACCGGGAACACGCGCTCCACGCCTTCGCCGTAGGAAATCTTGCGAACGGTGAAGCTCTCCTGGAAACCGGCGCCGGCGCGGGCGATGACGACGCCCTCATAAGCCTGGACGCGGGTACGGGTGCCTTCGGTCACGCGGACCTGGACGCGCACGGTGTCGCCGGGCTGGAATTCGGGAAGCTTGCGCTTGGCTTCGATCTTGGCGGCCTGTTCGGCCTCGAGCTGACGGAGGATGTCCATCTCTACAAATCCACTTCTTGTTCTTCCGACAGTCAGAGCGTCCGACACTCGCCTTGCAGTTCCATTTGACCGCTTGGCTATGCCCTTTGCTCGAGAACATCTGGGTTCGAGAACATCGGGCAGGGGCGACTACACCGCCATTGTTGACGGGCCAGAAGATCGCTCTTGGCAGATTTTTCTTCCGGTTCGGCGGGCACATACAGCTATTTCGACGCTTTGTCACGCCTTCGCCGTGTCTTTTTTGGTCGCTGGCCGACACTGCAATCTTTCAGCGCGGGGGTTGCGTCGAAGGCTCAAGCTTTTTAAGCGGGGTAAAACTTTCCTCCGGCGGCAATGTCCTCCATGCCAATTCTCGATGCGGCCCTGCTTTTTGTCGCGGGCTTTCTTTCAGGTGCCGTCAACGCGATAGCCGGCGGCGGCACGTTCATAACCTTCGGCGCCATGACGCTGGTCGGCTTGCCGCCGATCGTCGCCAACGCCACCTCGTCGGTGACACAGTTTCCCGGCTATATCACCTCGACGCTCGCCTATTGGTCCGACATCAAGCATTTCTGGCGCACCGCGTCGCTGCTCGGCGTCATATCGGCTTTCGGCGCGCTAGCCGGTGCGCTCATCCTTCTGGCGCTCGACAATCCATCGTTCCGCGTGCTGGTGCCGTGGCTGCTGCTGGCGGCAACGGCGCTGTTCGCCGCCGGGCCGTGGCTGAAACCGGCGCCCAAGCCGGGGCATGAGGCCGCGGTAGGTTCGCTGGTCGGCTCCTTGGCGCAATTCGCGACCGCGGTCTATGGCGGCTTCTTCGGCGCCGGCATGGGCGTCATGATGCTGGCGACGCTCGGCCTCACCCAGCCCGGCGACTACCACCGCCTGAACGCGCTGAAGAACATGCTGGCCGTGATCATCGCGGCAATAGCCATCCTGGTTTTCGTCTCCGGCGGGGTGATCGCCTGGCCGCAGGCGATCATCATGATACCGGGCGGCGCGCTGGGCGGCTATGCCGGCGTCTGGATCGCCAAGCGCGTGCCGCAAATTGCCGTCCGCGGCTTCGTCGTTGGGGTCGGCGTGTTCCTGGCCTTTTACTATTTCACCAAGGGGTGAGCGGCTCGACCATGATCCCGAAAAGTGGAATCCGGTTTTCGGAAAAGACCACGGTCAAACAGGAAGATGGAGCCCATCCCGATTCTATCGGGATGGATTAGGCTCCATCAGATCAGGCCGCCGCTCCTTGGTCAGCTTCTCCGATTCGCCGCGCCGCCATGCGGCGATCTTCCTGTGATTGCCCGAGGTGAGAACCTCGGGGATTTGCCGGCCCTCGAATTCCTGCGGCCGCGTGTAGTGCGGATGTTCGAGCAGGCCGTTTTCAAAGCTCTCTTCATCGCCTGACACCGCGTTCCCCATCACGCCGGGCAACAGCCGCACCACGGCATCGAGCAGCACGAGCGCTGCCGGCTCGCCGCCGGACAGGATGAAGTCGCCGACCGAGACCTCCTCAAGCCCACGCGCGTCGATCACCCGCTGGTCGACGCCTTCGAAGCGGCCGCAGACGATCACCGCACCCGGCCCGGTAGCCAGTTCGCGCACACGAGCCTGCGTCAGCGGCTTGCCGCGCGGGCTCATCAGCAGCCGTGGCCGTGGATCACCCGGTGGCGAGATATGGTCGATCGCCTTGGCCAAAACGTCGGCGCGCATAACCATGCCGGCGCCGCCGCCAGCCGGCGTATCGTCGACGGTGCGATGGCGATCGCTGGCGAAATCGCGGATCTGGATTGCTTCCAGTGACCACGTGCCAGCCTCCAGCGCACGGCCGGCCAGAGACAGGCCGAGCGCGCCGGGAAACATCTCGGGATAGAGCGTCAGCACCGAGGCGGAAAAACTCACCGGTTGCCCCCGGCATCCCTGGGTCCGCGTGGCCTGCCCTTGGGGTCGAAACCGTCGTGGCCGGGAGCATCGCCGTCTTCGTCATCGATCAGGCCCGCCGCCGCCGGATCGATGCGGACGAAACCCTCTTTGATCGACACGTCAGGCACGGCGGCCTGCGTGAACGGGATCAGCACGCCTTTGCGCTCGCCAAGCGTCACGTCGAGAATGTCGCCGCCGCCGAAATTATGTACCGCCACGACCTTGCCTATGTCAGCACCGGTATCGTCCCGGACCGTCAGCCCGACGAGGTCGGCATGATAGAATTCGTCCTCTTCGCCATCGTCGGGCAGCATCGAACGGTCGACGAACAATTCCGTGCCGGCAAGCGCCTCGGCGGCGTTGCGGTCGCTGATGCCCTTGAAGCGCACTACGACGACGGTGTTGGCCGGCCTGATGTCGACGATCTGGAAGGCGCGGCCGTCCCTGGCGTAGAGCGGCCCGTAGTCGGCCAGCGCCAGCGGGTCGCCGGTGAAGGTTTTCACGCGCAATTCGCCCTTGATGCCGTGGGCGGCGCCGATCACGGCCATCTGGACGGGGTTTTGCGGTTTGGTCATCGGCGGAAAATCCTTTGCCTTGCTCTAGCTCCACCCTCTTGTCATTTCAATGACGCGGCTCTTCACCGCTTCCTAACCCGGCTGCCGGAAGATGGCCCGGAATTGGAAGAACGAATTGCAAGAACGGAATATCGGAAGAGCCCAATGCAGGAATTTCTTATTCCAGCCAAACCAGACCTACAGGCGGCCCGCGAAACCTGGCTGAAGATGCTGGCGCGCGAACGCCGACTGTCGCCGGAAACCGTGGAAGCCTATGAGCGCGACACCCGCCAGTTCCTGCATTTCCTGACTGGCCATTGCGGCGGCTCGCCCGGCATTTCCGATATCGCGGATCTGCGCCCAGCCGATCTGCGCGGCTTTCTCGCCGCTCGCCGTACCGGAGGCGCCGGTGCCCGCACGCTCGGGCGGGGGCTCGCCGGCATCCGTTCGCTGCTGCGTTTTCTGGAGCGGCGCGGCCTCGTCAACGCTGCGGGTGCCGCGGCACTGCGCGCCCCGCGGCAGCCGAAGTCGCTGCCTAAGCCGCTGACGGCCAGCGATGCGAAACACGTCGTTTCGGTGGAAGGCCAGCTGGCGGAGGAGCCGTGGATCGCCGCCCGCAACGCAGCCGTGCTGACGCTGCTCTACGGCTCGGGCCTGCGCATTTCCGAGGCGCTCGGCCTGTCGGGCGCCGATCTGTCGGCACCTGGCGATACGGTGCTGCGCGTCACCGGCAAGGGCGGCAAAACGCGGCTGGTACCGGTGCTGCCGGTGGCGCTGCGGGCGATTGCCGAATACCGCCGGCTCTGTCCCTGGCATCTCGACCCGAAGGGCCTGCTGTTTCGCGGCACCCGCGGCGGACCGCTCAACCCGGCCATCGTCCAGCGCGACATGGCCAAGCTGCGCTCGGCACTCAATCTGCCCGACACCGCCACGCCCCATGCCTTGCGTCATTCCTTCGCCACGCATCTGCTTGGGCGCGGCGGCGACCTGCGCACCATCCAGGAACTTTTGGGCCACGCCAGCCTGTCGACGACGCAGATCTATACCGGCGTCGACACCGCCAGGCTGCTCGAAATCTATGAGGCGTCCCATCCCAGGGCGTAACCTACGCATGATTTCTCAAAGCTGCGAACAAGGTACGAGCCGTGGGCCTGATCCGAGACAATTTTGCTCGACCGATTAACCGTTTCACCGTCCTTTGAACCTAAAAGCGAGTCATGAAACGTGTCATTGCCATCGCCGACCGCACGGTCCTTGCGTCGCTGAAGCTGCTCGTGGCGGTCAACGTCTTGTTTTTTCTCGCTTTCCTCATCGTTGCGCTGCTCGCCGCCGGCAAGGCGCGTGCCGAAACCCCGGTCTGCCCCGGCGCCGACATGCTGTTGGCATTGCAGAAGGACGACCCGGCCACCTACCGCAAGATCGAGACCGAAGCGGCCGCGATACCGAACGGCAAGGGCCTGTTGTGGAAACTGGAAAGGGCGGGCGAAAGACCATCCTTTCTGTTTGGCACCATGCACGTGACCGACCCGCGCGTGACCACGCTGCCGCCCGCCGCGCAAAGGGCGTTTGATGCCGCCGACACTGTCGTCATCGAGACTACGGAGGTGCTCGATCAGCAGAAGATGATGGCGGCGTTCCTGAAAGAGCCGGAGCTGATGATGTTCACCGACAGCACCACGCTGTCCTCGCTGCTGTCGCCGGACGATGCGGCGACCGTGAACAAGGCACTCGACGCGCGCGGTATCCCGCCGGCGAGCGTTGCCAAGATGAAGCCGTGGATGCTGTCTACCATTGGTCGCGCTCCCGGCCTGTGAACTGGCCCGCCAGTCCGGCGGTGCGCCGGTGCTCGACATCAAGCTCGCGGAGGACGCCAAAGCCTCAGGCAAGACCGTCGATGGTCTGGAGACTGTCGCCGATCAGCTTCGCGCGATGGCCTCGCTGCCACTCGCTTTTCACATGAAGGGCCTGGTCGAAACGCTGAAGCTCGGCGACAGAATGAACGACGTCAACGAAACCATGATCGTGCTTTACCAGCGCGGCGACATCGGCATGTTCTGGCCGCTGTTTCGTGCCGTCCTTCCCGGCGACGAAGACGATTTGGCGGGCTATGCCGCCTTCGAGAAAACCATGATCACCAGCCGCAACAAGGTGATGGTCGATCATGCCGGGCCGATCCTCGCCGGGGGCAACGCTTTCATGGCGGTCGGCGCCATGCACCTTCCCGGGGCGGAAGGCCTGGTCGAGGATTTCCGCCGGGCCGGCTACACCGTCACTGCCGTCGACTAGTTGCACGGTTGAGTTGCGGATCCCGCAACACGTGGTTTCGGTCGACGCCTTCCCGAATCATGCAAGCCGCGTCTCCGCGCAAGAGGGTAGAAAAGGTTCGTTTTGGCTCGATCGCCGGCAGTTTGCGAAGAAAATGCGCGCGGATAAACGATTCCGGGTGTAAGATTGCCCTGTTTTCGGCGTTTTCGATTCCTAGCGTGAAACCTGTTCAACGATTGCGCGTTGAGTTGTGTTGATTGATGCTTTTCATCCACGGAGGACACTTTTATGGCGAATCCAAACGACCCGTACACCACTCCGACTCCCCCTCCCAAGACGGGTGGCGGCGGCAGCGGCTGGCTGATTGCCCTGGTTGTCGTTATTCTGGCTATTGTCGCTTATTATATTTTTGGAAGAAGCGGTGAACCGCCAGCGCCTGCTGAACCGCCAGCGGCCACCACGCCAGCCCCAGCGCCAGCTGAACCAGCGCCTGCTCCGGCGCCCGCAGAGCCAGCTCCTGCGCCAGCACCGGCCCCTGCAGAGCCGGCGCCTGCCCCAGCACCTGCTCCGGCGCCTGCTGAGCCAGCGCCTGCTCCGGCGCCAGCACCAGCCCCGCAGTGATCGGCTGCTGACTTCAAAATACGAACGGCCCGCTGAGAAGCGGGCCGTTTTGCTTTGAACCGTCAGATGGCCGCCGGAATAGGTTAGGAAGACCTACATATGAATCGGCTTGAAGAACGTGGCCAGTGCCGCTTCCTTCACCGCTTCCGACATCGTCGGATGAGCGTGGCAGGTACGGGCAAGATCTTCCGAGGACCCACCGAACTCCATCAGCACCGCCGCCTCATGGATAATCTCTCCGGCGCCGAAGCCAACGATATGGACGCCGAGCACGCGGTCGCTCTGCTTGTCAGCCAGGATCTTCACGAAGCCATCGGTATGCAACATGGCGCGCGCCCGGCCGTTGGCGCTGAACGGAAACTTGCCCGCCTTATAGTCGATGCCGGCCGCCTTCAGCTCTTCCTCGGTCTTTCCCACTGAGGCAATTTCCGGGCTGGTGTAGACGACGTTCGGGATCACCTCGTAATTCACGTGGCCGGCCTGGCCGGCAATGATCTCCGCCACCGCCACCCCCTCGTCCTCGGCCTTGTGGGCAAGCATCGGCCCGGCGATGACGTCGCCGATGGCGTAGATGCCCGGCACATTGGTCTTGAGATGGCCATCCGTCTTGACCCGGCCGCGCTCGTCGACCTCGACGCCGGCCTCCTTCAGCCCGAGACTGTCCGAATAGGCCCGGCGTCCCGTCGCGATCAGCACCGCGTCTGCATCGATCGTTTCAGCCGTACCGCCCTTGACCGGTTCGAAGGTGACGGTGGCACCCTTCTTGGCTTTGGCGACACCGGTCACCTTGGCACCGAGCCTGAATTCGATGCCTTGCTTGGACAGCATGCGTTGGAACTGTTTGGCGACCTCGCCGTCCATGCCGCCGAGGATCGTGTCGAGGAACTCGACGACCGTCACCTTGGCGCCAAGCCGCGCCCATACCGAGCCGAGCTCCAGCCCGATGACGCCGCCGCCGACCACCACCAGATGGCCCGGCACCTTGTCCAGCGCCAACGCGCCGGTCGAGGACATGATCACCTTCTCGTCGGTGTCGACCTTGACCCCGGGAATGCCGGCGACGTCGGAGCCGGTGGCGATGACGATGTTCTTCGTCTCGATCTCCTCGACTTTGCCGTCCTCGCCGGTCACCGAGACCTTGCCGGCGGACAGGACCTTGCCGGTGCCGCGGAACGAGTCGATCTTGTTCTTCTTGAACAGGAACGCGACGCCGTTGACGTTGGACGCCACGGTCGCATCCTTATGCGCCATCATCTTCTTCAGATTGAGCTTCGGCGCGCCAATTTCGACGCCCAGCGCGTCGAAGGAATGGCCGGCCTCGGCGAACATCTCGGAGGCATGCAGCAGCGCCTTGGACGGGATGCAGCCGATATTGAGGCAGGTGCCGCCGAAGGTCGGGTTCTTCTCGACCACCGCCGTCTTCAGGCCGAGCTGCGCCGCCTTGACGGCGCAGACATAGCCGCCCGGTCCCGATCCGATGATAACGACGTCATAAGCCATGATACTGTCCTTCTGGTCTGGCACTCAGCCTTGGCTGGGATTAGCGGCCGCCGCCCACTTCTAAATTCGCGCCTGTGGTAAAGGACGCCCCGTCCGACAGGAGCCAGAGAATTGCCGCGGCGACCTCTTCGGTGGTCCCCGCCCTTTGCATGGGTACGACGTGACGCATCCTCTCGACCCGATCCGGCTGTCCGCCGGAGGCATGAATTTCGGTGTCGATGATGCCTGGACTGACTGCGTTGACGCGAATGCCTTCGCCGGCCACTTCACGCGCCAGGCCGATGGTGAAGGAATCGATCGCGCCCTTCGAGGCGGCATAGTCGACATATTCGCCCGACCCGCCGATTCTCGCAGCAATCGAGGAAATATTCACGATGGCGCCGCCCTTGCCGCCATGGCTGGTCGACATCCGTTTCACCGCTTCGCGGGCACACAGCATCGAGCCAATGACGTTGATGCGCATCATGCGCTCCAACCTAGCCCCGCTCATTTCGTCGACGCGCGCCCTCCGGTCGACCACACCGGCGTTGTTGACAAGCGCATCGAGCGGGCCGAAGACGTGATCAATCCTCTCGAACATCGCCTGAATATCGGTCTCGCTGCCGACGTCGCCTTTGATGGCCAGCGCTTCGCCGCCATCCTGCTCTATCGCCTCGACAAGCGCAGTGGCCGCAGCCTCATTGGAAGCATAGTTGACCGCAATACGGTATCCGGCCTTGGCGGCAAGCCTGGACGTGGTCGCGCCGATACCGCGGCTGCCGCCGGTCACCAGCAGCACTTTTTTGGTCGCGCTCATTCCTGACAGCCCTTCAACGAAAAAACATCCGACGGCACTTTCGAAAATCCATTGGTGCCATAGGCGGCCGACATCTGCAGGGACGGGCCGAGGTCGGGCAAGATAAGAGTCTTCGGCGCGTCCACGCCTTCGGCCGGCAGCAGGGCTATGTTGCCCTTATCGTCAGCACTGTAGATGACCCCCTCCCACAAAGTGCAGGCGGCGAGCTCGTCGCCGGTGACGTCGCCCGTCGGGCATTTGTACATCAGCGAACCATGCGGCCGCGCCACGCCTTCCGTCCACATGACGATGCCGTCGAGCGCGACGCTGTTGTCGAACACCATCTTGAACGTGTTGGTGACGACGGCCGATTCCCCAGTTGGCCTGAAATCGATCTCGGCGGTGTTTTCGGTATCGCCATAGACGGAGAGCTCGAGTGGGCAGGCCGCTTGCGCATTTGCCGAGGCCAAGCCCACGGCGGCCAGCACCCCCGCGACACATCCAATGGTGAGCGGCTGAGCGCTTCTCATCAAGACTGCTTACTCGCTCTCGCGACCATCGGCGTTTTCCAGAACACCAAAATCGGTCATCAGCAATATTGGTTCTCCGGCTGCGTCCAGCCCCCAGAATGAAGGATAAATCCCGTCACCCCAGCCAGTGTCGAACATGGCGATATTCAGGGGGTTCCCATCAACCGGATTATCCATGCCGAACCTGTCGAGAGAGTACGCAACGTCAGCAAGATAGCCGTTGAGTTCCTCCGGGTCGGACATTAGCGTCAGAACCGATTTGTCCATCAGCGACGCAACCGCGTCATCCACGATAAATCCAGACTTCCAGTTCGATGCGTCCTCGCGGGCGAAGGTGGCCAATTCCCAGCGCTCCGGCACGCCGGAACGGAACCGCAAGATCACCGCGGCAACGCGGCCTTGCGCCTGGAGCAGCGTGACCGGGTAGCGTCCTGGTTTGACCTTGCGGCTAAACGTAGGCCGGCTTAGGTAGGTGATCAGCGGATCGCAGGCGACGATTTCGCCCGTCGGTAGCTCAAGCTCACCGATCGGGGTGACGGTGATCTTCCGCTCCGCCATCTCGGCATCGCTGAGAGCGAAGACGCCGAGATTGCTGCTTTCCTTGGAAACGTCCCAATCGGCCGCCGAAGCGACCGGCGGGAGGGCGGAAAAAATGCCCAGCCAGACGAGTCCACGTTGAAACAATCGGCGCACGGAACCCGGCCAGTCAGCCATGGTGCGACCGGCGCGGCTCACAGATCCAGCACCAGCCGCTCCGGATCCTCCAGGCTTTCCTTGACGCGGACCAGGAAGGTCACCGCTTCCTTGCCGTCGACGATGCGGTGATCGTAGGAGAGCGCCAGGTACATCATCGGCCGGATCACGATCTGGCCGCCGACCACCACCGGCCGCTCCTGAATCTTATGCATGCCCAGAATGCCGGACTGCGGCGCGTTGAGGATCGGCGTCGACATCAGCGAGCCATAGACGCCGCCGTTTGAAATCGTGAACGTGCCTCCTTGCATATCCGCCACCGACAGCTTGCCGTCACGCGCGGCGATGCCCAGCCTGCCGATATCCTTCTCGATCTCGGCGATCGACATCTGGTCGGCATCGCGCACGACAGGCACGACGAGGCCTTTTTCGGTACCGACGGCGACGCCGATATGGGCGTAGTTCTTGAAGATGATGTCGGTGCCGTCGATCTCGGCATTGACCGAAGGTATCTCCTTCAGCGCATGGGTGACGGCCTTGGTGAAGAAGCCCATGAAGCCCAGCTTCACACCATGCTTCTTCTCGAACACATCCTTGTATTTGGTCCTGAGCGCCATCACCGCGCTCATGTCGACCTCGTTGAAGGTGGTCAGCATGGCGGCGGTCGACTGTGCTTCCTTGAGCCGGCGCGCGATGGTCTGCCGCAGCTTGGTCATGCGCACGCGCTCTTCGCGCGAAGCGTCATCGGCCGAGGACGGCGCACGGGCAGCGACCGGTGCGGGCGCCTTCGGCGTCTCGGCCGGCTGCGACGGCGCGCCCCTGGCGATTGCGTCGAGCACGTCCCCTTTCAGCACCTGGCCGCGCTTGCCGGAACCCGAGACCTGGTCGACCGCGAGATTGCTCTCGGCCAGCAGCTTGGCCGCCGCTGGCGCCGGCGGCATCGTGCGCGCCTCGATCGGTCCGGCATCGCCTGCGATCTTGGCGGTCTCGGCCGCAGCTTGCTTGACGGTGGATGCGGCGGTCGGCGCCGACGCCTGCGATACCGCGTCTTGCTTAGGTTCAGGAGCTGACGCCTTCGCGGCTTCAGGTGCTGCCGCTTGTGCCCCGTCGCCCGCCGAAATCATGCCGAGCAAAGCGCCGACTTCGACCGTTTCGCCTTCCTTGACCGCGATCTCGCTGAGCGTTCCTGCCGCCGCGGCCGGCACTTCCACCGTCACCTTGTCGGTTTCGAGCTCGACCAGAGGTTCGTCGGTAGCGATCGCGTCGCCCACCTTCTTGAACCATTTGCCGATCGTCGCCTCGGTGACGGATTCGCCAAGAGTGGGGACGCGGATTTCGGTAGCCATTGTGCCTGTCCGTTTTCTGTCGGTTCTGTTCTATTCGCCCAGCTCTGTTCTATTCGCCGAGCGCGTCTTCGAGCAAGGCGGCAAGCTGGGCGAGATGCTTCGACATCAACCCGGTCGCCGGCGACGCGGCGGCCGGCCGGCCGGTATAGCGTACCCGCTGATGTTTGGCGTCGATATGCGCCAGCACCCATTCCAGATAAGGATCGATAAACGACCAGGCGCCCATGTTCTTGGGCTCCTCCTGGCACCACACCATCTCGGCGTTGCGGAAGCGTGACAGTTCGGTGATCAGCGCCTTGGCCGGGAACGGATAGAGCTGTTCGACACGCAGCAGATAGATATCGTTGATGCCGCGCTTCTCGCGCTCCTCATAGAGGTCGTAGTAGACCTTGCCCGAGCAGAGCACGACGCGGCGGATCTTCGAATCCTTGGTGAGTTTGATCGCCTGGCCGGGGAGCTGCTGGGCATCGTCCCACAACAGCCGGTGGAACGCGCTTTCGCCCGATATCTCCGGCAATGTCGACACCGCCCGCTTGTGGCGCAGCAGCGACTTCGGCGTCATCAGGATCAGCGGCTTGCGGAAATCCCGCTTCAACTGCCGGCGCAGGATGTGGAAGTAGTTGGCCGGCGTCGTGCAGTAGGCCACTTGCATGTTGTCTTCGGCGCAAAGCTGCAGGAAGCGCTCAAGTCTGGCCGACGAATGCTCCGGCCCCTGCCCTTCATAGCCATGCGGCAGCAGGCAGACGAGGCCCGACATTCTGAGCCACTTGCGCTCTCCGCTAGAGATGAACTGATCGAACACCACCTGAGCGCCGTTGGCGAAATCGCCGAACTGGGCTTCCCAAAGCGTCAGCGCCTTCGGCTCGGCCAGGCTGTAGCCATATTCGAAGCCGAGCACGGCCTCTTCCGACAGCATCGAGTTGATGACCTCGAAGCCGGCTTGCGCCGCCGATAGGTTGTTGAGCGGGATGTATCGTGTCTCGTCGCGCTGGTCGTAGAGCACGGAGTGGCGTTGCGAGAACGTGCCGCGCTCCGAATCCTGTCCGGACAGCCGGACCGGATTGCCGTCGAGCAGGATGGCGCCGAAGGCCAGCGCCTCGGCCGTCGACCAGTCGATGCCTTCGCCCGACTCGATCGCCTGGCGGCGATTCTCGAGAAACCGCAGGATCGTCTTGTGCGCCTCGAAGTCCTTCGGCACCTCGGTCAGCTTCTTGCCGATCTCCTTCAGCGTCTTGACCGGCACGGCGGTCTTGCCGCGCCGCTGTTCGTCCTGGTTGTCTGCGGTGCGCAGGCCCGACCAGGCGCCGTCCAGCCAGTCGGCCTTGTTCGGCTTGTAGTGCTGGCCGACCTCCCATTCGGACTCGAGATGCGCCCGCCAGTCGGCTTTCATCTTGTCGAATTCGGCCTGGGTGATGTGGCCTTCGGCCATCAGCCGGTCGGCATAGATCTGCACCGTCGTCTTGTGACGGCGGATGTTGCTGTACATGATCGGCTGCGTGAAGGCCGGCTCGTCGCCCTCATTGTGGCCGAAGCGGCGGTAGCAGAACATGTCGACCACGACAGGCTTGTGGAACTTCATGCGGAATTCAATCGCCACCTTGGTGGCATGGACCACGGCTTCCGGGTCGTCGCCATTGACGTGGAAGATCGGCGCTTCGATCATCTTGGCCACGTCGGACGGATAGGGCGACGAGCGCGAGAAGCGCGGATTGGTGGTGAAGCCGATCTGGTTGTTGATGATGAAATGCAACGTGCCGGCGACGCGGTGGCCGCGCAGGCCCGACAGGCCGAGGATTTCGGCAATCACGCCCTGGCCGGCAAAGGCGGCGTCGCCATGCAGGAGCAGCGGCAGCACCTTGGCGCGCTCTTCCAGCGGCACGATCTCCTCGCGGCTGCGGCCGAACAGAGAGTCCTGCTTGGCCCGCGCCTTGCCCATCACCACCGGATCGACGATTTCCAGATGCGAGGGATTGGCGGTCAGCGACAGGTGCACCTTGTTGCCGTCGAACTCGCGATCCGACGAAGCGCCGAGATGGTACTTCACGTCGCCTGAGCCTTCGACCTCGTCGGGTGCGGCGGAGCCGCCCTTGAACTCGTGGAAGATGGCGCGATGCGGCTTGGCCATCACTTGGGAGAGCACGTTCAGCCGGCCGCGATGCGCCATGCCGAGCACGATCTCTTTCATGCCGAGCTGGCCGCCGCGCTTGACGATCTGCTCCAGTGCCGGGATCAGCGCCTCTGCGCCGTCGAGGCCGAAGCGCTTGGTGCCCTTGTACTTGACGTCGATGAACTGCTCGAAGCCTTCGGCCTCGACCAGCTTCTGCAGAATCGCCTTCTTGCCGGCGGCGGTGAAGGAGATCTCCTTGTCGGCACCCTCGATGCGCGCCTGGATCCAGGCCTTTTCTTCGGGATCGGAAATATGCATGAACTCGACGCCGAGCGTCGAGCAATAGGTACGGGTCAGGATGTCCAGCATCTGCCGGATCGTGCCGAATTCGAGCCCGAGCACATTGTCGAGGAAGATCGGGCGATCGTAATCGGCTGATGTGAAGCCGTAATTTTCCGGCGATAGCTCGTTATAGTCCTCAAGCGGCTTGGCGATGCCGAGCGGATCGAGATCGGCGTGCAAATGGCCCCGCATGCGGTAGGCGCGGATCATCATGATGGCGCGCACGGAATCGCGCGTCGCCTGATGTACGTCGGCGTCGGAAAGCGCGACGCCGTTCATCACCGCCTTGTCCTGGACCTTCTTCTCGATATGCTTTTCGACGATGCCCCAATTGCCGTCGAGCGCCGACACCAATTCGCCATTGGCCTGCAGCGGCCACGAGGGCTTGGCCCATGAGGCGCCCTTGGCGTTCTTGCGGACATCGCCGGCGTCGTCCTTCAGCGCCGCGAAGAAATCCTGCCATTCGGGGTCGACCGAAGAGGGATCGTCCTCATAGGCGGCATAGAGCGCGTCGATATAATCGGCATTGCCGCCATAGAGGAAAGAGGTAAGCGAAAATTGGTCGTTGGCCTGATCTTGTCGTGCCATTTTTGTCCGCGGAGCCTGGCTCCGTCTCCTTTTCAGAGCGAATAGGGAGTAGCGAATAGCGAGTAGGGATTTTCCCTGGTTCGCGCCGTTACTCTGTTCTTTCCTATTCGCTATTCACTACTCGCTACTCACTAACCTTTGATGGCCTCGACCAACGTCGTGCCGAGCCTTGCCGGCGACGGCGAAACCTTGATCCCGGCCGATTCCATCGCCGCGATCTTGTCCTCGGCGCCGCCCTTGCCGCCGGAGATGACAGCGCCCGCATGACCCATGGTGCGGCCAGCCGGCGCCGTGCGCCCGGCGATGAAACCGGCCATCGGCTTCTTGCGGCCACGCTTGGCTTCGTCCTTGAGAAACTGCGCGGCGTCTTCCTCGGCCGAGCCGCCGATCTCGCCGATCATGATGATCGACTGGGTCTCGTCGTCGGCGAGGAACATCTCCAGCACGTCGATAAACTCGGTGCCTTTGACGGGATCGCCGCCGATGCCGACGGCGGTGGTCTGGCCGAGGCCGACATTGGTGGTCTGGAACACTGCCTCATAGGTAAGCGTTCCCGAGCGGGAAACAACGCCGACCGAGCCCTTGCGGAAGATGTTGCCGGGCATGATGCCGATCTTGCATTCATTGGGGGTCAGGACGCCTGGGCAGTTGGGGCCGATCAGCCGCGATGTCGAGCGGTCGAGCCGCGCCTTGACCCTGATCATGTCGATCACCGGGATGCCCTCGGTGATGCAGATGATCAGCGGGATCTCGGCTTCGATCGCTTCCAGGATCGCCTCGGCGGCGCCAGCCGGCGGCACATAGACGACGGATGCATTGGCGCCGGTCGTTGCCTTGCCTTCGGCAACGGTGGAAAAGATCGGCAGCGTCTCGCCCTTGGCGCCGGTCCACGTCTCGCCGCCCTTCTTGGGGTGGATACCGCCGACCATCTTGGTCCCGTGATAGGCCAGCGCCTGCTCCGTATGGAACGTGCCGGTCTTGCCGGTCAGGCCCTGCACGAGGACCTTGGTGTTCTTGTCGACGAGAATGGACATTTTTGCGACCTGGTCAGTGAGTGCGGAAGGGATTGATGGCGACCACGGAGCCGTAAGCCTGCCCGTGGTTGAGGTCTTCGGTGTAAAGTGTCTTGACGCCAAGGCGCTCGGCGGCGGCGATGATTGCGCCATCCCAATACGAAATCTGGTAGCGCTGCGAGTTCTCGATGCCCCGCATGACGACCGCGCTGTCCAAATCCTGGCAGGGTTTCATGGAGATCGCGGCGACCCATTCGGCCGCCTTCGCCGGTCCCAGCGTGACATCCGCACGTTTGGTCACGTTCACATAGAACTCCTGCAGCACCTGTGCGGAAGTCGAATAGTCTTCCTTGGCGATCAACTCCACGGCGCGCTCGTACTTGGCGCGCTCGGACTTGTGTCCGATGGCGGCATAGACAAGGACGTTCGTGTCGAGGAAGCACTCAGCGGTCATAGAGAGCTTCCCGGTTCCACTTCTTGCCGCCCATGTCGCCTGCAGCCTCGCGGGCAAGCTTCAGCAGTGCTTGCCGTGCCTCATCCTTGGCACGCCGCTTCGTCGCCACTGTCGCGAAAAACTCGCGCACCATGGCATTGACGGTCGTTCGCTGCTCGGCGGCCACCAGTTTGACCTGCTCCAGAACCTCGTCTTCAACCGCCAGAGTAATATTTTTCATTTCTCCGTTCTCCTGCAAATGCCACACAGTGTATGTGTAACTGTGTGGCAGTCGCAAGTCGTCGGCCGACACCTCTTCCTCGTCGCGCCACGCACCGATCAGCGCCTGCAGGCGCTGGTGGTCGGGCGAAAGCGAGAAGGAAGGCGCTGGGTTCATGATCAGAGCCGCTTCAGGTCGGCGACGGTAAGGTCGCTTCTTGCGTTGCCGGTGTTGAGCGTCGTCGCCGGCTCGAACATCAGCACCACCGGCTCCTCGCTCAGCGAGCGTGGCCGGTGCTCGACGGACCGCGGCACGACGATGAACTCGCCGCTGCCAAGCTCCACCGTGCCGTCGCGGAAATCGATGGCGATGCGGCCGCGCAGCACGAGGAACGCTTCGTCCTCGTTGTCATGCGCGTGCCATTCGCAGACATCGCCGAACTTGGCGATCTTGACCTGGGCGTCGTTGACGTCGCCGACGATATGCGGATCGAAGACCTTTTTGATCTTCTGATCCGCCGCCTCGACCAGATTTATCTTGTGCGGAGGCACCAGATCATCCCTTCACCGCCGCCACGATCTTCTTGGCCGCGTCATCAAGATCGTCGGCCGACACCACATTCAAGCCACTGTCGTTGATGATCTTCTTACCGAGCTCGGCATTGGTACCTTCCAGGCGGACCACCAGCGGCACTTTCAGGCCGACTTCCTTGACCGCCGCGATGACGCCTTCGGCGATGATATCGCATTTCATGATGCCGCCGAAGATGTTGATCAGGATGCCCTTGACCGCCGGATCCTTGGTGATGATCTTGAATGCCGCCGTCACCTTCTCCTTCGACGCGCCGCCGCCGACATCGAGGAAGTTGGCGGGTTCGGCGCCATAGAGCTTGATTATGTCCATCGTCGCCATGGCGAGGCCGGCGCCATTGACCATGCAGCCGATATTGCCGTCGAGCGCGACATAGGCGAGGTCGTATTTCGACGCCTCGATCTCCTTTTCGTCCTCTTCGGTGATGTCGCGCAGCTCCATCACGTCGGGATGGCGGAACAGCGCGTTGTTGTCGAACGACACCTTGGCGTCGAGCACGCGCAGCCGGCCGTTCTTCATGACGATCAGCGGGTTGACCTCGAGCAAGCTCATGTCCTTTTCGACAAAGGCCTTGTAGAGGATCGGGAACAGCGTCTCGCCGTCCTTGGCGGCGTCGCCGTCGAGCCTCAGCGCACCGTTGAGTTCTTTCAAATCATCCGCCGTCACGCCCTTTTCCGGGTCGATGGCGACGGTGATGATCTTTTCCGGCGTGTCATGGGCGACCGCCTCGATGTCCATGCCGCCTTCGGTCGAAACGACGAAGGCGATGCGGCCGACCGAGCGGTCGACCAGCAGCGACAGATAGAGCTCGCGGTCGATGTCGGCGCCGTCCTCGATGTAGAGGCGGTTGACCTGCTTGCCCGCCGGGCCGGTCTGCTTGGTGACCAGCGTGTGGCCGAGCATCTCCTTGGCGTTGGCGACGACGTCGGCCACCGACTTCGCCAACCGAACGCCACCCTTGGCGTCGGCCCCAAGCTCCTTGAACTTGCCCTTGCCGCGGCCGCCGGCATGGATCTGGCTCTTCACCACATAAAGCGGGCCGGGCAGCGCCTTGGCGGCGGCTTCCGCCTCGCTTGCCTCGAACACCGGCACGCCTTCGGCCACCGGTGCGCCAAAGCCCTTCAGCAGCGCCTTGCCCTGATATTCATGGATGTTCATGCGCGTTGTCTCCAGATCAATTTACTGGCGGGTCACTTGGCGGTGGGTCACTTGGCTGCGAGATGCGGAGCGATCTTGACGCAGGCCTCGCACAGGCCCTGCACCGCCGCCACCGAACTGTCGAACATCTTCTGCTCGGGCTTGCTGAGCTCGATCTCGATGATGCGCTCGACGCCGCCGGCGCCGATCACCACCGGCACGCCGACATAGGTGTTCTTGACACCATACTGGCCGGAGAGATGCGCGGCACAGGGCAGCACGCGCTTCTTGTCCTTGAGATAGGCTTCGGCCATCGAGATCGCCGAGGCGGCCGGTGCGTAGAAGGCCGAACCGGTCTTCAGCAGGCCGACGATCTCGGCGCCGCCGTCGCGGGTACGCTGCACGATTTGGTCGAGTTTTTCCTTCGAGGTCCAGCCCATCTTGATGAGGTCGGGCAGCGGAATGCCTGATACCGTCGAATAGCGGATCATCGGCACCATGGAATCGCCATGGCCGCCGAGCACGAAGGCGGTGACATCCTCGACCGACACCTTGAATTCCTCGGCCAGGAAATAGCGGAAGCGCGAACTGTCCAGCACGCCGGCCATGCCGACGACATGGCTCTTCGGCAGTCCGGAAAACTTCTGCAGCGCCCAGACCATGGCGTCGAGCGGGTTGGTGATGCAGATGACGAAGGCTTTCGGCGCGTATTTCTTGAGACCCGCGCCAACCTGCTCCATGACCTTCAGGTTGATGCCCAGAAGGTCGTCGCGGCTCATGCCCGGCTTGCGCGGCACGCCGGCGGTGACGATACAGACGTCGGCGCCCTCGATGCCGGCATAATCGTTGACGCCGGTCAGCCTGGAGTCGAACCCATCGACCGGCGACGACTGCGCGATATCCAGGCCCTTGCCTTGCGGGATGCCCTCGGCGATGTCGAACAGCACAACGTCGCCGAGATCCTTGAGGCCGATCATGTGGGCGAGGGTGCCGCCGATCATGCCCGAGCCGATAAGCGCTATCTTGTTGCGTGCCATGTCAGGATGTTTTCCCTTTAGACTGTGACGGCGCCCAAATCCTGAACGAATTGGATGACGGCGTCGAGGAAGGAGGCCGAATGCTGCGAGAAGCCGCGGGATTTCGCCGCACCCATAGCCCCGGGCCAGAATAAATTCAAACGATTATTTCGGAGTGAATAATTTCAATCGGTTAGAAACAACGGGAATTACGTAAGCGTCAAAATAATTAAGCCGACTTGGGAAATCTACACAATGAAGATGGAAATAAGAAGGCTGCTTCCGGGCGATGACGCCCTTGTGATGCGGGTCGCCGAGGACGTGTTCGATGAAGCTGTGAGGCCCGATCGCCTTGCCGCCCACCTCGCCTCACCAGGTCATTTCATGATCGTGGCGCTCGCCCACGGCGTTGTCGTCGGCCAGTGCGCTGCCGTCATCCACCGCCATCCGGACAAGGTGAGCGAACTCTATATCGACGAAGTCGGTGTTGCGCCGGCCTTCCAGCGTCAGGGTATCGCGACAAGACTCTAGGCCTGAGCCTGTTGGGCTTCCGGCGACGGCGGCTGCGCACTCTGCCGTTTCGCCCAGTCTTCCAGCCATTCGCGGCTCTGCAACTCGATCAGCCGCGACGCCGTGCGCTCGAATTCGAAGACCTCGATGCCGCGCTTCGCCGTATAAAGTTCAGCCGGCGGCGCCGCCGCGCTGACAACCAGCCGCACATGATGGTCGTAGAGCGTATCGATCAGCAGGATGAAGCGCTTGGCCTCATTGCGGCTGCCTTCGCCAAGCACCGGCACATGATCGATGAAGATGGTCGAGAAGCGGCCGGCAATTGCCAGGAAATCGCGGGCCCCAAGCGGTTTTTCGCAGAGATCGGCAAAGGAAAATCGCGCCGCTTCGCCGGCGGCGCGCGGCACCACGATCTGCCGGCCCTTCACCGTCAGCACCGCCTCGGCCGTCGGCCTGCCATGCGTCATCGCGTCCCAGGCCTCGTCGAGGACAGCATCGGCGGCGGCATCGGCGGGGGTGACATAGACCGGCAGACGGTTGAGCTTGTCCAGCCGGTAGTCCTTGTCGGCGTCGAGCGCCAGCACATGGGCGTGCCGTTCCAGTATGCCGATGAAGGGCAGGAAAAGCTGGCGGTTCAGCCCGTCGCGGTAGAGATCCTCCAGCGCGACATTGGATGTGGCGACCAGCACGACGCCATTGGCAAACAGCGCCGAGAACAGCCGGGACAGGATCATCGCATCGGCGATGTCGGTGACTGAAAACTCGTCGAAGCACAGCACCCAGGCTTCTTCGGCCAGCGCGCGGGCCACCGGCGCGATCGGGTCGTCTTCCCTGACGGTGCCATTCTTGCGCTCCAGCCGATGATTCTGGATGCGATCCTGCACATCGGCCATGAAGTCGTTGAAATGCACACGGCGCTTGCGCCTGACCGGCACCAGCTCGAAGAACATATCCATCAGCATGGTCTTGCCGCGGCCGACGCCGCCATGGATGTACAGGCCCTTGACGGCCTCGCGCGTCTCGCGCTTGCGGGCGAACAGCCAGCCCAGTGCGCTCGATTTGTGCGCCAGCCGCTTTGCCGAGATCTCGTCAATCAGCCGGTCGAGTGCTGCGACGATCCCCTCCTGCGCCGGGTCGCGCTCGATCAGGCCTGACATAACCATATGGTCGTAGCGCTGCCGGACGGTCGCATGGGTCTGAAGGCCGTCACGCAGATGCATCGGTCACGTCGTTCTGGAGTATGATCCCGAAAAGTTGCAGACTTTTCGGACGAGGTCATACGCAAAAAAAGACTTAGAGCAGGATGACCGACTCAATTTGAATTCATCCTGCTCTAGAGCAATTCCAAGAAAAGTGCGTAGCGGTTTTCTCTAGGAATTGCGTAAAAACAAAAGAGAGCAATTCCAAGGAAAGGCCGGGTCAGCCTCTTGTAAGCGAGATCGGCAGGCCGTTGGAAGTCTGGCCGTCGAATTTCTCTCCGCCCGAGGAATAGAGCCGTGCCAGCGTGCCGCCATTCTCGTCGTACAGAGTCAGCTGCTTGCCGGCGACGTTCCACGATTTGATGCCGTCGATCGGCGCCGGGCAATGCAGCGGCCCGGCCCGGTAGCCGGCGCCGAACTTGGTCTGTGGCGTCGCCACCTGGCAGCTCTGGCCGGACACGCTTGCCTTCCACACGCCGGCGACGCTGCCTGCGGTAAGATCCGGGGCTCCGGCCGGAGCCGTCCCGTCCGGCGGCAGCGAGGCGACCTGGGGATTTTGCGTGCCCTGCGGCGCCGTCGGAAATTTCGACGGGTCGGCCGTGCCCGGCGAAGCCGGCGGCGGCAGCTGATTTGCCGTCACCTTGCCGGAGGGCGCGGCTTGCAGCGGCGCCGGCTGCTCCTGGTCCATCGGCGAGAACCGTGACGTTGAACAGCCGCTCGCAACGAGCGCGGCAAGCGATACGGCCAGCAGACCGGTTTTCGAAAAATCCATTTCAAACCTCCGTCGGACCCGGCTGGAGCTGCCGTCCGCACAATATCTCCTTCACCAAGATGGAGAAGGTGGCAGAATTTCAACCCGATATGGTTAAAATACCATTTGTGGCAGCGTCTGTTGCATCTTTACCACAAAATGCATGCCGCCTAAAAGCCTGTCCTTGGGGCCCGATCCGAGGCCTCGCAGCGGTTTTGCCTGGCAGGCATGCCCCTCGGCATTCGGCCGCCAATCCTTGCGCCAACGGGCTTCGGTCCTATCTCTGATGAAACCGAATCCTGCCGGAGGCGAAACCTTGGCTGCGAGAAAAAGAGCTGCCAATCGCTACTACAGCGGCCCACCCAGCGATCATTTCGATGGAACCTTGTTCTTCAATCCCAACGGCAAGCTGCCTGCCCGTTTTTCCGATCTCTTGAAGTGGCAGCTGAGCGGCGAACGCTCGAAATGGCCGACGGCGAATCCAAGCCCGTTTCATCAGGCAACACCGGCCGAGCGGATCGACGGCTCCGGGCTAAGGCTGACCATGATCGGCCATTCCTCGCTGCTGATCCAGACAGCCGGCTTGAACATCCTCACCGACCCGGTCTGGTCGCGGCGCGTTTCGCCGCTCTCCTTTGCCGGGCCGAAACGGGTCAATCTGCCGGGCATCGCCTTTTCCAGCCTGCCGCCGATCGACCTCGTATTGGTCAGCCACAACCACTACGACCATCTCGACCTCGCCACGCTGAAGCGGCTGAAGACAAAACATGATCCGCTGGTGCTGACGCCGCTCGGCAACGATGCCATCATCGACGATGGCGTTCCCGGCATGCGGCTCTCCGTGCACGATTGGGGCGAGCGGGTCGACATCGGCAAGGATCTCGCCGTCCATGTCGAGCCGGTGCATCACTGGTCGGCGCGCGGCACTCGCGACCGGCGCATGGCGCTGTGGGCGGGTTTTGTGGTCGAGACGCCGGGCGGAAAGGTCTATTTCGCAGGCGACACCGGTTTCCACGATGGCATCAACTACCGTCTGATGGCCGAAAGGCACGGCGGCTTTCGCCTCGCCATCCTGCCGATCGGCGCCTACGAGCCGCGCTGGTTCATGGCGCCACACCACCAGAACCCGGAGGAGGCGGTGCAAGGCATGCTTTTGTGCAACGCCGCCTATGCTGCCGGCTGCCACTGGGGCACGTTCCGGCTCACCAACGAGCCTATCGACGAGCCGGCCAGAAAGCTTGCCGAGGCCCTGGATGACCAGGGCGTCCCACGCGAACGCTTTCGCGCCTTGCGTCCCGGCGAGGTCTGGGACGTGCCGACGGCCTAGGCAAGGCGACCCAGCTTCGCGGTGCAGGGAACCCAAACCATCGAAGACGCGTTTGTAGGCAGTTCCACAACCGTCGGCTGCGAGGTTTTCTCATGATCAAATGGATCATCATTCTTCTGATCATCGCGGCCGCGGCAAGCCTGCTCGGCATGCCGGCATTGGCCGGAGCCGCCGCCACCGGTGCCCGCATCCTCATCGGCATCGTGCTGATCATCTTCCTGCTGGTCGTGCTTGGCGTCTTCGCGGTGACGTAGCGCATCAGAAAAGCACGATGTGCGGATTACAATGTGCGTCCAAGCGGACGCACGTCGGCTCTGGCGCGTCCGCACACTGGTAATTTCGGCCGGTATCCGCCATATAGGCGCCAAACCGGCATGAGACCTTCGATCCCTATGGCAAGCACTGCCCCCTTCGCCAAGATGAACGGCATCGGCAACGAGATCATCGTTGCCGACATGCGCGGTCGCGCTGATCGGGTGACTGCGGCTGCCGCCCTTGCGCTTAACGCCGGTGCCGCGACGAAATTCGACCAGATCATGGCGATCCACGACGCCAGGACGCCGGGCACCGCTTATTTCATCGACATCTTGAATTCGGACGGAACCGGGGCGCAAGCCTGCGGCAACGGCATGCGCTGCGTGGTGCAGGCACTTGCCGCCGAGACCGGCCAGAAGACATTCGCCTTCGAGACCGTCGCCGGTATCCTCAACGCCGAAGAACATGCCGACGGGCTGATCTCTGTCGACATGGGCAGGCCGCGTTTTGACTGGCAGGATATTCCGCTGGCCGAGGAATTCCGTGACACCCGCATGATCGAGCTGCAGATCGGCCCGATCGACGCGCCTGTGCTGCACTCGCCCTCGGTCGTCTCGATGGGCAATCCGCACGCCATCTTCTGGGTCGACCGCGACGTCTGGTCTTATGAACTCGACCGTTTCGGTCCGCTGATTGAAAGTCACCCGATCTTTCCCGAACGCGCCAACATCACCATTGCACGGGTGACCTCGCCCGAAACGATGGTCATCCGCACCTGGGAACGCGGCGCCGGCCTGACCAAGGCCTGCGGCTCGGCCGCTTGCGCTGCCGTGGTCGCTGCCGCTCGCACCAAGCGGACCGGACGCAGCGTCTCCTTGGTGACGCCCGGCGGCGGCTCCTTGCATGTCGAATGGCGCGGAGACGACCACGTCGTCCTCACCGGTGCCGCCGAATGGGAGTTTTCCGGCAGCTTCGATCCGTCGACCGGCGTGTGGGCCCGCGACACCGAAAGCGCCGCCTGATGCCCGCTCTTCCCAAGGGTCCCGTTCTTTCCGGGGATCCCGTTCTCTCCAAGGGACCCGTTCTCTCCAGGGGAATTGACGTCGTCACCTTCGGTTGCCGGCTGAACACCTACGAATCCGAGGTGATGCGGCGCGAGGCGGAAAGTGCCGGCCTTGGCGCGCTGGAAGGCGGCGCCATCATCTTCAACACCTGCGCCGTCACCGGCGAGGCCGTACGCCAGGCAAAGCAGTCGATCCGCAAGGCCCGCCGCGAGAACCCGGCCGCCCGCATCATCGTCACTGGCTGCGCCGCGCAGACCGAGCCGCAGAATTTCGTCGCCATGGACGAGGTCGATCTCGTCCTCGGCAATGAAGAGAAGCTGAAGGCGCATTCCTATCGCGCGCTGCCGGATTTTGGCGTCAACGACACCGAAAAGGCCCGCGTCAACGATATTTTTTCGGTACGCGAAACGGCCGGCCACATGGTCGACGCCATCGAAGGCCGGGCGCGGGCCTTCGTCCAAGTGCAGAACGGCTGTGACCACCGCTGTACCTTCTGCATCATTCCCTATGGCCGCGGCAATTCGCGCTCTGTGCCGATGGGTGCCGTGGTCGAGCAGGTCAAGCGGCTGAGCGGCAATGGTTATGCCGAGATCGTGCTGACCGGCGTCGACATGACCAGCTTTGGCGCCGACCTGCCGGGCAGCCCGAAACTCGGCAAATTGGTCAAGACAATCCTGAAGCAAGTGCCTGACGTGAAACGCCTGCGCCTCTCCTCCATAGATTCGATCGAGGCTGACGACGATCTGCTCGACGCCATCGCCACCGAACCGCGGCTAATGCCGCATCTGCATCTGTCGCTGCAGGCGGGCGACGACATGATCCTGAAGCGCATGAAGCGCCGACACAACCGGGATCAATCGATCCGTTTTTGCGAGGATTTGCGCAAATTGCGTCCCGGCATCGTCTTCGGCGCCGACATCATCGCAGGCTTCCCGACCGAGACGGACGCCATGTTCGAAAAATCGCTGGAGATCGTCGAGGAATGCGGCCTGACGCATCTCCACGTTTTTCCATTTTCACCGCGCGAAGGCACCCCCGCGGCGCGCATGCCGCAGCTTGGCCGCGAGCTGGTCAAGCAGCGTGCTGCACGGCTGCGCGCCGCCGGTGACGCCGCCTATGTCAGCCACCTTTCCTCGCTCGCCGGAACGCGCCAGTCGATCCTGGTCGAGCGCGACGGGCTCGGCCGCACCGAAGGCTTCACGCTTGCAACGGTGTCCGCCGGCGCGCCGGGCGAAATCGTCGACGCTGATATCGCCGGCCATGACGGCGCGCGCCTGATCGCGGCGCCGCTCGCCGCCCGCGCCGCCTGAGACGCAAAACATGGCTGGTTTTTTCAAGAAGATATTTTCGTTCGGCAAGAAGGAAGTGGTCGAGGAGCGGATCGACGAGTCAGCACCGCTGCCGCCGATCAAATGGGATGCGCTGGAGGCTTTGAAACCGGCGGCCGAACAAGCCGTTCCGGAATTTCTGAAACGCGAAGAGCCTCTGCCCGAGGCAGAAGCTTCGCCTACGGTCGAGGCGGAAGCACCGCCCGCGCCGCAGCCGGCGCCTGTCGAAGAGGCGGAGCCCGCGCCGACCATTGCGCCCGAGCCAGAGATCCAGCCGGAACCCGCACCGATCGAGGAGCCGGATACGCCTGTTGAGGAGCCGGAGCCAGAGCCTGAAATCCAGCCGGAGCCTGCTCCGGTCGAGGAGTTGCAGCCGCCGGAACCGGCGCCGGAAGCGCCTGCTGAACAGCTAGCGCCCGAGAAAATCCCGGCCGCTCCGGTCATCCCTGAGCCGGTTGCTGCACCAGAGCCGCAGCCCCCAGAAATCCCGCCCGCCAAAGCCCCCTCAAC
>NZ_JBVVQL010000004.1:0-174718 GCF_055811195.1 Mesorhizobium sp. WSM4823
TCCAGCCAGCATCTTGAATCACAAATCCGACCAAACGGGAATCCATTCCGATTCAGTTAGGCCGTGAACCGCTCTAGTGCCAGCGAGGTCGTGGTCTTGCCGGTGCCGCTCGCAGCATCGATCAGCCCCAGGGCATCGCTGCCCGGCAGGATCAGGCCGGCGGTGCGCAGCATGTGCTGGCCACCGGCATCAAGCGCCGCATCGCCCGGCAGGGCAATCGCCTCAGGGTCAGAGGGTTGCACCGATGTGACTCCCCCAGAAATAATCGGTGACAGCTCGGCGACAGGCAGAACCAGCGTTGCGATCCTTACCCAGGGTAAGGTAAGAAACCGACGGGTAATGGGGAGACAATGTATGCGTTATAATTGGGATCGGGCGCCGACGGGTTTTGAACGTCATCGCAAGGCGCTGGCGGCAGCCATATTGATCGCCGGCGGAGTCGGGCTCATGCTTGCGGCCTTGCCATTTTAGAATCGGGCACGATCTGCACCTCGTGCAGGGCCACTTTACCGTCTTGCCCTTAGGCGAGGTCGCCGAAAGACGAAATTGCACATCGCTGCGAAAACCGCATAGGCTATCCCCGGCAAATCGTTCCTGGGGAGGAAGCCGGATGTCACGCTACCACGAGGTCTATGACGGCTGGAAACGCGATCCGGAGAAATTCTGGGCGGATGCGGCCAAAGCCATCGACTGGTTCTCACCCTACGACAGCGTGTTCGATGCAGCGGCCGGCGTCTATGGACGTTGGTTCAACGGAGCTACCTGTAACACCTGCTTCAACGCCGTCGACCGCCACGTGGCGGGTGGCGGCGCCGACCAGATCGCGCTGATCCATGACAGCGCGATTTCAGGCACGATCCGGAAATTCACCTATGCCGAACTGAAGCGCGAGGTGGTCGCGCTGACGTCGGTGCTGAAGAACCGCGGCGTCCAGAAAGGCGATCGGGTCATCATCTATATGCCGATGGTGCCGGAAGCGGCCTTCGCCATGCTGGCCTGCGCCCGGATCGGCGCCGTGCATTCGGTGGTGTTCGGCGGCTTTGCCTCGCACGAACTCGCCACGCGCATCGACGACGCCAAGCCGAAGCTGATCATTTCCGCCTCGTGCGGCCTGGAGCCCGGGCGCGTCGTCGCCTATAAGCCGCTGCTCGACAAGGCGATCGAGATGTCGCGGCACAAGCCGGAGGCCTGCCTCATCCTGCAGCGCGAGCAGTTGCAGTGCGAGATGAGGGACCACTACGATATCGACTATGCCGACGCCGTCGCCCGCGAGCGCGCCGCGGGCGCCAATGTCGACTGCGTTCCGGTGCTCGCCACCGACCCGCTCTACATCATCTACACATCAGGAACGACCGGCCAGCCCAAGGGCATCGTGCGCGACAATGGCGGCCACATGGTTGCGCTGAAATGGTCGATGGAGAACGAGTTCGGCGTCAAGCCGGGCGAGGTGTTCTGGGCAGCTTCCGATGTCGGCTGGGTGGTCGGCCATTCCTACATCGTCTACGGCCCGCTGCTGCATGGCTGCACGACCGTCCTGTTCGAGGGCAAGCCGGTGGGCACGCCCGACGCCGGCACATATTGGCGGGTGATAGCGGAGCATGGGGTGGTGGCGCTGTTCACCGCGCCGACCGCCTTCCGCGCCATCAAGGGACAGGACCCCAAGGGCGAATTCGTCCCGAAATACGACCTGTCGAAATTCCGCACGCTGTTCCTCGCCGGCGAGCGCGCCGATCCGGAAACCATCAAATGGGCGGAGCAGAAGTTGCACGTGCCGGTGATCGACCATTGGTGGCAGACCGAGACCGGCTCGCCGATGACGATCAACCCGGCGGGACTGGGCCTGTTGCCGGTGAAATACGGCTCGCCCGGCGTGCCGATGCCCGGCTACGACATCCGCGTGCTCGACGATGGAGGTCATGAGGTCGAGCGCGGCACGCTGGGCAACGTCGTGGTCAGGCTGCCGCTGCCCGCCGGCTGCCTGCCGACGTTGTGGAATGCCGACGACCGGTTTCGTCAAGCCTATCTCGACGAATTTCCCGGCTTCTACAAGACGGCGGATGCCGGCATGATGGACGAGGACGGCTATCTCTTTGTCATGGCTCGAACCGACGATATCATCAACGTCGCCGGCCACAGGCTGTCGACCGGCGCCATGGAGGAGGTGCTGGCCGCGCATCCGGACGTTGCCGAATGTGCTGTCATCGGCGTCGCCGACGCGATGAAAGGCCAAGTTCCGCTCGGCTTCGTCGTGCTGAATGCGGGTGTTGCGCGCGACACCGCCACTATCGAGACCGAGGTGGTCACGCTGGTGCGTGAGCGGATCGGCCCGGTCGCCGCCTTCAAGACGGTGGTGACGATCAAGCGCTTGCCAAAGACGCGCTCCGGCAAAATCCTGCGCGGCACCATGCAGAAGATTGCCGACAAGGAAGAATGGACGATGCCGGCGACTATCGACGATCCGGCCATTCTCGACGAAATCACCGCAGCGCTGAAGGGACGCGGAATCGGCCTGTAAAGACATCGAACCATCGACAGCGCGCCGGTAGCCAATTGGCTATTGTGCAATGCAGCAAATCGCCATACAGTTTTGTCGGGGCGCCCCACCGACGATACGGCATGGCTCAGCAAAAAACTACATTTGGCGGCGTCGACATTCTTCGATTTCTCGCCGCAGTCCTCGTTATGTTCTACCACTACGGTTATTGGGTGTGGGCCTTTCCAGCCGGCGTTTCGGCACGGGCCACCGGCGGCGTCCCGCCGCATCCGGAACTGATGATTCTCGGCTCCGGATGGGTCGGGGTGCAGGTGTTTTTCGTCATCAGCGGCTTCGTCATCGCCTTCAGCGCCGAAAACTCCAGTCCCTTGCGGTTTTTCGAGGCAAGGGTGAAGCGGCTGGCGCCGGCGGTCTGGATTTGCGCGCCTATCACCGCGGCGGTGCTGCTCCTAGTCGGCCTCAGCTGGCCGACGGATGCCGTGAACCGGCTCGTTCGCACGGCATTGTTCGTCCCCTACTCCCCTTGGGTCGACAGCGTCTATTGGACGCTCGGCATCGAGATCGCCTTTTATGCCGTCGTCTGGACCTTGCTGTGGCTGGGCCGCTTCCATCTGATGGAGGTCGTGGCCATGGTGATAGGCATGGTCAGCACGCTCTTCTGGTGCCTGTATTATCCGCTCGATTGGTCGAACCTTGCCGAGACGCGTTGGCTCGCCCTGCTGCTGGTCCATCACGGATGCTTCTTTGCGACGGGCGTCATGATCTGGCTGATGCGATTCAAGGCGGTGACGCCCTTCCGGCTTGGCCTCTGCGCGCTGTTTCTCGTTGGCTGCGTCCTGCAGATCGCCAGTTCGGTCGATGTTCACACCGTCAAGGTCGAAGAACAGATGCCATACGCGCCGCCGATCGTCTTCTTCCTCGTTGCCATCGCTTTAATGGCATGGTCGTTGCGGCTTGACCTGTCCTGGCGCGGCTGGCGCCGGATCGGCCTGATGACCTACCCTCTCTATCTGATCCATGATGTCGTCGGCGCGGCCATTCTCGGGGCCCTGATGCGTGCGGGAGCGCCATACCTGCTTTCGGTGGTCATCGTCGGGGCGACCATGATCGCCGCGAGCTGGCTGATTGCGATCGAGGCCGAACCGAGAATCCGGCTTCTGCTCGACCACACCATCTTCCGCTATCGCCTCAAGGCCGCGTAACCGCCCAGGCGCGTCACGCCGGGTCCGTGCGGCGCGAGCATCAAGCGAGGAGATCGGCCATCGCATCACCGACAGTGTCGGCTTGCCCGCCGGTCAGGTCTATTCGTGTTCAAGCGCCAGGCCCGGCATACGCCTCGCGGCGCAGGGCGCCATAATACACGCACCGAGGTTTGTATACCAGTATACAGACGTCAGGTGTTTACCTTCCGGCGGGCTTCAGACTTTTCCAGATAGTAGCTCGAATATCTGTCGAAGAATTTTTCCGAGCCGCCGATTGAGCCATACTTGGCGAGCTTCTTCAAATCGACCTTGTTCAAGACCACGCCGACGATCTTGTTGGCGATATAGGATTCCGAACTCAGTATGGATTGCACCATCGCACGCGGCGTGCGCCCCCACTCGGTCACGAGCACGAAACCGTCGGCAAGCGGAGCAAAGGCCTTGGCATCGACCACGGGGCCAAGCGGCGGCAGATCGACAATGATGTATTCGAAGGTTTCCTTGGCATTGTCGATGAAACGACGCATTCCGGCCGACGACAGAAGCTCGCTGGTGTGCGAGAAGTGACCGCGCGGAACGGCCGGGACGATCGCCAGCTTCGTCTGCCGGTCGATCTTGCCGACGGATTGCCAGGTCTGCCCGCTCACCACCGCTTCCATCAGGCCTTGCTCGGCCTCCATGCCAAGGGCGCGGCTGAGGCCGGGATTGCGCAGGTCGCCGTCCACCAGCAGCGTTTTGGAACCGTTGGCGGCAAGCAGGCCGGCCAGGTTCGCCGCCACGGTCGACTTGCCCTCGCCGGGAAGAACCGAGACCACGCCAATGACCCGGCTGCCTTGCCCTTCCAGCACGACGTCGAAGGCAATCTTGGCGCTGCGGAGCGTTTCGGAAAACATCGATGCCGGGGCGTCGACGCTCACCCGCATGCGCGCGCGTCTTTCAGCGGCCGACGATGACTGGGCGGTTTTGACGTCCGCCTGACCGTCATCGCGCCTGTCGTCCTTGACGACCTTGCTGCCAATGATCGGCAGGTAGCCGAGGAATTTGAGACCAACGCGATCGCGAACGTCCTCGCCGGTCCTGAAGAACCGTTCCCTGAATTCGTTCAGGCCGCCAAGCCCGGCCCCCATCATCAGGCCAAGCACAAGCGAAAGTCCCAGCACAATGGACGTGCGCGGGGTTGCCGCGGATTGCGGCAGCGTCGCGTCCGAGATGACTCGGATCTTGCCGACCGGGAAGGATTGCTGCTGGGAGGCCTCCTCGTAGCGGCCAAGGAACGTCTGATAGAGCGTCGAGAGCGCCGTTGCCTTCTGCTCCAGTTCACGCAGCTTGACCTGCGACTGGTTGTCGATGGAACTCTTGCCGGCCGCTAATGCGACATTTGCGCGGAGCGCCGTCTCGCGCGCGAGGGCAACTTCGTACTCATTGCGGTAGCTTTCGGTCAGTTGCTTCAGCTCGCCGAAAATCTGCGCCGATATGTCGGCCTTTTCCTTGGCCAGTGCGACCGCCTGGGGATGATCGGCCCCGAAATTGGCTTCGACATCCTGCTGTCGCTTGGCGACAGCGAGATAACGGGTCTTGAGCGTTGAAATGACCGAGTTGCTCGGCTGGTCGGCGGATATGGCGGCATCCCTGAATGCGTTGTCCGAACCGCTTTCGACGATCGACTTATATTGCTGGTAGCGGGCGCTGGCGCGGGCGGTATCGGCCTGCGCCTCAATAAGCTGGCTGTTAAGATCGCCCAATTGCTTGTCGCTGATCAACTGGCCATCATTGACGGCCAATCCATGCTCGGCCCTGAACTTCTCGACGGCAAGCGCGGCGGCCTGGGAACTTTCGCGAAGCTCCGTCAGCCGGCCTTGCAACCAGACCGCCGCCCGCTCGGTCGCATCAAAGCTCGCATCGAGCTGATCCGCGAGATAGGCCTCGGCATAGGCTTTGGTGATCGCGGTCGCAAGCACTGGATCCGTCGCCTGATAGGCGATGGAGATCACGTAGCTTCGACCGACGCGATCGGCTTGCACCTCGTTCTGCAGTTTGAGGATTGCGTAATCGCGGCGTGACGAGGCGATCATCGCCTCACGCGTGGCCGCATCAAGCTGGGTAACGTCGGTGGTGCCCACGGCGGGGCTGGGACGGAAATACCGGATCACGCCGCGCACCAAACCGGCGACCTTCGACGCAAGCGACGTCGGAGGGTACAAGAAAGCGTCGTTCTGATCGAGCTTCTGCTTGTCGACGACCACCGCCGCCAGTCTCGCCGAATGGAGAATTTCGATCTGGCTCAGAATGGCGGAGTCGGTCTGCATGCTGACCGACGCCGCCGAGACCTCGTCGACGACCTTGTTCAAGCCTTCATCGATCAGCACGCGGCTCGTTGCCAAGTAGGTGGGAGGCGTGGTTTGCAAATAGAGCACGCCCAGAAAAAGACCGATGGCGGCGCATGCCGCAACCACCTTTGCCTGCCTTGCTGCCATGCTGAGCAGGCGCTCGACATCGATGAAGTCTTCGGCGCTTACTGCGTCAGAACTCGGCAATGACTTCCTCTTGTCGAGAGGAAAATTGGCATAATTCATCTTCGGTCCAATTCTAGTTTGCATCTAGAGCGGCGGTCTCTCAAGTCGAATTGTGCCGCCGCTCTATTTCTTTGTCCGAGCATCGGACTTCTCCGAACCGGGCCCGACTTTGGGTCCGGTGCTCCAGCTTGCAGCCGCTAGAGCATGATCGGGAGCATCAGCACATGTCCGGCGCAGGCCTCATGCCAGGCACAGCAAGGTCTTGGCGGTCAAAACGGCATGCCTTGCGCGACCATCCATATGCCAATGCTCCCAAAAAATGGGCATTATGCGGCTTCTACCCGGCGCTCATGCGACTGGACGAACTCCTGAAGCATCTCGAAGATCGGCCCCTTCATGTCGTCACGCGCCAGCGCGAAGGCGACATTTGCCTGGATGAACCCCTCCTTCGAACCGCAGTCGAACATCCTGCCGCTGAACGGCTGGGCGAAGAAAGCCTGGCTCTGCGCAAGCCGGACCATGGCGTCGGTCAGCTGGATCTCATTGCCGGCGCCGCGCTGCTGATTGCCGAGCAGCGCAAATATCTCAGGCTGCAGGATATAGCGGCCGTTGATGTAGTAGTTCGACGGCGCATTGGCCGGAGCGGGCTTTTCGACCATGGCGTTGACTTCGAAGCCCGAGCCAACATCCGCGCCGCAGCCGACGATGCCGTATTTGCTGGTTTCGGTCGGGTCGCAGCGCTCGACGGCGATGACGTTTCCGCCGGTCTGCGCATAAAGGTCGGCAATTTCGGCGAGACATCCGCGCCCGCCGAAGGACACCATGTCCGGCAGCAGCAATGCGAAGGGCTCATCGCCGATGACTTCCCGGGCGCACCATACCGCATGGCCGAGACCTTGCGGTGACTGCTGCCGGATGAAGCTCGTGGCACCGGCCACGGGAAGCAGGCTTTCGAGCGCCTGAAGCTGCGCCGTCTTGCCGCTCTGCTCCAAGGTTCCGATCAATTCCGGATGCAGGTCGAAATAATCCTCGATGACCGCCTTGTTGCGACCCGTAACGAAGACAATGTGCTCGATGCCGGCTTCGAATGCCTCGTCCACCGCATATTGCACGACAGGCCTGTCGACGACCGGCAGCATTTCCTTCGGCATGGATTTGGTCGCCGGCAGGAATCGCGTCCCAAGCCCCGCCACCGGTATGACTGCCTTCCTGACTTTCTTCATCGCATATTCCTTCTGGAGATCGACTTCAACCTGTCGCAGGCCGTGAAAACTGTCTTTCATCTGCCTGCACTCTTCACCTCCCCCGCACCCACGGCAAATTGCGCCGCCACCCTTCGCAGCCGGACGGCGATCGGCATGCCCATATGCCGAACCGCCGCCGGATCGCTGAGCGCCGTCCATATCGCCTTAAACGGGGACCGCGCCTTGATATGCTGGACCAGCGACAGGAACGACGCCGCCTTGCGCAGACTGCGCGTGCGCCTGGCGAAAGCGGCCTCGGCGGCTGCGTCCATGGAATGTGTTCTGGCGAAAGCGAGGTCGGCCTTGCGCATCGCCTCGACGTGATGAAGTTCGAGCACGCGGGAAATCGAGCCGGTCCGGATATGGTAGACATAGCCGGTCGTCGGCTCGACCACGCATTTGCCGCCCTTGGCCAGGGCACTGGCCAGCAGGATGTAATCTTCGCCAATGATCAGGCTTTCGTCATAGCGAAGCCCATTTTCGTTCAGGAACCGTCGTTGAAAGATCGGCTTGAGATAGCCGAGATTGAACCTGGATTCGAAGACCACATTGCCGGCGATATAGTCCGCCAGCGAGATTTCACTCAAGCCCTCGAGGTAGTCGGCCGGGAACATCGTCTCTTCGGCGACGCCGTCCTCGCGAACGACCTGGAGATTGTCTATCGCGATCTCGGCGCCCGCTTTCTCGGCGCGGTCAATCATGGTGCAGATCCGGCCCGGGTAGACCGCGTCGTCGGAATCGAGGATTGCGACCCATCTGCCGCGGGCAAGCTCGAGGCCGGCATTTCTGGCGCCGCCAGGACCACGGTTTTGCTCAAGGGCGACGACGCGAACGATGTCTTCGGGATAGGATCGCGCCAGATCGAGCGTCCGGTCGCGCGACTGGTCGTCGACGACGATGATCTCGACACTGACATCGCGCTGGGCGATGGCGCTGGCGATCGCCCGCTCGATGGTCAGTTCCGCATTGTAGGCGGCAATGACAAAGGTGACGTCAGGCTGCACGCTTGCCCCCTTCCTGCGGCGACGGCAGGCCGTATTGGCGGATTTCACGCACGCCGACGAGACCGCTCACGACGCCGACATGCATAATGCCGCGAAGCACGCTGCGGTTCCTGCGCACGGGACTGATCGCGACCGGGATTGCCGATGCGAAACAAAAGACCGCCTTTGCAGAGGCAAGGCCGACTTGCCTGACCAAAGCGAGGCCACGCGCGTCGCGGCCCAGAAGGTGTCCATGCGTCTGCCCGACACGAAACCGGCGGCGGCGGAGCCAGTCGAATGCGGCCCTGGCGCGCGGCACCACTTCGTCGACCCAGGCCTGCGGCGAAAAGGCGATGCGACCGCCAGCCTTGACCATATGGTCGAAGAATTCGGTGTCTTCGCCGCCGGTCTGGCCACGCGCCAGGCTGAACCGTCGTCCGCGGAGGCTGTCGGCGCCCATCCTGAGCAGAACGTTGCAGGTGTAGCCGGTGCGGATCTCGCCGCGCACCCAGACGGGCAGGGTGGAGTGGAAATCGCCGCGGCGCATCCAATCTGGCGCGTCCGCGCGATAGCGCGCCCGCACCGGTCCGAGCACGGCGGCGGCGCCACTCGCTTCTGCCGTCGCAACCAGTTCGGCGAGCCATCTGGACGATGCCGTTTCGTCGTCGTCGAGGAAGGCGACGAAATCCGACGTGCTGGCGTCGAGGCAGGCGTTGCGGGCGATTGAGATGTTGCGTGCCGGGCAATGACGATAGCTGATCGGCAGCTTCAACGTCTCCGCCAGCGTCGCCACCAGCAGCTCGGCCGTCGGACCGTCATCATTGTCGGCGACGATGACGCGGATGTCGAATCCCGAAGGCACGTCCAGGGCGGCTATGGAGCGAAGGGTGTCGGCAAGCTCCGGCCGCCGAAAAGTGCATACGCAGACATCTATGCTGCGGTTTTTCTCGGCCACATCCGTCACGCCACCCTCCTACGCTGTGATCGCTGTCCGAACAGTTGCAGCCAGAAGCCGACGGACCAGCCAAAATGCATGACCATCGCCGAAATCCCGGCAAGGGCGCTGTCCGGACTGCGCTGGCTGATGGCGGTCCACACGCCATAGCCGAGGCAAACCGACGCCCACACCAGGAGCGGCACGATCGCCAGCCAATGCACGAAGAAAAAGGCAGAGAGAAGGACGATGGGAAACACCAGAAGCGGCACCATCTGCCGGACTTTCGGTATCATGCGGTGCTTGAGAACGTTCTTTGCCCGGCCGCGGCCATAGCCGAGATACTGGAAATAGAGGCCGGCGAGGGACGAGCGCGGGTAGTAGATCATTTGCGTCTTGCCGCTCATCCAGATTCGGTAACCGGCCTTGCGCAGCCGGTAGTCGAGCTCCGCATCCTCGTTATGGCTGAACGTCTCGTCATAGCCGCCGACAGCCTTGAAGGCCGATATCCGCATCAGCGCGTGGTGGCCGTGATCGACCCACTCTCCCACTGAGAGATGCCGGTGCTTGGAGCCGCCCGTGCCAAGCTTGGAATTCTGTGCAGCCGCCACCGCTTTCTGCACCGTGCCGCTGCCGCTGGTCAACATGGAGACGACGACCGAATCCGCACCGGTGGCCAGCGCCTCCTCGACCAGCCGATCGCAATAGTCTGGGGGATAGCCGCCATGCGCGTCGATGCGAATGAGATATTCGGCCTCTTCGCCGTAACTGGCGACGGCGAGATTGATAGCCGCGCTCTGCAGGCGCATTTCATTGTGAAGAAGGACGATCCGCGGATCCGTCCCGGCGATCTCCTCGACGATCGCCCGTGTGCCGTCCGTGCTGCCACCATCGGCAACGACGATCCGGGCACTGAGCCTCTCGGCTGCCGGTCGAAGCTGATCAACAAGCGCACCGATGTGAGCCGCTTCGTTCAGGCACGGAATCACGATCAGGCTGGGCGCAAGCTTTTCGGTCTGCGTCATCGGCCCATGCCCATCCCTAGCCATATTAAGCCAGTGCCTCGGCAGCATATCGATCGGGCACAGCCGTCAACGCGCGAAGCTTGTCGACGAGCGCCCGGCAATCGCTGCGATCGTGGCTCCAGGTTCGCGGATTGCGGGCGAGAACGCGTGCCCGCAATCCCCTGAAACGATGCTCCTCCATATCGCCCAGGGCGGCTTCGAGCGCCTCGGGCGTGGCTTTAGGCAAAAGAACGCCGATGCCCTGCCGGTCCAGGAACCGGCCTGTTTCGGTGTTGCCCATGGAGATCGGCACGGCGCCGAAACGGCAGCCCTCATAGAGGCGATTGGGCAGCAGCCATTCGGAATTCAGCCCTTGCTCAAAAAAATCTATGGCCCAGGAGAAATGAACCTCGCGGTAGATCGTCGCCATATCCTCAGGGTTACGATAGGGCCCGCCAAACGAGAGCCATGGCTCGGATTCGACGAAACCGTGAAAATCCGGAAATTCGGAAAGTGCCGGACGGCCTCTAAGGATGATTTCGAAGCGGCCCTCCAGCCGTCGGGAAAATTCGGCCAGCAGTTCCAGGGAGCGGCGGCACCGGAGCGCGCCGAACCAGCCGATCCGCCAAGGCGGGGCGACGGGATGCTCCACCACTATGCGATCTTCCAGCGAAGCCGCGGTAGGCTCGAAATATTTGTTTTCGAGCAGCTCGACAGGCGCGGCAATCTGTCCGAACGGCTTGAAATAATTGGCGATAAAGGCCGGTGAGCTGGTCACCAGCAGGCTTATATCCTTGGCCAGATAGCGTTCCGCGCCGCGCATCGCCTTACCCACCAAGTCGCGGCGAAGCACAAGACGATGGATGTCGAGGCACTCGTAGACGATTGGCACCGTCGCCTGGAACGCCGATTTGGCACGCCGGGCAAGCGCCAGCATTTCCAGATTGCGCGCGATGATGAGGTCGGGTCGCGGCATCGAACCGAGCTTCGAGCCGATCGAAACCGCCGCCTTTGTGACCGCCGCCAGCCGTTGGGCGAATCGGCCGTCGCGCGTCGCGCCAAGATCGATCGGCTGCACGCCCTCGACATCGACGACCGGGCTTGCTGTCCGACGGAAGCCCGCCAGTGTTACCTGGGCGCCGCCTGCCTTAAGCATTATGATCCGCCGGCGCACGGCCGGGTCGGAGACGTCGTGTACCAAGTACAAGACATGCAGCATGAAAACTCGACCGCTGTTGGCCCGCCCGCAAGAATCCTAGTACAGCTCGTGCTGCATCGCAACATTTTTGGTGCAACGTAGCAAAGATCCACGTTTTTTGTTGCACTGCAAAATTATTGCCTTAGTTTGATGATGGCATCGGGCGCGGGCCGGGACAACGGGGACCGGCACAAAAATCAGGGACCCTGAATTTGCAAGCCAATGCATTCGATCCGCCAGAGGGCTCTCTCCGCAGATCGGTGGGGCGCGGCGCTGTCATCACGGCTTTGGCGCAATCGGTGCGGGTTGCGACCCAGATCGTCTCCGTCATCGTGCTGTCGCGCCTGCTGTCGCCGCAGGACTTCGGTGTCGTGGCGATGTGTGCGCCCGTGCTTGCCTTCATAGCGCTGTTCCAGGATTTCGGCCTGACCCAGGCGACGATCCAGAAAACCGGAATCAGGCATGAGGAGGTCAACTACCTCTTCTGGGTCAATGTCGCGGTCAGCACATTGCTGGCCTGCGTGCTGGCGGGTGCTGCACCCCTGGTCGCCGCCTTCTACGGCGAACCGCGGGTGGCCGGTCTGGTGGCAGCACTTGGGTTGCAGATCATAGCCTATGGGCTGGGTGCCCAGCATCTGGCGCTGTTGACACGCCGCATGCAGTTCGCCCGCCTGGCCATCATCGATGTCGCAAGTGCCATCGCCGGCCTCGTCGTATCGATCGCCTGGACTTTCATCGACCGGTCCTACTGGGCGCTTTTTGCCGGCACGCTGACAGCAGCCGTGCTGCCCACGCTTTGCTTCTGGGCAAACTCGCGATGGCGCCCTAGCCTGCCGCGCAAGGTCGACGGCATCGGCCAACTGATCAATTTCGGCGCCGGCATCACCGGATTCAATTTCACCAACTTCTTCGCCCGTAACCTCGATAATGTGCTGATCGGAAAATATTGGGGCGAAGCGCAGCTTGGGCTTTATGACCGGGCCTACAAGCTGCTTCTGTTTCCGTTAAACCAGATCACCAATCCGCTGTCGAAGGTCATGGTGCCGGCTCTTTCCAGGCTGAAGGACGAGCCGGACCGCTACCGCAGCGCCTATCTTCGTGTCATGCCGCTGATCTTGCTGGTCGCACTTCCCGGCGTCGCCTTCGCCACCGCCATGTCCGACGTGCTGATACCGTTCGTGCTCGGCGAGCAGTGGCGGCAGAGTTCCAGCATCTTCCTGGCGCTCGGCTTTGCCGGACTGCTGCAGCCGCTCAACAACCCGGCCGGATGGCTTTTCATCAGCCAGGGGCGCTCGGGCGATTTCATGCGCTGGGGCATCATAGCGGCCATGACGTCGGTACTGGCCTTCCTGGTTGGCCTTCCCTATGGCGCACTGGGGGTGGCGATCGCCTATGCAATCAGCGAGTATCTCAAAACGCCTTTCCTGTGGCTGTATATCGGCAAAACCGGCCCGCTGCGGGCAAGCCATATCCTTCGCGCGGTATCGCCCTTCATGCTTGGCGCGCATCTGGCGCTTGCCGCCATCTGGTTCGTCAAGCCGCTGCTGCCGCAACAGCACATCGTCGCTATGGCCGGTGCGGTGGTAATGTCCTACATGATCACCATTATGGTCGCATTGGCGTTTGCTTCCGGCCGCGAGGCGCTGCGGGAGGCCCTGAAGCTCCTGCCGGCACGGGCGCCCGCGGCAGCACCAAGCGAGGCGAAGTAACTTGCGCGGACATCCATTCGAGGACCAGGCCTGATCCCATGCACTACCGATCGATCTCCGACATGAACGATGCGATTGTCAGAAACCTTCACCGGTTGCCGCGCGACATCGACCTGGTGGTCGGTGTTCCCAGAAGCGGCATTCTTGCCGCCACGCTGCTCAGCCTGACGGCGAACATACCGATGACCGATCTGGACAGTTTCCTTGCCGGAAAGATCTACACGTCGGGGGCCACCAAGCGCCGCGCCGCGCTCGACCGGCAGGCGTCGGACATGCGCAAGATTCTGGTGATCGACGACAGCGTCAGCGGCGGCGCCGCCATGCAAGCGGCGCGCAACCGGGTAGAGGCCGCCGGCATCAAGGCGGACTTCACTTTTGCCGCAGTGTTCGGCCTGCTGCCCCAGCACGAGGAAACCGACATCGTCCTGGAAGTCGTGCCGCATCCGAGGATGTTCCAGTGGAACTTCATGCACCACAAATTCCTCGCGCAATGCTGCGTCGACATTGACGGCGTGCTTTGCCTGGATCCGACCGAAGCGGAAAACGACGACGGCCCCGCCTATGAGCAGTTCCTGAGCGAAGCGCTGCCCTTGTTTGGCCCGACCCGCAAGATCGGCTGGCTCGTCACCAGCCGGCTCGAGAAATACCGCGCGCTTACCGAAGCATGGCTCGCAAAGCACGGCATCGAATACGACAAGCTGATCATGCTTGACCTGCCGAGCAAGGCGGAACGGCAACGGCTTGGCGTGCATGGCAGTTTCAAGGCCGACTTCTACCGCAAATCCGACGCCATCCTGTTCATCGAGAGCGAGCACCAGCAGGCGCTCAAGATCGCCAAGCTTTCCGGCAAACCGGTGCTGTGCGTGGAAACGCATCTGGTAAGCTATCCCGACACGCTGTCGCTTCCGGCACTCGGACAGACGGCGCGCAACCTTCCCAGCAGATTGCGGGAGATCAGTTCGCCGGACGGGCGCAAGACCGCGATCAAGACCGTCGCGCGCACGCTGCTCGGCGAGCGCGGCTACGAAACGCTCAAGAGCCGGGTCAAACGACCTGCTTGAACCCATTCAGAATTTAGAGCGGTTCGTCGTTTCACGGAAACCCGAACCGCTCTATCTCTTTAGTTTTTAGCAATTCTGGACGGAAAACCGTTTCACACTTTTCCTGGAATTGCTCTAGGCGGCCTGTCGCGAAGGCTGCCGTGCCGCCCTGTCGAGCATCGAGAAGAAAGTCGCGAACTGACTCGCCGGATCGAGCTCCGGACGCTCGGAGAATGCGCGGGCCGCCGTTGAAAGCCGCCCATATTCCTGGCTGTCGGTCCACAGACGCCTGACCACGGCCACCCAATCGGCGAGTGGGGCATCATAGTCCAGCACCACGCCACCGGAGCCGATCGCTTCGGGCAGCCCACCACGACGCGAACCGACGACGGGAATGCCGCTGCAATGCGCTTCCGACGCCACCCGGCCCCAGGCCTCTTCCCACTTGCTGGGGGCGAGCAGGATTTTCGTGCGACCATAAACCGTCTTCATGTCGCTGGTCCGGCTCTCCAGCGTGACGTTGCCGAGCGGCGCGATCGTCCGTTCGATCCTGGCCCGATGATCGTCGTCGAGTTTCCAGCTTTCGACGAACAGGAACGGGATTTCGGAGCAGGCGGCGGCAATGCGCACCGCAAGCTCGAAACCTTTTTCCTCGTAAGGGTTGATCAGCGTGACAAACTCGCCTGTCGTCGGCGTGCTGTAGAGCGCGGGATTGATGGTTGGCGGTATAACCGTCGAATCGATATCGAATTTTGCCTTGTAGGCGCGCGCGGTGAACTCGGAATTGGCGATGTAAAGCGCCGAATGCAGCTCACGCAGATCGCCGCCCAATTCGTGGAACTCGACGTTCCTGAGATAGACGACCAGCGGCACGCCTTCGGCCTGCAGCGCCTTGCCGATCGGAACCGACTTGTGGCACTGGACCACGGCGACATCCGGCCTCAGCTTTTCGACGGCAAAACCCGCCGCCTCCCAGGGAAACCAGGCCCGCACGACCGGATAGCCCGGATAGCTGTCGATGACCGCGCGCTGCCTCAGAAGCTTCATCTTGGCCCGCGCCTTGTAGCCGAAGACGCCTTGGCCGAACAGGGCGGCGAGCACCGACGCCTCATGCCCATGCTCGAGCAACTGCTCGGCAAGATGATGGGTGCTGGATTGGACGCCGCCGCTGAACTGGGGCGTGTAACCGTTGCCGCCTGCAAAAAGCACTTTCATGGTTTCGGCTCCTCGTCGCATTCTCAAATCTACGGGCGATGACGCATGGTTTGTTTGCGGGTGAAGGGCTTGCGACCCGCCTCACGCATTCTGTTGCATCTCTAAATTGGCGAACGGATTGGTGCATGGCTGCCATCCGGTGAACCGGATCGGGTCGGTTGGCGAACTGCGCCGGGCATAGTCGGTCAGCATATGGAACTCGGCAATGACCCAGCGGTCAAAATGCCTCAGATCCTCTTTTTTCTGTTCGGGCAGCAACCGGCGTGCGGCACCTAATTTCAGCTCCTCAAGCAGAGTGACCGCATCGCCCAGCTTGGTATTTGGAAATATCCAGGGGTTCCGCTTCTGGAATTCCAGGACGAACTGCTGCAAATGTTCGATGCGCATATTCAGCCTGCCGAAATATCTTTCCAGCGTGACGCGCACCAGGTCCTCGTCCGAAAGTGAGGAAACGGTGGCGTAGGCAATGCCGGTCGAGGCGACTCCCCCGGCCATGATGGCCAGTGCCGCGCGTCGCGAAACCTTGATCATCCGGCCACTTCCTTTCCCGCTATCCGGCTCGCCGCCCGTAAGGAGAGGGCTGCCGCGGTCAGGCTCGGGTTGGCGCAGGAACAGCTTGGATATGTGCTGGAGCCGACGACAACCAGGTTCCTGAGCTGATGGTGGATCATGTCCCGGTCGACGACCGAATCCGCCGGGCTCGAGCCCATCCTCAACGTGCCCTGGACATGCGACTCGGTCGGCCGGATGCCGCGATCGAAAATCTCTTCGACCGGCAGCGGGGCCAGGAGCGCCGGCAGTTTATCCTTTGCCCACGCCATGCCGTTGACGGCATAATCGGATGCTCCCTTGAAACTGACGAAGGCGTTTTCATCCTCGTCGAGGATGACGAGATTTTCCGGTTCGAGCAGGTTTTCGGTAACGATGATAAGGGGAAGCGTCTGACGAACACGTCCCTTTTCGGGGCGCATCCCGTGCTGCCAGCGGTTTTCGAAATAGACCAGCGCCGCCGCATGCTGTGACCTGTGGGCGCCGTCATAAAGGCCGAAATTCAGGCCGGTGGTGATGGTGCTGCCGTCGAAATTGTCGATACCGTCGAGATAGGCCTCGAAATTCCATCCGTAGGATTCATGCAGGCCACGCCCGACGAATTCGCCCGACAGGCCGGACCGCAACATGATCGCCGGGCTCTGGATGGCATTGGCGCCCAGAATGAAAAGATCGCCGCTGACCGAATATTCCTTGCCGTCATGCACGAATGCAACCGAACGGACCGATCCGCCGACATGGTCGAGCCGGCGCACTTCGGCGCCAAGGCAGACCGAAACGTCGGGATGCTCGAAGACGTGCATCAGGCCGTTGTTGGCGGTGAATTTCGCGTCGACCGGGCATAAGCCGCATCGCAAATTGGCGCAGCACGAAGACCGCTGCGCCGTAGGCACACGCGCCCTGGCTGTCGGCACGACAAAATGCTGGTCCGGCTGCGCCGCCTTCATCATCCGGTCCGGCGTCGACATGTGATGCGGTGGTTGTGGAAACGGCCTGGAGCGCGGCATCATCGCCGCCATGTCGGGGTCGCCTGAAATCGACATGAGGTCCTCTGCATCGCAGTAGAACGGCTCAAGCTCGTCATAGCTGATCGGCCAGTCGTTGCCGACGCCGTAGAGGCTTTTCAGCCTGAAGTCGTTCGGATGAAAGCGCGGTGTCTGCGCGAACCAGCAATTCGTTCCGCCACCCAATCCGATGGTGTAGTTCCACGGCTTATCGGAGTTGGTCTTGTAGGTCGTCTCTTCGTCGATGTCGGTGTTGACGTTCTGGTCGAGCTGCCATTCATGCGTGTTGTGCCGGCCCCACTCCAAGACCAGAACGCGCGCCTTTTGCCGCTTCGCGAACGCATGCAGGAAGAAGGCCGAACCGAAGCCGGAACCGATGGCGACAAGGTCGAAATGTTCGTTGGCGATCTGTTCCGGCCTGATGCCCAGCACCATCAGATAAAACCCTTTGTTGAAACGAGCGCGTTCATCAAAGCCTTCGTCACAGTCCCTGGTGTGCGATCCGGTCTAGCCATAGGCCTTTCCCGCATGGGCCTCACGCCGCCATCCTGCCGATCGAGTGGTATTCGATGCCATGGCGGGCGATGACCTTCGGGTCGTAGAGGTTTCGGCCATCGAAGATGATCGGCGTGGTCAGCGCATCCTTCATCGCGTCGAATGAAGGCGCGCGGAAGCTCTTCCACTCGGTGGCAATCAGCAGCGCATCGGCGCCACGCAGCGCTGCCTCCTTGGTTCCGCACAAGAGCAGGTCATCGCGCTGTCCGTAGATTGCCTGGCATTCCTGCATCGCCTCGGGGTCGTAGGCCTGCACCTTGGCGCCGGCCTTCCACAGCGCTTCCATTAAGACACGCGCCGGCGCTTCGCGCATGTCGTCGGTGTCGGGCTTGAAGGCCAAGCCCCACAGAGCAAAGGTCCGGCCCTTCAGATTGCCCTCGAAATATCGGTTCACCTTGTCGAACAGAACCGACTTCTGCTCGTTGTTGCGCTCCTCGACCGCGCGCAGCAGCTTGGCATCGAACTTGACGCCTTCCGCCGCCTTGATCAGGGCGCGCACGTCTTTGGGGAAGCACGAGCCGCCATAGCCGAGCCCCGGATAAATAAAGTGGTAGCCGATGCGCGGATCGCTGCCGATGCCCTTGCGGACTTCCTCAATGTCGGCGCCCAGCTCCTCAGCCAGATTGGCCATTTCGTTCATGAAACTGATCTTGGTCGCCAGCATGCAATTGGCCGCGTATTTGGTGAATTCGGCGCTGCGCACATCCATCACGATCATCTTCTCGTGGTTGCGGTTGAACGGAGCGTAAAGCTCACGCATCACCGCCTCGGTGCTCTCGCTGCTGGTGCCGACGATGATGCGGTCGGGCTTCATGCAATCGGCCACCGCGGAGCCTTCCTTGAGGAATTCCGGATTGGAGGCCACGTCGAAAGCCATGTCCTCGCGCCCTCGGGCCTTCAGCGTGGCGGCGATCCTGGCCTTTATTTTTTCGCAAGTGCCGACCGGCACGGTCGATTTACCGACGACGATCTTAGGCGCATCCATCTCCCTGCCGATGGCCTCGGCGACGGCCAGAACATATTTGAGGTCGGCCGAACCATCCTCTCCCGGAGGTGTACCGACGGCGATCATCTGGATCACGCCATGCCGGACCGCAGCGGCGGCGTCGGTTGTGAACTTGATGCGGCCGGCGGCATGGTTCTCCTTGACGAGATTTTCGAGCCCGGGCTCGAAAATCGGGATGAATCCCTGATTGAGCCGCTCGACCTTTTTCACGTCGATGTCGACGCACACCACCTGGTGCCCGACTTCGGCAAGCACCGCCGCCTGCACGAGACCGACATAGCCAATTCCAAAAACCGTCAAATTCATTTAGTTTCATCCCTATTCGAGGCTTCGGATCGCTTTCGGTCCGGCCGGTTCAGATTAGCCTTCACTTCACGCTGCATGCCAGCGATTCCGGAAACTGGCATGGCTGGCCGAGCGCCGTGAATGCGACACGGTCCACTTGCATGGTGAGCTTGCGGCCCGGGTCCGAAAACGGACCCAGCCAGTCCTTCATGGTGTCGCTGCCCCAGAGGCTGAAGAATATCTTTTGCGCATGGGAGGGCAGCTTTGCCGGATCGGTGATCGTGTTCACCAACTGGCCGTTGACGTACCAGCGCAGCCGGTCCTTCTCCCAGACGAAGGCATAATCGTTAAATGCCTTGTCGGTACCACCTGCTACATCCACCAATTTCTCGTTATTACCCTTGCCGGCTATGTAAGCGTTGACCTGCACCTTGGAGGTGTCCTTGGTCAGCACTTCGAAGTCGATTTCGTCCCACGGCTGCTTGTCGGAGGGGCCGATGTAGGTGAAGAAGGCGGTGTTGATGCCGGAGGCCGCATCGGTTTTCATCCGCGCCTCATAGGTGCCATAGCCGAAGCGCTGCTTGGTCTGGATCTCGCCGCAGGCAAAGTCGCGATCCTTCAGCTTCTGCTTTTCGAAACCGAGCATCAGCATGCCGTCGGAAAGCTTGACCTGGCTTTTGGACCAGGTGCAGTTCTGATGGCTGCCGTTCGTCCAGCCGTCGGAAACGTACCAGCGCGCACGATCGAAGCTGGTGAAATCATCGACGAACGATGGCGCAGTCGGAATATCCTGCGCATGAGAGGGGGTTGGATCTGCAGCCAGGCCGCCGAGTGCGGCCAGCAGAAACGCGCCGCCCGAACATAGCCGCCTCAGCTTCCCTCGCCCGACCGAGCGCGTGAACGGCCCGCCGCCGATGGCTGGGGTGGTCGTGATTTTCGGATCCGCGTTCATACCAAACTCACCTTTGTGCTGTGCGCCCCCAACCCAAAGTCGACGTTCGAACCGTGACGAAACGAGCTGATCTTGACCTTCTCCCTGTACCTTCCTGGTGCTGCCTCTTTCTTGCCCTGTGGCACCAAATCTCTTGCCTGCGGTGTCACCCACAACTTTGAGATTCATCCCGTGCCGGCGGCCGGCTTGGCGAAACCAGGCTTGGTGGTCGAGCTAGGCTGAGCGCTTTCATCGAAGATCGCATCCAGCGAATGACGGAGATCTTTCATCAATTCGTTCTGGCGCGCGAGCGCCGCGATGCGCCGCTCGCAATTCAGGATCGACCTCGTCAGCTCACTGACTTCCGCGGATCTGCTGGTGGAGACTGCCCCATTCTCCATCGCCTCGACCAGGAAGGCCGCGTTGGTGGCCTTTGTCCGGTAGCGGTTCTCAAGTCCGTTCTTCTCCGCCTTGACCTCGGCCGCGATCTGGTCAAGCAGCTTGGCCAGGCGGTCAAGCCGCGAGACGTCGGTCTGCCTGTCTCGAGCCGGATCCCTTGATCTGAAGCCGAATATCGAGGCCATGCGCTCAGTTCCCTGTCATGGCAGGCCTAAAGCCTAGCCTCGTGCCCGTTCGAGCCAAAAAATCTCGTCGCATCGTCCAGTTCCTCTGACAGGAGGGCATTTTTGGGCCGATTCAAACGGCCGGCCAAAATTGCTGCACCGCAACATACATGCCATCCCCAAAGCGAGTAGGCAACCACCTTATGCATGATGCGCAAACGTGCGCGGCGGTTTTGCGACAACGACAGGCATAAGAGCAAGAACTCAAAGCGCGTCACATGACCTCATCAAACGCGACGCGCTTTGGTGTGGCCAATCGGAAATTCGCAATCACTTTGGAGCGGGGTGAGGACCTGTTGCCATGAGTGGCATGGCGCCGGCCACGGACAAGCTCATGTCTCGCCGACCGGGCTGGTTGCGGCCATCAGAAAACGCAGCGGCGGCACAGGTTGCTTCGAGGCAAAGCCGGCGCGTCGAAACAGCGCATCCAGCTTGTCGGCAGCCACGCCGCGAACGATAGGGATGAGGTTGGACTGGCTGGCCAGGGCGTAGGCCGCAGCCGATGTCAGCCCACGCTCATTCTTGACGTCGAGGAAGTTCCTCAACCGGTATTTGTCGCGTACCTGCCGTTCATGCCTCCTGAGCACCGCCTTAGAGCCTTCCGGCAAACTGTCGATCGCCAGCAGCGCCAAATCCGCGTCGGCCAGGCGCTTGAGATCCTGCGTCTTGTGCTGGCCGCTCAACGAATCTGCGCGAACGATCGCGCCATAGCCGCAGGACCTGATGACCTTGAACCGCGCCCCGTGAGCAACCGCGCGCGCGTAGAGTTCATAGTCTTCGCCCAGCCGCAGGTTTTCGTCATAGCGAAGCCCATACCGGTCGAGAAAAGCACGGCTGATCACCGGTTTGAGGAAACCCAACTCACCTCTCCGCACGCGGCGACTGGAGATGTTGCCCTCGATGAAACGTTCGAAATCGAGGAATTCCGGGTCGGCCGAGAACCGCGGCGCGGCGATTTTCGAGACATCGGTCGCCGCATCGTCCCTGATCATCATGATGTTGTCCGCGGCGAAATCCCAATCGGCGCTGGCGAACAACTCGCGAAATCTGCCCTCGAGAAAAAAATCGTCGGCGTCCAGAATACTGATGAACGGCGATTTGGAGCTGGCGATCGCGGCGTTGCGGGCCAAGGAAGGACCGCCGTTGACGTCGAGCCGGATGACGGAAAGCCTGCCGCTGCCGTCGTCGGCCGCCCGAGCGACTTTCGCGGTGTCGTCGGTGGACGCGTCATCGACGACGACGACTTCCGCCACCTCCGGCTCGCGCAATGCCGATGCGATGGCAACCGGGATTGTCCGCGCCGCGTTGCGGGCAGCGATGATCACGCAGACCTGGGGTTCTGTCATCAATTCGCCTCTCGACTGCACCGGTAACTCCGAATTTTCTCGCCGCTCCCCTGTCGAACTTGGATGCAGCGCTCGTTCTCACCGTCCGGCTGTTCAAAAAGCGTCGGTCGAAGCTTATGCTGCAAGTGCGAAGCAAAGCATCGCCAAAATCATTCGGTCCGTCCAGTCTTTCCTTTCGGTGTCGTCCCTGTCGATATCGTCGTGGCGCAAAATCGATGAACGATGAAATGGCCCGCGGATGACGCGCCGCCTCGCAACCCGCCCTGCTCGTCGATCATCACGTTCGCCGAACGTGCGGGCGCGATGGAAATTGGCCACACCGTCGAGATCAGGCAATATCAGATGCTGAATTTGGTGCTCAGACGGTAAGGGAAAAACCGGAGGCCGGTTGCCCATGATGCTATCATGCAGGCAGTCAGAAAGGAACCTCGCCAACGCAACCTGACGTCAAGTCGTCAATGGAGGCTTCTCCTGGCACTGAACTTCTCGCCATCGGCCACATCAGCCGAACTCAGCTTTCGTTCGGCATCGCGAAGCTTGTCAGCCGACGTCGGAGCGTTTCTGGCAACCATGACAAAAACCAGCAGAAAGTAACCCAGCTGGATGACGATGGCGCAGGCTATAGCGCGAAAAAGCGTCGTGCCGAGCGAAGCGCCGGCCAGGTAAGACCAGGCGACCACAACCGCCAGAGCGAACAACATGCCGATGATGAACTTTGGTAGCGACATACCCGACAGCCTGTTAACCTGCCCGGGCAAAAATCGATGATTGACCCACCCCCGAGCCCTCCCTTCGCCATGCGAGCTCGTTGAGGCTGCCCGCTTTTTGGCCGGTTGCTTCCGGCCTATTCCACCCTGTCCATACTCTGACAGAAACAATTTGCAACTCTATTGAGCTGTGCAATAGCGGGCAAGGCCAACCACAAATAATTTTGGGTGAATTCGCGGGATCGACTCCGCCATGTTGCGATGCACACATCTGCACCGCGACCAATCTCCGGATATGGACTCACTTCAGTAACAGCGACAATATTAAATCGTATTTTACTTTATAATCCCTATATGCTTTGCAAAGCTAAAGCACCATGATGCTCAAATACGTGGCAAAAAGAGCGATTCGCCCCAAATCAGCCTCAAAAACGCACTGGATTTTTCAAAGTTGCCCACAATCTGTCACGAATGTGCCATAAAGGCCAAATTTTGTGCAGGATGGGTTTATTATTTAGTCAATTCATGACGCGATTATTTCAATCGATCGAGAAATTGTGTGTTGCGATGCAGCATTTTTTTGGTATCGTGGCGCCAACCATCCGTTCAACGTATGGAGTGTATGCATGAGGGACGTAGCCAAGTCGGCCGATGCGGATTTTTCGCAGGCCGGCATCGACTTTCCACCAATCGGCGGCCTGCTCAAACGCAGCTTCGATATTGCCGGTTCACTGATTGGCCTGGTTGCGCTCAGTCCGCTGTTTGCAATGGTCGCGCTGCTTGTCAAATTTTCCGATGGCGGGCCGATTTTCTACGGCCACAGCCGGATCGGTCGGGGAGGGCGAATTTTCCCGTGCCTCAAGTTTCGCACGATGGTTCAGGATAGCGAACAGGTGCTGGCTGCATATCTTGCCGCCAACCCGGACGCCAAAGCCGAATGGATAGCCACCCGCAAGCTCAAGAACGACCCGCGCGTTACGCGCGTCGGGGCCGTGCTGCGGAAGCTCAGCCTCGATGAGCTGCCGCAGATCGTCAACATCCTTCAGGGCGACATGAGCCTTGTCGGTCCTCGCCCCGTCGTGCGCGACGAGCTCGAAATCTACGGCAGTTCGGCAGTCTATTATCTGAAATCGCGCCCCGGCCTGACCGGGCTCTGGCAGGTCAGCGGCCGCAACGACGTTTCCTATGACAGCCGCGTCGCATTCGATCGCCACTATGTCGAGAACTGGTCGCTGTTCGAAGATATTCGCATCATTATCAAGACCGTGCCCGCCGTCTGGATGTCGCGGGGTTGCTATTGACCGGCCGCCAGCCGGTTTCTGTGTCGAAGAGTGACTGTCCCGCGCATCGTGCCGCAGATCGATTTTCGAAAAGCACGATGCGCAGATTAATGTGCTAGAGTATGCTTTTGTGCGTCCCAAGGGACGCACGTCGCTCTAGACGCCAAGCATTCTGCAGCAAGATTCATCGGGCGGGGCCAAAGCGGATCGGAAAACGTTCAGTTGAAAACAGACATCGTCGAAATCTCCTGCGCCGGCACCGTTAGCAATCGCATGCGACGGATGCGGCTTGTGACCACTTGCCTTGCGCTGGCGCTCGCCGTTCCCCAACTCGCCGCCGCCGACGAGTACCGCCTGGGATCGCAGGACAAGCTGACCATCCGAGTGGCCGAATGGCAGACCGTTGAAGGCACCTTCCGCGACTGGACGGCCGTCAACGGAGAGTACACGGTCGGTCCTTCCGGAACATTGTCGGTGCCGTTCGTCGGCGAAATGCCGGCATCCGGCAAGACCACATCCGAGGTCGCTGCAGCGATCGGCCAGGCGCTCCAGCGCAAGCTCGCCCTGGCTGACCGGCCGGAAGCCTCCGTCGAAATGGCGCAGTACAGGCCGTTCTACATTTCCGGAGAGGTCCAGAGCCCCGGCCAGTATCCTTACGTGCCTGACCTGACCGTCCTGAGGGCGATGAGCATCGCCGGCGGCGTCCGGCGGAGCCCCGAAGGACAGCGCTACGACCGCGACATGATCAATGCCAAGGGCGATTTTGACGTCCTTCAAGACCAACGGGTCCGGCTGATCGTCAGGCGCGCGCGCATCGAAGCGGAGATCGCGGACAAGCCGACATTCGACGTGCCGAAGGAAGTGGCCGACGATCCGAAACTCGCAAGCATCGTTGCCGACGAGATGGCGATCCTGACGGCCGATCAAAAGAAGCTGAAACTGCGCCTTCAGGCGCTCGACGATTTGAAGAAGCTGCTGCAGAGCGAGATCGATTCGCTGCAGAAGAAGATCGTCAACCAGCAACGGCAGGTCGACCTGGCAAAGGAACAGCTCAGCGGCATCGGTTCGCTGGCGCAGAAAGGCCTTGTCGTCAACACGCGGGTTCTGAATTCGCAACAAACGATCGCCGACCTGGAAGGTCAGATCCTGGATTACGACACGGCCATCCTCACCGCCAAGCAGTCGATCAGCAAGGCTACCCAGGATGCCATCGACCTGGAAAACACCCAGAATGCGGGCCTCGCCGCAGATCGGCAACAGGTAGAAGCCGACCTCAGTGCGACAATGCTCAAGATGAACATGCAGACAGGCTTGATGGCCGAAGCCATGACGGGGAACCCGGCATTGCAACGCTATCGCGACGGCGAAGAGCCGACGATGTCGTTTGGCCTGGTTAGGGTGGTCGACGGCAAAACCAGCGAAATCGCCGCCAGCGAAGACACGCCGGTGCTGCCAGGTGACGTAATCAAGGTCAAGCTAGCGCCAATGGCTAGCCAATAGACCTTCGAGCGATCGAATTTTCAACGTCGGCTGGCACTCAAAAGGAGTGTCAGCCAAGGCCGTCCATTGGTGCACGCTCGTTGGCGAGGAGCGGCTATGCGTTGGGCGTATGAATATCCATCGTGCCTACCCTAAAAGATAGCTTGGATAGTACCGTTACATCCATTTAAACAAGAGGAGTAACGCATAGCCAGAAAAAGGCATTCTCGTCGCGCTGATCCGGAATTGCTCTGCCGTTGACAACCACGCCGAACAGATCGACTTGATCGGCGAAGAGTTGGACCCAGACGAGTTCGACCTTGAACTCACCGATACTGTTCTCGCCGCCCGACAAGCCAGCCTACCGCCAACTCGGGACGTGAGCAATTACGGCGCAAGCAGACGTTGTGATTTAGTTTGCAACTTAAATCTGAGGGAGGAGGACTTTGTCGTGCACAGTGAAAGGGACGAAATAGTCAGTCGGGAAAGAGAATTTCACAATCTCAGATTTAGTCAGGAGGCGGATCCGAGAGAAAGTCTGGACAAGTGGTATCGAACAATTCGCCACGGTGCTGAGCATCAAGATAGGCAAATAAAACGCCTTTCGAAAAACGCTGATGTGCTCGAGTACGGTTGTTCCGATGGTGGGTGGTCGCTGCATTCCCTGCATCTGCCCGGCCTTTGCCGATCTCTGGCGGGGATCGACATTTCGGACGTAGCGGTAAACAAGGCGAACGAACGGGCGAGCACGCTTGGCAGCACGAACGCTACATTCCTGGCGATGAACGCGGAAGCCATGTCCTTCGAAGACAACAAGTTCGACCTGGTGTATGGGCGCGGGATCATCCATCACCTGGACCTGGATCGGTGCTTTTCCGAGGTGGTCCGTGTCCTGAAGCCGAACGGTGTGGCGTCGTTCTACGAGCCGATGGGACACAATCCTCTCCTGAATGCCTACAGAAGGCGGACGCCCCTCATCCGCACCGAGGACGAACATCCTTTGTTGGTTTCGGACTTCGCGTTGGCTCGCCGCTATTTCAGCGATATCCGGGTGGAGTATTTCGGCCTGTGCTCCGTAGGGAGCGCGCTGATGCCGCGAAGCATCTCTGAGGCCGTCTACACAGTTGGAAAAGCTGTCGATTCAGTCGTTCTGACACTTCCCTACGTGAAGCGGTTCGCATGGTATGCGCTCCTAACCCTTCGGGCCTGATCAATAGGCAGCAAATCCAACTCGGGCGAGAGTGAAGGAGCAACTGCCTTTCGCCACCGCTTCAGAAGCTGCCTGCGAGACGGTTGTATTCAGGGCTTTGCTTATCCTCTTGCGGTCTCTGGTTCCGCGAGGTTGGTCGCGGTCCACCGGGGACGGGCGACAGGCACCCTCACCAGCTTGAAGTAGCTGTAATACAAGAGGAAGGAGCCCATGATGTAGGGATTGAAGGTATCGATCTCGACGAAGGACCGGATGAACAGAAGCATCATCACACCGGCAAGGATCACGGACTCGGCTTGCCATGTCCTGAATATCAAAGCCGATATGTGGCCCCACAGCGTGCGCAGGATGATCAGCGAAATCAGCGTCGCCCCGACATAACCAAGCTCCACGAGGGCTTCTATGTAGGTGTTGTGGAAATGGAAGCCGGATCGGGTTGTGATGTAGAATTCGTTCCAAAGCCGCTCGGCCTCGGCAAAACCCTGCACCCAATAGGCCGCGTAGCCGACGCCGAGGATCGGCGCTTGCTGCGCCGCATTCCAGCCTTGCTCCCAGAGATAGGTCCGCCCGGTGAGCGTGGAATCCTTTCCGAAGGCGCCAAGGACGAAATCCAGAAGTCCCGCAAAGGCAACCGCGGTGACCACGACCAGCCCGGATGCACCGACCAGGAAAATCACCCGTCGATAGCGGAGCGAAAGCTTCTTGGCCATGGCGAGCAGAGCCACCAGAGCGAGAACTGCCGGCACCGAAGCCGTCGAGGTGGCGGAATGTGCCATGAGCAGCAGATAGGCCGACAGAACGAAGACGGGCGCGGTCAGAAAAAGGCTTACCCGGCCGCGCCTGAGAAAGGCCAGGAAGACAACGCAAAAATAGATCCCGAGCGACGCGACAAAGCCGATCTGGTTCTTGGAGCTGAATGCGCCGACGAAATTGTAGCTCCCGTCGAGAATATCATAGGAATAACCCCCGACCGCGAGCGAATAGATGAGGACGACAAAAATCCCGGTCAGTGAGCCTATCGCCAACGTGCGGACGCTGACGGTCCGCGCAGCGATGTAGGCGCAGGCGATATGAGAGCAATACTGGATCGCGGTCCTTAACGTGATGCCTGGAGCATCCGACCAGAACACCGAGAGACAGACGTAGATGGCAAACGCCAGCGGGAGCCATGCGCTGGATAGATGTCGCAACAGCCGCCGGTAGTCGACCAGGATGAGGGGAAGCCAGACCGCATAATAGGCCAGGATCAGGATCTGGCCGAAAACGGCGGAGTAGGAGAACGCCCAAATGGAGATGGCAACTGCAAAGCTACCGTAGACCGTGTTCTTCTCCGGGTCGATCAACAGAGATTTTGGAATCTTCATCTCGGTAGCGGATTCCCGTCCATACAGCTCAAGGCCGATTTGCCGCCGCGCCAAGCGCTGGCGCTTCTGTTGTGCAGTGCAATATAACCCATCCCCCGCAGCCTGTCACCCAAATGAGGCAAAAACACCCATGCGGACGCCCTAGAAGAGGCGGGTAGAAGGCCGAGACAGGCAGTGCGGCAAGAACAAAGCACCCACCGGGTGCGAACTGTTTTTTCAGTTCTTCAGCACTGGACAGAGCAGGCTTAGCGAACAGGCCACGCCTTCAACCGCCTGCTCCTGGCCCACCACGAACATGTTCGGAGGCTCCAGACTCCGGCTTGAACTTCTCCGCCGTTGACTTCACATTCGCCGCCGATTGGGAGAACGAGCACATGCCGATGAGCTTTGCGGGACGGTTTGCCGGACGATCGGCCGTGATCACCGGTGGCGCCTCAGGCATCGGTCTGGCCGTCGCGCAAAGAATAGCTGAAGAGGGCGGACGCGTTTGCGTCTGGGATCGCGACCCCGCCCAGATCGAGCAGGCCAAGGCCGTCATTGCCGACTTGCATGGCGTGACTGTCGACGTCGCCGATCCCGTAGCGGTCGAACAGGCCGCCCGGCAGACGATCGATGCCCTTGGCGCCGTCGATATCCTGGTCACAAGCGCGGCCATCACCGGACCGAATATGCCGACCTGGGACTATTCGGTGGAGGATTGGCGCCGGGTCATCGACATCAACATCAACGGCGTCTTCTTCTGCAACAAGGCGCTGGTTCCGCATATGCTCGAGCGCAATTACGGCAGGATCGTCAACATCGCCTCGATCGCCGGCAAGGAGGGAAATCCCAACGCGTCGGCCTATAGCACCTCGAAGGCGGCGGTGATCGGCCTGACCAAGTCGCTGGGCAAGGAACTGGCCAAGACCAAGGTGACGGTGAACTGCGTCACGCCGGCCGCCGTGCGCACCGCGATCTTCCAGCAGATGAGCCAGCAGCACATCGATTTCATGTTGTCGAAGATACCGATGGCGCGGTTTGGCGAGGTCGAGGAGGTGGCGGCGCTGATCTCGTGGATCGCTTCCGAGGAATGCTCCTTCACGACGGCCGCAGTCTTCGACGTCTCCGGCGGCCGGGCGACCTATTGAAGCAAGTAAGGCGCGATCTAGCGCTAGCGCCCGCCAGACTGGAGTTCACTTCGTTTGCTTAGCGTCGAACCTCCACTGTCCGACGAAGATCTGCTCGACCGCTTTCAGCGCGCGGCCTTCAGTTATTTTCTGGAAACCGTGAACCCGGAGAACGGGCTGGTCGCCGACACCTCGCGGCCAAATTGGCCGGCAAGCATCGCGGTCGTCGGCTTCGCCCTGTCCTGCTATCCGGTCGGGGTCGAACGTGGCTGGATGACGCGAGACGCAGCCGTAAAGCTGACGCTCGCCACGCTACGCTTCTTCTGGAACAGCCGGCAAGGCAGTGACGACGACACAACTGGCCACAAAGGTTTCTACTATCATTTCCTTGATATGCGGACCGGCCTGCGCGCCTGGCGATGCGAATTGTCGATGGTTGACACCGCGCTCTTGATGGCAGGCGTGCTCGTGGCTGGCGCCTATTTCAAAGGCGACAATGACGAAGAAGCCGAAATCCGCGACCTCGCGGAAATGCTCTACCGGCGCGTCGATTGGCGATGGGCGCAAGGCAGCAGTTCGACGTTGCGGCAGGGCTGGAAGCCGAAGAGTGGCTTTCTGCGTTATGGCTGGGAAGGCTACAACGAAGCGACGGTGCTCTACGTTCTGGCGATGGCCGCTCCGGACAGGCCAGCCTCGGACGACAGCTATGCCGGCTGGACGGCGACATATCAGTGGGAAAACATCTACGGCTACCACGTGCTCTATGGCGGTCCGTTGTTCATGCACCAGTTCTCGCATGCTTGGATCGATTTCGATGGCATCCGGGATGCGTTCATGCGGGAAAAGAACTCGGATTATTTCGAAAACAGCCGCCGCGCGACCTACCTTCACCGGGACTATGCGCGGCATAACCCCTCCGGCTACGACGGCTACGGCGAAGGGCTGTGGGGCCTCTCAGCAGGTGACGGACCCGGCAACTTCCGCGCCCAAATCGAGCGGCGACCGCGTAAATTTTCCGGCTACGCGGCGCGCGGCGCACCGTTTGGCCCCGACGACGGAACGATAGCGCCATGGTCGTACCTTGCATCGCTGCCGTTCGCGCCGGAAATCTGCCTGCCGGCGTTACGCCATCTCGGGGAACACCACCCAGAGGTGATCGACGGTTTCAGGATGCCGAGCGGCTTCAACCCGACGCTGGCGAACCGGCGGAAATTCGGGCCGAGCGGCTGGATATCGGATGCGCATTACGGACTGGACCAAGGTATCGTCGTGTTGATGATCGAAAATCACCGTTCGCGTTTGATCTGGGAGCTGATGCGGTCGAGCCCGCATATCCGCCGCGGCCTGTGCAAGGCAGGGTTCAGCGGCGGCTGGCTGTCACAGACAGCGACCCTGCCCAGGCTGGCTGCCATGTCCGATGACGGGACGATAGCCGGTCTTCCGATTCAACAGGATCGCTCATAACCTGGCAGGCGCTAGGCGGCCGCGCCGCATCCAACGCTTGACGAAAGTGCTATTCGGCTAAAGAAGATTGGAGTGAAATGGCACGGGGCGGAACATTTCTGGATGTCGCTTGAAATAGAACCCGACTATGCGGTCCGGTTGCTGGCGCAGGGCTATATATGCCTGCCGCTTCGTGCCGGCGGTAAGCATCTCGACCTCAAGGCCATGGGGTATGATCCGCTGCATTTACAGACCCGGCGCAAGGATCTAAAGGAGCTCGCCTTCTGTTCCATTGCGTTCCAGCTGTCGCAGAAACCACCGACCTCCGAAGACATCGAGCGCTGGTTTCACGACTTCACCGGAAACGTCGGCATATTGGGAGGATTTGCCAACCTGCTGATCCTGGACTTCGACAACGCTGCGGCATATCGCGGCTGGTTCGGCATCCATGGTGAAATTGCAAACCGCACACCAGTCGCAAGGTCCCCGAACGGCTTCCACGTCTATCTGAGGACACGCGAACCGACGGTGTCATCCAGCCTGCATTTCGGCATGCGTCGGGTCGGCCATGCCAAGGCACTTGGCGGTTACGTGGTGGGCAGTCCCTCGGTGCTGAAGGATGGATCCTCCTATAGCTGGTTGGAGAACCAGTCGCCGTTCGATGTCGAACCGCAGCTGGTCGAGAACCTCGTCAGTCTTTCGCTGCGCCCAGTCTCGCCGCTCAAGCATTATTATGATCGTGTGCGAAACCGCGGCTTTTTTGAGCGGCAGTGAGTAAATCAGAGGAAACGCGATTGGACGTCACGGTCGTCATCCCGGCAAAAAATGCTGCCGCGACGATCGATGCCACGCTGCACAGCCTGATCTCCGATAGAGATCTGATCGGCGAGGTCCTTCTGGTCGATGACGGTTCCGACGATCAGACCGCGTCTGCCGCGATCGCAAGCGCGCAACGATACGGATTGCCGCTGGAGGTCGTCAGCGTCAACCTCGGCAGTGCCGGTGCTGCGCGCAACGCCGGAATTGCGCAGGCCAAGTGTAAATCCATATTTTTCCTCGATGCGGATGATGAGTTGATAGAGGGAGGCCTGTCGCTTTTACATGACGCCCTCCTTCGCAATCCCGGGTCTGGCCTGTCGATCGGGGCCAGCATCCGTCGCACAAACGGGCGGCCGGACAAGCTTAAGACCCCGCACGGATACACCAGCGACAGATCCCAAAACACCAGGCGATATCTTCTCAACGAGCTCTGGCCGATCGCCATGGGGAGCGCCCTGGTCGCGACATCAGCCACAACCACCATCCGCTTTCCGGAAGCGATCGGCCTCGACGAAGACACGTGCTACTGGGTGGCTCTGCTCGCGCGCTTCGATGTGGCGATCGTCTCGGCTCCGGTGCTGCTCTATCATCACGACGAAACAAGAATGGCGCAGCGTTTCGTCCTTGCTCCGCGCAGGACGTTTCTTGCCATTGCGCGCGAACTGAACAGGCTGACTGACCTTGGCGTCGCGAGGGATGCCCTTCAATGGCGAAAATCCTGGATCGCGCAGCGGATTTCACGACAGCTCATCAAGCACAAAAGGTACCTCGACGCAGCAGGCATGATGCGGGCCGTTCGTGCCCATAAAGCATCCGGCCGGAGCTGGAAGGCCTTACAGTACAGCGCCCGGATCCATTTCGGAGGAATGATCGAAAAGCACAGTCAAGATACACGGGTTACCACCCCCAATCACGGCAAAGAGTGGCGCACGCTGGTGCTGTCCTACGACCCGGCCTTCCCTCCTGCATCTGGCGCCGATCTCAGGAACCATCGCAACGCCGTGGCCGCAGCAGAATTCGGGCCAGTCTGCCTTGTCTCGATCCGGCCGCAGACCCATCCGTCGAAACCGGCCAACCGCCGCATTCAAACAGCGGCTTTGACAATCGAAGGGGAAGCCCGCACGGCTTCGATCGGCTGGTGGAGGATCCGTGCCGAGAACCGAATTCCCCGCCCCGCACTGACGCGTCTCCAAGCTATCGTTCGCGATTTTTCCCCGGACAGCATCGTGGTCGAGGGCATTGCGCTGTTCAAACTTTTACGGCCCTTGCGGCCATTGGCGGGGCAGCTCATTCTCGACATGCACAATGTCGAGTCGGACCTGGCGGGCCAGTTGCATCGCGTCAACGACACAAGATCGATGCCTGCCGCCGCCTCTGGCGTCAGGCGCCTCGAAAGAAAGGCGCTCGCCATCGTCGACAGGGTCTGGGTCTGCTCGAGGCTGGACCACGAAAGACTAGCGGCACTTTCTCCGCACAATGTGTCGATCGATATCGTGCCGAACGGCATCCCTCGTTTCGAAGACAGCCCCGTGGACCTGCCGGCTGAGGCCGCGACCGACGGCGGCTTTCCGATAATCCTGTTTGTCGGCCATCTGGGATACAAGCCAAACATCGATGCCGCCGAACGGCTGGCCGCGACCATCCTGCCGCGCATCCGGCGAAGATTGCCGACCGCAAGACTGGTTCTCGCCGGCCGTTATCCCAAGCCGGCCGTGAAAGCCCTCGCCGGGCTGCAAGGCGTGGACCTTGTCGGAAATCCGGACGATATGAGGCCACTGCTGTCGCGCGCGCATCTCACCATCATCCCGCTTTCGGCAGGCGGCGGTACGCGCATCAAGGTTCTCGAAGCGATGGCCTGGGGCGTTCCGGTGATTGCGACACCGCTGGCGGTCGAGGGCCTGGACCTGGTCGACAATGAAGAGGTGCTTCTATCGGATTCGGATGAGAGACTTGCCGACATGGCTGTCGAGCTTTGTCTGGACCGAACGCGCATGGCGAGCCAGCGCGTTCGCGCGCATGAAGCCGCATGGTCCAGGTTCGGCCCTGAAGCCATCCGCAAGGCCGTCCGCGGCGGCTTTGGGCTGGACGATGCCGGCACATGACACCCACGCTTTCCAATCACCGAGCGATGAGCTGCCGATGATCCCACCCATCCTGCACCAAACATGGAAGACCGACAGCGTCCCTGCCCGCTTCCAGGGGTTTGTCGAAAGCTGGAAACGGCACCATCCCGGCTGGACGACGATGTTCTGGAGCGACCGGAGGCTGCTCGAGTTTGTCGCCGAGCACTATGCGGATTTCCTGCCCACCTTTTGCAGCTACTCACATGGCGTGCGGCGCGCCGACGCGGCACGCTATCTGCTGCTGTACCATTTTGGCGGGGTCTACGCCGACATCGACTGCGAATGCGTCGCCGCTTTCGATCCGATCATGAGCGAGGACCGGATCGTGCTTTGCAAGGAACCGGATACGCATGTGCTTGCCCAGGCAAAGTTTCGTGGCCTGCCCTATTTGCTGTTCAACGGCACAATAGCGAGCCCGCCCCGGCATCCCTTCTGGCTACAGGTCCTGTCGCTGTTGCCGGGGCTGGTCCATGCCAAGGAAGCGCTCGACGCGACCGGCCCCTGTGTGCTGACCTCCGCTCAGCTCGCCTATGGCGACCAGGCGGCGTTCGCCATACACGCCTCCGCCTTGTTCACGCCGGTTGACTCGGCCGGGCGCACGGATATGCCAGCCGGCAGCGGGGCGCTGACGCTGTCAATCCATCACTGGGCGGGCACATGGTGGACGGCGCGGCCGGCAACGCGGTGGCGTGACAAGGTCCGCAACCACGCCTACCGGTTTTGGCATCATCTGACACGGGGCGCGCATCTGGACGAGGCCGTGGCGAAGGCGAGCGTCAGCCAGGTGGCGCTTTCGGCACCGTCGCCGTCAGGCTCGAATGTCGCCATACTGGTGCCGCTGCGCGATGCCGCCGACCATATCCAGCCGTTCCTCGATGCGCTGCAGGTGCTCGACTACCGCAAGGACAGGATAAAGCTGGTCTTCTGCGAGGGCGACAGTTTGGACGGAAGCTGGGAAAGATTGCAGGCAGCAGTGGCGCCGCTTGCCGGCAGCTATCGTGGCGTCGTCCTGCTGCAAAAGCATCTGGACACGCGCCTTGACCGAGCGACGCGAGCGAAACCACGACAGCAGCGCGAGAGACGAGGCGCCATCGCCAAGGTGCGCAACCACCTGATCGATCATGGGCTGGATGCCGACGACGACTGGGCGCTGTGGATCGACATCGATGTATGGCGATTTCCAAGCGATGTCGTGGACCGGCTGATCGGAAGCGGGCATCGGATTGCAGTTCCCAACTGTGTAAAGATTGCCGGCGGCGACAGCTTCGACCTCAACAGTTTCGTCACCACACGACCCGAAAAAGACTATCGCTACTATCGTGAAATACGCGACGGCCTTTACCAGCCACCCGCTCATTCCGTCGGCCGCCTTCACCTCAGCGATGTCAGGCATCTCGAAAGCATCGGTCTCGATGGGGTTGGCGGGACCATGTTTCTTGTCGACACAGCATTGCACCGTGGCGGTCTTCGATTCCCGGAAATTCCCTACCGCGATCTCATCGAAACCGAAGGCTTTGGCGCCCTCGCCAACGATCTGGGCATCAGGCCCGCCGGTCTTCCAAAGCTTGAGATACTCCATGTTCCGTGGTGATCAGGACTGACAGACGCCGTTCGAGCTCCTCTCGGATCGGTGCCAGATAGACTTGCGGCCGCAGCCTTTGCCAGATGTAATCGCGATCGGTCAGCTGCGCGACCTGGTCGACCCATCGTTGCATCATTTCGGGATCCCGGACCTGTCGCCAATCATCGACTATGATGACGGGCAGCCCTTTATAGAGAGGATCTAGCGGCGACGTCCTGGTCACCACGATACAGCCTAGATACAGCAGTTCCCACGTCCTGTGGCAGTCGAGGCCGCTTCCAGCCGTCGAAACGACCAGCGGGTACTGTGCATAGCGCTCCCAGATCGAACGCTGCGACAGCCGCCTGTCAAGAAAATCAACATGCGGGCATCCCTTCAGGGCATCGACCAGATCCCGTCGCTCCCTGGGTTCCCTGCTCAAGTTGAGATCACAGAATATTCTGAGCGGGCGACGGTCCGGCGCGTCCTGCCGACGACGAATGGTTTCGAGAAGCTTCGAAAGCTGTCCGGGCGTGGTAAAGCTGCGCAGGGTGTGAAGATCGAGCCCGATCGGGAAAGGTTTGAGCTTGGGTTGATCGCCGACGCAGTTCTGGGTGTACCAGGACACAAGAAAAGGGTTGGAGAGAAGCCGGTCGACGGTATCTTTCGCAAGATTTGACGGCACCGACGCATCGCCATCCGTCGTCACCAGCGCGAACGGCGCGGTGATGGTTGGCAGGGCCACTTCGACGAAAGTGTCGAGATCGCAGACACGCGATTCCCTGGCCCGGGTGCTCAGGCGCAGCCATACTATACCATGTGCGCCGCTATAGTACTTGCGGAAGAATGCCTCGGTCTGCGCCGATTCGGTCGGTGCGTATCGATACCAGCGTGGACCGGCAAAATCGCAAAACTGCCCGATGCCCTTAGACCATAACAGCGGCGGAACGCGAAGAAAGGGCAGCACGACGGAATGAACCGCCTTTCGCAAAAGCCTTCGCCGACGAAACTTGCCCATCTGCAAGCATTAGCCCAGGCGCCAGCGCCGTTGCAAACGTGGGCACGGGCATGTTGGCCCGTGCCCACGCTCTGCCGACTTTATCAGCCGGCGAACGTGTAGGCGGTCTTCACCGTGGTGTAGAATTCCGCCGCATAGCGGCCCTGCTCGCGTGGGCCGTAGCTCGATCCCTTGCGGCCGCCGAAAGGCACATGGAAGTCGACGCCTGCCGTCGGCAGATTGACCATCACCATGCCGGCCTCCGAATTGCGCTTGAAATGCGTGGCGTGCTTGAGGCTCGATGTGCAGATGCCCGACGTCAGCCCGAACGGCGTGTCGTTGGCGACCGCCAGCGCCTCGTCATAGTCCTTGACGCGGATCACGTTGGCGACCGGTCCGAAGATCTCCTCGCGTGAAATGCGCATGGCGTTGCTGGCTTGCGTAAACAGCGCCGGCTGCAGGTAGAAGCCGCGGGTTTCGCGATCGAGCCGCTCGCCACCGAAGGCCAGATCGGCGCCTTCCTGGCGGCCGATGGCGATATAGTCTTCATCCTGTTTCAACTGGCTCTGGTCGACGACTGGTCCGATCTGCGTTTTCGCATCGAGAGCGTCGCCGACGACCAGCTTGGCCAGGCGATCCTTCATCGCATCGACGAAGCGATCGTGGATGCCGTCCGTCACGACCAGGCGGGACGATGCCGTGCAGCGCTGGCCGGTCGAGAAGTATGCGCCGTTAATCGCGCAGTCGACGGCGACGGCAAGATCGGCATCGTCGAGCACGACAAGCGGGTTTTTGCCGCCCATTTCGAGCTGGAACTTGCGCATGTGCTCGACGCTCGCGGCAGCCACGCGCTTGCCGGTGCCGACCGAACCGGTGAAGGTGATGGCATTGAGGTCGGGGCTGTCGAGCATGGCCTGGCCGACCACCGAACCCTTGCCCATGACGAGATTGAGCACGCCCTTCGGCAGGCCGGCCCGATGCAGGATGTCGACAATGGTCCAGGCACTCTCCGGAACCAGATCGGCCGGTTTGAAGACGATGGTATTGCCATAGGCCAGGGCAGGAGCGATTTTCCACGCCGGGATGGCGATCGGGAAATTCCATGGCGTGATAATGCCGACGACGCCGACCGCCTCCCGCGTGATCTCGACACCGACGCCGGGCCGCACGCTTGGAACCAGCTCGCCCGACAGGCGCAGCACCTCACCAGCAAAGAAATCGAAGATCTGGGCGGCGCGCACGGTCTCGCCAACGCCCTCGACCAGCGTCTTGCCTTCCTCGCGCGCCAATGCCCTGCCGATTTCATCTTTGCGCGCGGTGATCTCGTCCGACGCCTTTCTCAGCACCGCGTGGCGTGCCAGCAGGCCCGATCGCGACCATGCCGGAAATGCCGCTTTCGCCGCCGCGATCGCCTGCCGGGCCTGCTCGGCGTCGCCCGACGCATATTCGCCGACCACGTCGTCGAGATTGGACGGGTTGATGTTGCGGGAGCCGGCATCGCCAACCCACTCGCCATCGATGAGGTTCTTTCGAAACGGGGTCATATCGCTGTCTTCCTTGTCGTCTTTCGATTGCCGTCTATCTGGACCACCGGCCGCCACACCGCAAGGCCGCCGGCGGCAAAGTTCTCCTCCTCGACAGGCATGTGTTAGGTGTCTAGGTGGTAAACCATGACTTTAGTGTGTGTGCGACGCGGATCGCGCCAGGAGGAACCGCCATGTCCGACAGCGCCTTGCCGATGGTAATCAGCGCGCCCGAGCCACGCACGCTCGACCTGATTTTCACGCCCGAGGCACTGGCGAGATTCCGCGCCAAATATCGTATCGTCGAAACGTCGCCGGAAGGCGTCGCGGCCCTGCCGGCCGATGTGCTCGCCGAGGCGCGCTACATTGTCGGCCAGCCGCCGATCGCGCCGGAGACGCTCGACAAGATGCAAACGCTGCGCTGCATCTTCAATGTCGAGAGCAATCTCCTCAACAACATGCCGTATGAGACGCTGTTTACGCGCGGCATCCATGTCGTCACCACGGGCCTGGTCTTCGCCGAGCCTGTTGCCGAGCTCGGCCTTGCCATGGCGCTCAACCTCGCTCGCGACATCGTCGATGCGGACCTCGCCTTCCGGCAAGGCAAGGAGCTGTGGGGCGGCGACGGTAACCGGACGGCGCGACTTCTTTCTGGCGCGGATGTCGGCATCATCGGCTTCGGCGACCTCGGTCGCGCGCTCAACCGGCTGCTGTCGGGCTTTCGCACGCGGACCAAGGTTTTCGATCCGTGGCTGCCGCCGTCGATCCTGATAGAGAACGGCGTCGAGCCGGCTTCGCTCGACTCGGTTCTGTCGGAGAGCGATTTCGTTTTCGTCGTCGCTTCTGTGACCAGCGAAAACCAGGGGTTTCTCGGCACCGGGGCCTTTGCCAGAATGCGCAAGGGAGCCGCCTTCATCCTGCTCAGCCGTGCCGGCGTGGTCGATTTTCCGGCGTTGATGGACGCGGTTCGCAGCGGTCACATCGTCGCCGCCAGCGACGTGTTTCCGGAAGAGCCGCTGGCGCAGGATCATCCTGTGCGCGCGCTGCCCGGCTTCCTGCGCTCCGCCCACCGGGCCGGCGCACTCGACATCGCCTTCAAGCGCATGGGCGACATGGTGCTGGAAGACATGGACCTGATCGACCGCGGGCTGCCGCCGATGCGGTCGAAGCGGGCCGAACGCGAAACCGTTTCGCGCATGCGTTCGAAGCCGGTCGACAAGAACTGAGCCGCCAAGCCAGCGCCTGCGCGGGTTTTTCAGATGGTGAACGACCAGAACAGGCAGGCCAGCGTCGCTGCGGCGAAGACGACAAAGAACAGGCTTCTTAGCAGGACATTGCGGCGCAGCTCGTTCATGAAGAGATGGCAGCCGACGATGGCGACGACAAACAGGAAGCGCCAGTTCAGCAGCGCCGGCAAGATGTTGCTTCGATCGAAAGCCCATCTGGCAGCGAGGCAGCCGATGATGGCTGCAAACAACACGACGACTGTCCAGAAGATCGCATCCGCAGCGTTCGTCAGGACGACGCTGGCGGCCCTGATCGGCAAGATCATCATCAGCAGCGCGCTGAAGAAATAGACTGATGCAAGCGGGATAAACGTCCCGGCATCGGCGACGTCGCCCAGGCGTTTTGCGCCGATCGCACCATAGGGATAGCCATGCTGGGCCACTGCCAGGCTGAGCGCCATCAGCAAAGCCGTCAATATGGCGACCAGTGCGAATGAAGTGAGGGCTTTGCTCATAAGGGTCCTGTTCGGAACGAATCGAATGAGGACGTTGGTAGCCCATGGTTTGTAAATTGCTGGTAAGCGTCGAGGCCCGGCGCGACAGAGTTTCTCGACGCCCTCACTCCGCCGCTTGAAGGCGTCGCGCCTCGATGATGGTCCTGATCTCGGCACGGCAGGAACCGCAATTCGTGCCGGCATGCAGCGTGGCGCCGATCGATTCGACACTTACGCAGCCGCCGCGCACCGCTTCCGCGATCTGATTGGCGCCAACCCCGAAACAGGAGCATACGATGGCGCCACGGTCGACGCGGTTGCCGCCGGGCCGCCCGGCTACGATCGCCAGCCGCCCACGCCGATCGGCGTGGTCCGCGCTCAACTGCTCCACCGCCCAGCTGCGCGACACGGCGACCGGCTTGGGCGCCAGATAGAGCGCGCCAGCCAGCCGGCTGCCGGCGAAACGAGCAAAGCGATAGTGCCCGCCGGTGACGTCATGATAGGCGAGCGCCTCGCCTTCCGCGTCCGCTCCGAAAAGCGAGGCTGCGATAGCCGGCCAGTCCCGGCCAGCCTCGAACGCAAGCTCTAGGCGCCAGCCGGCGGCACAGCGGGCGAGGGTCCAATAATTGGCGTCGATCGAGGCCGGCCGTTCGGCCAGCACGGCGAAGCCGAAGGCGGCAGCAGCGAAGCGTTCCACGCGGGCGGCAACATTTTTCGAGGCCGGCTGCCCGGACACAGCATCGGTGATGGGCGCCACCAACGCATCGACGCGTGCCCGCGCGGAGAACTGGTCGGTCCAGTGCATCGGCACGAAGACCGATCCCGGTCGCTGCCGAGCCGTTAGCAGCGCCCGGACCAGCACTTCGCCATGCACAGTCGAGACGCGCACGATGTCGGCGTCGCCAATGCCGGTGCAGGCGGCATCCGCCGGGTGGATTTCGACGAACGGCTCGGCCATGTGCTGGGATAGCCGCTGGCTCTTGCCGGTCCGCGTCATGGTGTGCCAGTGGTCGCGGACGCGACCGGTGTTGAGGACGAGTGGATAGTCCGGGCTGGTGCGGGTTTGCGCTGTCGGGCGGACGGCGATGAAACGCGCCTTGCGGTCGGGTGTGTAGAAGCCGCCGTTGGCGAAGAAGCGAACGGGCCCCTCCGGTCGCCGAGCCCAGGCACCCCCCTCTGGCCTGCCGGCAATCTCCCCCTCAAGGGGGGAGATTGGCAGCTTTGACTCCGAGACCTCTTCTGCATCGTCAGTGATTGGCGAAAGCCGAGTGGCAAGCTGATCTCCCCCCTTGAGGGGGAGATGGCCGGCAGGCCAGAGGGGGGTGCCTGGGCTCGGCGCCGGCCACTGGAAAGGCGCCAAATCCTCGTAGTCCTCAGCGTCAATGTCGCCATAGGTACCGATATCAAAATCCCGCGCGCCGTCATTCTCGAATGCCGACAGCGCGGCGTGCTCAGCAAAGATCTCCGCCGGCGACGCATAAGAAAACGCCTCGCCAAAACCCATTCGCCTGGCCACTTCGGCGATGATCCACCAGTCGGCTCTTGCCTCGCCGGGCGTGGACAAAAAGGCGCGCTGGCGCGAGATGCGGCGCTCCGAATTGGTGACGGTGCCGCCCTTTTCGCCCCACGCGGTGGCGGGCAGCCGGACATGGGAGTGGCGGACCGTATCGGTCTTGGCCAGCACGTCCGATACCACGACAAACGGACAGGCCTTGATCGCCGCCTCGACGGCATCGGCATCCGGCATCGAATCGACCGGGTTGGTCGCGATGATCCACAGCGCCTTGATGCGCCCGTCGGCCACAGCTTGAAACATCTCGACCGCCTTCAAACCGGGTTTTTCGGCGATGTCAGGCGCGCTCCAGAAGCGCTGCACGCGGTCGCGATGTTCGGGGTTTTCGATCTCCATATGGGCGGCCAGCATGTTGGCCATGCCGCCGACCTCGCGGCCGCCCATGGCGTTGGGCTGGCCGGTCACCGAAAAGGGCCCGGCGCCGGGCTTGCCGATGCGGCCCGTGGCGAGATGGCAGTTGATGATGGCGTTGACCTTGTCGGTGCCCGAGGACGACTGGTTCACCCCTTGGCTGTAGACGGTCACCGTCTTCGCCGTCGCGGCAAACAGGCTGTAGAAGCGGCCAAGCTCGTCCTCGCTCAAGCCCGTGGCAGCGGCGATACCGGCAAGGTCGAGCGCGGAGGCGGCGAAAAGGGCTTGCCCGAAGCCGTTCGTGTGCGCCGTGATATAGCTGCGGTCCAGCGCATTATGCTGGCCGAGATAGGCGAGCAGCCCTGTGAACAAAGCAACGTCGCCATCCGGCGCGATCGCCAGATGCATGTCGGCGATATCTGCAGTCATCGTACGGCGCGGGTCGATCAGCACCACCTTCATGTCGGGCCGCTTTTCCCGGGCGGCGGCGATGCGCTGGTAGAGCACCGGATGGCACCAGGCGAGGTTGGAGCCGACCAGCACGATCAGGTCGGCAAGCTCTAGATCCTCGTAGCTGCCCGGTACCGTGTCGGAGCCGAAGGCGCGGCGGTGGCCCGCAACCGACGAGGCCATGCACAGGCGCGAATTGGTGTCGATATTGGCCGAGCCGATGAAGCCTTTCATCAGCTTGTTGGCGACATAATAGTCTTCGGTCAGCAACTGGCCCGAGACGTAGAAGGCGACCGCGTCGGGGCCGTGCTCGTCGATGGTTTGCGAAAAGGTCGAGGCGACGAGGTCAAGCGCTTCGTCCCAGCCGGTGCGGCGACCGTGAATCTCCGGATAGAGCAGCCTGCCGTCGAGGTCGATCGTCTCGGCCAGCGCCGAGCCCTTGGAACAGAGCCGGCCGAAATTTGCCGGATGGTCAGGATCGCCGCGAACGGTTACCTCACCGTTCGCGGCGACCTTCGCCAGCACGCCGCAGCCCACCCCGCAATAGGGGCAGGTGGTCCTCACCTCGCGCGCTTCGTCGATCTTCATGCTCAGGCTGCGCGGCTGGCCAGCGCTTCGAGCGCCAGGAACAGCCGCTCGCCGTCGACCTTCACCGGGATCGTGCGTACGCTACCTTCGTCGGCGCCGATCGCCTTGCCGGTTTCGAGCGAGATCACCCAATTGTGCAAGGGGCAGGTCACCGCCGCGCCATGGACGATGCCTTGGCTGAGCGGCCCGCCCTTGTGCGGGCAATGGTCCTCGATGGCGAAGACCCGGTCCTCCGCCGTGCGAAAGACGGCGATTTTTCCCTCAGGGGTGTCGACGCAGCGTGCGCCACGGCGGGGGATGTCGGAGATGGAGCCGATCGATATCCAGGTCATGGGGCCGCCTTTGCTTGATAGGAATGCGCCCGGGCACCCCCCTCTGTCCTGCCGGACATCTCCCCCTCAAGGGGGGAGATTGGCAGCTTCGGGCGCATCGCCCGTTCTGCAACGTGGGCGATTTGCGAAGGCAGCAATGAAGGCTGATCTCCCCCCCTGAGGGGGAGATGGCCGGCAGGCCAGAGGGGGGTAGATGGCGCAAACATCTCCATCACTCTGCCGCCTCTGCGAAACCCACCGAAGCCATCGGCCGGAATTCGTGCTTATCCTTGCCGGAAACGCGTTCCGACCACGGGTCGACCTGCGCGAATTTCTGCGAAAAGACGAAGCGCTCGTAATAGGCCTTGCGCTTGTCGCCATCGTCCATGATCTGGCGCTTGATCTCGGCGATGCCGATGCGCTTGGCCCATTTGTAGATGCGCTCGAGATAGCGGCCCTGTTCGCGATACATCTGCGTCAGCGCCACGATATGCTCCAGCGCCTCGTCCTCGGTCTTCACCAGGCCAAGCACCTCTGTGCCCTTGATGTCGAGGCCGGCGGCCCCGGCGAAATGGATCTCATAGCCCGAATCGACGCAGATCACGCCGACATCCTTGCAGGTTGCTTCCGCGCAGTTCCTGGGGCAGCCCGAGACCGCCATCTTGACCTTGGCGGGCGTCCACGAGCCCCACATGAATTTTTCGATACGGACACCGAAGCCCGTCGAATCCTGTGTACCGAAGCGGCACCAGTCCGAACCAACGCAGGTCTTTACCGTGCGCAACCCTTTGGCATAGGCGTGGCCGGAGACGAAGCCAGCCTGGCCGAGATCGGACCACACCGCGGGCAGGTCTTCCTTGCGGATGCCGAGCATGTCGATGCGCTGTCCGCCGGTGACCTTGACCATCGGGATCTCGAACTTGTCGACGACGTCGGCGATGGCGCGCAGTTCGGCGGCATTGGTGACGCCGCCCCACATGCGCGGCACCACCGAATAGGTGCCGTCCTTCTGGATGTTGGCGTGGACGCGCTCGTTGATGAAGCGCGACTGGTAGTCGTCGGCATACTCGTCCGGCCAGTCGCAGACCAGATAGTAGTTGAGCGCCGGCCGACATTTGGCGCAGCCGCAGGAAGTGGTCCATTCCAGCTCCTGCATGACGGCGGGGATGGTCTTCAGGCCCTTGGCCTTGATCAGCCGGCGGACTTCGTCGTGGCCGAGCGTGGTGCAGCCGCACATCGGCTGCACAGCCGCCGGATTGTATTTGTCGCCGATGGTCAGCACTATCAACTTTTCGACCAACCCGGTGCAGGAGCCGCAGGAAGCGGACGCCTTGGTGTGGGCACGCACGTCGTCGAGCGAGGTCAGGCCCTTGGCCGTGATCGCGCCTGATATCTTTCCCTTGCAAACGCCGTTGCAGCCGCAGATTTCCGCATCATCCGGCAAGGCTGCAACGGCCGCCATAGGGTCCAGGGAGGCGCCTCCCTGGTATGACTGGCCGAAGATAAGCGTGTCACGCATTTCCGATATGTCGGTCTGCTTCTTCTTGAGGTCGTTGAACCAAGCGCCGTCCGCCGTCTCGCCATAAAGCACGGTGCCGATGATGCGGTCATCCCTAAGCACCAGCCGCTTGTAGACGCCGGCGGCGGCGTCGCGCAGCACGATCTCCTGGCGGTCCTCGCCCTCGGCGAAGTCGCCGAGCGAGAACAGCTCGATGCCAGTGACCTTGAGCTTGGTCGGCGTGTCCGAATGGACGAAGGCAGCAGCTTCGTCGCCGGCCAATTGGCTGGCGGCGACACGCGCCATCTCATAGAGCGGCGCGACCAGGCCGTAGACCATGCCGTTGACCTCGGCGCATTCACCCAGCGCGAAGATATCGGGGTCGTTGCTGCGCATGCCGGCATCGACGACGATACCACGATTGACGGCAATGCCGGCTTCCTTCGCCAGCGCCGCATTCGGCCTGATCCCCACCGCCATAACGACGAGCGTCGCCGGAATGATGGTTCCGTCGGCGAGTTCCACCTGCTCGACCTTGCCCTTGCCTGTGATCGCCTGGGTGTTGGCCTTGGTGATGACCTTGATGCCGCGCTGCTCGACAGCACGCTGCAGGAGGTAGCCGGCGGCAGGATCGAGCTGTCGCTCCATCAGCGTCGGCATGACATGCAGCACGGTGACGTCCATGCCTTGCGAGTTCAGGCCCGCAGCCGCTTCCAGCCCGAGCAGGCCGCCGCCGATGACCACCGCCTTGGCCCGCGACTGGGCGGCGAGCATCATCGCCCGAACGTCATCGAGATCGCGATAGGTTAGCACGCCCGGCAGATCATGGCCCGGCACCGGGATGATGAACGGCACCGAGCCGGTGGCGATAACGAGTTTGTCATAGGGCTCGGTCACGCCGTGATCGGAGGTGACTGTTTTTGCTGCCCTGTCGATGGCGACGATCTTGTGGCCCTTGTAGAGGGTGATCCCGTGCTTGATGTACCAGCCATCGCCATGGATGATGATCTCCTCATAATCCTTTTCGCCTGACAGAACCGGCGACAGCATGATGCGGTCGTAGTTCACGCGCGGCTCGGCGTTGAAGATGGTGACCTGGTAGAGGTCCGGCGCCTTTTCCAGCAGGTGCTCCAGCATGCGCCCGGGGGCCATGCCGTTGCCGATGATGACGAGTTTTTCGGTCATGTCCTGATCCACTCCGCTCTCACTCAGCCGCGTAGGAAAGGCCTGAAGCTTCGGCGGTGGCCTCGCGCTCCATCCGCCGGATGCTGAAGTGCATCCAGGCAAAGCAGGTGGCGACGATGACGAAGAGCAGCATGAAACAGCTCGACCAGACGCCGGTGAGGTCGTTGAGTGCGCCGAAGGCGATTGGCAGGATAAAGCCGCCGAGCCCGCCAATCATGCCGACAACGCCGCCGACCGCGCCGACACTCTGCGGGTAGTAAGCCGGGATGTGCTTGTAAACGGCGGCCTTGCCAAGGCTCATGAAGAAGCCGAGCACGCAGGCGACGGTTATGAAGGCGAGCGGGCCGATCTCGAAATGGAAGGCGATCGGCCCGCTGATGCCGCGCACGACGTAGTCTGCCGAGGGGAGAGACAGAACGAGAGTCGCGACGGCACTGACAGCGAAGGTCCAGTAGAGCACGGTGCGGGCGCCGATGCGGTCGGAAAGCACGCCACCATAGGCGCGGAAAATACTTGCGGGAATTGAATAGGCCGCGCCGATCATGCCGGCGGTAGCAAGCCCGAAGCCATAGACGCCGACCAGGTAGCGGGGCAGCCACAGCGACAGCGCCACGAATGCACCGAAGGCGAAGAAATAATAGAAGGCGAAGCGCCAGACCTGCAGATTCTTGAGCGGCGCGAATTCCTGCAAGAAGCTTCTCGCGGGCGCTGCCTTGCCGGCACGGCGCTCGCGGATGACCGGATCGTCGCCGGTCGTGAACCAGAAGACGGCGGCCATGACGACGAGTGCTGCCGCCCAGATCAGCGCGACCGACTGCCAGCCCCAGGAGAGAAGCACGAACGGTGCCAGGAACTTGGTAACCGCGGCGCCGACATTGCCGACACCGAAAATGCCAAGCGCCGTGCCCTGCTTGCCAGCCGGGAAGAAGCGCGAGACATAGGCGACACCGACGGCGAAGGAACCACCGGCGAGCCCAACGCCTAACGCGGCGACCAGCATCTGTGCGTAGGTTTGCGCAAAAGCGAGCAGGAAGGTCGCGACCGCCGCCGCAAGCATGGTCGCGGTGTATACCAGCCGTCCGCCAAGCCGGTCGGTCCAGACACCGAGCACCATGCGCACGAGCGAACCGGTGAGGATCGGGGTGCCGACCAGCAGGCCGAACTCCGTCTCGTTCAACCCAAGGTCCTGCTTTATGCGCACGCCGATGATTGAAAAGATCGTCCACACCGCGAAGCAGACGGTGAAGGCGATGGTGGACATCACAAGCGCCTGCTGGGGAGCACTGTCCTGGCTGGGCGCGGCTGGGAGATTTGCGGTCAACGTCTGGCTCCGGTTTGCGGCGTGGGAGGCACCGCGGATGTTTTGTGGGTGAGTGATCAGCGGCGCGGCATCGGCCCGTCCAACGAGACCGGGCTCGCTACGGTCAGGTCTTTGCTTTCCGTCTTGGCGCCAACGGGAAACAGCAGGAGCGCGGCGGTGAACAGCGCCGCCGTCAGCGCGCTGCTGGCCAGAAAATCGCGGCGCGTGAAGTCCGCGAGGGACGCGCCAGTTCCGATCCGTTTCGTCATCGTCGTCTCCGGTTGGGCGCTGCTTGGGACCAGCGCCGTCGATCGTGTAAAAACAAAAAAGCCGCCGGCCAGGTCTTCGCGCGTCCGTCCATCCGGGATCGCGTATTGACCTGAGCGGCAGCTTTGCCTGTGGCGCCCGCCATTGGACGCCGTGTCACTTGGCCCTTGCGGGCCTACATTTTAGAAAGCAGGAAGCGTGCCAATTCGACAACGCTCTAAATTACCGAATAAAATCAATGTGAACCGCCGCCGAGCGATTTTTGACCAAGCCCGACAGCGGATCAAAGCTTAGTCAGAATGACTTGCGCAGCAGCATAATATTTGTGCAATGCGGTAGATTGCCCATTACCGACGCAGATTGCCAATTGTCGATGAAACGCGTTTTTCGGCCATGGCCTTACTCCGCGGCTTCGACGAAGCGATGGCGTTCGTAGAGGAACTTCAGCACCGCCTCGCGGCAGCGCAGGAAGGTCCGGTCGGAGGAAAGCTCGATGCGTCGGCGCGGCCGGGCCAGCGGCACGGCAAGCACCTCGCCGATGGTCGCCGCCGGGCCGTTGGTCATCATCACAATGCGGTCGGACAACAGCACCGCCTCGTCGACATCGTGCGTGATCATGATCGTCGTCGAGCCAAGCCTCGAATGGATATCCATCACCGCATCCTGCAGATGGGCGCGCGTCAGCGCGTCGAGCGCGCCGAACGGCTCATCGAGCAGCAGGATCTTCGGTTCCATGGCCAGCGCGCGGGCGATGCCGACGCGCTGCTTCATGCCGCCCGAAATCTCGGCGGGCCGCTTGTCCCTGGCGTGCGCCATCTGCACGAGCTCGAGATTACGCATGATCCAGTCATGCCGCTCGGCCCGAGTCCTGGTCGAACCGAACACTTTCGACACCGCCAGATTGATGTTCTCGTAGACGGTGAGCCACGGCAAAAGGCTGTGGTTCTGGAACACCACGGCGCGCTCGGGACCGGGGCTGTCGACCTCCTTGTCTTCGAGCAGGACCGCGCCGGCGGACACTCTCGTCAGCCCGGCGATAAGGTTGAGCAAGGTCGACTTGCCGCAGCCGGAATGGCCGATGATCGAGACGAATTCGCCCTTGTCTATGGTCAGCCGGATGTCCTTCAGCACCTCGCTGATCTGGCCGCCGCGGGCAAAGGATTTGTCGATATGGTCGAGTTTCAGGTAGGCCGTCATGGCGCTTTCCTCACTTTGCCGTTGTGCCGCGGGTGACGAAGGCGCAGACCGCCGCAACCAGGCGGTCGAGGCAGAAGCCGGTGACGCCGATATAGGCGAGCGCGACGATGATGTCGGGCAGCCGCGACGAGTTCCAGGCATCCCAGATGAAGAAGCCGATACCGACGCCGCCTGTCAGCATTTCGGCCGCAACGATGGCAAGCCAGGACAGGCCGATGCCGATGCGCAAGCCGGTGAAGATGTAAGGCGCCGCGGCCGGCACCATGATCTTCACGAAAAATTCGAGCTGGTTGAGCCGGAGGATGCGGGCGACGTTGCGGTAATCCTCGGGAATGTTGCGGACGCCGACGGCGGTGTTGATGATCACCGGCCAGATCGAGGTGATGAAGATGACGAAGATCGCCGACGGGCTGGAATCGCGGAACGCCGCCAGCGACAGCGGCAGCCAGGCGAGCGGCGGCACGGTGCGCAGAATCTGGAACACCGGGTCGAGGCCGCGCATCGCCCAGATCGACTGGCCGACCAGTGCGCCGAGCGCAACGCCGACAATTGCAGCCAGGCCGAAGCCAATGGCGACGCGCTGCAGCGAGATCAGCACCCGCCAGGCCAGTCCGATATCCTGCGGACCATAGTCGAAGAACGGATGGGCGATCAGATCGTAGGCCTCGTTCCACACCTGGCTAGGTGGCGGCAAGCTGGCATTGGGCGACGAGCAGGCGATCTGCCAGATGACCAGCATGACGGCGATGACGACTGCCGGCGGCACCAGAGTGCTCGCCAGTTTGCCGGCGATCGCGGCGGGATCGAAGCGGCGCCTCACCTTGGCCGCGAAAGCTATGACCTCTGCGGGCTTGGCAGGCGCGGGGAACGCCTTCACCTTAGTGTCCTCGATGGCTTGGATAGACATTTCGCAAAGAGCTCCTTGAACACGTGGAGTGACAGGCGGCGCCAACGGCGCCGCTTGCCGTCGACGTCAGGCCGATGCCTTGATTTCGAGGCTGTCGAGATAGGCGGACGGGTTGGCCGGATCGAAGATCTTGCCGTCGAAGAAGGTCTCCACGCCGCGCGACGAAGATGCCGGGATATCGGCCGCGGCGACGCCGAGGTCCTTGGCCGCCTCGCGCCACAGATCCTCGCGGTTGACTTGATCGACCAGCGCCTTGATGTCGGTGGTTGCCGCGAATTTGCCCCAGCGGATGTTCTCGGCGAGGAACCAGCTGTCGTGGCTCTTGAACGGATAGGACACGCCGCCCTTCCAGAACTTCATGTAGAGGTCGGTGCCGGTGGCGACGCGGTCATTGCCGTAATTGATGTCGCCCTTGAGGCGGCCGATGATGTCGGCGGTCGGCACGTTCATCCACTGCCGCTTGCCGATGATGGCAGCCATTTCGTCCTTGTTTTCCATGGCCTCGCACCATTGCTGGGCTGCCATGACGGCCATCAGGATGGCCTTGGTGGCGTTCGGATATTTGTCGATGAATTCGGCGCGCAGGCCGAGCGCCTTTTCCGGATGGCCCTTCCACAATTCGCCTGTCGTGGCGGCGGTGAAGCCGACACCCTGGTGGACGAGCTGCTCGTTCCATGGCTCGCCGACGCAAAACACGTCCATGTTGCCGACCTTCATGTTGGCGACCATCTGCGGCGGCGGCACGACGATGGTGGAGACATCCTTGTCCGGGTCGATACCGCCGGCGGCCAGCCAGTAGCGCAGCCACAAATCATGGGTGCCGCCCGGGAAAGTCATGGCGGCCTTCACCTCCTTGCCTTCGGCCTTCTTGGCGGCGAAGGCGTCCTTCAGCTTGGAGGCATCGAGGCCGACGCCGGTGCTGGCATACTCCTGGGCGACGGAAATGGCCTGGCAGTCGTAGTTAAGCCGCGCCACGATCGCCATCGGCATCGGCTGGTTATTCTGCGTCACCTTGCCGGTGTGCATGAGGTAAGGCATCGGCGTCAGGATATGGGCGCCGTCGATGCCGTTGGCTTCGCCGCCGAGCATCAGATTGTCGCGCGTCGCGCCCCAGGAGGCCTGTTTGAGCACCTCGACATCGGGCATGCCAAACTTTTCGAATAACCCCTTCTCCTTGGCGATCATGAGGGGCGCCGCATCGGTCAGCGCGATGAAGCCGAGCTTGGCGCCGGTGACTTCCGGGGCGGCAGTAGCCGCATAGGCGCCAGAGGGCAGCAGCGCCCGCGCGGCCGTCAGGGTTGCCGCGGTGGCCGCACTTGCCATCAGAAAATTGCGGCGGGTCATGCTCTCGAGAGGGGCTTCAGTCTTGATGCGTTTCGTCATCGTCGTCTCCCGTTGGGCACTGCTTGGGATCAGCGCCGTCGATTGCGTGTTCGGTCAAAACAAAAAAGCCGCCGGCCAGGCCGCGCGCCCGTCCATCCGGGATCGCGTGTTGACCTGAGCGGCAGCTTTGCCTGTAGCGCCCGCCATTGGACGCCTGTTCCGTGACCCCGAGAAGGGTCTGTCTATTGCAAAGCAGGAACCGTGCCAGTTTCGGAGTAGATGACAAACATCAATTAGATCAACGGCATGCCATAATCATCGGTGCGCTGGCCCGTTGGGCGAGCAAGCCAAAGATTGTTCATTAGCGCAGTCGCACGCATAATTTTTGTGCAATGCACAAGAATGGCGCGAAAATGATCAGGCTTCGACGCGCGCCAATTTCTGCCCGGCAATGTAGGCGTCGACCTCGTCTGGATCGAATATCTGGCCATCGAAGAAACCATCGGGGCCGAGCACCAGACTGGCGCCGGCGGAGCCGACAGGTGTGGCAGACGCCAGCGCGCCCTCCACTTTAGAATTGGCGCCGGGAAGTGCGACGCCGAGCGGCTTCAGCGCCGACCGGTAAAGATCGGGGCGGTAGCAGTCGCGGGCGATGGCCAGATTCTCCGGCGTGTGCGCCACATGTTCCCAGCGCACCATCTGCGTGTAGAACCACAGCGCATGGCTCTTCCAGGGAAAGTTGGCCGCCTTGTCGAAGGGCAGGAAGAAATCCTCGACCGTTCGTTCCGCGCCACCGCCGAGTTGGAGATGTCCGCTCAGGATCGGCATCTGCACTGCCGCATGCAGGCCGAGGAAGGCAGGCTGCGCCATCAGCGCGGCCAGTTCGCCGCGGTTTGCCGGATCCTGGCACCAGCGCGCGGCGTGATGAAGCGCGCGCAGCAGGGCCGAAAGGGCTTCCGGGTGCTTTTCGGCCCAGGCCTTGCGCACGCCGACGACTTTCTCGGGGCTGGTCTTCCAGATGGCGGCCTTGACTGTCGCTATATGGCCGGTGCCGGCGACGACCGAGGCGGTGTTCCAGGGTTCACCGACGCAGTAGCCGTCGATTCTGCCGGCGGCGAGTGCGTCGGCCATGAAGGGCGGCGGCACGATGACGATTTCTATTTCGCGCGACGGATCAACGCCGCAGGCCGCGAGCCAGTAGCGCAGTTCGTAATTGTGTCCCGAGTGCGGATGCACGACCGCAAAGCGCAGCGGGTCGCGACCGGCACTTGCTCGTTCACGGATCAGCATCCCCAAGGCCTTGCCGGCTCGCGCCGGATCGAGGTCGGGCAAGGCACCATGCGCGGCCATGCCCGCCCAGACCGCGTTCGAAACCGTTACGCAGTTGCCGCCCAGTCCCAGCGAGAAAGGCACGATCGTGTCGGAGGCGAGTGGGGTGAGACCCAGATTGCAGGCGATCGGCATCGGCCCCAGCATGTGCGCCAGATCGAAATGTCCGATCGCGATGCGGTCGCGGATGTTGGCCCAGGATGTTTCGCGATTGAGCGTCAACTCGATGCCTTCGCGCGCGGCAAAGCCGATCTCTCTAGCTGCGACCAGAACCGCGCTGTCGAAGAGCGGCATGAAACCCGCATTGATCTGGTGTTCGGCCGCCATGCTCAACTCTCCCCCGGATCCAGTAGACCTGCCGTCGTCACCAGGCTCTGCGCGATTTCGCTGATCTTGCGGTTCTGGCTCATGGCGGTCTTGCGCAGAAGCGTATAGGCGGCATCCTCCGACAGGCCGCGCGACCTCATCAGGATGCCCTTGGCACGGTCGATGACCTTGCGGTTCTCCAACTCACTGCGCGCTTCTTCCAGTTCGCGCGCCATTCGCGAGAACGCGTTGAAGCGGCTGATCGCCATGTCGAGGATCGGCTTGACGCGCTCCTGGCGCAGCCCGTCGACGACATAGGCGGAGACCCCCGCCTCCACCGCAGCTTCGATCGAAGCCTGATCCGACCGGTCGACGAACATGGCGATCGGCCGCTTCACCACGCGCGAAAGCTGGAACATGTTCTCAAGCATGTCGCGGTTGGGATTCTCGAGATCGATGACAATTACGTCCGGCTCGATCTCGGCGATGCGCCGCGCTATTCCCGCAACGTCGTGAACGACCGTGACCTGTTCATGCCCGGCCTCCCGCAATCCCGCCTCGATGATAGCGGCGCGAATGTGGTTTTCGTCGATCACCAGGACGGTGAGGGATTTCCGGATCATGCCGCATTTTTTGCGCACGCCGCGTGATTGTGCAATGCGGCACCGCAATAATCGACGCAGTCATCTCTTCGAATTCAGAGGGACCGCCATCATGTTCGCGGAGCCGACCCGTTAAGCTTCTTTAAATACCGTTCACACGGTCTGACTTTGTTTTTGTATCCACTGCGCTATCTTCCGATTGCGAACCTTGTCTCGCTGGCTAGAAGATTGGAGGTTTCCATGGATCGGCGATCATTTTTGACAGGAATGTTTGGCCTTGCTGGGGCAGCAGCCCTTGTGAGCGCAGTTCGGCCTATCGACGCAATAGCCGGTGTACCGGACGCCAGAAGCGGCATTCTCGATGAACTCGACGCGCCCGAGATAGAGACCTTCGAGGACGAAGATATTCAAGCAGAGCCGGTTCGGCATAGGTCGTGGCACCGCAGGCGGCGGCGCAGGCGGCGCGCTTGGAGAAGGGCCTGCCGTCGTTACTGGCGAAATGGCTATCGGCGCGTCCGGTGCCGTCGCAGGCGTGTTTGGGTCTGGGATTGGTATTATTAGCGGTAGTGTGCTGAAAACCCCGGTGGTTGCCGGGATTTTCGCTTCAGGCGACCGCTAGCAGTCCTCCGGTGGATGTCACCGCAAGGTTTCGGCTAACAGAAATACAGGGGGACCGACCGGTTTTGTGAGGCCTGCCAGTGATAGGCAGGCCTAAAGAGACTGATTTTCCTAGGGGAAAACTGGTGGAGCCAATCGGAATCGAACCGACGACCTCTTGAATGCCATTCAAGCGCTCTCCCAACTGAGCTATGGCCCCACTTCCGGCAGTCTACCGGCGCCGTTGCCGGCGAAGAGATCCGGCGCGGGTTCTAGACCGCGCCGTTAGTGCAGGCGGCTTCTAACCCCGCCTTCTGTCAATATCAAGCCTTCAAGAGCGGCTTTTTCTCCAGATGTCGCGAAAGTCGGCAGACGCACGCGTCAGGGGCCGGATCAGACTTCGTCGTCGTCGTCGCCGACGCCGATCATGTCGGCGACATCGTCGTCCTCTTCCTCTTCGTCGGCGAGGAAAGTATCGTCGTCGTCGTCGCCGAGATCCACATCGTCCTCGTCATCGCCGAGATCGGGAAGATCGTCGGCCTTCGCATCCTCGTCCGCCTCTTCGAGCGAGACGACTTCGACGCCCTCCTCCTCCTCGGCGTCCACTTCCTTCTCGGCAACTTCCTCTTCCTCCTCGGGGGCAGCGATCTTGCCTTCCTCGAAATAGGAACGTGGATAGCTCTTGCCGGTATAGGGCGAGACGATCGGATCCTTGTTCAGGTCGTAGAATTTTTGACCCGTTTCGGGGTCGATGCGTTTGGTGCCAAGTTCGGGTTTTGCCACAGCAAGCCTCGTCGATGAAAGTTTGGTCCCCATAACCACAGTTTACGGCGCTGTCAAAGCCTAAAGCCAGCGCAACAAATCCCCGCCTTGAGAGACCTCTTGCAAGGGGATGACCATTTCCGCCCGCCGTGATACGAGACCGCCCAAATCAAAAGAAAAAGGCCGGCTGCCGGCGTTTTCATCCAGGGAAAAGCCATGTCGCATACTGCCGCCCCGAAACCGGCCACCGCTCGCAAATCGTCGGCGCTTTCCGGCGTCGCGCGGGTACCCGGCGACAAGTCGATCTCGCATCGCTCGTTCATGTTCGGCGGCCTTGCCTCCGGCGAGACCCGCATCACCGGCCTGCTGGAAGGCGAGGATGTGATGCGCACGGGCGCCGCGATGAAGGCGATGGGCGCGCATATCGAGAAGCACGGCACTGAGTGGGTGATCCGCGGCACCGGCAACGGCGCGCTGCTGCAACCGGAAGGTCCGCTCGATTTCGGCAATGCCGGCACCGGCTCACGCCTCACCATGGGTCTGGTCGGCACTTACGACATGGAGACGACTTTCATCGGCGACGCGTCGCTGTCCGGCCGCCCGATGGGCCGCGTGCTCGAGCCGCTGCGCCAGATGGGCGTGCAGGTGCTGAAGGCGACGCCCGGCGACCGCATGCCGATCACGCTGCACGGGCCCAAACATGCCGCGCCCATCACCTACCGCGTGCCGATGGCCTCGGCGCAGGTGAAATCGGCGGTGCTGCTCGCCGGGCTGAACACGCCCGGCGTCACCACCGTCATTGAGCCGGTGATGACGCGCGACCATACCGAAAAGATGCTGAAGGGATTCGGCGCCAATCTGTCGGTCGAGACCGACGAGCGCGGCGTGCGCCACATCTTCATCGAGGGCCAGGGCAAGCTCACGGGACAGACGATCGCTGTGCCCGGCGATCCGTCCTCGGCCGGCTTCCCGCTGGTGGCGGCGCTGATCGTGCCGGGCTCGGACATTACAATCGAAAACGTGCTGATGAACCCGACCCGCACCGGGCTTCTGCTGACGCTGCAGGAGATGGGCGCCCGGATCGACATTCTCGACACGCGCAATGAAGGCGGCGAGGACGTCGCCGATCTGCGCGTGCGTTACTCCGAGCTGAAGGGCGTCACCGTGCCGCCCGAACGGGCGCCAACGATGATCGACGAATATCCGGTGCTTGCCGTCGCGGCCAGCTTCGCCGAGGGCGAGACGCTGATGCAGGGACTGGAAGAGCTGCGCGTCAAGGAATCCGACCGGCTGTCAGCTGTCGCCAACGGGCTGAAGCTGAATGGCGTCGACTGCACCGAGGGCGAGGCGACGCTTGCCGTACGTGGCAAGCCGGGCGGCAAGGGGCTTGGCGGCCATCCAAGTGGACAGGGCACGACGGTGAAGACCCATCTCGACCACCGCATTGCCATGAGCTTTCTGGTGATGGGACTGGCAACGGAAAAGCCTGTCACCATCGACGACCAGGCGATGATCGCGACCAGCTTTCCGGAGTTCATGGGGCTTATGAAGGGGCTGGGCGCGGAGATCGAGTGATGCTGCGAGACTGGCCGGCTGTAGCGGGATGTCTAGGAGCTGCGCTGGTCCCGTATCTGATCGAACGCCTCGTTTTCAACGAGCGATTTGGCATTTTCGCTCTTCTTTTCTGGCTTCTGGCCCTTCAATTCACGACCATCTACCTGTCATTTTATGCAGCCAGGTTTCTTGGAAATAATGACTGGGTCTTTCTTGCGGAGCTTTTCAACGCGTTTGGGGCAATGGCCTTTATGACAATCGGCGTAATACCTTTAATTGCGTTGCCATTATCGGTTTTGATCGCCTTGGCGGTACTGGCGTTCCGTCTGTTTAGGCAAACTAGATGAGTCCAACCTTCACCATCGCCATCGACGGCCCCGCAGGTGCGGGCAAAGGCACCCTAGCGCGCCGATTGGCCGACCATTACCGGCTGAACCTGCTCGACACCGGCCTCACCTATCGCGCGGTGGCGCATGCGCTGCTTCGGGTTGGCCTGCCGCTCGACAATGTCTCGGCGGCCGAAACTGCGGCGCGGCAGGTCGACCTGGCCAAGCTCGACCGGTCGGTACTGTCGGCCCATGCGGTCGGCGAGGCGGCTTCGAAAGTCGCGGTGTTTCCGTCGGTGCGGCGCATACTGGTCGAAAAGCAGCGCGATTTCGCCAAGGCGCCGCCGGGCGCCGTGCTCGATGGCCGCGACATCGGCACCGTCGTCTGTCCCGACGCCGACATAAAACTCTATGTGACGGCCAGCGCCGAAGTGCGGGCAGAGCGGCGGCTGGCCGAGATCGAGAGCATCGGCGGCACCGCCAATTTCGCTGAGATCCTGGCCGATATCCTGCGCCGCGACGAGCGCGACATGGGTCGCGCCGACTCGCCGCTGAAGCCGGCCGCCGATGCGCACTTGCTCGACACGTCGGAAATGGCTATAGAAGCCGCGTTTCTTGCGGCCAAGGCGATCATCGACGACGTTCTGGCCAAGAGAAACAAAGTCTGAGCCGGGTTTTTCCATCCGTTGCCGATTGCCGGCGGCGAAAAGATACCCATATCGGGCACGAACCAGCCTGCCAGCATTCTTCATGCGCCGGAATTGCCGCTTAAGCGGCCAAGGGCTTTTTTGGAAAGCCCGGAACGCCGGCAGGCCAACGCAACGCTAACCCACGGCGCCCGCCCCGCTTGAGATGCGGGGCATTCCAGGAGAAAATATGTCAGCTGCAAATCCCACTCGCGATGATTTCGCGAGCCTGCTCGAAGAATCTTTTACCGCCGGCCACTCCGGCGAAGGCCAGGTCGTCAAGGGCACGATCACCGCGATCGAAAAGGACATGGCCATCATCGACGTCGGCCTCAAGGTCGAAGGCCGCGTGCCGCTGAAGGAATTCGGCGTCAAGGGCAAGGACACGACGCTTAAGGTCGGCGACACGGTCGAAGTCTATGTCGAGCGCATCGAGAACGCGCTTGGCGAAGCGATGCTTTCCCGTGAAAAGGCCCGCCGCGAAGAGAGCTGGGTCCGTCTCGAAGAGAAGTTCACCAAGGGCGAGCGCGTTGAAGGCGTCATCTTCAACCAGGTCAAGGGCGGCTTCACCGTCGACCTCGACGGCGCCGTGGCCTTCCTGCCGCGCAGCCAGGTCGATATCCGTCCGATCCGCGACGTGTCGCCGCTGATGCACAATCCGCAGCCTTTCGAGATCCTCAAGATGGATCGCCGCCGCGGCAACATCGTGGTGTCGCGCCGCACCGTTCTCGAGGAAAGCCGCGCCGAACAGCGTTCGGAAATCGTGCAGAACCTCGAAGAGGGCCAGGTGGTCGAAGGCGTCGTCAAGAACATCACCGACTATGGTGCGTTCGTCGACCTCGGCGGCATCGACGGCCTGCTCCATGTCACCGACATGGCATGGCGCCGCGTCAACCATCCGACCGAAATCCTCAACATCGGCCAGACGGTCAAGGTGCAGATTATCCGCATCAACCAGGAAACCCACCGCATCTCGCTCGGCATGAAGCAGCTCGAGAGCGATCCGTGGTCCGAGATCGGAACGAAATTCCCGATCGGCAAGAAGATCAAGGGTACCGTCACCAACATCACCGACTACGGCGCGTTCGTCGAGCTGGAGCCGGGCATCGAAGGCCTCATCCACGTTTCGGAAATGTCGTGGACGAAGAAGAACGTGCATCCCGGCAAGATCCTGTCGACGACGCAGGAAGTCGACGTGGTGGTGCTCGAGGTCGATCCGGCCAAGCGCCGCATCTCGCTCGGCCTCAAGCAGACGCTCGAGAATCCGTGGCAGGCTTTCGCCAGCAGCCATCCGGTCGGGAGCCAGGTCGAGGGCGAGGTCAAGAACAAGACCGAGTTCGGCCTGTTCATCGGCCTCGAAGGCGACGTCGACGGCATGGTCCATCTGTCCGACCTCGACTGGACCCGTCCGGGCGAGCAGGTGATCGAGGAGTACAATCGCGGCGACATGGTCAAGGCGCAGGTGCTCGACGTCGACATCGACAAGGAGCGCATCTCGCTCGGCATCAAGCAGCTGGCCAAGGACACGGCCGGCGAGGCGGCGACTTCAGGCGAACTGCGCAAGAACGCGGTCGTCACCTGCGAGGTCACCGGCGTCAAGGATGGCGGTCTGGAAGTGCGGCTGGTCGACAGCGGCATCGAGACCTTCATCAAGCGCTCCGACCTCAGCCGTGACCGTGACGAGCAGCGTCCCGAGCGCTTCACGGTCGGCCAGAAGGTCGACGCCCGCGTCATCGCCTTCGACAAGAAGACCCGCAAGCTGCAGGTCTCGATCAAGGCGCTGGAAATCGCCGAAGAGAAGGAAGCGGTCGCCCAGTACGGCTCGACCGACTCCGGCGCTTCGCTGGGCGACATCCTAGGTGCCGCGCTGAAGAAGCAGGGCAGCTAAATCTGCAAACGCCGCGCCTCGCGCGCGGCTCGAACACACAACCCGCGGACCGAAAGGTTCGCGGGTTTTTCATGGCCGCGAAGAGGCGCGCAATGTCGCTGGGTGGCCCGGCAGCCGGTCATGCTTGAAACGTCCGATGGAGCCTGTAGTCTGCCGCATCGGCCCGAAAGATCGGTCCGGGACAATGCGAAACGATCGAAGGCGCGAGCTCTATGATCCGCATCGGTTTTAGTCTTGCAATCCTGTTGATCGGCACGATCGCGGCATCGGCGGCCCTGCCGCCCTACTGGCAACGCAAAGCCGAAATCCAGGCCATAGTCGACAGCGGCGCCGTGGCCGGCGTGCTGGAAAACCGCGGCCCGATCGACGCGGTCGAGCGCGTCGGAAACGACCATTATCGGGTGCGGGCCGGCGGCTGCGCGCTGGACGTGCAGATCGTCGACGATGCGAGCGCGGTCGCGATGCCGGGACCGCGCAAGTTCAAGCTCAAGCTCGGCGATCTCGTCTGCAAATGAGCCGCCGGATGACGCTGATTTTCCAGCGAGCCATCCGCCCGATCCGATACCGGCAAATCAGGCCCTGCCGTAAAGCGGCACCAGCGTGCCGCTCATCGCCAGATTGGCCGGCGAAGCGAGGTATGCAATGGCCTCAGCGGCCGCTTCCAGGCTGACCCATTTGCTGAAATCGGCAGCCGGCATGTCAGCCCGGGTAGCCGGCGTATCGAGGGTCGAGGGCGCGACCGCATTGACCAGGATGCCCCTGCCCTTGAGTTCTTCCGCCATCGCCACCGTCATTGCCGCGACCGCCGCCTTGCTGGCGGCATAGGCGACCATGCCGGAACCGCGCCGCAGATCGAGCCCGGCGCGCGCCGTGACATTAACGATACGGCCCGACACGGAAGATTCCAGCATCGAGCGTATCGCCGCGCGGCAGCACAGGAAGGTGGTGCGGGCGTTGGTATCCATCATTTCGGCAAAGGAGGCGGGCTCGATCTTCTCGACCGGCGCGGCGGTGAAGCCGCCGGCCAGATGGATGGATGCCCACAAATCCGGAACACTGGCGTAGAACGCATCGACCTTGGCGGGGTCGGCGAGATCGACATTGTGCGCCAGCCTGACACGCTCATGGGCCGGGAAGGGAAAATGCGCCGGCGCGGCAGCATGGGCATTGGGCACATGGCAGACCGCGCCCTCACCCAGCAGTTTTCCGACAACCGCGCCACCGAGCGCTCCGGTGCCGCCGGTCACCACAATATGCCTGCCGTCCAGTGTGTCCGTCATCTTCGACCGCTCCAGTCACTCATATGCCCCGCCGCCGCCGAAGGTCGCGCCTTTCGTGCGATCACTCAACCGAAATCTCGATGATGCAGCGTCGCTTTTGCGCATCAAGCCGTCGACCATGCGACGAGGATCGCATCCCGACAGACGCTGTCTCAATCGACAGTTATCTCGATGAGATATGGCAGTCTTGTCGCCCGCGTACGCTTGAGTGCGTCCGCCAGGTCGTCAATACCGACAATCCGCTCGGCGGCAATGCCATAGGCCTCGCCCAGCTTGCAGAAGTCGGGCGGCGCCGGCGAGACGCCGACCGGTTCGACGCCGACATCGAGCATCGAGGTTTCGATCTCGCGATAGCCGCGATTGTTCCAGACGATGAAGATCACTGGCGCCGCAGCATCGAGGGCGGCGCCCAGTTCCGGCAGTGTGAACTGGAAACCACCGTCGCCGGTGAGACAAACGACCGGCGCATCAGGCACGGCAAGGGCCGCACCGATCGCCGCCGGCGGACCATAGCCGAGCGCGCCGAAGCCCGTGGCGGCGTTGAACCAGCCGCCCGGCCGGTCGTGATCGTAATAGAGATTGGCGGCATAGACCGGCTGGGTCGAATCGCCGACGATGATCGAGCCTGGCAATGTATCGCGGATCACCTCGACGGCGCGCGTTTGCGCCTGGAGACCAGGGCTGATTTCGGCAAAGGCGGCTTGCCTGGTCGCAGCGGCGCGCGCCTGACCGTCGCCCGATGGTTGGCCGGTGCCGATTTCGGCAAACAGCGCCTCGAGGGCTACGCCGCAATCGGCCTGGATCGAAACTGTGGCTGGTCGCCGGGCAAGCTGGTCGGCGCCGATGTCGATGCGGATGAGATTGGTGGGCGGGACAAAGCCGCCGTCGCCATATCCGTCATAATCGGTCGGGCCGAATTCGGTGCCGGCGGCGATGACCAGGTCGGCGTCGGCAATCAGCGCGCGCACCGCCTTCAGACTGGGGCTGGCCGGCACGCCAAGTGGATGGCGATGCAGCAAGCCGCGGGCATTGGTCGTCTGGACGACCGGCGCTCCCAGCCTTTCGGCGAGGCGCCGCAACGGCGCTTCGGCTCTCTTGGCGCCGCCGCCGGCAAGGATCAGCGGGAGGCGGGCAGCAGCGCAAAGCCTTGCCGCCTCTGCTATCGCGGCCGCTTCCGGCTCGGGCGGCGCTACGTTCGTCAGCAAGGCCGCGAGGCCGTCGGCCGGCTTGACCATGACGTCGGTCGGGATCTCGATATGAACCGGGCCGGGGCGCGAGGATGAAAACAGGGCAAAAGCGCGGGCAAGAACGCCGGGCAGTTCGTCGGCATCGGCGACGCGGTGCGAGAACAGCGCGACCTTCTCCATCATGCCACGCTGGTCGGGCAGTTCGTGCAAATGGCCAAGGCCTTTGCCCAGCGTCGGCGTGGCGTTCACGCCTGAGATCACCAGCATAGGAACCGAATCGGCGCGGGCCTGGCCCATGGCGGTGATGGTGTTGGTCAGCCCTGGTCCGGTGATGACGAAGGCAACGCCCGGCTTGCCGCTGGCGCGCGCATAACCGTCGGCCATGAAGCCGGCGCCCTGCTCATGGCGAGGGGTGACGTGGCGGATCTTCGAGCACGCCAGCCCGCGATAGAGTTCGACAGTATGCACACCCGGAATGCCGAAGACGGTGTCGACGTCATGGGCCTCGAGTAAAGTGATGAGCGCTTCGCCGACTGTCGTCATTGTCTTAGCACCGGACGTGTGAGGCAAGTCGGACCGCCCTCGCAGGCGATGCACAGCGCGTCCGCCTCGAAGGTCGAAACCTTGCAGCCGGCGGCCGCCATGGCCGCCGCCGTCTTCGGGAATCCGGCAACGGCGATCACGTCGCGTGGCGCGGTCGGCAGCACATTGAGGCTGAGGCCGTTGGAGGCGAAGAACTCGTCCGCGTCGCCTTCGACCAGGCGAATGCCTCGCGCCCGCAGCATCTGGTAAAAGGCGGCCGGCAAAAGCGGTGCATAGACCAGCGCCAGATCGTCGGCGAGCGGACTGATCACCGACATCAGATGCAGACAGGCCTCCTCGCCATGCCAGAGCGGCAGGTCGTAACCATAGACCCGGATACCCCGGGGTGTGAGCAGGTTGGCGAGTTGCTGGATGCCGTCCTGGTTGGTGCGCATGCCACGGCCGACGGCAAGCGTCCGTGAATCCACCCAGACGCAGTCGCCGCCCTCGACCTGTCCGGGGTGCTCGATGCGGCCAAGGATCGGCACACCCATGCGCCTGTATGCGGCCTCGTGCAGGCCGGGCTCGGCCCGGCGCAGCGCCTTGCCCATGGCGAGGATGATGGCGCCGTGGTCGGTCATCAGCGACGGATCGTGAGTGAAGACGGAATCGGCCAGCCCGTCGTCGGCGTCAGTCAGCCATTCGATCTCGGCGCCGGATGCCGAAACCAGCGTCGTCAGCGCCTCATGCTGGACAGCCGCCTTGTGCGGATCGAAGCCGGGACCATAGTGCCATTCCGACGCTTCGGCGCGGTGCATGGCGCTTGCAGCGGACCGCATCAACACTCGCCTGAGCGGCCCGGCCATGGACTGCGACCCGTATGCTTTGCCCACCAAGTGCTCCTGAACTATCCCATCCAGCCAATAGCTACTCAGCGAGCCGTGATCAATGGTCCAAAAAAGCATGGTTGACGGCGGCAAGCGGAACGGTCCATCTTGAGAATGAGAAGTCTGTGCAGTGATGCTGATGAGTAAAAAATTCCAGCGACGGGTCCAGCCGCATCGTGAGGCACCGAAAAGGTGACAGCGCAAGGCACGGCTCCCGCCCTGAAGCACACGGCGCAGAATGACGCCGCCGAAGCCATCCATGTCGAGAACCTGCATAAAAGATTCGGCGAACTGCATGTGCTGAAGGGTGTTTCGCTGTCGGCGCGCGACGGCGAAGTCATCGCCATCATCGGCGGCAGCGGCTCGGGCAAGTCGACGCTGCTGCGTTGCATAAATTGCCTGGAGAACCCGACCAGCGGGATCGTTCGCGTCAATGGCGAGGAGATCCGGATGAAGGCCGACAGCCATGGCCACACCGTTCCCGCCGACCGCAAGCAGATCGAGCGCATCCGCTCCAAGCTCGGCATGGTCTTTCAGAACTTCAATCTGTGGAGCCACATGACGCTGATCGAGAACGTCATCGAGGTTCCGGTGCATGTTCTAGGCGTCAAGCGCGACGTGGCTATCGCCGAAGCCGAAAAGCTGCTCGCCCGTGTCGGCCTGGCCGAAAAGCGCGACGTCTATCCGGCCTATCTGTCGGGCGGCCAGCAACAGCGCGCGGCCATCGCCCGCGCGCTGGCCATCAATCCGCGTGTCATGCTGTTCGACGAGCCAACCTCGGCGCTCGACCCGGAACTGATCGGCGAGGTGCTGAAGGTGATCGGCGATCTGGCGCGCGAAGGACGCACCATGGTGCTGGTCACCCATGAGATGAAGTTCGCCCGCGAGGTCGCGTCACATGTCGTCTTCCTCCACAACGGGCTGGTCGAGGAAGAAGGGCCGCCGGAGCAGATTTTCGGCGCGCCCAAATCCGAAAGGCTGAAGCAATTCATCCGCAACATCGGTTAAGCCGAGGCGGATGGAAAAACGGGAACAACAACAAACTGGGAGTTATTGAAATGAAGACCGTTCTGAAGACATTTGCCGCAGCGCTTCTGCTCGGTGTCGCCGCGATGGGCGTGGCCAAGGCCGATCCGGTCAAGATCGGCGTTGCCGCCGAACCCTATCCGCCGTTCACCTCGCCGGATGCCTCGGGCAAATGGGTCGGCTGGGAAATCGAATTCATCGACGCCGTCTGCGCCGAGCAGAAGCTCGACTGCGTCATCACGCCCGTCGCCTGGGACGGCATCATCCCGGCGCTGACGACCAAGAAGATCGACGTCATCGCCAGCTCCATGTCGATCACCGACGAGCGCAAGAAAACGATCGACTTCTCCGACAAATATTACAACACCCCGACAGCCATCATCGGTCCGAAGGACCAGAAGTTCGGCGCCGCCCCGGAAGATCTCAAGGGCAAGATCATCGGCGTGCAAGTTTCGACCGTGCATGCCGACTACGTGAAGAAGCACTTCACTGAAGCCGCGGAAATCAAGGAGTATCAGACCCAGGACGAGGCCAATCAGGATCTTGCCGCCGGTCGTGTCGATGCGGTGCAGGCCGATTCCATCGCGCTCGATGCCTTCCTGAAATCGGATCAGGGCAAGCAATGCTGCGACCTGAAGGGCACGGTCGCGCCGGATCTGGCAATCCTCGGGCCCGGCGTCGGCGCCGGCGTCCGCAAGGAAGACACCGAGCTGAAAGAGAAAATCAACGCCGGCATCAAGGCGATCCGCGCCAACGGCAAATATGACGAGATTTCGAAGAAATACTTCGATTTCGACATTTACGGCGCCGACACACAGTCGAACTGACGGCATCGCTGAGCGAATAACCACACGGCGCGGACAGCGCGTCGTGTGGCTTCGCCGAAATCCACCCATGCAAGCTTTCCGCTGACGGCATCGCCGGCGTTTGGCGCTAGCAATTCGGGGGCGACGCTGATCGACGCATTTCTTCCGGCCTCTGCGGCCCGTATCATCGAACTGCTTTCGCCGACGCCGCCTGGCTGGGGCGGAACGCTTCTGGTCGGACTGCTCCACTCGGTCGAGATCGCTGCCGGTGCGTTCGGCCTCGGCCTCGTGATCGGCATTTGCGGCGCGTATGGCAAGCTCTATGGCGGGCCCGTGATACGCGATCTGCTGGCGGTCTACACGACGATCGTCCGCGCCGTGCCGGAGCTGGTGCTGATCCTGCTGCTCTATTATGCCGGCACCGATTTGATCAACCAGCTGCTGACGGCGATGGGCTATCAGCGCATCGACATCAGCGGGCTGGTGGCCGGCATTGCCGTGCTCGGCTTCGTCCAGGGCGCCTATTCGACCGAGGTGATGCGCGGCGCGATCCTTGCCATTCCGCAAGGCCAGATCGAAGCAGCGCGCGCCTATGGCATGTCTCCCGGCCTCCTGCTGCGACGCATCACGCTGCCGGCGATGCTGCCCTTCGCTATACCCGGCCTTGCCAATCTCTGGCTGATCGCCACCAAGGACACCGCCCTGCTGGCGGTCGTCGGCTTCTTCGAGCTGACATTGGCCACGCGGCAAGCGGCGGGCGTGACCAAAGCCTATCTCACATTCTTCCTCGCCGCAGGCCTGATCTATCTTCTGTTGACGCTGGTCTCCAGTCTGATCATCGGCCGCATCGAGGCCCGGGCTCGGCGCGGCATGCCCTCCGTCAAGGAGGCGCGTTGATGGCTGGCGAAGCGATCATCGTCAATGTCGCCCGAGCGTCGCTGTGGCTGCAGCCGCACCGTATCGTGCTGATCCTGATCGGGCTGGCTCTGGTTCTGGCCGCCGCCTTCTTCATGCGCTGGGACTGGCTGCCGCAATATTATGAAATGGCGCTTGTCGGCATCTGGCGCACGCTATGGATCCTGGCCGTGACCTGCATACTGGGCTTCACGCTCGCAGTGCCGCTCGGACTGGCGCAGGCGGCAGGCCCCTTCTGGCTCGCGGCGCCCGCAAAGACTTTCTGTACCATCATCAGGGGAACGCCGCTGCTGCTGCAGCTCTGGCTGCTCTACTATGGGCTCGGCTCGCTGTTCCCACAGTATCCATGGATACGCGAATCCTGGATGTGGCCGTATCTCAGGCAAGCGTGGCCCTACGGCGTCCTGGCGCTGACCTTGTCCTTCGCCGGTTATGAGGGCGAGGTGATGCGAGGCGCCTTTGCCGGGGTACCGAAAGGGCAGCTCGAGGCCGCCCGCGCGTTCGGCATGAGCCGCTGGAAAATCCTCCGTCGGATTTGGCTGCCGCAAGCCTTCTACCGGGCGCTGCCGACGCTGACCGGCGAAACCGTGCTGCAGCTGAAATCGACGCCGCTGGTGGCGACCATCAGCGTAATCGACATATTCGCCGTCTCGTCCAAGGTGAGGCAGAGCACCTTCCTCACCTATGAACCCTTGCTGCTCCTGGCGTTGATCTATATGGCGATCACCGGCGTCCTGGTCTTCGCCCTCGGCAAGATTGAGGCGCGGATCCCGAACAAGCTCGGCTAGCGAACAGGGAGTAGCAAATAGCGAATAGTTCGCTGATTCCCCCTACTCGCTACCCCCTATTCGCTACTCACTTAGGAACCCAGTGCGATGCAACTCAGTCTCGACCAGGCAACAGGACTGTGCCGGATGGCGGCGCTCGGCGCCGGCGCCAATGAAGAAGCGGCGCAGTCGCTCGCGGCTTCCATCGTCGCGGCCGAGGCGGAAGGGCTGTCCACCGTCGGACTGTCGCATTTCATCGACTATCTCGAAGCGCTGGAGGCTGGCCGCATCGACGGCAAGGCTGAGCCGGTCATTACCAGGCCGGCTTTGGCGGTCTATCTCTCCGACGCGCGCGGCGGCCTGGCGCATACCGGCTTCGACCGCACGATCGACGATCTCGCCAAGGCGGCGCGCCTGTTCGGCGTTGCCATTTTTTCGCAGAAGAACGCCTATACGTGCGGTGCGCTCGGCTATTTCACCGGGCGGCTGGCCGCGCAGGGTCTGGTGTCCTTCGCCGCGACCAATGGGCCGGCCGTGCTTGCCGGCTCGGGCTCGGTCAAACCGGTCTATTGCACCAATCCAATGTCCTTCGCCGCACCCTCCGCCGACGGAGCGCCGCTGGTCATCGACCAGTCGTCGAGCGCAACTGCCTTCGTCAACATCCGCAAGGCGGCCGAGGACGGCAAGAAGATTCCAGAAGGCTGGGCGCTGGACGCGAGCGGCAACCCGACCACCGATCCGGCGGCCGCGATGAAAGGCGCTATGCTTGCCTTTGGCGGCCAGCGCGGCGCCAACATCGCGCTGATGGTCGAAGTGCTGGCGGCGGGCTTGTCGGGCGCCAACTGGTCGCTCGATGCACCATGGTTCACCGACGGACCGGACAGCCCGGGAACCGGCCTCTTCGTGCTGGCCGTCGAGCCCAAACTGCTCGATCCGGACTTCGAAAAGCGGATGAAAGACCAGCTCGACCGGTTGCGGCGCCGTTACGGCGTGCATGTGCCCGGCCGTGGCCGGGCCGAGGCGGCGGAGAAGGCGACGGCACGGGGCATAACGGCGCCCAAGGCCGTGGTGCAACGCATTTCGGAATTCGCCGAACGCTATTCTTCCTGACACCGTCTCAGGTCAGGTCGCCTCGTTGGACCCTGACGCCGCGTGAATGTTGCCCGGAAAACCCCGCTTCGGCGGGATTTTCCGCTTTTCAGCAGCCAAAGTAGAAAACATGCTGTTGGTAGTCAACTTTTGTTCATTTGACATGGCCGGACCTGTCGGCCGTTTGCAAACATCGGCAAAAAAGAGGAGCCCCAATGTCTGCAACCACCGACAATCCGCGCAAAAGCCTTGTCATCCCAGCCCTTGGTGGCTTGTATTCGGCCTTGCATGATGCCGGCGAGACACTCCTGCGTGCCGTAGCCGGCATCTTCCTCACCATACATGGCTCGCAAAAGATCACCGAACCGTTCGGCGCCGCCGAGATGGTGGAAGGCCTCGGCTTCTATCCCGGCGCATTTTGGTCCTTGCTTCTGGCCTGCACCGAGTTCTTCGGCGGCATCCTCATCGCCATCGGCCTACTGACCCGCCCGGCCGCCTTCGCCGGAATGTTCGTGCTTCTGGTCACGGTCTGGTTCCATTGGGTCACCATGGGGGAAGGCTATTCGGGCGCCGAAAAGTCGCTGCTGTGGGCGGCGATCCTGTTCTTCTTCGTCATCCGCGGCGGCAACCGCCAATCGGTCGACGCACGCATCGGCAAGGCGTTCTGAACCAGCCGAAGCAGAGGCATCGGCGACAATTGATCGCCCTTTGCCTTTGATGCGAAACCGATTATGAAACGGCTTCAGCCTAACCCCAGTAGATCTGGGCCCCAGTAAATCTGGAAACTGCGCCGGAGCCAGCCATGACCGAAATCCTGCAGACCCCAAAGCTCGTCGTCGTGTTCGGCGGCTCGGGCTTTGTCGGCCGCCACGTGGTGCGGGCACTGGCCAGGCGTGGCTATCGCATCAGAGTCGCCTGCCGCCGACCCGATCTCGCCGGCCATCTGCAGCCGCTCGGCAATGTCGGCCAGATCCAGCCGGTGCAGGCCAATGTTCGCGTGCGCTGGTCGGTCGACCGCGCTGTGCAGGGCGCCGACCATGTCGTCAATCTGGTGGCGATCCTGCATGAGAGCGGCCGGCAGAAATTCACGTCCGTCCACGAATTCGGCGCACGCGCGGTCGCCGAAGCGGCGCGCGCCGTCGGCGCCGGCCTCACCCATATTTCGGCGCTGGGCGCCGATCTGAACGCGCAATCGGACTATGCGCGCACCAAGGCGCTCGGTGAAAAAGCGGTCCTGGAGACGATCGAGGAGCCCGTCATTTTGCGGCCGTCGATCAATTTCGGGCCGGAGGACAGCTTCTTCAACCGCTTCGCCAACATGGCGCGCTATTCGCCGGTGCTGCCGCTGATCGGCGGCGGGCAGACCAAATTCCAGCCGGTCTATGTCGGCGATGTCGCCGAAGCGGTGGCGCGCTCGGTCGACGGCAAGGTCCAGCGCGGCCGGATCTATGAGCTTGGCGGACCGCAGGTGCTGACCTTCAAGGAATGCATGCAGGAAATGCTTGCCATGATCGACCGCAAACGGCTTCTGGTGTCGGTGCCGTGGTGGGTGGCGAACATGCAGGCATCGATCCTCGGGCTTTTGCCCAATCCGCTGCTGACCAAGGATCAGGTCCTGCAGTTGCGCGAGCACAACATCGTGTCCGATGCGGCCACCAGGGAAAACAGGACGCTCGCCGGTCTCGGCATCCAGTCGCAGTCGATCGGCAGCATCCTGCCGAGCTATCTCTGGCGCTACCGCGCCGCCGGCCAGTTCCAGCGCAAGACTGCGGCCTAATACCAGGCAATCAGGCGCTCACGAAAAGCGTCGCGTGACCTGCATCGGCAGGCCGCCCTGCGGTTGCGTCGTCAGTTTCTGCACCGGCCAGGGCCTGGTCTCGGCGGTGGTATCGAAGCGGAAACGCGACAGCATGATGGCCAGCGCGATGATCGCCTCCTGCATGGCAAAGCTGGCGCCGATGCAGACGCGAGGCCCGGCGCCGAACGGCAAATACTGGAAGCGGTCGATTTTCTCGCGATTTCCCGGATGGAAGCGTTCGGGCATGAAGGCGTCAGGCCTGTCCCACAGCTTGCGGTGGCGGTGGACGACCCAGGGCATGACCAGCACCGCGGCGCGCTTCGGTATGGTGAGACCATTCCAGGTTTCGGGCTCGATCGGCTCGCGGTTGATCGACGGCGCCGGCGGATAAAGCCTGAGCGCTTCGTCGAAGGCGGCGCGGGTGAACGGCATGGCGTCGAGCCACTTCGTCGGGTCTGGCTCGCGCGCCAGCACGGCGTCGATCTCGCGTTCGATCTTTTCGCGCTCCCAAGGCGCTTCGGCCAGGCAATAGAGCGTCCAGCCGAGCGCACGCGCCGTGGTCTCATGGCCGGCGCCGATGAAAGTGATGATGTTGTCCTCGACCTCGGCGCGCGTCAGCCCGTCCGGTCCCTCCGCCTTGAGCAAAAGCGTGAGGAAATCCTGCGGCACCTTGTCCGGATCGCGCTTGACCCGCTCTTCGCGCATCTTGACGGTGTCGGTGACGATCTTGCGGAAATAGGCCATGGTCTTACGGCCGCGGATGCGGGTCAGGCGCGGCAGCCATTCGGGTGCCCGCAGCAGGTCGAGTGGATCGACGCGCCCCATCGTCTCGAACAGCCGGTCGATCTCCTTGGCGAAGCTGCCCGGTTCGCCTGATATCTCGCCGGAAAACAGCGTCTCGGCCAGGATGTCAAAGGTAAGCAGCGTCATGTCGTGAGCGATGTCTGACGTGCCACCGCTCTCGTAGCGCGTGACGAACTCCCTCGTGCGCCTCAGCATCGGCTCGGCAAAACCGAAGATATGGCGCGGCGTGAACACCGGCGCCATCGCCTTGCGTGAACGCCTCCATACCTCGCCTTCAGCCGTCAGCAGGCCATCGCGCAGGATCGGCCGCAGGATCATCTGGCGCACCGTGGCCATCTTGTAGTTCTTCGCGTTGTCGACCAGCACGTGGCGGATCAGGCCGGGGTCATTGGCGATGACCAACGGCCCACCGATGCCGGTCACCGATATCCACGGTTGGTTGTAGGTCGGCTCGCCCCACAGTTCGAGCGGATTGCGATAGACGATGCGGATCATCTCCAGCGTCGAAGGCGGCGACGTGCGCGGCTTCGGCGCCGGCGGGACGAAGGGGGCGGGCTGACTGTCCATGGCGTGCTCCGCTGATGACCACAATGTAGGGGGCCGCAGGGCGGGCGTCCATGTGACCGAACGGCAAAGGCGAAGCACTCCGCTCTCCGGAATGTGCCTGGTGCATCTAGCCGGTTGTTTGGGCATCGGATTTTCCGAAAACCGGTCGCCCATCCCGGGTCAGTCCCGGAGCAGGCTTGGGGTCCGATGCCTTTAACCGGCCAAGCGTGCTCTTCCTCCGTTCGGAAATGCTTGCAAACCTTGGAAAAACCGCCTTTTGCGCCTATATCTAGGACATCAAGGACGCGCGATTCGGAGCAGATTTTTAGCGCTGGATATGCGGCATCAATCAGACAGGTTTTCATGAGCGATCAGATCGACAACGCCAGCGGCGCTGAGGCCGAGTACGGCGCCGATTCCATCAAGGTTTTGAAGGGGTTGGATGCCGTCCGCAAGCGGCCGGGCATGTATATCGGCGATACCGACGACGGCTCGGGCTTGCACCATATGGTCTACGAGGTGGTCGACAACGCCATCGACGAGGCGCTGGCCGGCCATGCCGACCTCGTCACGGTAACGCTCAACCCCGACGGTTCGGTGACGGTCATCGACAATGGCCGCGGGATTCCGACCGATATCCACACTGGCGAGGGCATTTCGGCGGCCGAAGTGATCATGACGCAGCTGCATGCCGGCGGCAAGTTCGACCAGAACTCCTACAAGGTGTCCGGCGGCCTGCACGGCGTCGGCGTCTCCGTGGTCAACGCGCTGTCGGCCTGGCTGAAGCTGAAGATCCGCCGCAACGGCCAGATCTACGAGATGAGCTTCACGCATGGCAATGCCGACGCGCCGCTGAAGGTCACCGGCACCTACGAACAGCGCAAGATTGCCGGCACTTATGAAGGGCGCAGCGGCAGCGAGATCACTTTCTTTCCGTCGGCCGAGACGTTCACCATGGTCGAGTTCGACTTCGGCACGTTGGAGCACCGGCTGCGCGAACTCGCCTTCCTGAATTCCGGCGTGCGCATCATTCTGACCGATGCCCGCCATGCCGACGTGGTGCGCCATGAGCTGCACTATGATGGCGGACTGGAGGAGTTCGTTAAATATCTCGATCGCGTCAAGAAACCGCTGATCGACAAACCGATTGCCATCAAGGCCGAGCGCGACGGCATCACCGTCGAAGTCGCCATGTGGTGGAACGACAGCTACCACGAAAACGTGCTGGCTTTCACCAACAACATTCCGCAACGCGACGGCGGCACGCATCTTGCCGGTTTCCGCGGCGCGCTGACCCGCCAGATAACCGGCTACGGCGAATCCTCGGGCCTCACCAAGAAGGAGAAGGTGGCGCTGATCGGCGACGATTGCCGAGAAGGGCTGACGGCGGTGTTGTCGGTCAAGGTTCCCGACCCGAAATTCTCCTCGCAGACCAAGGACAAGCTGGTCTCATCCGAAGTCCGCCCGGTGGTGGAAGGGCTCGTCAACGAGGCGCTCGGAACCTGGCTCGAAGAGCATCCGTCCGAGGGCAAGGTGGTCATCGACAAGGTGATCCAGGCAGCAGCGGCGCGCGAAGCCGCACGCAAGGCGCGCGACATCACCCGCAAGAGTTCGCTCGGCGTCACCTCGCTGCCCGGCAAGCTGGCCGACTGCCAGGAACGCGACCCGGCAAAATCCGAAATCTTCATCGTCGAGGGCGACAGCGCCGGCGGCTCGGCCAAGGGTGGCCGTTCGCGCCAGAACCAGGCAATTCTTCCGCTGCGCGGCAAGATCCTCAATGTCGAGCGGGCGCGCTTCGACCGCATGCTCGGCTCCGACATGATCGGTACGCTGATCACCGCGCTCGGCACCTCGATCGGCAAGGACGAGTTCAACGCCGACAAGCTGCGCTACCACAAGATCATCCTGATGACCGACGCCGATGTCGACGGCGCCCATATCCGCACCTTGCTGCTGACGTTCTTCTTCCGCCAGATGCCGGAACTGATCGAGCGCGGCCATCTCTACATCGCCCAGCCGCCGCTCTACAAAGTGACGCGCGGCAAGAGCTCCCAATACATCAAAGACGAAAGCGCCTTCGAGGAATTCCTGATCGGCTCGGGGCTGGAGGAGGCGTCGCTCGCGCTCAGCACGGGTGAGGTGCGGGCCGGACAGGACTTGCGCAGCGCCATCGACGATGCGCTGGCGGTGCGCCAGCTCATCAACGGGCTGCACACACGCTATAACAGAGGCGTGGTCGAGCAGGCGGCGATTGCCGGCGCACTCAACCCGGAGGTTTTCGCCGATCTCGGGCGGGCCAACGACATGGCCGAGCGTGTCGCGCGGCGTCTCGACATCATCGCCGAGGACACCGAACGCGGCTGGATCGGCCGCATGTCGACCTCGAACGAAGGTATCGGCGGCTATGTGTTCGAGCGCACGGTGCGCAGCGTCAAGGAGTTCGCGCATCTCGATCTCGCGCTGATCAACTCTGCCGATGCCCGCCAGCTCGACCGCTATTCGCCGCGCCTTGCAGAAGTCTATGGCGAGCCGCCGGTGCTGCGCCGCAAGGACGTGTCCGAAACCATCTCGGGACCGCTGGCGCTGCTCAACGCCGTGTTTGCCACCGGCCGCAAAGGCCTGACCATGCAGCGTTACAAGGGCCTCGGCGAGATGAACGCCGAGCAGCTCTGGGAAACCACGCTCGACCCGAATGTGCGCTCGCTGCTGCAGGTCAAGGTCAACGATGCCACCGACGCCGACTCGCTGTTCTCACGGCTGATGGGCGACGAGGTCGAGCCCAGGCGCGAGTTCATCCAGGAAAACGCGCTGTCGGTGGCCAATCTGGATATCTGAGGCCCAGTCAGGGTGCTCAATTTCGGTTGCTTGAGACATAGTTGGTAGGCTTAGGCTTACCAATCATCTCTCCCGCACTGGAACAAAGATCACCGAGGGCCGGCCGGAACGGAACGGCTTCCAAGGCATTGTAATCGATCAACGATCACAATAGCCGCAGGAGGCACTCATGGGACGTGGCATTTTGCTCTGGCTTCTCGGAGTCCCGATTCCGATCATTATTCTCATCATGCTTTTCGCACGGTAGGGGGCTGACATGCAGTCAACCCTAACGGCTGTCGACGTTTCCGCACCGACGGAATCCTCCTCCACCGCTGTCAGCTGGGGGCCGATCATTGCCGGCGCGTTCGCTGCCTCGACGCTGACATTGATCCTGATGCTGCTCGGCTCCGGGCTCGGGCTAACCATGATTTCGCCGTGGTCCGGCTTGAGCACGTCGGTCACAACTTTCGCGGCCTCCACCGCGGCGTGGCTGATCATCGTGCAGTGGCTGTCGTCGGCTCTCGGCGGCTATCTTGCCGGGCGGCTGCGCACCAAATGGGTCGGCGTCCACACCGATGAAGTCTTTTTCCGCGACACCGCCCACGGCTTCCTCGCCTGGGCGCTTGCGACCTTGCTCGTTGCCGCGGTGCTCGGTTCGGCGCTCTCAGCGGCTATCGGAACTGGGGTCCAGGCCGCTTCGACTGTCGCATCTGGCGCGGCGATGGGCGCTTCGGCAGGTGCTACTGCAAACGCGGGAGGCGGCTCGACCGACAACGCAACGTCGTACTTCGTCGATACGTTGTTCCGTCCGACCGATGCGGCCAGGCTTGCCGCCACCAATCCGGAGAGCGATGCAGCGGCGACAGCACAGGCTTCACGCATATTGATCGCGGGCGCGGCAGCAGGCGAAGTGTCGGCCGACGACAAGACCTATCTGTCGCAGTTGGTGGCTGCTCGCACGGGGCTGTCGGAACCGGATGCCAGGGCCCGTGTCGATGCGGTTATTGCCAGGGCACAGGAAGCGAAGGCCCAGGCCCAGCAGGCCGCCGATACCGCCAGGAAGGCGGGTGCCAGTTTTGCGCTGGTTGGTGCGCTGTCGCTGGTCGTCGGCGCCTTCATCGCGAGCGCTGCGGCCGCCCTTGGCGGCAGGCAACGCGACGACGAGGAGGCGGTCTTCCCAACCAACCGTTGATCGGTGCTTGATGGGCTCTATAGATGCTGGGACAGTGCCCGGCATCTCGCCCAGATGGGCGGGATTCCTATTTCCCAGCAGCAACCGTCGACGCCGCCTGGCTTGGCTCCAGTTGGCGGCCGAGGTCGACTGCGTCGCGCAGCACGTCAATATGCGAGCGCGGCCTGCCAGTGGCTCCGGCGATCTCGACACCGGTGGCCTTTAGCGACCAGTAGAGCCTGTGCGTGAAGATGCGGCCAAGCGAACTGCGCAGCTCGACCTGAATGTTCTCCACGCCAGGGCCGAAATTTTCTCCCATCGATCCGGAAATCGGATCGCCCGTCAGCCAGCCATTGCCCCGGTCGAAGATGTTGGTCCAACGCGTCGCGGCAAACACTGCGCCATGATGCACCGCCCGCTGCGGCTTGCCCGAACGGCTGCGCCCTTCCTGGTAGAGGACGGTTCCACCGGCCGCAGTCTCGGCGATCGGTGGACATGCCGAGAATAGCCGCTCCGCGATGCCGCGTCTGAATTCGGTGAGGTTGTAGGTCACCAGAAACTCGCTGTGGGTGAGAGGACTACCGAGCGTGACAAAATCGCTGATCTTCCACGGCAATGGATGATCGGCGTCCCTGACGCGAAGCTGCCGATAGAGTTCCCACTGGGCGCGCCGGAATCCGGAAAAATCATCCAAGCTGTCGGGCCAAGCAGAAATATCGCCGCTGAGCAGGGCCTTGTCGACGGCGAGGATCGCTTTCAGTCTCGCCTTGTCGCGAACGGCTTCCAGCTTTCGGGGCCTGAAATCGGCCCACAATATCTGCAGCAGATCATAGGCGATGATCGATCCCAGGCTGTGCGAGACCAGCACGATCCGGTCGTAAGCATCGTCCATCATCAGACGCCTGAGCAGCGTCAGGCCTCGCTCGCGGACAAGCGCACGCTTCTCGACGGTTGCCGCTTCAGCACGCACATAGGCGGCAACGTCGCCGAAATAAGGCAGGCCGAACCGGTCCACCAACCAGAGGATGACCGAGGCCAGGATCGTGACGAGCGTGCCCGTAGTCCAGGAAATGTACCCTTGCCAGGCCGACGTGACGAGCACGAGCGCTGCGGCCAGGATGACGATCACGGCCAGAAGCGTAACGACATAGAGCCCGCGGGCGTCGCGCGGAATATCGGCGGGCTTGCGCCAGAGCAGGCTCGTCACCCAGGCTGCGAGCCGGCCCCGCGTTGTGCCTTGCGTGATGTCGGCCCAGTAAAGCTCGTAGAAATCGGTGCGGCGGCCATCGACATCGTAAGGAGTGGTGATCCGGCGAAGCTCATGCGAGTTGGTCCGGCTGTCGGGCGTAATCCAGCTCTGGTTGATCTTCTCGCCGCCGGGGTCGGCGGGATCCGCGACATGGGCATAAAACGGCGCGCGGGCGGGGTCATGGCTCCAAACGGCCTGAACAAATTCCCTCAACGTGCCCATGGGTCGCTGTTCGCCCATGCCATGCACGATGACTACCGCCTGGCCGAGCTTGCGCTGCGCCTTTCCAGAGGCCGACGGCGGACTGGCTGTGATCGGCGACGCAGCATGATGAGGGTCGGACACCGGTACCTCCGTAGGTGCAAATCCCGTCCAGAATTTACCCATGGTAACTCTGAACCCGGCATGAGAGCAAAGGAGGCCGGTGACCTGATGCTCAGGGCCAAGAAAAAACCCGGCGCGGAGCCAGGTTTCTTCAAGTGATTAATGGTGCGCCGGGTCGCGAACCCGGATCAGTGATCCATGGCCTTGACGATTTCTTCGGTCATCTTCTTGGCGTCGCCGAGCAGCATCATGGTGCCGTCCTTGTAGAACAGCGTGTTGTCGATGCCGGCATAGCCGGAGCCGAGCGAGCGCTTGACGAACAGGCAGGTGCGCGCCTTGTCGACGTCGAGGATCGGCATGCCGTAGATCGGCGACGACTTGTCGTCGCGGGCGGAAGGGTTGGTGACGTCGTTGGCGCCGATGACATAGGCGACGTCGGCCTGCGCGAATTCGGAGTTGATGTCCTCCAGCTCGAACACTTCGTCGTAGGGCACGTTGGCTTCGGCGAGCAGAACGTTCATGTGACCGGGCATACGGCCGGCCACCGGATGAATGGCGTATTTCACGTCGACGCCGTTGGCCTTGAGCTTGTCGGCCATCTCGCGCAGCGCATGCTGCGCCTGGGCGACAGCCATGCCGTAGCCCGGCACGATGATGACCTTCTGCGCGTTCATCATCAGATAGGCGGCGTCGTCGGCCGAACCCTGCTTGACCGTGCGCTCGATGCCGTCGTCGGCAGCCGCGGAGGTCTCGCCGCCGAAGCCGCCGAGAATGACCGAAATGAAGCTTCGGTTCATGCCCTTGCACATGATGTAGGACAGGATCGCACCGGACGAGCCGACCAGCGCGCCGGTGATGATCAGCGCCAGATTGCCGAGCGTGAAACCGAGTGCTGCCGCCGCCCAGCCCGAATAGGAATTCAGCATCGAGACGACCACCGGCATGTCGGCGCCGCCGATGGGGATGATGAGCAGGACGCCAAGAACAAGCGATGCCGCCACGATCAACCAGAACACCAGCTTGGACTCGCTGGTGACGAGCAGGACGATGAGCACGACCAGCGCGATACCGAGTGCTGCGTTCACGACATGGCGCATCGGCAGCATGATCGGCTTGCCCGACATGCGGCCGTCGAGCTTCAGGAAGGCGATGACCGAGCCGGTGAAGGTGATGGCGCCGATGGCGATGCCGAGGCTCATCTCGATCAGCGCCTGGGCGTGGATGTCGGCGACCGTGCCGATGCCAAAACTCTCCGGTGCATAGATGGCGGCAGCCGCGACCATGACCGCGGCAAGGCCGACGAGCGAGTGGAAGGCGGCGACCAGCTGCGGCATCGAGGTCATGGCGATGCGCCGTGCGGTGACCGCGCCGACCGAGCCGCCGATGGCGAGACCGAGCACGATGAGGCTGAAGCCTCCCGCCGAAGGGGTCGCCAGCGCCAGCGTGGTGACAATGGCAATGGCCATGCCGATCATGCCGTACATATTGCCCTGGCGGCTGGTGGTCGGGTGCGACAGGCCGCGCAATGCCAGGATGAACAGGATGCCGGAGACCAGGTAGAGGAAGGAGGCGAAGTTGGCGTTCATCTCGCTCTACTTGTCCTTCTTCTTGTACATGGCCAGCATGCGCTGGGTGACGAGAAAGCCGCCGAAGATGTTGACCGAGACCAGCATCAGCGCGACGAAACCGAAGCCGGTGGCGATGCCGGACGCCGAAATGCCGACGGCAAGCAGCGCGCCGACGACAATCACCGAGGAAATGGCGTTGGTGACGGCCATCAGCGGCGTGTGCAGAGCCGGCGTGACGGACCAGACGACGTAATAGCCGACGAAGATCGCCAGCACGAAAATGGCGAAACGGAAGACGAAGGGATCGATCGCCCCGCCGGACAACGCGTGCGCAGCGTCGGCTGCCGCATCGGTGCCGCCCGGAGCGGTGGCCAGGTCCTGCACCGCGAGCCGGACGGCAGCGGTCGCCTGGTCGAGCTGGTCGAGAGCTTTCTGCAAGGTCTGGTCCATCACGCGGTCCCTTTCGACTTCGATGCGGGCGACTTCGATGGGGGCGACTTGGGCGCGGCCGGTTTCTTGGGCGCGGCCTTCTTTGCAGCAGCCGGTTTCGCGGAAGCGTCGGCGACCATCGTTTGGGCCGGGATCGCCGGCGGTTCGACACGCGGCGCTTGCTCAACCCTGACGAAAGCCGGATGCACGACCTGGCCGCCATCGGTCAGCATCGTCGCCTTGACCAGATCGTCGTCGCGGTTGATGGAAAGCTGCTTCGTGGCCTTGTCGACAAGCGTCTCGATGAACGCGAAGAGGTTCCTGGCATAGAGCAGCGAGGCGGATGCCGCGACGCGACTCGGTACGTTGAGGTGGCCGACGATTTTTACCCCGTTGGCCGTGGTTACCACCTGCCCGGGCACGGCTCCTTCGACATTTCCCCCGCGCTCGACCGCGAGGTCGACGATCACCGAGCCGGGCTTCATCGAGGCGACCATGGCCGCCGAGACCAGCTTCGGCGCCGGGCGGCCGGGGATCAGCGCCGTGGTGATGACGATGTCCTGCTTGGCGATGTGCTCGGCGGTCAGCGCCGCCTGCTTGGCCTGATACTCCTTCGACATTTCCTTGGCATAGCCGCCAGCGGTCTCGGCCGCCTTGAACTCCTCGTCCTCGACCGCCAGGAACTTTGCGCCCAGCGAGGCGACCTGTTCCTTGGCGGCGGGACGCACATCGGTGGCTGTGACGACGGCGCCGAGCCGTCTTGCGGTGGCGATTGCCTGCAGGCCGGCGACGCCGACGCCCATTATAAAGACTTTCGCCGCCGGTACCGTGCCGGCCGCCGTCATCATCATCGGCAGCGCCCGGTCATATTCGGCAGCTGCGTCGATCACCGCCTGGTAGCCGGCAAGGTTGGCCTGGCTGGACAGGACGTCCATGGACTGGGCGCGGGTGATGCGCGGCATGAATTCCATCGAGAAGGCGGTGACACCGGCTTTGGCAAGTGCTGCGACCGCGACGTCGTTGCCGTAGGGATCCATGATGGCGATGACGGCAGTGCCCGCACGATAGGCGTTCAGTTCCACTTCGCTGGGCCGGCGCACCTTCAGCACCACATCGGCTTTGGCGACATCGCCGGCCTTACCGATCACAGCGCCGGCCTTGGCGAACTCCTCGTCGGGAATGCGCGATGCCGTGCCGGCGCCGCTTTCGACGATAACGTCGAGCCCCAGCGCCGCCAGCCGCTTCACCGTGTCAGGCGAGGCCGCAACGCGCGGCTCGTTCGCATCGAGCTCACGAGGGATGAAAACCGTCTGTCCCACCGCATGATCCTTTCGGCTGGAACCTGTCTGCGCAGGACGCCGGCCGGATCTCCGGCGATGTCACGGGCAAGGGGTTTTGAAGAACTTACCTGAGAATGAAAGCGCCGACGGCGAGGATCAGAACGAACAGGATGAACCCCGAGAAGAAGCCGCCCGCGAAGAAGCCGAAAGCCATTGCCAGAAGCACGGCGGCGCAAAAGAGCGAACCGTATTTGGCGAGCATGACAAAGCCGGCATAGGTGCGGTCATGCTCGGCATAGTCCATCTTCGCGCCCAGTTCGACAGGACCGGTCGGCGCATGATCAGCCATAGGAATACCCCTTCGAAGACATCTTTCAGGCACATAGCGAAAAGCCAGGCTGAGGGCAATGGCGCTATTGCCGCATCGTCGAAGACAACAGCGTCAAAGAAAAGTTGAAGCTGCCAGCCACAGGACGACGCGCCAGGGGCGACCAGTGGCTGCCACCTCGCGTTTGCTTGCCGGCTAACGCTCGCCCGCGCCAGCCGGCATTTTCAGCCGGCGAGTTGCGGAAATAGCCCAAGCAGGCCGACGACGATTAGATAGAGCGCAACGATATAGTTGAGGAGCCGTGGCATCACCAGGATCAGCACGCCGGCAATCAGCGAGATCAGCGGTGTGAGTGCGAGCGTGGAAATGGTCATGTCGGTTCCTTTCGATAATTGCCGCCAACCCTATGCGGGTCGACGTCGTTCATGCGCCACCGGCGCGCTTGGCAGAACGCCGAAGCGGCCGGAAAGCTCCAGCCGGTTCTAAAGATGCTACATATCGCGTCTTTGTTTTGATGCCTATCGCCGGCCGAAAGTCGCTGCGGACTTCTGGCCGGCATGCATCAGGCGGCTTCGCCAAAATACTTGGCAGTGGGCAGGATGGTCAGCGGCGCGAGTTCGCCGGCGCTAAGCGCTTCGAACAGCATGCGCTGCTCCATCGGTGTCGACCGGAAGAACGGAAACCGTGAGAAAGACCGTTCGCGGATGGCGCTGACGTTGGCGCGGTAGAGCACGACCTTGTAATTCAGGCCCGGATAATCGCGTAACTCGCCGATCTGCTCGGAACAGTAAATGCGACGGTAGAAGCCTGCATGTTCCGGGCGGATGGTGGAGAGGCAATAAGGCGCGTCGAAGTAAAAACATGCCATGCCAGCGAGGCGTAGCGTCAGATATGGAATCTGCGGATAGACCCGCGACCAGTCCGGATCGGCGGCAAAGCGGCTGGGGTCAACAAAATGTGCACCAGACGCCAGCATGGGGTGCAATATGTCACCATAGACCGTCGTGGAAGGCGACTGCGGCGTGGCGCCGCTGGCATGGTGAATGCGTAGCGTGCTGACTAGAACGCCGTCGATATACATTCCGAATTTCGAGCAATTGGCCGCTTCGTCGAGCTCATCATGCACAATATGGTCGGGATTTTCCGGGACCATATCGCTCAGACGATAGGACTTGTAGCGCAACCTGTAGATGTCTTCGAGGTCTTCGCCCTTGTCACATCGGCGGTATTCGGTGCGCTCGAGCATCGCCGAGACATTCCTGGCAAAGCCAGACATGGCGTCAGACGCATCACTCCGGTTCGCGCTCGCCGCCTGGCGAGGCGAAATCAACTCAATAACCATGAACTCGGACCCCGCAAACTACCCCCGCAACCGACACTAAGGCAGGGTCGTACGATGTAAAGATGAAAACAAGATAGGGATCATTTACCAGTCATTAAGGTTAATAATTGGGACAATTGTACTAAAGTACGATATTTTCTAGCGGCAGGAATCAGCGACGCGTCGACTTCCGGGCCGTCTTGATATCCTTGGCGAAGGGCCAGACCGTGCTCGACATGGTCTCGATACCGGATGCGCTGAGCGCTGAACCGAACAGAAAACCCTGGACGAGATCCGGCTTGACCTCCAGCGCCAGAATCTTGAGCTGCTCGAAGGTTTCGACGCCTTCGACGGTGACCGAAAGCCCCAGCGGCCGTGACAGATTGACGATGCCTTTGAGCAGTTCGAGCGAACGGCTGTTCTGGGTGACATCCATCAGGAACGAACGGTCGATCTTGATCTTGTCGAGCGGCAGTTTGTGGAGATAGCTCAGGCTCGAATAGCCGGTGCCGAAATCGTCGAGCGCGATGCGCACGCCAAGCCGCCTCAATTCCTCGATATATTGACGCGTCAGCGACTTGTCGTCGAGCAGCGCCGTCTCGGTGACCTCGATCTCCAGGCGACCGGGGGCGAGACCGGAAATGGCGAGCGCATCGCTAACCTTCTGGACGACGTCGCGGTTACGGAAGTCCTTGGCTGAGAGATTGACCGAGACACTGGTCTGTGCGGGCCATTTGGCGCATTCGGTGCACGCCGCAAGCAGGACAAAAGTGCTGATCTCGGAAATAATGCCCATTTCTTCCGCCAGTGGAATGAAGACACTGGGCGAAATCGGCCCGAGATCGGGGTGGTCCCAACGGCACAGCGCCTCGCAACTGTCTATGCGCATCGTGCTCATCGCCACGATCGGCTGATAGACCACCCGCAACCCCTTGCTTTCCACCGCGGTGCGCAGATCCGCCTTCATCAGCTGGCGATTGCGGAAAGCGGCATCCATCGATGCCTCGAACAGCCGCCAAGTGTTCTTACCGAGTTCCTTGGCCTTGTAGAGCGCGAGGTCCGCCTTGACGATCATGGCGTCGACATCGGTATCCTTGACCCGCGACAGCACCGCGCCACCGCTGGCCTGGATGCGCAGTCCATGGCCGGCGACGTCGACCTCGCCCTGCAGGTCAACGAAAATCTCGTCGAGTTGGCTGACCAGGTGGCTTTCGCCCTCGATGCGGTCGAAAAAGATCATGAACTCGTCGCCGCCAAAACGGCTGACGGTGATGCCTGGTCCAGCGACCGCCGCCAGCCGCTCGGCGACGGCGTAGATCAATCCGTCGCCAACCGGATGGCCAAGCGTGTCGTTGACGCTCTTGAAGTCGTCGAGGTCGAGCACGGCGAGCCCACACAGACGCTCAAGATCGCCTGAGGCCATCGCCTCTCCGATCAGCTCGTGGAAGTACGCGCGGTTGGGCAGACCGGTGAGGTTGTCGTAACGCGCCATGAAGCGGATCTTGTCTTCCGCCTCGACGCGAGCCGTCACATCCTCGAAGGTGATGACGCCCAGCTCCTGACTGCCTTCGCGCGCCGAGAACTCATAATGCTGTCCGTTGGCAAGCGAGACGAGAACCTTGCGGTCGCGGCCTTCGCGCAGGGCGCGTGTCAGCTGGGCTTCGATGTAGCGGCAGTCCTTCGGCGCCAGCATGCCTCCGGCAACGCCGCGCATCAGCAGACCATGGATCGACCGCCCGAGCAGCACGTCGGGCGATTTGAGCGACATCAGATGCGCGGCTTCGGCATTGGCCACCGCCACCCGGCCGTCAGGGCCGAGCATGACAAGCCCATGCGACATGGTGTTTAGCGCCCGATTGAAGCGCTGGGCGATGCGGTTCGCCTTCTTTTCCTCTGACAGAGCGGCGAAAAGCACCTCCCTGACCACATCGGCAAAACGCTTGATCGCGAACAGGAAGGGAGCCGACATCAGACCGAGTATGACATGATAGACATCGCCGCGCAGGATGAAGCCCAGAGAGATCGACCATGTCATGGTCATGATGAAGATCATGACCATCCTCGGCGAGCCGTAATTGCGGCCGGCTATCGCCGTAGCGGACGCCAGCGTAACGCAGACGGCGGCTATTTCAGCATAGTTGTCATGCGCCAGGTAGATGCCGGCGAAACAGAAGGCACCCAACATGAAACCGTGCATGGAGCCGTAGAGAATGTAATCATTCTCGCGGCGGCGCGCCTCCTCCCAATTCTTCGGTGGTGGGGCGCGGCGGTATTTCCTCATATTGCGCAGGCGCAGGAAGGCGACGACCAGCAATCCGGCGGCCACTGCGAGGTAGGTCGGATCCCTGGTTTTCCAGTAGACCAGCACCACCAGCAGGGTTTGGGCAGAGAATCCAATGGCCAGCGTCAGCACGTCGCGAAACAGAGTTTCCACGAACGGGATATAGACGTCGACCGGGATCTCGTTTTTTCTCTTCAGATTCACGCCTGAATCCCAACCCTGGGGAGCCAAGCTGTGTCACATTCGCCTTAAGAAAGGTTTAGAGCGGCCGTTTCGAGCCCTGTCACGATTCCAGTTCAGCCGCGTAAGGCAAGAGATCATTCTTCACGGTAAGCAGGGCCTATCGCTCACTCGGCGGCTTGCAGTTCCGACCGCACCGGCGTCTTTCCCAGGCGATCGAGCAGCCTCTGCCGCTCGCCAGCCGCCTTTTCGGCACTGGCTTGCCTGACGTGACCATAGCCGCGAATGAGCGCCGGCACCGAGGCAAGCGCTGCCGCGGCCTCGACCTTGCCCGGCGCCAGCGCGCCGGCGATAAGCTCCAGATCGGCCTCGTACTGCGCAAGAAGCTGTCGCTCCATGCGTCTTTCCGTGCTGTAGCCGAACACATCGAAAACCGTGCCGCGCAAGGCTTTCATCGCTGCCAGCAGGCGGAACCCCTTCATCATCCAGGGACCGAAGCTCGACTTCCTCGGCTTGCCGTCCTTACCGCGCCGGCCCATGACCGGCGGCGCGAGATGGAATTCAAGTTTGTCGTAGCTCTGGAACTGCTTGCCCAGCTCGGCGGCGAAGGAGCCGTCGGTGTAGAGCCTCGCCACCTCGTATTCGTCCTTGATCGCCATCAGCTTGAACAGGTTCCTCGCTGCAGCCTCGGTCACATCAGTCGAACCCGGCACTGCCTTGGCTTCGGCCTTGCGCAGCGCGGCCAGCCTGTCGGCATAGCGCTTGCCATAGGCAGCGTTCTGATAGGCGGTGAGGAAGGCGACGCGGCGGGCGACAATGTCGTCCAGTGTGTCGGCGACAGCGGCTGTCTGTGCAGTCTTGCCTGGCTGGGCGACGAGGCCGCGGACGAAATCCGGCTCGTGGGCGGCGCGACGGCCCCAGCGGAAGGCTGAGACGTTCATTGCCACGGCCTGGCCGTTGAGCTCGATCGCCTTTTCGACTGCCTCGGCCGACAACGGCAAGCCGCCATGCTGGAAGGCGAAGCCGAGCATGAACATGTTGGCGCCGAGCGAACTGCCGAACAGCGCGGTGGCGGTGCGGGTGGCGTCGAAGAAATGCGCCTTGTCGTCGCCCGCGGCAGTGCGGATCGCCTTTTTCAGCCGCTCGACAGGCAGCGAGAAATCCGCCGAACGGGTAAACTCGCCGGGCATGATCTCGGCGGTGTTGGCGAGGAAGATCGTATGGCCCTCGCGCACCGCGGCGAGCACCTTTTGGGCGCCCGACACGACGAGATCGCAGCCAAGCACGAGGTCGGCCTTCCCAGCCGAAACGCGGATGGCATGGATATCGTCCGGGCGGCGCGCGATGCGGACATGGGTGAACACCGAGCCGCCCTTCTGGGCAAGGCCGGCCATGTCGATCATGCCGCAGCCCTTGTCTTCGAGATGAGCCGCCATGCCGAGCACCGCGCCGATGGTGACGACGCCAGTGCCACCGACGCCGTCGATGATCGCCGCCCAGCCTTGCTCGCCGAGCGGGAATTCAACGGGCCCGGGCACGCCGTCGAGCGGGTCGGTCGTGCCGGCAATACCCTCGGCCTTCCTGATCTTGGCGCCATGCACGGTGACGAAGGACGGGCAGAACCCGTTGATACAGGAGAAATCCTTGTTGCAGCTCGACTGGTCGATCCTGCGCTTGCGGCCGAATTCGGTCTCGACCGGCTGGATCGACACGCAATTCGACTGCACCCCGCAGTCGCCACAGCCTTCGCAAACCAGTTCATTGATGAAGACGCGCTTGTCTGGATCGGGGAAGGTGCCGCGCTTGCGGCGGCGGCGCTTTTCGGCAGCGCAGGTCTGGTCGTAGATCAGCACGGATGTGCCCCTGACCGCGCGCAATTCGCGCTGGACGAGGTCGAGATCGTCGCGGTGATGGACGGTGGCGCCAGCGGGGAATTCGACCTTGCCGGCATATTTGTCCGGCTCGTCGGTGACGATGGCGATACGCTCGACGCCCTCGGCCCGCACCTGCCTGGCGATCATGTCTACGGTCAGGCCGCCCTCGTGCGGCTGGCCGCCGGTCATGGCGACGGCGTCGTTGTAGAGGATCTTGTAGGTGATGTTGGCGTCGGTGGACAGCGCAAAGCGGATCGCCAGCGCACCAGAGTGGTTGTAGGTGCCGTCACCGAGATTCTGGAAGATGTGGTCGCGCTTCGAGAACGGCGCCTGGCCGACCCATTGCGCACCCTCGCCGCCCATGGCGGTGAAACCGACGGTGTTGCGGTCCATCCACAGCGCCATGAAATGGCAGCCAATGCCGGCGGCGGCGAGCGAACCGTCGGGCACCTTGGTCGAGGAATTGTGCGGGCAGCCGGAGCAGAAGAAGGGCGTGCGTGAGGCGATGTCCGACGTGTCGGCGAGCATTGCCTGGAACTGGCGAAGTTTCGCCACCCGCGCGGCAATCTCTTCCGACGGTCCGATGGTTCGCAAGATTCTCTCGCCGAGCGCTATGGCGATGTCATTGGGATCGAGCGCGCCCTTGGCCGGGAACAGCCCGTCGCCGCGCTCGTCTTTCTTGCCGACGATAACCGGCTGCGTGGCGGTGCCGTAAAGGTTCTCGCGCAGTTGCACCTCGATCAGCGAGCGTTTCTCCTCGACGACGACGATGGTGTCGAGGCCGCGAGCGAAGTCGGCGATGTGGTGCAGGTCGAGCGGCCAGGGGCAGCCGATCTTGAACAGCCTGATACCGATGCGGTTGGCGGCGGCCTCGTCGACGCCGATATCTTCCAGCGCCTGGCGAACGTCGAGATAGCTCTTGCCGATGGTGACGATGCCAAGCTTCGGGGCACGTCCACCGGAATAGACGATCCGGTTCAGCCCGTTGGCATGGATGAAGGCCGAAGCGGCGGCGCGCTTGTATTCATGCAGCCGCTCCTCCTGGCCGAGCATGTCGATTTCGTTGCGGATGTTGAGGCCGCCGGGCGGCATGTCGAAGTCGGGGACGACGATATCAAGCCGTTCGAGCGCGGCATCGACCGAAGCCGTCGATTCGATGTTGTCCTTGACGCATTTGATCGCCGCCCAGGTGCCGGCGAAACGCGACATGGCAAAGCCGTAGAGCCCGTAGTCGATGATCTCCTGAACACCAGCCGGATTGAGGATCGGCACCATGGTGTCGACGAACAGGAACTCGGTCGCGTGCGCGTTGGTCGAGGATTCGGCCATGTGGTCGTCGCCCATCAAGGCAAGCACGCCGCCATGTCTAGACGAGCCGGCGAGATTGGCATGGCGGAAGACGTCGCCGGAGCGGTCGACGCCCGGTCCCTTGCCGTACCAGACCGAAAAGACGCCGTCATGCGTGCCCTCACCCAGCAATTCCGCCTGCTGCGACCCCCAGCAGGCCGTGGCCGCGAGTTCCTCGTTGAGACCTGGCTGGAAGACGATGTCCGACTGGGCGAGCTGCTTCCTGGCCTTCCAAAGTTGCATGTCGAGGCCGCCGAGCGGCGAGCCGCGATAGCCGGAGATGAAACCGGCGGTGTTCAGGCCAGCCCGGCGGTCGCGCTCGCGCTGCATCAAAAGCATGCGGATGACCGCCTGCGCGCCGGAAAGGAAGATGCGCTCCTTTCCCAGATCGAACTTGTCGTCGAGCGCGACATCATGCAGCGTCATCAGGCACTTCCTCTGCGGAGACCGCATTCAGGCGCGGCCAACGTCGGAGCTGGATGGATCAGTCTTTCTCCCCTTGCCGGACAGGTCAAACGAAATCGAAGATGCCAGGCGATGCGCAACAAACAATCCGGTGAAGGGCTGGCAGCGTATCAGGTTGCGCACCGGATAACCCGACAGCGCACGAAAATTTCGGCCGCAGCCGATACCGGCAGTGACGCGTCAGCTGGCCTTCGAACAGTCGGGCTTAGGTGCGTCCGGCAGCTTGCCGTCAGGATGGCCGGCAAGCTCGGGGTTGGGCGTATAGAGCTGGTCGATGACCAGCGGCCGGTCGGGCAGGACCGATTGGTCCTGCGTCGACATCAGCGTGGTGTCGATCTTCTGGAGGACCGTACCGTTGCCATTCTTGATGCTGATCGCAATCGCATAAGGCTTGTCCTTGACGATGCAGAAAAGTGCCGGGCTCTCCAGCGACACCTTGCCGAGCTTCGGCCAGATTTTCTGTTCGACGATCAGCGGCTCGCCGCCGGCCGGATTCTGAAAGCTGGCGACGGCGACCTGCCCTTCCTCCATCGGCCGCAACGGTCTCAGCGTGACGACATAGGTCGCCCTCGCGAGCCGGTAATTGAAGACGAACAGCTTGCCGGAAATCTCGAACAATCTGCCTTCGCCGTCCTTGCCGGTATCGCGGCAGGCGCCGAGCGTTGCCGCTGCCACGAGCGCGGCGCCGACCACGACCAGGCGCAAAATTTTCCTAGACATTGATTATCCCTCCGGCCGTCGTTCGGCGTCGTCGATAGTGGCGGCTCGCCTTCTGGCGGTTGCCGCACACCGCCATGTCGCACCAAAGACGGCTGGAATTGCGGCTTCTGTCGACGAACAGCCAGGTGCAATTGGGGCAGATCCTCAGCCTTGCGATGGTGCCGCCTTGCAGCAGGGACAGTGCGGAAATCGCCAGTGCCGCCTCGAAAGCGATGGGCGTCGCCGCATCGCCGAACGGCCGTCCCGGCGCACCGATCTCGGTGCGGCTGTGCGCGAGACCCGCGGCGCAGGCTTCAAGGAAGCCAGGCAGATCGGCTGTGGCGACCGCACCTTTCAACACCGCACCACGAAACAGCCGGTCGGTCATCTCGCGGATCGACAGCACGGTCGGCGCGATTTTGTCCGCCAACGGCGCTTCGAGCCGCCTGCCGCCAAGCTCGGCGGCGCGAAAGCGGCTTGCCGCGTCGGCAAAACGGGCGATCTCGGCGGGATCCTTGAACCGATCGAAGGTTTTCTGAGGATCACACCGCAGCACGACCGTATTCGCCGTGTCGAGCGCAAGCATGCCGCCGGTGAAGCGGTGCGGAGTCCATGAAACCGTCATGAGCGCTATTTCTAACCAATGAATCGCATTTGACAAGTTAGATTCCCGGTGCAAATCTTCTCGCAGGGGCGCGGTTTTCCGCGATCCAAGGAAATTCGCATGCTCTATTTCTTCCAGCAGGTCCTGAACGGGCTGCATTCCGGCGCGCTCTATGCGCTGCTCGCCTTCGGATATGTGCTGACCAACGGGGTCCTGCACCGGACGAACCTCGCTTATGGCGCGCTGTTCGCGTTTTGCGGACAGACGATGATCCTCACCGCCGCCTTCGGCTACCAGGCCCTGTGGCTGACCCTGTTCGCGGCCGTTGTGCTCGGCATTTTGGCGGCGTTCCTTTATGCGGCGCTGATCAGCCATGTCTTGTCGCGCTGCATCTTCGAGCCGCTTGCCGACCGCACGCCCAATGCGATCGTGGTGACGACGCTGGGCATATTGCTGCTCCTGTCGGAGGCAAGCCGCATTGCCGCCAACACCCACGACCTGTGGCTGCCGCCAATGCTGGCCCAGCCCATCATTTTCGCGCGAGGGCCCAATTTCAATGCCACGCTGACGCTCATACAGTTGCTCGACTGTGCGACGGTCGCGGCAACCATCGGGCTCGCCGCCTGGGCGTTGGCCCATTCGAGCTTCGGGCGGCGTTGGCGCGCCGTGTCCGACGACCCCAAGGCCGCAGCCATGTGCGGCGTCGACGTGCGTAGGGTGTTTCGGCACGCGGTGCTAGCCGGCGGTCTTTGCGCGGCGCTGGCCGGCGTCCTTGCCGGCCTTTACTACGGCAATATCAGCTTCGGCTCCGGCCTGGTCTACGGACTGAAAATCCTGTTCGTCACGGCGGTGGGCGGCTATCTCTCGCCGTTGCGGGCCGCACTTGGCGCTGCCGCCTTTGGCATGGCCGAATCGCTATGGGCCGGCTATTTCCCGGTCGAGTGGCGCGACGCCTGGATGTATCTATTCCTGGTCGCCATGCTGGTGCTGATCGGCACCGGCCGCGACCAGAGCAAGATTGTCTGATTGCATCGGACCTGAGTAGACTTTGGTTGCATGACGTCTACAGCGCCGCGCGTCCTCTCGGACGCGCAAAGGACGCTGTAGCACTTTGATTTTGCGCATGATCCCAGCGAAAATCGATTCCGGTTTTCGGGGTCATGCGCTAGTCATGCGGCGGTTTCGCCCCTTCCTCATCCCACAAGATTGTTTTACTCGGTCTGCCCTGTGTTGACCCGCCGGGCCACGCACGGCATACCGTTGGGCCACAGCGGCGCGTCGAAAAACAAGCGGGAACGGGCCGCTGCTGACGCTTTGAGTGACGCATCGTGCCGATGCGTAAAGAGAGGAATGTATGGCAGGGCTTCTCGCTCTATCCAGAACCATTGATCGTGTGAACGAATTCATCGGCAGATGGGTGTCGTGGCTGATCCTGCTGGCAATCTTGGTCAGCGCCGCCAATGCGGTTATCCGCAAGACGTTCGACATGTCGTCGAACGCCTGGCTGGAACTGCAGTGGTATTTGTTCGGCGCCGCCTTCATGCTGGCCGCCGCCTACACGCTGAAGCAGAACGACCATATCCGCATCGACATCGTCTATGGCATGTTCTCGCGTCGCGTACAGCACTGGATCGACCTTCTCGGTCACCTCTTCTTCCTGATGCCATTTGTGACACTGATGGTGATCTATTTCGTTCCCTATGTATCGCTGTCGTTTCGCAGCGGCGAAATGTCGAACAATTCCGGCGGGCTGATCATCTGGCCGGCAAAGGCGATCCTGCTGGTCGGCTTTTTCCTGCTGGCGCTCCAGGGAATCTCGGAAATCATCAAGAAGATCGCCATCATGCGCGGCGACATGGACGATCCCAATCCGTTCATATCGGTGCATGAGCAGGCCGAGATCGAGGCGAAAGCGCTCGCCGAAGAGGTGCGCTCGTGATCGAGTTCATCGCCCAGAACATGGCGCCAATCATGTTCGCCTCGCTGATCGTCTTCCTGCTGATCGGCTATCCCGTCGCCTTCTCTCTCGCCGCCAACGGCCTGATGTTCTTCTTCATAGGCGTTGTGCTGTCACCTTACTCGGGCGGATCGATCAATCTCGCCTGGCCGTTGCTGCATGCACTGCCGGATAATTTCTACGGCAGCCGGGTGATGTCGAACGACACGCTGCTGGCCATCCCGTTCTTCACCTTCATGGGTATCGTGCTCGAACGATCGGGCATGGCCGAGGACCTGCTCGATACGATCGGCCAATTGTTCGGGCCGATCCGCGGCGGCCTCGCCTATGCCGTGATCTTCGTCGGCGCGCTGCTTGCCGCAACCACGGGTGTGGTGGCTGCTTCCGTCATCGCCATGGGGCTGATCTCGCTGCCGATCATGCTGCGCTACGGCTATGACCGGCGCGTGGCGTCCGGCGTCATTGCCGCATCGGGCACGCTCGCCCAGATCATTCCGCCGTCGCTGGTGCTGATCGTTTTGGCCGACCAGCTTGGTCGCTCGGTCGGCGACATGTATGCGGGTGCGCTGATCCCCGGCCTCGTGCTCACCGGCCTCTACACTCTTTATATCGTGATCATGTCGATTGTCCGGCCGAAGTCGATGCCGGCATTGCCGCTGGAGGCGCGCACTCTCGGCCACGGCATCTTGTCGTTGCTGGTGGCAGTGCTGGCGACGGTCGTGGTTTCCTACGCGGCCTATCGCTATCTTGCGCCCTCGCAGGGTCAAAACGCCGACATTCTCGGCGCCACTATCGGCGTGGTCTTGATCTATGTCGTGGCGATCGTCGACCAGCGCCTGAAGATCAACATGATGTCGCGGCTGGCGCAGCAGGTGATCATCGTGCTGATCCCGCCGCTGGCGCTGATCTTTCTGGTGTTGGGCACCATCTTTCTGGGCATCGCCACACCGACCGAGGGCGGCGCCATGGGCGCCGTCGGCGCGCTGGTCATGGCGGCGATGAAGGGGCGGCTGTCACTGGATGTGATCAAGCAGGCGCTGGCGTCGACGACGCGGCTGTCGTCTTTCGTGCTGTTCATCCTGATCGGCGCGCGGGTGTTCTCGCTGACCTTCTACGGCGTCAACGGCCATATCTGGGTCGAGCACCTCCTGACCTCGCTGCCGGGTGGCGAAGTCGGCTTCCTGATCGGGGTGAACATCCTCGTCTTCTTGCTCGCCTTCTTCCTCGATTTCTTCGAGCTCGCCTTCATCATCGTGCCGCTTTTGGCGCCGGCCGCCGACAAGCTCGGCATCGACCTGATCTGGTTCGGCGTGCTGCTCGGCGTCAACATGCAGACCAGTTTCATGCATCCACCCTTCGGCTTCGCGTTGTTCTACCTGCGTTCGGTCGCCGCCCGCGTGCCCTATCTCGACCGGCTCACGGGCAAGCAGATCGCGCCGGTGACAACCGGCCAGATCTATTGGGGCGCGGTTCCCTTCGTCTGCATTCAGGTCATCATGATTGGGTTGACCATCGCCTTCCCGCAAATGGTGATGCACTACAAGGGCACGCCAGTCGATCCGGGCACGATCGATTACCAGGTGCCGGAAACGCCGGGCCTGTCGCCGCTTGGCGCACCGTCGGCGGATGGCACGGCGCCGACTGCGCCTGCACCGGATCTGTCGCAGCCGCCGAATTTCGGTGAAACCCCGCCTACCAAGCCGGCAGCGCCAGCACCCGATCTGTCCCAACCACCGAGCTTCAATTGATGCCGGAGGCGCAACAGATATGAAAGCGGTGCGGCTGGAGGGCGTGGGCATCATTGCCCTACGAGAGGTCGGCAAACCGACCGTCGGGCCGGATGATCTCCTGGTGCGGATCGAGGCGTGTGGTGTCTGTGGCACCGATCGGCATCTTTACCACGGCGAATTCCCCTGTACGCCACCGGTGACGCCCGGACATGAATTCTCCGGGATCGTCGAAGCGATTGGAACTGCAGTGTCCGGCTTTTCGGTCGGCGATCGCGTCACCGGCGACCCCAACATCGTCTGCGGCCGTTGCCCGCATTGCCATGCCGGCCGGGTCAATCTCTGCCAGAATCTGGCTGCCATCGGCATCCGCCGCGACGGCGGCTTCGCCGACTATGTCGTGCTGCCTCAGAAGCAGGCCTTCCTTCTTCCGAAAGACCTCGAGCCGACGCATGGCGCGTTCTGCGAGCCGCTTGGCTGCTGCCTGCATGGCGTTGACCTGGCCCGGATTAAGCCCGGCTCCTCGGTCGCCGTGCTTGGCGGCGGCGTGATCGGCCTGCTCACTGTGCAACTGGCGAGGCTTGCCGGTGCGACCACAATCATCCTGTCGACGCGCCAGGCCTCGCGACGTGCCCTCGCCAAAGAACTGGGCGCAACTGCGACGGTCGACCCCAGTGCTTGCGATATCATCGACACGGTCGTCGGCCCGTCGGGTCTGCTGCCGGGCGGCGTCGATGTGGTGTTCGAATGTGCTGGCGTTAGAGAAACCGTCGAGCAATCGATGCGGCTCGCCAGGGCCGGCGGCACAATCGTCGTCGTCGGCGTGACGCCTCAAGGCATGAAGGCAGAATTCGAACCCTTTGACCTGCTGTTCCGGGAATTGAAGGTTTTGGGCTCGTTCCTCAATCCGTTTACGCACCGCCGGGCCGCCGATCTCATTGCGTCAGGTGCGATCGAGATCGACAAGCTCATCTCACGGCAGGTAACGCTTGAAGAAGCGGTCGCGGTGATCGCTAATCCGCCAGCGCCAGGTGAAGTCAAGGTGCTGGTGGTGCCGCGCTGATCCGGCAAATCCAAGTGTTACGGCGCCACACGTCCTAAGAAGGCGGTGGCGCCGTAACCCGATGTCAGAGCTTGCCGTTGCGCTGCTGGACCATCATGAAGGTGTCGTAATTGTATTCGGCCACCTGTGCCCAGAGATAGTGCTCCTTGCGGAAGGCCTTGATCGAGTCCCAGATCTTCTTGAACGGCGCGTTGGAGGCTTCCATCTCGGCATAGACCTCGTTCGCTTTTTCGAAGCAGGCCGCCATGATTTCCGGGCTGAACGGGCGCAATTTGGCACCCCCAGCCACCAGCCGCTTCACGGCTGCCGGATTCAGGTAATCGTATTTCTGCAGCATGTTGGCGTCGGCTGCCTGTGCGGCGGTGTGCACCAGCGCCTTGTAGGCCGGCGAAAGCTCCTCGTATTTCGCCTTGTTGAACATCAGATGGACGGTCGGCCCGCCTTCCCACCAGCCGGGATAATAATAGTTGGGCGCGACCTTGTAGAAGCCGAGCTTCTCGTCGTCATAAGGGCCAACCCACTCGGCAGCGTCGATCGTGCCTTTTTCCAGCGCCGGATAGATGTCGCCGCCGGCGATCTGCTGCGGCACGACGCCGAGCCGTTGCACCACTTTGCCGGCAAAGCCGCCGATGCGCATCTTGAGACCCGAAAGATCGGCGACCGTATTGATTTCCTTGCGGAACCAACCGCCCATCTGCACGCCGGTATTGCCACCCGGCAAACCAAAAAGACCCTGCGTGGCCAGAAACTCGTTGAACAGGTCGATGCCGCCGCCGTGGTAATGCCATGCATTGATGCCGCGCGCGTTAAGCGAGAACGGAACCGCAGCGCCCAGCGCCCATGTCGGGTCTTTGCCCCAATAATAATATGCCACCGTATGGCAGGCCTCGACGGTGCCGGCGGTGGTGGCGTCAGCGACCTGCAGGCCGGGCACCAGTTCGCCGGCGGCAAAGACCTGGACCTGGAAGTTACCGTCGGTTGCATCCGATAGCATCTTGGAAAAAACCTCGGCGCCGCCATAGATCGTGTCGAGGGATTTCGGGAAGGACGACGCAAGGCGCCACGTCACTTTCGGATTGGACTGGGCGATAGCCGGAGAGGCAAGCGTTGCGGCAGCCGCGGCGGCGCCCACACCGGTCGCGCCGGCCTTGCGGATGAATGATCGACGATCCATGAAGTCCTCCCTATTGGATCAACAGACCGACGTTCGGGAAATGCTCTGTTTCCCGGATCGGCTTGGCGGCAAACAATACACGGGCAAGAAGTCGAGTCCAGCATGGCAGCCGGTTTTTGCTGACAGTATTTCCGCTGAATCCGCGGCGTGAACGCCCCCTTTGCAACTATAGTCTAACGACCGCTCCGTGGCCCATGTGACGCACCGAAACTTGCCATGGCAAAGCGCCTTCGGATCGCCTATTTTAGAGGCAGAATGCATCCTTGCACTTGAATGGACCCGGATCAAAATGCAGCAGCCGCTCGTCGCCATATCGACTGACGTCCGCCAATTCGACAATTACACTTGGCATGCCGCTCCGCAGCAATATTTGGAGGCGGCGCTTTCGGCCGCCGGTGTGTTCCCGGTGCTGGTGCCATCCTTCGGCGACCGGCTCGATTTCGATGAACTCCTGGCCTCCGTCGACGGGGTCATGATCACCGGCTCGAAATCCAATGTGCACCCTTCGCTCTATGGCGGCGACGCCAGCGAGGCCAACGGCCCCTACGATCCTGCCCGCGATGCCACGACGCTGCCGCTGATCCGCAAGGCGGTGGAGCGCGGCGTGCCGCTGCTCGCCATCTGCCGCGGCATCCAGGAGATGAATGTGGCGCTGGGCGGCACGCTGGCCGCGGAAATCCAGGAGCGCGAGGGGTCGCTGGACCATCGCGCTCCGGCGAGCGAAAATCAGGACGAGCGCTTCGCCGTCCGCCAGAGGATTTCAATCAAGCCGGGAAGTTGCCTCGCCGGCGTGTTCGGGGCGGGCGACATCATGGTCAACTCGGTGCATCGCCAAGCGGTCGACCGGCTCGGCCCGAAGCTGCAAATAGAGGCGGTCGCCACCGACGGCACGGTCGAGGCGGTTTCGGTGCGGGATGCCCGCGCCTTCGCGGTCGGCGTCCAGTGGCACCCCGAATACTGGGTCAAGTCGGACAGCGTCTCGGCAAGGATATTCCGTGCCTTCGGCGACGCGGTGCGCCTGCACGCGGCGACGAAGTCCGGTGTGCGCGCCGCCGCGGAATAGACAAGTTAATCAGCGGATGCTGGCGGCCAGCGACAGCGGTGGCAGGGCCGGCGCATAGGATTCGTAACCGTCGGCGACGGCGAAAGTGACGATCGGGTCGATGCCGTTCGCGCTGAAGGTGTCGCCATTGGCCACCAGCCTGTAGCTAACGGACGATGGCGCAGGCTCATTGGCTGTGCCACCTTTGCTACTACTGTTATTTAACAACTGAACGCTGCCGAGCAGAGCGGCCGTCGCGAGCAATGCGGGGAGCGTCTCCATCCTGTTTCTCCGCGTGTTCAGCGAAGGGATTTCAAAACGTTAAGCCGACGTTAATAAATGTGGCAGATCGCCATTCAACGCTGCGCCTTGACGTTTGTCGTCTCCGGCACCGGCGTCAGCGCCTTTCCTTCCGAAAACCAGGAAAACAGATTGTCGACGCACAGGTCGGCCATGGCGCGGCGGGTATGCTCGGACGCCGAGCCGACATGCGGCAAAAGCGACGTGTTGGGAGCGGCAAGCAGCGCCGGCGGCACATTCGGCTCGTCGGCGAAGACGTCGAGCCCGGCGGCGGCAATGGTGCCATTGGCAAGGGCTGTGGCAAGGGCCGCCTCGTCCACCGTGCTGCCGCGGCCGATGTTGATGAAGACGCCGTTGGGGCCGAGCGCCGACAGGATCTCGGCATTGATCGCCTTTTGCGTCGAGGCGCCGCCGGGCGCCACCGAGATCAGCGTATCCACCGCCTCGGCGAGGCTCTTCAGCGTGCCGTGGTATTCATAGGACAGGCCTTCGACCTGGCGCCGGTTGTGATAGGCGATCGGCAGCCCGAAGGCCTCCAGCCGCCGCGCAATGGCAAGGCCGATGCGGCCCATGCCGAAAATGCCAACGCTGCGGCCGCGCAAGGTCAGCCGGCTTAGCGGATAGTTGCCTTTGCGCGCCCAACTGCCGTCGCGCAGCCATGTCTCGGCACGCGGCAGATCGCGGACGGTGTTGATCAGCAGGCCGAGTGCGGTGTCGGCGACCTCCTCGGTCAGCACGTCAGGCGTGTTGGTCACCATAATGCCGCGCCTTGCTGCGTGGCGGACATCCACCGAATCATAGCCGACGCCGAAATTGGCGATGATCTCGAGATTCGGCAGCGCGTCCATCAGTGCGGCATCTATGCCGCCGAAAGCGGCGATGCCGCGCACCGACCGGCGCAGCTCGTCGGTGACCAGCGACGCGTCAGGCCGTTCGATCCCCATGCGGGTGAACGTCCGGTCGATGCGACCGACGGCATGATCGTTGAATTGGCCCGGCACCAGAATGGCGACTGCTTGCTGCTGTTCGGCTTTTGTCATGCACGTTCCACCGGTTTGCCGGTCGACTGGCGCACATGCAGTTCCGGCTTGATCAGTTCCTGCGACGGCCGCACCACCTGCCCATTGAGCTTGTCGAGCAGCGCACTGGCGGCGCGGCGGCCAACTTCGCGCTGGCCGTTCCAGACGGTGGTCAGCGCCGGCGTCGCGATGGCGGCTTCCTCGAGATCGTCATAGCCGGTGACGGATATGTCAATGCCAGGCACCAGCCCGGCGCGTGCGATGCCGTTCATCAGGCCGATGGCAACGAGGTCGTTCCAGCAGCAGGCGGCGGTCGGCCTGTCCTTCAGCGCCAGGAACTGCCCGGCGGCTTCGAAACCGGCCTGCTTGGTGCGCGGGCCGGCGATGCGCCAGGACGGCCTGACCTCCAGCCCGGCCGCCTCCATCGCGTTGACATAGCCCTGGTAGCGGTCGCGGCCGGTCGAGGTCTGGTCGGTGCCGCCGACCATGGCGATGCGCTTGTGGCCGAGCGAGATCAGATGGTTGGTGGCAAGCCCGGTGCCGTACGCATCGTCGCCGCGAAACACCGGCACGTCGGCGCCTTCGACGGTGCGCGCGATCAGCACCGCCGGCAGGCCGTTTTCCTCGGCCATCAGGATGTCTTCGGGCGGCGTGCCGATGGCCGGCGACATGATGACGCCGTCGGCGCCGAGCTGCAGCAGCGTATCGATGAAGGTGCGCTGCTTTTCGAGCTGGTCGTAATGGTTCGACAGGATGAAGGTCTGCCGGCTGCGGTCGAGCTCGCTCTCGATCGAGCGCAAGATCTCGGCGAAGAAGGGATTCATGATGTCATGGACAACGACGCCGACGATGCCCGAACGCGAGGTGCGCAGGCTGGCGGCGCGGCGATTGTAGATATAGCCGATAGCGCGGGCGTGTTCCTTGATGCGATCGCGGGTGGTTCCGGCGACCAGCGGGCTGTCGCGCAGGGCCAGCGAGACCGTGGCCGTGGACACGCCGAGCGCGTCCGCGATCGTCGAAAGCTTGATCTTCTGTGCCAGCGCCTTGCGCTCCCCCGACGGTCTAGAGCCGATCCATGATCTCCAGCTAAAACCGGATTCCACTTTGCGGGATCATGATCTAAACAGTTTAAACGCGGCCTTATGCCACCCTTCGGGAACAAATCAAAGTTTTTTTGCCAACGCTTCCACCTCGACGTCGAGGGCGGCGCGGTTGCGCACGCGTAGCCGGTGCTCGCGATGGACGATATAAAGGCCGCTGGCGACGATGACGGCAGCTCCGATAAGCGTCCAGCGGTCGGGAAACTGGTTGAAGACAATCCAACCGGCAATGATCATCCAGATCATCTGCGAATAGGGATAGGGGGCCAGTGCGGTGGTGGTGGCGAGACGGTAGGCCTGAACCAGGAGCCAGTGGCCTATCGCGCCGAAGACGCCGAGCATCAGCAGGATGAACCAGTGCCAGCCATCCTGTGGCAGCGAAAGCGAAAACGGCAGCATCGGCAGCAGCAGTACGGCAGGCGCCAGCGCTGAAAAGAGGATGAGGCTCTCCGAAGTTTCGGTCGCCGACATGCGCCGCGTCATGATGACGTAGAAACAATTCGACAGCATCGAGCCGAGCGCGAAGAGGTGGCCGATGCCAAAGACGCCGACGCCCGGCCGGGTGATGATGAGGACGCCGATGAAGCCGCTCAGGATCGCCAGCCAGCGCCGCCAGCCCGCCCACTCACCGAGCAAAGGACCGGCGAGTGCTGTGATCACCATCGGTGCAAAGAAGTAAATCGAGGTGGTTTCGGCCAGTTGCAGGGTCCGCAGCGCCATGACATTGCAAATGGTCGATCCGAACAGGAACGCGCCGCGCAGGATATGCGCTGGCAGATTGTTGGCGCGAAAGCGCGCCGGCTCGCGCCATCCGCGCAGAAAGATACCGACGAGCACGACATGGACGGCGAAGCGAGCCCAGGCGACGATCAGCGCCGAGACGCCGGCCACCACAAGATATTTGCTGCTGCTATCGAGGAAAGTGAAAAACACATAGACGGAAAGCATGCAAAGGATCGCCGTCGGAGGCGTCGCGCTTTCGTCTTGTCTTGGGGGAGGACTCAAATTTCAGGCCGGATGGTGAGATAGAGCTCACTTTTGCGGGAATTGCCACTTGCCGGCAAGCCAAAAGAGACTGGCACAACAATCAGCCGTCACAGGCTTGGTCTTGTTCCTGCATGTCGCCGCCCCAACCGGCACGCGCCCCGGGTCGGGCCCGATCAAGATTTTCGGGCCGATGCGCTAAGAATGCATACGGGCGCCCTTGGTGATCTTGTCGACTAGCTTTCTTTCGGCGCGCAGGGCGATGCCGACGACCTTGGCGTCGTCGGGTGCGAATTCGGCGAAGACGGCGCGGTTGGCCGCGTCATGGCCGGTCGAAAACATTTCGTCGACATAGAGCGAGGTCGTCACACCGCGCTCCAGCGCCCGCCGGTGGATCGCACTGAGCGTCGAGCGGTCGGCCGAAAGCACGATGACCGGCTGGATCGACAGCGGATTGTAGATGTTGCCGGCGCGGTCGCGATAGGGTTCGCCGATGATGTCTCTATACTGCGCGACGATGCCGCTGGTCAGAAAGGCGGTGACGTTGAGCTTCTGCCAGACGGGAAGGTCGTCCTGCAGCACGATTGCAATTTTCGTGTCGAACATGAGAGACTTTCTAATTCGAAGGCGCAAATGAAGCGATGTCACACGATCTAAATGGCGAGGCCTTCCAGGGTCTTGGACGTTTGTGCGTTGATGCGGCGGAAAACTGCGTCATCTCGGCCCCCGATTCCGTCGGTATGGAGCGTATCGAGGCCCGGTTCCACGGCAGCGCCTTCGATCTCCATCGTCACGATACCTACGCCATCGGCGTGACGCTGCATGGCGTACAGACCTTCCGTTATCGCGGCGCGACGCGTCACAGCCTGCCCGGCCAGATCATCGTGCTGCATCCCGACGAATTGCACGATGGGGGTGCTGGCACCGAAGACGGCCTGCGTTACAGAATGCTTTATCTGGAGCCGTCCATCGTGCTGGACTGCCTCGATACGGTCGGCGCACCGCTGCCTTTCGTCAGGGATGCCGTGGTAACGGATCCTGTCTTTCGCACCAGGCTGCTTTCGGCGCTGGGGCCGTTGGACCAGAAGCTGGACGATCTGTTTGTCGCCGACTTCATTGCGCAGCTGATGCAAAGCCTGGCACGGCATGCAGGCCTGCCGGCCAAACCGATCCCAAGGACAGCGTGGCGGGCTGCCAGCCTAGCGCGCGACTATCTGGAAGAGAATGTTTTCCGCATCGTGCGTTCCGAAGAGCTGGAGGCGATCACCGGGCTGGACCGCTACGCCCTATCACGGCATTTCCGTGCTGCCTTCTCCACCAGCCCGCATCGCTTTCTCTTGATGCGCCGGCTTCAACGGGCACGCCGCATGATCGAGGCGAATGAACCATTGGCGCAGATCGCGATAGCGGCCGGCTTCAGCGACCAAAGCCATTTTATCAGGCACTTCAAGAAGGCGTTCGGCGTCACCCCGGGCCGCTGGTCGGCCCTGATCCACGGGTCGTCGGCAGCGGCTGCCTGATGGCGTCAGCTGCAGATCATTCGTCGGCGTCGATCTCGTCATCGACGAGAACCATCTCGCCGTTCGAGAGATTGGCCTCAACGCGGGCGAGCAGCTTGAACAGTGCCTTCTGGTCCTTTTTGTCGAGACCCTTCAGCGCCTGCTTCTCGGTTTTCTTCACCGATTTCTCGATGGCGTGAATGATTTCGCGGCCAGTGTCGGTCAGGAAGATATGGGCCTGGCGGGCATCGGCGGCAGAGGCGCGCTTTTCCAGGAAGCCCTGCGCCTGCAGCCGGTTGATGGTCTTGGTGATGGTCGGCGGGCGCACGCCGAGGCGGCCGGCAAGATTGCCGGGCGTCTGCCCGTCTTCACGGTCGAGCGCCAGCATGATCTGGTCCTGGCCGGCATAAAAGCCATGCCCTAGAAGCCGCGCAGCCAGCGCAGTACGTGCCAGCCGCGCCGCCGAATGCAGCCGGCTCATTGTCGCAGTCTTGTCCGCCTTGGCCATGGTCATCCCTCTTCGGCCGAACCGGTGCGGACAGCATAGAGGCAGCCGCCCGGTTGGCAATCGACGATCTAACAGATCCGGCTTTGCAAACAGCTTTGCCGGCAAGCAATGCGATGTCCGCCGTGGCTAATGCCAGATGTTTATTTCAGTTAGATGACAAACGACTTTTCTGTGCAGGTGGGAGCCTTAAGCCGGAGCCCCGCACACATGAAACGAAACTCAATCTGCCTTTACCGCGACGATCATCAAGGCCTGGTAGGCGTCCGCTACCTCGCGCAGGGCCGCCTGCGACAGTGGCCCGGCGCGCCGCGCGATACCGTCTCTGGCATTCAGCGTATCGCGCCTGCCGGACCGGTCGGTATAGGGCGCGACAGTGGTGAATATCTGCTCGCTCAGGCTGTCGGGGAAAAACAGCTGGCCGGTCATCACCGAATTGTCATCGGGGAAGACCTTGAAGTGGATATGAGTGGTGCGACCGCGATACCAGCCGGGGTAGATGGTGGCGAACGAGACGATGCCGGTGCCATCGGTCTTTTGCCAACCGCGCAGAAAACTCTGGCCTGAGGTGTCGGCATCCTGGCCGTCGCCTTGCCCGGGATAGCCCGAATAATGTCCTTGCGCGTCGCAATGCCAGATGTCGACGCGCGCGCCGGCAAGCGGCCGGCAGCCCGCGTCGACCACCTGCAGCCGCACATTGAGGGCAATGCCCGCTTTGCCTTCTGTGATATCGGCGCGTTCGAGCTTCGGGTCGAAATAGAACGGCCCCTCGGTCGCTTCCGGCGTGATGGCGCAGACGCCGGCACCGCTATCGAACAGGGCAAGTCCGGTATAGGGCGAGGCCTGCTGAGCCAGCGCGATGCCCGGCAGAAAGACGCCGCCGCCGGCGCTAACGGCAATCAGGCCGAGGGCCTGGCGCCGGCTCAACGGCAAGGACAATGGTTTGTCGGACATCCGGCGCCTCTTTGATCCTGGAGCAAGCTGCATTGTTTTTATCTAGGCAGGGAGACCAGCCCGCGCCAATGAAAGTTCAGCAATGTTGGGAAAGTTCAGCAATGTTGGCGTCTGTTTGGCCCATCGGTTTGCCCCGTGCAAAACGGCCGGCGGCACCCTATATGGAGCCAACAATCCTTTTCGAGGCCCAACATGAGCGATGCACAGACGACGCAGATCCCCGTAACCGTTCTCACCGGCTATCTTGGCGCCGGCAAGACCACGCTGCTCAACCGCATCCTTTCGGAAAACCACGGCAAGCGCTACGCCGTCATCGTCAATGAGTTCGGCGAGATCGGCATCGACAACGAGCTGATCGTGGAATCCGACGAGGAAATCTACGAGATGAACAATGGCTGCGTCTGCTGCACGGTGCGCGGCGACCTGATCCGCGTCGTCGAGGGCCTGATGCGCCGGCCAGGCCGCTTCGACGCCATCGTGGTCGAGACCACCGGCCTCGCCGATCCGGTGCCGGTGGCGCAGACCTTCTTCATGGACGACGACGTGCGCTCCAAGACCAGGCTCGACGCGGTGGTGGCGCTGGTCGACGCCAAGCACCTGCCGTTGCGGCTGAAGGATTCCCGCGAAGCCGAGGATCAGATCGCATTTGCCGACGTCGTCGTGCTCAACAAGACCGATCTCGTCACGCCGGAGGAACTGAGCAAGGTCGAGGCGACGATCCGCGCGATCAACCCGGCGGCGAGGATCCACCGCACCACGCGCGCCGGCCTGGCGTTGTCCGAGGTGCTGGACCGCGGCGCCTTCGATCTTTCGCGGGCGCTGGAAAACGACCCGCATTTCCTCGAGGCGCATGACGACCATGATCATCATGACCACGACCATCATGATCACGACGGCCATCACCACCATGATCACGACGGGCACGACCACCATCATCATGCGCACGCTTCCGATATCCATGACGTGACGGTGCAATCGGTGTCGCTGCGCGGCGGCGAGATGGACCCCAAGAAATTCTTTCCGTGGATCGAGAAGATCACCCAGATGGAAGGCCCGAACATCCTGCGGCTGAAAGGCATCATCGCGCTCAAGGGCGATGACGAGCGCTATATCATCCAGGGCGTGCACATGATCATCGAAGGCGACCACCAGCGCGCCTGGAAGGACGGCGAGAAGCACGAGAGCCGGCTGGTGTTCATCGGCCGCGAACTCGACGCGGAGCGGCTGAAGAAGAGTTTTGAGGCCTGCCAGGCCGCTTGATTTCCAAGTCTTATAACGCTAGCGCTGCACCTTCTTTCCTTCTCCCCTTGTGGGAGAAGGTGGCCGAGCGAAGCTCGGTCGGATGAGGGGTGTTCCAGCTTGGCACCAACGGCGATCCTTCCAGCACCCCTCAACCGTCTTGGCGCTGCGCGCCAATCCACCTTCTCCCGCAAGGGGAGAAGGTCGCGCGCACCTAGCCGCGCCAACGATTTTGGAATAGTCTCTCATGCCGACAGTCGCGCCGCTTGATCTCCAGGGACATTGCATCGCCGCCGTCTTCCTTGGCGACGTGCCGCACTTTGCGTTGGCCGACGGTGCGATCCATCGGCTTGATCATGGCCACAAGACTGAGCAGGCCAATGACGGGCTGCTGGCCGCCTTCCACGACGCGGCCAACGACCGGCTAATCACCGGGGGCGAGGATGGGAAGATTTTTTCGATTACCGCAGGCGGCAACACGGCAGAACTAGCAAGCGCCGGCAAAAAATGGATCACCAGCGTAGCCGCCGGACCACAAGGCGCCATCGCCTATGCCTCGGGCAAGATCGCGTTCGTGCGTTTCGCCGACGGCAAGACCAAGGAATTCATGCATCCGCGCTCGGTAGAGGGGCTGGCGTTCTCGCCCAAGGGCATGCGCTTCGGCGTCGCCCGCTACAATGGCGCGACGCTGCATTTCCCGGCGACCGACGGCAAGCCGGTCGAGCTCGAATGGGCCGGCGCCCACACCGGCATCACCTTCTCGCCGGACGGCGCCTTCCTTGTTACCACCATGCAGGAAAACGCGCTGCATGGCTGGAAGCTGGCCGACGGCAAGCACATGCGCATGAGCGGCTATCCAGGCAAGGTCAAAAGCCTGTCTTGGGCGTCCAAGGGAAAATGGCTGGCGAGTTCCGGTGCGCCGGCGGCGATCGTCTGGCCGTTTTCGGGCAAGGACGGGCCGATGGGCAAAGCGCCGCTGGAACTCGGCACGCGCGGCAACGCCATGGTGACCTCGGTAGCTTGCCATCCGAGCCAGGATGTCGTCGCCGTCGGCTATGATGACGGCATGGTGATGGCGGTGCGTTTCGCCGACGCAAAGGAGGTGCTGTTGCGCCGGCCGGGCAAGGGCGCCATCACCTCGATGATGTGGGACAAGGAAGAGCGCCGCGTCGCCTTCGGCAGTGCTGCCGGCGACTGCGGCGTCATCGACATTTCGGCCTAGCGAGTAGGGCAGTAGAGAATACATACCCCATTCCCCTATTCCCCGTGACCAATTGCGGTTCCGGCCGCCGATTGGCTAGAGTGACGTACGAGAGGGGCCTTCATGCATTCAATCGATCCTTCAAAGACGTCCATCGGTGGCATCAGCACTGCCCGCATCGCCGGTCTGCGCGAAACCGAGGCCGAAACCTTCCGCAAGGCGCGGCCGAAATCGGCAGCGAAAGTCGGCAATGGTCTGCCGGGCTTCTTCGGCGGCGTGCCGATGCACTGGATGAACGACTGGCCGACGCCGTTCCCGATCCTGGTCGACAGCGCCAGAGGCGCCACCATCACCGATATCGACGGCAACCGGCTCGACGATTTCTGCCTTGGCGACACCGGCTCGATGTTCGGCCATTCGCCGCCGCCGGTCGCGCGCGCCATCCGTAGGCAAGCTGGACGCGGCCTCACCTACATGCTGCCTTCCGAAGATGCACTTGCCATCGGCCCGCTGCTGCAACAGCGCTTCGGCCTGCCGTTCTGGCAGATCGCGACGACGGCGACCGATGCCAACCGCTTTGCCCTGCGCGTCGCGCGCGCCATTACCGGCCGGGAAAAGATATTGGTGTTCAACGGCTGCTATCACGGCTCGGTCGACGAGACGATGGTGCGGCTGGTCGACGGCAAACCGGTCAACCGGCCAGGATTGGCCGGCGAATTCCGTGACCTGACCCGGGCAACCGACGTCATCGAGTTCAACGATGTGCCGGCACTTGAGGCCGCACTCAAAGACAAGGAGGTGGCCTGCCTTATCACCGAGCCGGTGTTGACCAATTCCTGCATGGTGCTGCCCGATTCCGGCTTCCACGACGCGCTACGGCGTCTCACCCGCGCGGCCGGCACCTTGCTTCTAATCGACGAGACGCACACGATCTCGACCGGTCCCGGCGGTTACACCGGGCAATATGGGTTGGAACCAGACCTGTTCGTGCTCGGCAAGCCGATCGCCGGCGGTGTGCCGGCCAGCGTATGGGGCATGAGCGAAGAAGTCGCCACGCGCTACGCCGACTATATCAGGACCAAGCAACCGGGCTATTCCGGCATGGGCACGACGTTGTCGGCCAATCCGCTGCAATTCGCCGCGATGCGCGCCACGCTCGAAGAAGTGATGACCGATGAGAACTATGATCATATGGATCATCTGGCGCGGCGGCTCGACGCCGGGTTGACCGCCGTCATCGACCGCTACCGCCTGCCCTGGCATGCCGCCCGAGTCGGCGCGCGCGTCGAATTCATCTGCGCCCCCGGTCCGCTGAGGAATGGCGGCGAGGCGGAAACAGCGCACGCGCCGGAGCTCGAAGCGGCGATCCATGTCGCGCTGGTCAATCGCGGCGTGCTGATCGCGCCGTTCCACAACATGATGCTGATCTCGCCGGCGACCAGCGCCACCCAGGTCAACCGCCTGATCAGCGCCTTCGATGCGGTTGCGGCAAGGCTCGCAGCATGAGACAAGCTTGCGCATGAGAGACGCGCACAAGCAAACTTTGAACGCCATCATCGCCTCCCCTTCGGGCTCGACACCCGCCGAGGCGCAAACCTTTCTCGACGCCCATCCCGAGATCGAAGCGTTCGACATCGTGCTGACCGACGCCAATGGCGTCGGGCGTGGCAAGATCGTGCGCCGGCATGAGTTGATGAGCATCTTCGAGGGTGGCCGGCACATGCCGATCTCGATCCTCGGCCTCGACATCACCGGCGAGGACGTTCACGAGACCGGGCTGATCTGGACGACCGGCGACGGCGACCTGCGGGCATGGCCGATCCCCGGCACGCTGGTGCCGCTGTTCGGCACACAGCCGCCGCGCGGCCAGGTGCTGATGGCGATGTATCATCTCGATGGCCAGCCGATGTCCTCCGATCCACGGCTGGCGCTGGCCCGTCAGGTGGAGATACTGGCGGCCAAAGGCTTGCATCCGGCCGGCGCCTTCGAGCTCGAATTCTTTCTGCTCGCCAACGAGCGCGACGCCGACGGCAAGGTGCAGCCGGCGAACGCGGTGCTCGACGGCCGTCGTTCGGCCAAGACTGAGGTCTATTCCGTCGACCATCTGCACGGCATGGAGCCGCTGTTTTCCGACATCTACGCTGCGGCCAAGGTGCAAGGCATTCCGGCCGAGACGGTCATTTCCGAATATGCGCCCGGCCAATACGAGCTGACGCTGAACTACCGCCAGGACGTGATGCGGGCGGCCGACGATCTCGTCATGCTGAAGCGGCTGGTGCGGGCGCAGGCGCGCCGCCACGGCGTCACCGCTTGCTTCATGGCCAAGCCGATCGAAAAATATGCCGGCTCCGGCATGCACTTCCACGTTTCCCTGCTGGACAAGGCCGGCAAGAACGTCTTCGCTGAAGCCAGCGGCGAGACCTGGTCCTTGCCGCTGCTGCGCGGTCTGGGCGGCCTCATTCAGACCATGGCCGAATCGATGCTGGTGTTTGCACCGCACGCCAATTCGTGGCGTCGCTTCGTCTCGCAATCCTATGCGCCGGTAGCGCCGAGCTGGGGTGTCAACAACCGCTCGGTGGCGCTGCGCGTGCCTGCGGGTGATGCCAAAAACCGGCGCATCGAGCACCGGCCGTCGGGCGTCGACGCCAATCCCTATCTGGTCGCGGCAACGGTGCTGGCCGGCATCACCAGGGGTCTCGACGAGGGCCTCGATCCCGGCCCCGAAACCATCGGCAATGGCTACGAGTCGGCAATCACGCGCACGACGATGCCGGTGGACTGGCGCGCCGCGATCGAGGCGGCGAGGGCTTCGACATTCCTCAAAGGCGCACTGGGCGAAGACCTGCACCGAACGTTCGTGGCGATCAAGCAATCCGAATATTTGCGCGTAGCGCGCACGGTCAGCGAACTGGACTATCATCTCTATCTGCACGAGGTATGAGGCGATCGCATCGCCGGACATTCTCCCGGCGAAGCACGGTCCGGGTTATTTGAAGGAACCTTTCCGGGGCTTCGCTCATTCCGCATCTGATCGCAGCAGCGGACGAAGGCCGCATCAGCCATGATCGCCAGGATGCATACAAATCCCATGCCACGCCACGCCAAGGTGCAGGCAAGACGCTTGCCCAAGCGCGAATTGCCTGAGACGGCGGAAGACGATGGCGCAAGCACCATTCCTGAGCTCAGCGAAGTCGCGAAAGCCTGCCGCCGCTGTCCGCTATGGCGCAACGCGACGCAGACCGTGTTCGGCGAAGGGCCTGACGGGGCCAAGGTGATCTTCGTCGGGGAACAGCCTGGCGACCAGGAGGATTTGGCCGGCAAACCTTTCGTCGGGCCGGCGGGCAAGGTCTTCGACGCGATTCTTGACGATGCCGGCGTCGACCGGCTGAAGGCCTATGTCACCAACGCGGTCAAGCATTTCAAATTCGAGCCGCGCGGCAAGCGGCGCATCCATTCCAAGCCAAATGCCGGCGAAGTGCAGGCCTGCCGATGGTGGCTCGACAAGGAGCTCGATCTGATCAAGCCCAATCTTGTGGTGGCGCTCGGCGCAACCGCGGCGCAGGCGCTGCTCGGCAAGGTCGTGCCGATCATGAAGATGCGCGGTGCGGTGGTGGAGCGCGAGGATGGCTTGCGCGTCTTTGTCACCATCCACCCGTCCTTCATCCTGCGCATTCGCGAGCCGGCGGACAAACAGGCCGAACGCGAGCGATTCCTACAGGACATGAGAGCGGTGAAAAAGCTGATGGCGGCCTGACCCTATCTGATCAGGATCGCCCTCAAATCATTGACATTCGTGCCGGTCGGGCCGGGCACGAAAAGATCGCCGACGGCGTCGAATGCCGTCCAGGCGTTGTTGCCAGCAAGCATCGCCTTGGCATCGACGCCTGCCGCCCGCATCCGCGACACCGTCGAACCGTCGGCAAAGGCGCCAGCATTGTCCTCCGAACCGTCGATGCCGTCGGTGTCGGCGGCCAGTGCATGGATGCCATCCATACCGCTGATGCCGATGGCGAAGGCAAGCAGCAATTCCGAGTTGCGGCCGCCCTTGCCCTTGGCTCGAAGCGTCACGGTCGTCTCGCCGCCTGACAGGATCAGCACCGGCTTCTGGAAAGGCCGGTTGCGCATAGCCACCTCGCGCGCGATCGCCGCGTGGACACCGCCGACCTCGCGCGCTTCGCCCTCGATGGAGTCGGAGAGGATGACCGCCTCGATACCTTGGCGCCTGGCTTCGGCCGCAGCCGCCTCCAGTGATACGCCGGCCGAGGCGATCAGATGCACTTCATTGCGCGAAAAGCGCGGATCGTCCGGACGCGGCGCATCGGCAGCCGGCGAATTGATATGCGTCATCACCGAAGCCGGCAGCTTCATGCCATAGGCGGCGATCGATGCCAGGGCGTCTTGGCGGCTGCCGGAATCGGGAACGGTCGGGCCGGAAGCGACCAGCGCCGGATTGTCGCCCGGAATGTCGGAGACTACCAGCGAGACCACCTTGGCCGGATGGGCGGCTGCCGCCAGCCTGCCGCCCTTGATCGTGGAAACATGCTTGCGGATGGTGTTCATCGCCGAAATCGGCGCGCCGGAGGCAAGCAGCGCCTCGTTGACGGCGATCTCGTCGGCCAGCGTCAGGCTGCCGGCGGGCGAAGGCAACAACGCCGAGCCGCCACCGGAAATCAGGGCCACGACCAGATCGTCCGCCGTCAGGCCCTGGACCTTTTCGAGCAACCGGCGCGAGGCTTCGAGACCGGCGGCGTCCGGCACCGGATGCGCCGCCTCGATGATCTCGACGCGCTGGCAGATCGCGCCATAGCCGTAACGGGTGACGACCAGCCCTTCGATCGGCTCGTCCCACACCTTCTCGAAAGCCGCCGCCATCTGCGCCGAGCCTTTTCCGGCGCCAATGACGATAGTGCGGCCCTTCGGCTTTGCCGGCAAATGATCCCTGATGGTCCTCTGGGGATCGGCTGCGGCAACGGCGGCATTGAAGATGGCGGTGAGGAAGGTCTTGGGATCGATCTCTGTCATTTTGCTTCCGGCGGCAGTGCCAACTCGCGCCCGTCAATGCCGAGATGCTCGCACAGTGCGTCGATGACGACGCCATGGTCCTCGCGCTCGGGCAGGCCCGAGACGGCGATAACGCCGATTACGCCGGCGCCCTTGACCGTTATCGGAAACCCGCCGCCGGCCAGCACATAGTCGGCAACATCAAGCCCTTCACCGATCTTGAAGCTGCGGTCGGGGCGTTGCTGCTCCAGCACCATGCGATAGGTGCTTTTGAGATAGCGTCGCACCACATTGATCTTGCGCCGCGCCCAGTCCGGATTGGAAGCGTTGGAGCCAGGCATCGCGGCATAGAACAGCGGCCGGTCGAAAGTCCTGATATCGACAATGATCGGCATGTTCTCGGCCAATGCCCGCTCGCGGATCGCCGAACCGATCTTAAAGGCGACTGCTTCGTCGAAGGTCGGGAAGACGAGTGTGGCTTCCTGTCGCTTGATCGCCTCGATGTCGTCGGCCATTTGTCTTCGCTCCCAATGTCTTAGCCGGCTTTGGCCGACTATCGCGGCGCGGTCAAGACATCGACCGTCAGGCGCGCCCATCCACCAGAACCACATCCAGCGCCGCCTCGACATGAAGTTGGATGACATCGAAAGCCGGCAATGGATACTCGTCCAAAGCGGCCAGAAGCGGAAGCTCGGTGCAACCCAAGATCACCGCCTGCGCACCGCGCGTCTGGAGGTCTACCACCACGTCCAGCAATGCAGCCTTGGAGGCCTGCTCCACTATACCCAGCGTCAACTCATCGATGATGATGCTGTGCAAAGCCTCGCGCTGTTGCTGCTGCGGTGTCAGAACTTCGAGGCCGTGGTGCCGGCGCAAACGTCCCGAGAAGAAATCCTGCTCCATCGTGTAGCGCGTTCCCAGCAGCCCGACACGCGCAAAGCCCCGCAAGCGAATAGCCTGCGCTGAGACATCCGCGATATGCAGCAGCGGGACGGAAAGCAGGGGCTCCACCTGGTCGGCCACACGGTGTGCGGTGACGGAGGTGATCATCACCAGATCGGCGCCGGCCCTTTCCAGGTGTCGCGCCGCTTCGGCTACTCTTTCAGCGATGACGTCCCAGCGTCCGAGTGCTGCCATTTCGTTCAATTCGTCGAAATCCAGCGTGAACAGGACCGACCTGGCATTGTGATGTCCGCCGAGGAGCCGACGCGCGGTTTGATTGAGCAGCCGATAGTAAAGCGCGCTCGATTCGCAGCTCATCCCGCCTATCATGCCGATGAGTTTCGCCTGACGGACGGTCATTGGTGGGTTCCCCTCGCACCTGCCGTTTATACTATAACAGATCGCTCTTGGCCGGCCACCCCGCGACATAGACCTCACGCACGGCGCGGTCGTCGCCCAATGTTTGCAGCAGGAACAGTTCCTCCGCCAGCGTCTCCACCGTCTCAATCCGCAGCCGCATCGCCGGCGTGGCGCGCGCGTCGAGCACGACGATGTCGGCATCGCTGCCTTGGTCCAGCGTGCCGATTTTTTCTACAACCGACAGCGCCTCGGCATTGCCGCGAGTGAGCTGCCAGAACGACTGGAACGGGTTGAGCTTCTCGCCGTTCAGCGCAATCACCTTGTAGCCCTCGTCCATAGTACGCAGCATCGAATAATTGGTGCCGCCGCCGACATCGGTAGCGGCGGCGATGCGGAGCGGTTTTTCGCGGCGGCGGTAGCGCTGATAGTCGAACAAGCCCGAGCCGAGGAACAGGTTCGAGGTCGGGCAGAATACCGCCACCGAGCCTGAATCCGAAAGCGCATCCGCCTCGCGTTCCGACAGATGGATGCAGTGGCCGAACAGGCTTTTGCGCCCGAGCAGCCCGTAATGCTCGTAGACATCGGTATAGTCGCGCGCCTTTGGATGGAGTTGCAAGGTAAAGGCGATCTCGGCGTGGTTTTCCGACAGATGCGTCTGCATGTGCAGATCAGGATGTTCACGGCAGAGCGCGTCCGCCATTTCCAGCTGCTCCGGTGACGAGGTGATGGCGAAGCGCGGCGTGATGGCATAATGCTGGCGTCCCTTGCCGTGCCAATCGGCGATCAGCGCCTTGCTATCGTCATAAGCCGACTGAGCTGTATCGAGCACGCCCTCCGGCGCGTTACGGTCCATCATCACCTTGCCGGCGATGTTGAGCATGTTGCGGTCATGCGACTCGGCGAAGAACGCTTCGGCAGACTCCCTGTGGACCGAGCAATAGGCGGCGACTGTCGTCGTGCCGTGACGCACCACCTCATCGAGAAACAGCCTGGCAATGCGACGGCCATGCTGGGCGTTCTGGAATTTGGTTTCCTCGGGGAAAGTGTAGGTGTTCAGCCAGTCGAGCAGTTCCGCGCCATGGGAGGCGATGACCTGCATCTGCGGAAAATGCGCATGCGCGTCGATGAAACCCGGCAGCAGCAGATGTGGGCGGTGATCGATCTTCTTTGCGCCTTCATCAGCCCCTTTCTCGACCTCGGCGTAGGCGCCCGCGGCAACGATCCTGCCGTCGCGGAGCAGCAGGCCGCCGTCCTCCTCGTAGCGCCAGGCGGAATGGTCGTCGACGGTCTCAGGCCAACGCAGGAAGGACAGCGTGCGGCCGCGCAGGAGCGTGCTGGTCATGCTTATTTCCCTGCCTCCTCGAACCATGCCACCAGCAGCGCCCGCTCCTTGTCGGTGATATGGGTAACGTTGGCGGGCGGCATCGCGTGGCTGCGACCGGCCTGCAGGTAGATCTCACGGGCTTGCTCGGCGATACCAGCGTCCGTGTCGAGCATCACCCCCTTCGGCGCGTGATAGATGCCCTCGTAGGACGGCTCCTGCGCATGGCACATCGAGCAACGGCCAAGCACGGTGTCGCGCACGGCGGGAAAATGCGCCGAGGCGACGTAGATTTGTGCCGCCGAGGACGCCTGGACTTCGCCGGTCAGCACTTTCGGCACCGTCGACAGCCAGATGATGACGACGAACAGGACGGCCGCAGCCAGCCAGGTCCAGGTCGGGTTGCCCTTGCGCGCATGCATGGTGTTGAAATAATGCCGGATCAGCACACCGATTATGAATACCAGCGAGGCGATCACCCAGTTGAACTCGGTCCCGAACGCCAGCGGGTAGTGGTTCGACAGCATGAGGAACAAAACAGGCAGGGTCAGGTAATTGTTGTGCAGCGAGCGCTGCTTGGCGATCTTGCCGTATTTCGGGTCGGGCTTGCGGCCGGCGATCAGGTCGGCGACGACGATCTTCTGGTTCGGGATGATGACCATGAAGACATTGGCCGACATGATCGTCGCGGTAATGGCGCCAAGATGCAGGAAGGCGGCGCGGCCGGTAAACAGATGGGTAAGACCCCAGGCGATGAATACCAGCACGCCATAGAGCACCAGCATCAGGCCGGTGTCGCTCCTGCCGAGCGGCGAGCGGCATAAGAGGTCGTAGACCACCCAGCCGACGCCGATCGTCGCCAGCGACAGCAAGATGCCTGTAGGCACCGACATGGCGAGGACATTGGGATCGATCAGGAACAGGTCCGCCCCGGCATAGTAGACGACGCACAGCATGGCAAAGCCCGACAGCCACGTGGCGTAGGACTCCCATTTGAACCAGGTCAGGTGCTCGGGCATTTCGGCCGGCGCCACCAAATATTTCTGGATGTGGTAGAAGCCGCCGCCATGCACCTGCCATTCCTCGCCGAAGGCGCCGGCGGGCATGCCCGGACGCTGGCGCAGCCCGAGATCGAGTGCGACGAAATAGAAGGATGAGCCGATCCAGGCGATGCCGGTGACGACATGCAGCCAGCGCACGGCGAAACTCAGCCAGTCCCAGAAAATCGCGAAATCCATCATTGAAAGATCGTCCCTGCCGATCGGGTGACTTTACGGGCTGGAGCGCAAACGGAAAGGGCCGAGCTGTACGATGACTTTCAAAAAAAAATGGAAAATACTAGGATTATCCCTACGCCGCCGTATGAGAGTCCTAAAGTCGCATGGCCTACCTCGACAATATCGCCGTTTTCGTCCGCGTCGTCGAACTCGGCAATTTGTCGGCGGCGGGCCGAGACATGCGCATTTCTCCGGCAGTCGCCTCCAACCGCATCAAGGAGCTCGAGAAGCATCTCGGTGTCAGGCTGTTCAACCGCACGACCCGGCAGCTTATGCCGACCGAGCACGGCACCGTGTTCTACTCCGGCGCCAAGCAGGTGCTTGAGGCGGTCACCGAGGCGGAAGCCGCGGTCAGCGCCTTATCCGGCCAGCCGCGGGGTACCATAAAAGTGACGGCGCCGCTCGGCTTAGGCCGGCGACTGGTCGCTTCGGGCATCCCCGATTTCCACGACAAATATCCTGATATTGAAGTGCGGCTCAGGCTTTCAGACCACAATGTCGACATCATGAAGGAAGGCATCGACGTTGCCTTCCGGCTGGGCATCATCGAGGATTCCAGCCTCAGGATGCGCGGCATCATGGAATGCGAACGGGTACTGGTGGCGGCGCCCAAATATCTGGAGGCGCGCGGCGAGCCGATCGAGCCGCAGGAACTGATCGGCAAGAAGCACGACTGCCTGATGCTGCGCTATTCCGGCGCACGCGAATATGTGTGGATGCTGCAGACCGCCGACGGCCCGCGAAAGTTCGAAGTGCACGGGCCCTATGACACGGACGACGGCGATGTGCTGACCGGCTGGGCGCTGTCGGGTCGCGGCATCATCAACAAGCCGCGATTCGAAGTCGAGCCGTTCATCCGCGACCGGCGGCTGAAGGTGATCCTGGCCGACACGCCGCCGACGCCGGTGCAGTTTGCGGCCGTCTACCCGCACAAGAAGCTGCAGGACCCGAAGGTGCGGCTGCTGCTCGACTTTATGGCCGAGCGTTGCCAACGGCTGATCAAGGATATTCTGGCCGGCAAATGATCGCCGGCTTACCGGTTGCTTTCCGTCCAGCTGGCGAAGATAATTCCTGCGGAATCTCACTCACCAGGGAAGACCTATGGCCAACGGCGCCACAATGCATCTCGCCGTCTCACTGCTTCCGGAAACCGCCCCTTCCCATCCGTCCGACGCCGGTCCGGATTTCGATCTTCTGGCGCGGCTCGTGCAAAAGGCCGAAGCCGCCGGCTTGGATATGGTGATCCTTGCCGATACTGCGCCGGCTGCAGCCGGCGACGCACCGAACCGGCAACTCCCTTTCGAAGCGACGACCCTGCTGGCGGCGCTGGCGACGGTGACCAGCAGGATCGGCCTCGTCGCCGCGGCGTCGACGGTCGCCCATCAACCCTACAATCTGGCGCGCCGTTTTGCCTCGCTCGACATCATCAGCCACGGCCGCGCCGGCTGGAACGCGAGCATGGTCCCCAATCCACGCGAGGCAGCCAATTTCAGCCGGCCGGAAGGGTTTTCCGGCGACGATTTCCGCCGACGTGCGGAGGAATTCATCGGGATCGTGCAGGGCTTGTGGCGCGGCTGGGATGCGGATGCCTTGCTGTTCGACAAAAGCGATGGCCGCTTCTTCGATCCCGAAAGGATGCACCTGCTCGACCACAAGGGCGAGTTTTTCTCCGTGCGTGGGCCGCTCAATGTAGCTCGCTCGCCGCAGGATATGCCGGTGCTCGTCATGTCGGGCCTGTCGGAGGCTGACATGGACATCGCCGCCCGCTTCGCCGATGTCATCCTGCTTGACGAGCCAGCGGTCGTGAACGCTGACGATCTGAAGCGCCGCGCGCTTGCGGTCGGGCGCGGTCCGGACGCGATAAAGGCGCTGATGAACGTCGCGCCAGATGCTGAACTGGCCGCTGGGCCGGAGGTTATCGCGGACAGGCTGGAAGAGCCCTTCCGATCGAAAAACTGCGACGGTTTCAACATCGTCATGCCGCCGGTCGAGCCTGTACTCGACGAGTTCGTCGATCACGTCCTGCCGGAGCTTCGTCGCCGCGGCCTTCTTCGGTCGGATTATCCCGGCGCGACGCTGCGCTCCCATCTCGGACTGGCCGGGGAGGAGGGACAATGACCGCCCGTCAGATGAAGCTCGGCGTCTTCCTGTGGGCGACAGGCCATCACATCGCTGCCTGGCGCCATCCCAAGGCGCATGTGACCGCGGGGGTCGACATCGAGCATTACATCCAGCTGGCGCGGACGGCTGAGGCGGCGAAGTTCGATATGATCTTCTGGGAGGACGCCGCAGGCGTGCGCGAGGCCAATGTCGATATCGCCAGCCAGACGTCGCGTTCGATCGGCTTCGAGCCGATCAGCCTGCTTGCGGCCCTCGCGGTCCAGACCAGCCACATCGGTCTCGTCTCCACCGCATCGACGAGCTACAACGAGCCTTACGGGCTGGCGCGGACCTTCTTGTCGCTCGACCATCTGAGCGGCGGTCGTGCCGGCTGGAACCTGGTCACCTCCGCCAGCCACATCGAAGCCGCCAATTTCGGCGCGACCGGCCTGCGCCCGCATGCCGACCGTTATGAGCGCGCGCGTGAATTCGCTGCTGTGGTTACCGCACTCTGGCAAGGCAAGCTCGACAGGGTTTCCGGACCTGGCCACGACGGCCAGAGCTTTTCGGTTCGCGACCCGCTCGATCTGCCACGCTCTCCGCAAGGCGCGCCTGTGATGGTCCAGGCCGGCGCCTCGGACGTTGGCAGGGATCTTGCCGCCCGCACCGCCGATGTGGTCTTCACGGCGGCGCAGACATTTGAGGAGGCGAAGGCCTTCTACACCGATCTCAAGGGGCGTCTGGCGACCTATGGGCGTGAGCCCGACGACATCAAGATTATGCCGGGCGTCGCGCCGATCGTGGCGGCAACCGAAGCGGAGGCCCGGGCAAAACATGAGGAGCTGCAGGAGCTGATCCCCGACGATGTCGGCGTCGCGCTGCTGTCCAGCTATCTCAGCATCTCCGATCTCGGACGCTATCCGATCGACGGACCGTTGCCCGAGCTGCCGGCGAGCGAGGGGATGAAAAGCCGGCAGGCGCTGGTCATCGAGCAGTCGCGCCGCGATAACCTCTCCATCCGCCAGCTTGCACGTCATTTCGCCGGGGCGCGTGGCCACTGGCGCATTGTCGGCACGCCGGCTCAGGTCGCCGACGAGTTGCAAACACGGTTCGAGGGTGGTGCTGCCGACGGCTTCAACGTCATGCCGTCCTGGTTCCCGGGTGAACTCGACACCTTTGCCACACTCGTCGTGCCGGAATTGCGGCGGCGCGGACTGTTCCGCACGGAATACGAAGGCCGCACCTTGCGCGAGCATCTCGGTCTGAAACGGCCCGCATAGGAGCAAGCACCGGCACACCGACGTTCTTGCCGTTCGCTTAGGGAAAGACGCCGGATAAATAGTTGAGGTTACTCGGCCATCGCTTTCCCGTGGAAAGCCGAGCTTGGCATTGCTGTCGAATGGGAAACCAGCGCCGTCATGATCTCGGCGGCGGCAAGTGCTGCGATCACTTGCGGGCGCTTGTCCTTGACGGCATCGCCGCCGATCGGCGAGACGAGGCGGGCGAACTCCGCCTTGCTGCCTTCCGCGGACTTCAGGAACCAGTTCCTGAACGTCGCCTTCTTGGTCTTCGAGCCGATCATGCCGACATAGGCGGTGTCGCCGCGCTTCAGCGCCTCGGCGACGATCAGGAAATCCAGCGCGTGGTCGTGAGTGAGGATGGCGAAGGCGGCCCCGGCCGGGGCTCTGCGCACCACGGCCTCGGGCATCGGCGTCAGCTCGGTCTCGACCGTTTCCGGCATGCCTTCCAACGCCTCGGCACGCGTCTCGACGACGACGACATGTGCTGGCAGCAAGGCCGCCGCCGCCGCCAACGCCTGGCCGACATGGCCGCCACCGAAGAGGTAGACGTGAGGCAGATTGGCCTCCTCCGCCTCGGCATTGTGGATCAGTTCGGCCTTGAGCGCCGCATCGACCAGTTCTATCGACACCTCGACACGACCGCCACAACATTGCCCAATCTCCGGCCCGAGAGGGACGTCGAGCGTGGCACAGACCTCATCGATCTCGATGCGGGCTTCTTTGCTTGCCGGCCGCGGCGGCGAACGTGTGCTCAGCAGCTGCCGCGCCTTGTCGATCGCCATATATTCAAGTTGGCCGCCGCCGATCGTGCCCGATATCGCCGATGCCGAGACCAGCATGAAGGCGCCCGTCTCGCGCGGCGTCGAGCCTTTTGTTCCGGCGACCTCGACCAGCGCAATTCGGCCGTGGCCGGCAAGGAAGTCTCTCAGGCTTTGCACTTTCGAGTTCATGGCTCACGTTCCCGAAGGGGAAATATAGGTTTTTTCGGCCAGATTTGCACGTTTGGCCCGATTCACGTGCCCGTCTTGGCCTCACCCTTCAGCCGTTCGATCGCCATCAGCACCCGCTCTGGCGTCGCCGGTGGGTCGAGGCGCGGACAGATCCGGTGGTCGGCAACGCTCGCCACCGCATCCGACAGCGCATGCAGCACCGACATGCCGAGCGGGAAAGGCGGTTCGCCGACCGCCTTGGAGCGGTGGACCGTCGGCTCGCTTGCTTCCGGCCAGTCGGCCAGAGTCACGTTGAAGATCTTCGGCCGGTCCGAGGCGAGTGGGATCTTATAAGTCGACGGCGCGTGGGTGCGCAGCCGGCCTTTGTCGTCCCACCACAATTCCTCGGTCGTCAGCCAACCCATGCCCTGGATAAAGCCGCCCTCGACCTGGCCGAGATCGATGGCGCGATTCAGCGAGCGGCCGGTCTCGTGCAGGATGTCGGTGCGCTCGACCATATACTCGCCGGTCAGCGTGTCGACCGAGACTTCCGAGCACGAGGCGCCATAGGCGAAATAGTAGAACGGACGGCCCTCACCCTTGTCGCGGTCCCAGTGGATTTTCGGCGTCTTGTAGAAACCTGCCGCCGAAAGCTGGATGCGCGCCATGTAGGCCTGCCTGACGAGATCGGCGAAAGCGATTTCCTGATTGCCGATGCGCACCCGGTTGGGCAGGAACAGTACCTGGTCGCGCGGCACCTGGTATTTCTCAGCGGCGAAATTGGTCAGCCGCTCCTTGATCTGCCAGGCTGCGTTCTGCGCCGCCATGCCATTGAGATCGGAGCCGGACGATGCGGCGGTCGCCGAGGTGTTCGGCACCTTGCCGGTTGTCGTCGCGGTGATCTTGACCTGGTCGAGGTCGATCTGGAATTCTTCCGCCACCACCTGCGCCACCTTGACGTAGAGGCCCTGCCCCATCTCGGTGCCGCCATGGTTCAGATGCACCGACCCGTCGGTGTAGACATGCACCAGCGCACCGGCCTGGTTGTAATGCGTGGCGGTAAACGAGATGCCGAACTTGACCGGCGTCAGCGCCAGACCGCGCTTGATGAAGCGGCTGTTGGCGTTGAAGGCCTGGATGGTGCGGCGGCGGCGTGCATAGTCGGAACTCGCCTCCAGTTCAGCGACGATGCGATGGATGATGTTGTCCTCGACCGTCTGGTGATAGGGCGTGATGTTGCGATCCGAGGTGCCATAAAAATTCTGCTTACGGATTTCGAGCGGATCCTTGCCGACGGCGAAGGCGACCTCGTCGATGACACGCTCGGCGCCGACCATGCCTTGCGGACCGCCGAAGCCGCGAAAGGCGGTGTTCGACACGGTGTTGGTGTAGAGCGGCGCCGATTGCGCGTGCACTGCCGGCCAGAAATAGGTGTTGTCGCAATGAAACAACGCGCGATCGGTGACCGGGCCGGAGAGATCCGCCGAGAAGCCGCAGCGCGCCGCAAACATGAAGTCGACGCCAAGGATATTGCCCTCGTCGTCGAAGCCGACCTCATAATCGACGAGGAAGTCGTGGCGCTTGCCGGTGGCGATCATGTCGTCGTCACGGTCGGGCCGGATTTTCACCGCGCGACGGTGTTTTTTGGCGGCGATAGCGGCCAACACTGCAAATTGGTTGCCTTGCGTTTCCTTGCCGCCGAAGCCGCCGCCCATGCGGCGGATCTCGACCGTAACGGCATGGCTCGGCACGCCGAGCGCATGGCTGACCATGTGCTGGACTTCGCTCGGATGCTGGGTCGAGGAATAAATCGTGACGTCCTGATCCTCGCCGGGAATGGCCATGGCGATCTGGCCTTCCAGATAAAAATGGTCTTGGCCGCCGATGCGCATTTTTCCCTTCAGCCGGCGCGGCGCCGCTTTGATTGCTGCCGCTGCATCGCCACGCTTCAAGGTCAGCGGCGGTGTGACAAGCTTATCCTTCCCGGGATCGAGCACGCCGATGTCGGTGACGAAAGGCAATTCCTTGTATTCGACCTTGGCCAGCCTTGTGGCGCGGCGCGCCTGCTCGCGCGTTTCGGCAACGGCGCAGAAGATCGGCTGGCCGAAGAATTGCACCTTGCCGTCGGCCAGCACCGGTTCGTCGTGACGGCCGGTCGGCGAAATGTCGTTTTCGCCCGGCACGTCGCTGGCCGTCAGCACGTCGACGACGCCGGGCGCTGCGCGCACCGCCGACAGGTCCATGCTGATGATGGTGGCATGCGTGGCCGTCGAAAGCCCAAGGCAGCCATGCAGCGTGCCTGCCGGCTCCGGCATGTCGTCGATATAGACGGCGGTGCCGCGGACATGCTTGTGCGCGGAATCATGGCGCTGATCGCTGGCGACGCCGCCGGAGATTTTCTGCGCCTTGAGGTTGGGGGCGTGCTTGGTCATTCAGCTTTCCTCCCTTCTCCCCGTTCACGGGGAGAAGGTGGCCCGAAGGATCGGATGAGGGGCAGCGCTGACGTTGCCGACCTCGCAGACATCGATCGACGACGGCGCTGCCCCTCATCTGCCTGCCGGCATCTTCTCCCCGTGAACGGGGAGAAGGACGCTATTTGCGACCGTTCGGCTGTTTGTTCGCGGACGTTCATATACATCAGGCCGCCTGGTATCTTGAAACCTGGATCGGCGCCTTGGTGCCGCTGGTCTCGGCAAAGAAGCGCAGCAGCAGGTTGCGCGCCGCTAGCGCCCGGTATTCGGCCGAAGCGCGCATGTCGGTCAGCGGGGTGAAATCCCTGGCGTATTCGGCCATCGCCGTCTCGACCGTCGCCTCCGTCCAAGACCTGCCAAGCAACGCCTTTTCCACGCCGAGAGCCCGCTTGGGCGTTGCCGCCATGCCGCCATAGGCGATCCGGATATCCGCGACCGTGCCGTCCCTGGCCAGGGTCAGCAGGAACGCGCCAAGTGCTGCGGTGATGTCCTCGTCACGGCGCTTGGTGATCTTGTAGACGGCAAACTTTGTGCCTTTCGCCGGCACCGGGACATGCACGGCCTCGACGAACTCGCCCGGCTGCCGGTCCTGCTTGCCATAGGCGATGAAGAAGTCTTCGAGCGGGATCGTCCGCCGCTTGTTGCCCCGGCGCAGCGTCAGCCGCGCGCCCAAAGCGATCAGCGGCGGCGGCGTGTCGCCGATCGGGGAACCGTTGGCGATGTTGCCGCCGATCGTGCCCATATTGCGCACTTGGTCGCCGCCGATGCGGTCGAACAGCGGCCCCAGCGGGGGGATGCGCTTGGCCAGTGTCGAGAAGGCTTCGCTATAGGTGATGCCGGCTCCAATCGAGATGACGCCTTTGTCTTCGGAGATCGCGCAGAGCCCGTCGAGATTGCCGATGAAAATCGCCGGCGATATCTCGCGCATGTGCTTGGTCACCCACAGGCCGACATCGGTCGAACCGGCAATAATGGTAGCGCCCGGCTCCTTGTCGAGCACGGTGGCGAGATCGTCGGCATCGGCCGGCACCACCAGCCGCTGTTTGCCGGCGCCGATCTCGATGCGCGCACCGTCTTTCATGGCCGCAAGCTTGGCCGTGATGGCCTCGCGCTCCGCCGCCAGCGGGTCGTTCGCCGCCTTGCCGTAGCTGGAGATGGCACGCGCCGCCCGCACGATGGCTTCATAGCCGGTGCAGCGGCATAGATTGCCCTGCAGTGCCTTTTCGATGGCCGCATCCGACGGCTCCGGCGACCGCATCCACAGGGCATAGAGCGACATGACGAAGCCCGGCGTGCAGAAGCCGCATTGCGAGCCGTGGAAATCGACCATAGCTTGCTGCACCGGATGCAGCCTATCGCCGTCGCCGCGCAGATGCTCGACGGTCACGACATGCGTACCGTCGAGCGAGCCGAGGAAGCGGATGCAGGCATTGACGCTTTCGTAAACCAGCCGACCGGCCGAGAGCCTTCCGACCAGCACGGTGCAGGCGCCGCAATCGCCTTCGGCGCAGCCTTCCTTGGTGCCGCGCAGCGAGCGCTCGAGCCGCAGCCAGTCGAGCAAGGTCTCGTCGGGCGCCACGGTGGTTAGCGCAACGTTTTCGCCATTGAGGATGAAGCGTATCTCATTGCGTTCCGTGATCTTGGCCATATCTCAGCTCCCCCGGTAAGTCGAATATCCGTACGGGGAGACAAGCAGTGGCACATGATAGTGCACCGGCTCGGCCATGCCGAAGCGGATCGGCACGCTGTCAAGAAAGGCCGGTTCCGGCAGCCTCAACCCCTGCCGGCGCAAATAGTCGCCGGCAGCGAAGACCAGCTCGTATTCCCCGGTGCGGAATTGTGCGTCGGCAAGCAGCGGCGCGTCACAGCGGCCGTCGGCATTGGTGATCGCCGTCTTCAAATGCATCCGCATGTCGCCGTCGATGCGGTAGAGCTCGATGGACAGGCCCGCCGCCGGCCTGCCGGTTGCGGTATCGAGGACATGGGTCGTCAGACGTCCACCTTCGGCTTTCGACGTTTCCGCCACTGGCTGCTCCCATTCCCGGTACAGTCGAACATATTTGACGAATTGTGCGCCAATTAAAGGCGATGCATAAGTCCCGGTCGAGCGGAGTGCTGCAAAAACACTTTCAAAATTTTCGGGGGAATGCGCAAGCCGCCCTTTCGACTATCCTGATCACACCATCCGGCAGGAGTGACGATGCGTTACGAACGAGACATGCGCGGCTACGGCGCCAATCCACCGGATCCGAAATGGCCTGGCGGCGCGCATGTCGCGGTGCAGTTCGTCGTCAATTACGAGGAAGGCGGCGAGAACTGCGTTCTGCATGGCGACAAGGCTTCGGAGGCCTTCCTGTCGGAGATCGTTGGCGCCGCACCGTGGCTTGGCCAGCGCCACTGGAACATGGAATCGATCTACGAATACGGCGCGCGCGCCGGCTTCTGGCGATTGCTGCGCCTGTTCACCGAGGCTGAGGTGCCGGTGACCTGTTACGGTGTCGCCACAGCGCTGGCGCGCTCGCCTGACCAGGTCGCAGCGATGCAGGAGGCCGGCTGGGAGATCGCCTCGCACGGGCTGAGATGGATCGACTACCGCGACCATGCGCCGGAGGACGAGCGCCGCGACATGGAAGCGGCGATCCAGTTGCACTACGAGGTGACAGGCGCACGGCCGACCGGCTGGTACACCGGCCGCACGTCGATCAACACCGTGCGGCTGGCGGTGGAAGAAGGCGGCTTCGACTACGTGTCGGACACTTATGACGACGAATTGCCCTACTGGTTCGAGCATGACGGGCCGGACGGGCCGGCGAAACCGCAGCTCATCATCCCCTATACGCTCGACGCCAACGACATGCGCTTCGCCACGCCGCAGGGCTTCAACTCGGGCGACCAGTTCTTCGCCTATCTCAGGGACAGTTTCGACACGCTCTATGCCGAGGGCAAGGCAGGGCGGCCGCGCATGATGAATATCGGCCTGCACTGCCGCCTCGTCGGCCGGCCGGGCCGGGTCGCGGCGCTGAAGCGTTTTGTCGACTACGTCAAATCGCACGACAGGGTCTGGCTAGCGCGGCGCATCGACATTGCCAGGCACTGGCAAGAGACCCATCCGTTCCGGCGGCCGGCGCTGCGGCCGTCGAAGATGGAATTCGAGGCTTTCGTCCAGGCTTTCGGCAGCGTGTTCGAGCATTCGCCGTGGATCGCCGAGCGCGCCTACGAGCTGGAGCTCGGCCCGGCGCATGACAGTGCCGGCGGCCTCCACAATGCTCTGTGCCGTGTCTTTCGCGGCGCCAGCGAGGCCGAGCGGCTCTCCGTGCTCAACGCCCACCCCGACCTTGCCGGCAAATTGGCGCAGGCCAAGCGGCTGACGGCGGAATCGACGAGGGAACAGGCTTCCGCCGGGCTCGACGCGCTGACCGACAAGGAGCGCGAGTTGTTCTCCAAACTCAATGCCGCCTACGTCACGTCCTTTGGCTTTCCCTTCATCATCGCGGTGAAAGGCAAGACCAAGGCGGAAATCCTGGCGGAGTTCGAGGCGCGCAGCGGCAACAGCCACAACGTTGAATTCGACACCGCCTGCAAACAGGTCGAGCGCATCGCGCTGTTTCGCCTCAAGGACTTACTTCCGCAATAGGCTTTGGCTCCCGCAACAGGCTTTGAACTCATGGATACGATCAAGATGGCCGACCGAACCTATTACGCGCCGCATGGCGGCCACCCCGGCCAGAGCGAATTGCTGACCGGCCGCGCCGTCTTCACCGAGGCCTATGCCGTCATTCCCCGGGGCGTGATGCAGGACATCGTCACCAGCGCCTTGCCGTTCTGGGAAAAGACCCGCGTCTGGGTGCTGTCGCGCCCATTGTCCGGCTTCGCCGAGACGTTCTCGCAATATATCGTCGAGGTGGCGCCCGGCGGCGGCAGCGACCGGCCGGAACCGGATGCCGGCGCCGAGGGCGTCTTGTTCGTGGTCGAAGGCGAGCTGACCGTTTTTCTGGCTGGCGAGAAACATGTCCTGCAGCCGGGCGGCTTTGCTTTCCTGCCGCCGGCCAGCGGATGGACCGTTCGCAACGAGGGCGGCGCATCCGTTCGTTTCCACTGGATCCGGAAAGCCTACGAGGCCGTTGAGGCCATCGATACGCCGCAAGCTTTCTTCGCCAACGAACGGGACATCGCGCCAACGCCCATGCCCGGCACCGAAGGAAGATGGGCGACAACACGCTTCGTCGATCCTGAAGACATGCGCCACGACATGCATGTCACCGTCGTCACGCTCGAGCCCGGCGCGGTTATCCCCTTCGCCGAAACCCATGTCATGGAGCACGGCCTCTATGTGCTGGAAGGCAAGGCAGTCTATCGCCTCAACCAGGACTGGGTCGAGGTCGAGGCCGGCGACTATATGTGGCTGCGCGCCTTCTGCCCGCAGGCCTGCTATGCCGGCGGCCCCGGAAAATTCCGTTATCTTCTTTACAAGGACGTCAACCGCCACGCCAAGCTTGGCGGCGCCGGCGTCGCGAGACGGGTACCATGAGCCGTATCGTCGCTCGACAGCTGACCCGCGAAAATTTTGCCGAGTTCGGCGACGTCATCGATATGGGCGGCGACAATCACTACCCGATCAATGTCGGCAAGGCCGAGCGCTATCACGACCTCGCCACAGCGCAAGCGCTGGGGCCGAATGGGCGCGTGCTGATCTCCCTGGTGCGCGGCACGCCTTACGATTTTCCGCTGAAGCTCACCATGGTCGAGCGTCATCCGTTCGGCAGCCAGGCTTTCATCCCGCTGTCGCCTCGCCCGTTCCTGGTCATCGTCTGCCATGATGGCGACGCAGGTCCGGGCGAGCCGCACGCCTTCATCACCGCGCCCGGGCAAGGCGTCAACTATCCGCGCAACCTCTGGCACGGCGTGCTGACGCCGATCGGCGAGGCCCAGGATTTTCTTGTCGTCGACCGCGGCGGCGACGGCTCCAATCTGGAGGAGTGCCATTTCTCGCACGCTTACGAGATCCATCTTCCCGACGGGACCGCATGATGACCGACGTCTCGCTGATCGACCGCCTGCTCGACGTGATCGAGCATGATATCGTGCCGAAGACGGCCGAAGGCGTTGCCCACGGCAATAAGCTGTTCGGCGCGGCGATCCTGAGAAAGGACGACCGTTCGCTGGTGCTCGCCGAAACCAACAACGAGACGGAAAATCCGCTCTGGCATGGCGAGGTGCACTGCCTGAAGCGGTTCTATGAAATGCCGAAGGCCCAGCGCGTCGACACCAAGGACGCGATCTTCCTCGCTACGCACGAACCTTGCTCGCTCTGCCTGTCGGCGATCACCTGGACCGGTTTCGACAATTTCTACTATCTGTTCAGCCACGAGGATTCGCGCGACAGCTTCGCCATTCCGCATGATTTGAAGATCCTGAAGGAGGTCTTCACTCTCGACCCCGGCGGCTACAATGCCGAGAACGCCTACTGGAACAGCTTTTCGATCCGCAGACTGGTGCGGTCGCTGCCCGAGGCTGAACGCAAGCGTCTGGAAACGCGGATCGGCACAATCTCCGCGCGCTACGACGAATTGTCCAACGCTTACCAGGCGAGCAAGGCCGAGAACGACATTCCGCTGAACTGACGCGGATTGCCTAGCCCACTTTCGCCTTCTTCAGCACCTCATTTATCCTGGCCTGCCAGCCTTTGCCGGTCGCCTTGAATTTGCTGACGACATCCTGATCCAGGCGGATGGACACGACCTGCTTGGGCTTCTCCACGGCTGGCCGTCCACGCGCACGCCTGATGCTCTCGAAAAGTTCCGGAAACACTTCCGCGAAAGGCTTGGCTTGCGCCAACTGTCCGTCGGTCGCCTCCGCGTCATCGGGATCAGCAGCAATCTGTCTTTGAATCTCCGCTTCCTCCTCGTCGGTAAGCGGTCGAATATGAGATTTAGGATTGCTCATACACTGACCTTTCCTTTCGGCTGGCACGACGCATTGAGATCACCGAAATCGCTTCGGAACCCAGCGGCTTGAAAATAACGGCGAGAATAGTCTCCTTGAATTCGCCAATCGCCTTGAGCCGGCCGGCTTTGGCTGGGAGGACGGTCGCGGTTGCAAAAAACTCAATATCCAGTTTGGCAAAGTCGAGACCTCGATTTTCGAGATTCGTCACGCGCTTTGGCTCATCCCACACGATTTTCAGGCGAAACCATCCTCAGCGCGTCGGATCCAAGCTAATAAACGTAATACATAAATTAACGGGATAGCGCAAGATGGAAATCGAGCGTGGCCCCGCCAAATCGTCGTCGTGCGACACAGACCGTCGCGGGTTTGACTTCATGACGTGCGCGCTTCATGCGTCACTGACATCCTGGAGCCCGCCATGAAGACCGTCACCGAATTTCACCGCAAGGTCGTCGAATTTCCTGATATGGGCATCGTCATGCCGGATGGCTGCCGGCTGTCCGCGCGGGTGTGGATGCCGGCCGATGCCGGCGACGATCCGGTGCCGGCGATTCTCGAGCACCTGCCCTACCGCAAGCGCGACGGTACGATCTTTCGCGATCAGCTGACGCATCCCTATTTCGCCGGCCATGGCTATGCCTCGATCCGCGTCGACATGCGCGGCAATGGCGATTCCGAAGGGCTGATGGACGACGAATATTCCGAGCAGGAATTGCAGGACGCCTACGACGTAATCGCCTGGGCGGCATCCCAGCCCTGGTGCAACGGCAATGTCGGCATGATGGGTATCTCCTGGGGCGGCTTCAACTGCCTGCAGACGGCAGCCAAGCAGCCGCCGGCGCTGAAGGCCGTCATCAGCCTGTGCTCGACGGTCGACCGCTATGCCGACGACATCCACTACAAGGGCGGCTGCCTGCTGATCGAGAATTTCGGCTGGGCCTCGACCATGCTATCCTATTCGTCGCGGCCGCCGGATCCGCTGCTGGCCGGCGACAACAGATGGCGCGACCTGTGGCTGACCCGGCTGGAGAACCAGCCCTTCCTGGCGCCGCTGTGGCTGAAGCACCAGCACCGGGACGCCTATTGGAAGCGCGGTTCGATCTGCGAAGACTATTCCGCCATTAAAGCCGCCGTACTGTCGATCGGCGGCTGGCATGATGGATATCGCAATACGATTTCGCATCTCGCCGCCAACATCGAGGCGCCGGCCAAGGGCATCGTCGGCCCATGGATCCACAAATACCCGCATTACGCAGCACCGAAACCAGCGATCGGCTTCCTGCAGGAGGCCTTGCGCTGGTGGGACCGCTGGCTGAAGGAGGTCGACACCGGCGTCGAAGCCGACCCGGCCTACCGCGCCTATGTGATGGACAGTGTGCGCCCCGCGCGCTGGCATCCGGAGCGGCCGGGCCGCTGGGTCGCGGAAGCAGACTGGCCATCGCCCAACATCCAGGCTGAGGCGATCGAACTGATCCCGGAAGGGGCCAAGCCTGCAATCGTGGCTTCGCCGCAAAGCTGCGGGCTTGCCGGCGGCGAATACTTTCCCTTTACCTTCGGTCCGGAATTGCCTGGTGACCAGCGCCCCGACGATGCGCTGTCGGTGTGTTTCGACCAGCCGCCGCTCGGCGAGGCGATTGACATTGTCGGCGCGCCGGAGGTTTTGATCCGGGTCGCCTCGGATCGACCGCAGGCAAACATCGCCATCCGGCTGTGCGACGTGCATCCCGACGGCGCATCCGAATTGATCTCCTACGGCGTGCTCAACCTGACGCATCGCAACTCGCACGAATTCCCGCAAGCGCTGGTGCCGGGCGAAACCGTCGGCGCCCGGGTGGTGCTCGACCAATGCGCCTACCGCGTGCCATCAGGCCACCGCCTGCGTATTGCCGTTTCGAACGCCTATTGGCCGATGATCTGGCCATCGCCGGAACCGGCCCGGCTCGATCTGTCGGCGGCGACACTGAAGCTGCCGTTACGCCCGCTGGCGCAAGGCGACGAAGTCACGTTCCCCACCCCCGAGGCCGCCGCGCCCTGGGCAACCGAAACGGTCCGCGCTGCCAATTCCGAGCGTCGTGTCGATCGCGACGAGAAGACCGGAATCGTCACACTTTCCATCGTCGACGATTTCGGCGAGGTGCGCGATCTGGAGCATGGCCTTGCCAATGGCAGCATCGCTCGTGAGACATGGGCGATCCATCCGGACAACCCGCTGTCAGCGTCGGGCAAGACGCACTGGACGCAAACGCTGTCGCGAAATGGATGGTCGGTGCGCACCGAAACGTCAGCCGAAATACGGTCGGACGCGCAAAGCTTCATGGTTAACGCCAGAATCGAAGCCTATGAAAGCGAGAAATTGGTTTTCGAGCGGAATTTCGAGGAGAAAATCCCGCGCGCGCTGCTTTGAGCGCTTATGCGGATTGGTCCAATTGCGACGTACGATTTACGCCACAGCATGTCGCATTCGGTCTTGCTTACGACCTTCCCTTGCGGTCATTATTCTCCTCACAAGAAATGATAAAAACGACCATAAGGTCGAACCAACAGAGTGAGGAACTCAACATGTCGAACGAACTGGAATTTCTCAGCCGGCGCGTCGCGTCCGGCAAACTGAGCCGTCGTGATTTTCTCGGCCGGGCGGCAGCGCTCGGCGTCACCGCGACCTTCGCCAACTCGCTGCTTTCTAGCGCGGCGCGCGCCGCGGGCCCGGTCAAGGGCGGCACGCTGAAGGCCGGCCTGGTCGGCGGCGAGTCCACCAACAGCCTCGATCCGGCCCTGTTCATGACGCAGGTACCGTTCGCCTTCGGCAAGATGTGGGGCGAACTGATCGTCGAGCTGTCCCCGGAAGGCGATCTCGAGAACCGCATCGCCGAGGATATCGGCTCGTCCGACGACGCCAAGGTCTGGACGCTGAAGATCCGCGACGGCGTCGAATTCCACAATGGCAAGACGGTGACCGCCGAGGACGTGGCTGCCACGCTTGAACGTCATTCGGACGAGAAGTCGAAGTCGGGCGCGCTCGGCTACATGAAAGGCATTGAAAGCATCAAGGCCAGCGGCAAGGAGGTGATCCTGACGCTGAAGGAACCCAATGCCGACCTGCCCTATCTGCTCAGCGATTACCATTTGATCGTCCAGCCCAATGGCGGCAAGGACGGAGCCGATGCCGGCATCTCGGCCGGCCCCTACAAGATCACCACCAACGAGCCTGGCGTGCGCCACGGTGGTGAGCGTTTCGCCAATTACTGGCAGGCCGACAAGATGGGCCATGCCGACCAGATCGAGATCATCGTCATCAACGACGCCACCGCGCGCACGTCCGCGCTGCAGGGCGGCCAGGTCAACATGATCAACCGCGTCGAGCCGAAGATCGTCGACCTGATCAAGCGCCTGCCCGGCGTGACCATCCGCAACCATGCCGGCCCCGGCCATTACGTCTTCATCATGCATTGCAACACGGCGCCGTTCGACAACAACGACCTGCGCACCGCGCTGAAACTGGCGATCGACCGCGAGGAAATGCTCGACAAGATCCTCAGAGGCTACGGCTCGCTCGGCAACGACTTCCCGATCAACTCGGCCTATCCGCTGTTTTCCGATGACATCGAGCAGCGCAAATATGATCCCGACAAAGCCAAGTTCCACTTCAAGAAGTCTGGCCATGACGGCGCCGTCCTGCTCAGGACTTCGGATGTCGCCTTCCCCGGCGCTGTCGATGCCTCGCAGCTGTTCCAGCAAAGCGCGGCCAAGGCCGGTATCACGCTGGAAATCAAGCGCGAGCCGGGCGACGGCTATTGGTCGGAAGTCTGGAACAAGCAGCCCTTCTGCGCCTCTTACTGGGGCGGACGTTCGACGCAGGACCAGATGTATTCGACCGCCTACCTGTCGACGGCCGACTGGAACGACACGCGTTTCCTGCGTCCGGATTTTGACAAGATGGTGCTGGCGGCACGCGCCGAGCTCGACAACACCAAGCGCAAGGCGATGTATCGCGACATGGCGGTGGTCGTCCGCGACGAGGGCGGCCTGATCTTGCCGATGTTCAACCAGTTCATCGACGCGACGGGCGCCAAGGTCGCCGGCTGGGTCGACGATCCGCATCAGGAGCTGATGAACGGCTACGCTTTGGCAAAGTGCTGGCTCGAAGCCTGAGCCCGGCCTTGCGGATATGTCCTCACCCATCGTGAAACTGGTGGCCCAGCGCATTGCGCTGGGCATCCTCCTGCTGTTGGCCGTTTCGGTCCTGATCTTCGCCGGCACGCAAATCCTGCCCGGCGACGTTGCGCAAGCCATCCTCGGACAATCGGCCACACCGGAATCGCTCGCCAATCTGCGCGAGCAGCTCGGCCTCAACGATCCGGCCTTCATCCGCTATTTCCGCTGGCTCGGCGGCGTCGTGACCGGCGATCTCGGCACTGCCATGTCGAGCGGCCAGGATATTGCGACATCGATCAAAGGGCGGTTGTGGAACACGCTGTTCCTTGCCTTCTGGGCGGCCGCGGTGGCTGTGCCGCTGGCGATCATCCTTGGCCTGATTGCGGTGCGCTACCGCAATGGCTGGGTCGACAAGCTGATCTCCGGGCTGGCACTCGCCTCGACGTCGTTTCCCGAGTTCTTTATCGGCTACGTGCTCGTCTATTTCTTTGCCGTGAAATACCAAATCTTCCCTGGCATCTCGACCGTCTATGACGGAATGCCTTTCGGCGAGCGCATGCAGGCGATCATGCTGCCGGCGGCGGCACTGACGCTGGTGGTGCTCGCCCATATGATGCGCATGACGCGCGCCGCGATCCTCAACGTCATGCAGTCGGCTTATGTGGAAACCGCCGAACTCAAGGGGCTATCGGCATTCGCCGTCATCCGCAGACATGCCTTCCCCAACGCAATTGCGCCGATCATCAACGTCGTCATGCTCAACCTCGCCTACCTTATCGTCGGCGTCGTCGTGGTCGAGGTGATCTTCGTCTACCCGGGCATGGGCCAGTATCTCGTCGACCACGTCACCAAACGCGATGTGCCGGTGGTGCAGGCGGTCGGCCTGATCTTCGCCGCCGTCTATATCAGCCTGAACATCATTGCGGACATAGCGGCGATCGTCGCCAATCCGCGTCTCAGACATCCGAAATAGGGAGCGGGCATGCTCGACATAAAACGCATCCCCATCCCGGCGCTGATCGGCCTGGCGCTGACGGCATTGTTCGTGCTGGCGGCTATCTTCGCGCCGTGGATTGCGCCGTACGGCAATGGCGAGATCGTCGGCGACGTCTGGGCGCCGATGTCGGCGACGCATTGGCTGGGTACCGACAATCTCGGCCGAGATCTGCTGTCGCGCATGATCTACGGCGCCCGCATCACGTTGTTCATCGCGGTGCTGGCGACCGCGCTGTCCTTCTCGCTTGGCGCCATCCTCGGCTTCTCGGCGGCTGTTTTCGGCGGCTGGTATGACACGCTGCTTTCGCGCCTCGTCGATCTCTTGATGTCGATCCCGACGTTGATCATGGGTCTTGTCGTGCTCTCGGTGCTGCCAACCAATCTGGTGACGCTGATCCTGGTCATGGGCATTCTCGACTCGACCCGCGTCTACCGCCTGTCGCGGGCGGTCGCCGTCGATATCAACGTCATGGATTTCGTCGAGGCGGCCAAGCTGCGCGGCGAAGGCAGCGTGTGGATCATTTTCCGCGAGATCCTGCCCAACGCGTTGTCGCCGCTGGTTTCGGAACTCGGCCTGCGTTTCATCTATGCCGTTCTGTTCCTGTCGACGCTGTCCTTCCTCGGGCTCGGCGTGCAGCCGCCCAGCGCCGACTGGGGCGGCATGGTCAAGGAGAACAAGGACGGCATCGTCTTCGGCATCGCGGCGGCGCTCATCCCGGCGGCGGCGATCGCCATGCTGGCGATTTCCGTCAATCTTGTCGCCGACTGGGTGCTCAACCGCACGACAAGCCTGAAGGGAGGACGCGGGTGATGGCTGATCAGCGAGCGAAGTCCGTACTGCTCGACATCCGCAATCTGCGCATCGAGGCCACGGTGTTCCCGCCGGGCGAAGCGCCCAAGAACATCGTGCTCGTCCACGACGTCTCGCTGACGCTCGAGAAGGGCAAGGTGCTCGGCCTGATCGGCGAGTCCGGCGCCGGCAAGTCGACCATCGGCCTGTCGTCGATGGGCTATGGCCGCGGCGGCGTCCGCATCACCGGCGGCGAGGTTATCCTCAACGGCCGCGACATCCTCAAGGGCGGCAAAGAGGGTTTTCGCAAGCTGCGCGGCCGCGAAGTCTGCTATGTCGCGCAATCGGCGGCGGCGGCGTTCAACCCGGCGCACAGACTGATGGACCAGGTGGTTGAGGCGACGCTGCTGCACGGCACGGCGACACGGGCTGCGGCCGAAAAACGCGCCGTCGCACTGTTCAAGAAGCTCAGCCTGCCGAACCCCGAAAGCATCGGCGAGCGCTTTCCGCACCAGGTGTCGGGCGGTCAGCTGCAGCGTGTGATGACGGCGATGGCGCTGTGCTCCGAGCCCGACCTGATCGTCTTCGACGAGCCGACCACGGCGCTCGACGTGACGACGCAGATCGACGTGCTGGCGGCGATCAAGGACGCCATCCGCGACACGCATGTGGCGGCGCTCTACATCACCCACGACCTTGCCGTCGTCGCCCAGGTTTCGGACGAGATCATGGTGCTGCGCCACGGCCGGCTGGTCGAATGGGGCGGCACCCGTCAGATCATCAAGGAACCGCGCCAGGAATACACCAACGCGCTGGTCTCGGTGCATGAGATCGAGCACCAGGAACAGAAGCCCGGCACGAGCCCGTTCCTGTCGGTCAAGAACATCACCGCCGCCTATGGCCGCAGCCACATCAAGGTGCTGAAGAACGTCTCGGTCGACATCTATCCGGGCCAGACGCTGGCAGTGGTCGGCGAGTCCGGCTCGGGCAAGTCGACGCTGGCGCGCGCCATCACCGGCCTTCTGCCGCCCGAACAGGGCACCGTCACCTTCGACGGACGTCCACTCGCCAACCGGCTTGCCGACCGGCCGAAAGAGGATCTGCGCCAGTTGCAGATGATCTACCAGATGGCCGACGTCGCGATGAACCCGCGCCAGACCGTCGGCACCATCATTGGCCGGCCGCTCGAATTCTATTTTGGTATGCGCGGTCGCGAGCGCGACCGGCGCGTCGCCGAACTGCTCGACAAAATCGAAATGGGCAAGGGCTTCATCGACCGTTACCCGGCCGAGCTTTCCGGCGGCCAGAAGCAGCGCGTCTGCATCGCCCGCTCGCTCGCCGCCAAGCCGAAGCTGATCATCTGCGACGAGGTCACCTCGGCGCTCGACCCGCTGGTGGCCCACGGCATTCTCAAGCTTTTGCTCGAGTTGCAGAAGGAGGAAAACGTCGCCTATCTGTTCATTACCCACGATCTCGCGACGGTGAAGTCGATCGCCGATTCGATCGCGGTGATGTATCGCGGCGAAGTGGTGCGCTACGGCGCTAAAAGCCAGGTGCTGGCGCCACCTTTCGATGCCTATACCGACCTTCTTTTGTCCTCGGTCCCCGAGATGGAGATCGGCTGGCTGGAAAAGGCGATCAAGGGCCGGCGTATGGCCAGCGCGGGGAATTAGCGCGCAACGATCCGTCTATGCCCGGTGCGACGCTGGCACGCGCGCGCCCCTTCCTTCTCCCCTTGTGAGGCGCCTACGTCTTCGTCACCGCGCCCGCCGTCGAGATGGCTGCGCCGAGCGGCGCCGGCTCGGATGTGGTCACCGGCAAGAGTCGACCTCGGCCGTTCAGTTACCTCTAACCCGGTGCACCGGCGACCGATGCCCTGATCACCAGATCGACCGGCCAGACTTCGCCGCGGGTGCCCTCCTCCAATCCGGAAATCCGCGCCGCAAGGCGCTCGGCGACGCGCGCGCCGGCCAAACGGATCGACGAACGCGTCGTCGACAATGGCACCGAAAAATTCTCCGGCTTCAGCCAGGGGAAAACGTCGTCATGGGCGATCAGCGACAGGTCGCCCGGAATGGTCAGGCCGAGATCGCGCACCGCGCGCACGACGCCGAGCGCCATGATCAGGCTGGAGCATGCGATCGCGGTCGGCGCGTCGCTTTGCTCGAGCAACCGCCTGGCCGCGCGGTAGCCGTTCTCCTCGGTCATGGCGAGGGAACAGACATGGCCTTCGCCAAGCAGCAGACCGCTCGCCGCCAGCGCCCGGCGCACGCCACGCTCACGGTGAATGGCGAAAGTCTCGCGATCGTCGCCGTTGATCAGCGCCAGCCGCCGGTGGCCGAGCTGGACGAGCAGCCGTGCCGCCTCGTGGAAGGCGCCCTCATTGTCGATGTCGGTGAAGGGGTAGTCGAAATCGAGCCCTTCGCTGCGGCCATGGACGATGAAGGGGATGCCGAGCGTGTTGACCAGCGCCACCCGCCGGTCGGCCGGCCTCGGCGACGAGATATAGACGGCGTCGACCTGCCGGTTGGCGACGATGCGCCGGTAGGTCGTCTCCTGGTCGTCGGCATCGGCCGGGGACAGCACCAGGTCGAGTTCGTGCGAACGGGCGTAGTCCCCGAGACCGGACAGGAATTCGACGAAATGCGGATCGATGTCGACTGCCGCCCCGGTCGGCAAGACATAGCCGATCATCCCGGTCTTGCCGGTGGCCAGCCGGCGCGCGCTCGGGTTGGGGCGGTAGCCGTGGCGCTTGGCGGCGTCGATCACCCGCCGGCGCGTTTCCTCGTTGACTTCCGGGTAGCCGTTCAGCGCGCGGCTTACCGTTGTCTGCGAAAGCGCCAGCATATGCGAGAGCTGTTTGAGGTTCATGGAGGCCTCCAAGCCCCAAAGCGCTTTAAATGTGCGTCGATCACCCGCGACGAGCAACGCTGAGCGATGCAAAGACCATAAGCACCGTTTCCGCCTGGTTTGAAGCAGAATTTACTGCTGCACCCCCAAAAAGCGTGTGCAGCGCACTTTATTTACTCCTAAATCGCGGAAACTAAATCGATTAGGCTACCTCTCTCTTGACTTCTGATCGATTCAGTGGCCCCATCGGAAAGACCAAAACGCTTTGGAAGACTCTTCGAAAGGTTGCGGTTCCTTTCCGACTGAGTCACAGTCCCGCAGCGTCGGCGGACGGAATGGAGGTTCCGTCCGGTGTTTGTCACCACTGGGAGGGAATACCGATGACGAAAATGCTTCTGCTGGGCGCCGCTTTTGTCACGCTCGCCCTAGGCGCGCCGGCGCAAGCCGAACTGAAGTTCAAGCCGGGCGAGGATCCCCGCTTCAACTGGGCGAATTACGAAGAGCTCAAGAAGGTCGACCTCAAGGGCGAGACGCTGTCGATCTTCGGCCCCTGGCGCGGCGAGGACGAAGGCCTCATCCGCACCGTTCTAGACTATTTCTCGGAGGCAACGGGCGCCGAGATCAAATACTCCTCGTCGGAAAATTACGAACAGCAGATCGTCATCGACACGCAGGCCGGCAGCCCGCCCAACATTGCCGTGCTGCCGCAGCCGGGCCTGATCCAGGACCTGGCGTCCAAGGGCCTGCTGACGCCGCTCGGCGACGACACCGCCAACTGGATCAAGGACAATTACGGCGCCGGCCAGTCATGGGTCGATCTCGGCACCTTCAACGACAAGGACGGCAAGCCGGGCTTCTTCGCCTTCCCCTACAAGGCCGACGTGAAATCGCTGGTCTGGTACTCGCCGGACAATTTCGAGGAAGCCGACTACGAGGTGCCGAAGACGCAGGAAGAGCTCGCCGAGCTCGAAAAGCAGATCATCGCCGACGGCGGCACGCCATGGTGCATCGGGCTCGGTTCGGGCGGCGCCACCGGTTGGCCGGCGACCGACTGGGTCGAGGACATCATGCTGCGCACCCAGACGCCCGAGACCTACGACAAGTGGGTGAAGAACGAGATCCCGTTCAACGACCCCGCAGTGGTCAACGCCATCGATATTTTCGGCAAGATCGCGACCGACGACAAGATGGTCGACGGCGGCGCCAAGGCGGTGGCGGCGACCGACTTCCGCGACAGCCCGAAAGGCCTCTTCTCGGTACCGCCGAAATGCTACTTGCATCACCAGGCGTCGTTCATCCCGACCTTCTTCCCGGAAGGCACTGAGGTCGGCCAGGATGCCGACTTCTTCTACTTCCCACCTTACGCGTCCAAGCCCGACCTCGGCACCCCAGTGCTCGGCGCCGGCACGCTGGCCATGATCACTAAAGATAGCAAGAGTGCCCGCGCGTTCATCGAATTCCTGAAGATGCCGCTCGCCCATGAGATTTGGATGGCCCAAGGTGGCTTCGTGACGCCGTTCAAATCGGTCAACAAGGACGCCTATGCCAGCGACGCGCTGAAGAAGCAGGGCGAAATCCTTGCCGAAGCCTCGACCTTCCGCTTCGACGGGTCCGACCTGATGCCGGGCAAGATCGGCGCCGGCGCCTTCTGGACCGGCATGATCGATCTCGTCGGCGGCAAGTCCGCCCAGGATGTCGCCACCGACATCCAGAAGAGCTGGGACGCGATCAAGTAGGCGGCCCTCGGACTACCGATCCTGAATGGATCCGGGCCTCAAGGGCCCGGATCCGACCGGCGGCCCGCGCCGCACCTATTGTCACGAGTACAAAGACATTCCAGCTTGGAGTGCGATCAGCAATGGTGGAAACCGGTTTGCGTTCGATCGCTCTCAACAACTGAATCGGCCCATGATCCCGTCGCCAAAGCCATTCTCGACTGGCGGATCATGCGCAGAGGGAGGGACCCGTGGCGGCTCAGATTTTCTCGGCCATAACAGTCATCATCATCGGCGTCGGCGGCTGCGTCGCCTATTTCTGGGGCGCCAACAAACTTGTGGACGTCATCTTCCCGTCGCGCGGCGTCAAGGGTGCGGCAGCCATCGACAATCTGCGCCGGCAAGGACTGATCCGTCCGTGGCTGTTCGTCGGCCCGGCCATGATCATCCTCACCATCTACCTGATCTACCCGGTGGTGGAGACGCTCAGGCTGTCATTCCTCGATCGCGGCGGCGCCAATTTCGTCGGCTTCGCCAACTATGAATGGGCGTTCGGCGACCGCGAGTTCCGCACCTCCATCCTCAACAACATCATCTGGTTGGCGGTCGTACCCGCTGCCTGCACCTTCCTCGGGTTGATCATCGCCGTCCTGACCGACAAGATCTGGTGGGGCACCATCGCCAAGAGCCTCATCTTCCTGCCGCTGGCCATCTCCTTCGTCGGCGCCAGCGTCATCTGGAAATTCATCTATGAGTATAGAGGCGCCGGTCAGACGCAGATCGGACTGCTCAACGCCATCATCCAGTATTTCGGCGGCCAGCCGCAGGTCTGGATATCGCTGCCGTTCTGGAACAATTTCTTCCTGATGGTCATCCTGATCTGGATCCAGACCGGCTTTGCCATGGTCATCCTGTCCTCTGCCTTGCGCGGCATTCCCGAGGAGACACTCGAAGCGGCCGTCATCGACGGCGCCAATCCGTTCCAGATTTTCTGGAAGATCATGGTGCCGCAGATCTGGGGCACCATCGCCGTCGTCTGGACCACCATCACCATCCTGGTGCTGAAGGTTTTCGACATCGTGCTGACGATGACCAATGGCCAGTGGAACAGCCAGGTGCTGGCCAATCTGATGTTCGACTGGATGTTCCGCGGCGGCGGCGATTTCGGCCGCGGTGCGACCATTGCCATCATCATCATGATCGCGGTCATTCCGATCATGGTCTGGAACATCCGCCAGGCCAACAAAGAGACGGGAGGACATTGAGATGGCGGTCGCGACCGGAAAGTCCTTTGCCAGCCGTTTCGGCGTCCATATCGCGGTCTTCATCTTCGTCGCGATCTGGACCATCCCGACACTTGGCATTCTTGTCTCGTCGCTGCGCGACAAGGACCAGATCATCGCCTCGGGCTGGTGGAACTCGTTCGCCAGTTCCAGCCAGACGGAAGCAGGCCGGCTGCCACCCGCCTCGGCGCAAATCGAGAAGGACGGCAAGTTCGTCCTCGAGGGCAACATTTTCGGCGACGATGCGGCCCGCGACATCAGCGCCTTCGGCGTCAAGTCGTCGGCGCCGACGCAGTATGCCGCGGGCACGACGGCCGATCTCGGCGACGGCGAGACGTTGCTGCTCAACGCCGACGGCAGTTTCGTCATGACCTCGACGAAGCCCTTCGAGGGCGAGCGCGGCCAGCGCGTCTACTACGCCTCGTCGGCGCCACCGAAATTCACCACCGACAATTATAGGACCGTGTTGTTTTCAGAAGGCATCGGCCGCTCCTTCATGAATTCGCTGACCGTCACCATTCCGGCCACCGTCATCCCGATCCTGATCGCGGCGTTCGCGGCCTATGCGCTGGCCTGGATGCGCTTTCCCGGCCGGGCGTTGCTGATCGCGGTGATCATCGGGCTCCTGGTGGTGCCGCTGCAGATGTCGCTGATCCCGCTGCTGAAGCTCTATAACGGCGTCGGCAGCTTCTTTGGCGTACCGTCGAAAACCTATCTCGGCATCTGGCTGGCACATACCGGCTTCGGCCTGCCCTTCGCCATTTATCTCCTGAGAAGCTACATTGCCGGCCTGCCGCGCGAAATCATGGAATCGGCGCGCATCGACGGCGCCAGCGATTTCGAGATCTTCGTCAAGATCGTGCTGCCGCTGTCGTTCCCAGTATTGGCCTCCTTCGCCATCTTCCAGTTTCTCTGGGTATGGAACGATCTGCTGGTTGCGATGGTTTTCCTCGGCACAGAGGGCGACCAGATCGTGCTGACCGCCAAGCTCAATGCGTTGCTCGGGTCGCGCGGCGGCGACTGGGAGATCCTGACGACATCGGCTTTCATCACGATTATCGTGCCGCTGATCGTGTTCTTCTCGCTGCAGCGCTATTTCGTCCGCGGGCTGCTCGCGGGCTCGGTAAAGGGAGGTTGAGCTCATGCAATCCGCTGTGAAAGCGACGTTGAGCCCCGACCTCGCCGTCGACCGCGACTGGTGGCGAGGCGCCGTGATCTACCAGATCTATCCGCGCAGCTATCAGGACTCGAACGGCGACGGCATTGGCGACCTCAAAGGCATCATCGGCAGGCTTCCCTATATCGCGGCGCTCGGCGTCGATGCCATCTGGATCTCGCCGTTCTTCAAGTCGCCGATGAAGGATTTCGGCTACGACGTTTCAGACTATTGCGACGTCGATCCGATGTTCGGCACGCTGGCCGATTTCGATGCCCTGACCGCCGAGGCGCACAGGCTCGGGCTCAAAGTGATGATCGACGAGGTGCTGTCGCATACCGCCGACATCCATCCGTGGTTCAGGGAAAGCCGCTCGAGCCGCACCAATCCTAAGGCGGACTGGTATGTCTGGGCCGACGCCAAGCCCGACGGCACGCCACCCAACAACTGGCTGTCGATCTTCGGCGGCTCGGCCTGGCAGTGGGACACCAGCCGCCAGCAATATTATTTGCATAATTTCCTGGCCGAGCAGCCTGATCTCAACTTCCACAGCCGCGCGGTCCAGGATGCGCTGCTCGATGTCACCCGTTTCTGGCTGGAGCGCGGCGTCGACGGCTTCCGTCTCGACACCATCAACTTCTATTTCCACAGCCAGGGTCTGGAGGACAATCCGCCGCTGCCGCCCGAAGAGCGCAACGACCAGACGGCGCCTTCCGTCAACCCGTACAACTATCAGGATCACCTCTACGACAAGAGCCGCCCCGAAAACCTCGGTTTCCTCGAACGCTTCCGCGCCCTGCTCGACGAATATCCGGCGACGGCGGCGGTCGGCGAAGTCGGCGATTCACAACGCGGGCTGGAGGTGGTGGCGGCCTATACCGCCGGCGGCAAGCGCGTGCACATGTGCTACTCGTTCGACTTTCTGGCGCCCGAAAAGATCAGCGCGGCCAAGGTGCGTTCGGTGCTGGAGGCGTTCGGCAAGGTCGCCAGCGACGGCTGGTCGTGCTGGGCCTTCTCCAACCACGACGTGATGCGTACTGCCTCGCGCTGGGCGGCCGGTGAAGCCGACCAGACCGCCTATCTCAAGGTGATCTCGGCACTGCTGATGTCGCTGCGCGGCTCGGTCTGCATCTATCAGGGCGAGGAGCTCGGTCTTGGCGAAGCGGAATTGCAATTCGAGGATCTGCAGGACCCCTACGGCATCCGCTTCTGGCCGGAATTCAAGGGCCGCGACGGTTGCCGCACGCCGATGGTCTGGAATGGCGCCGACAGCAATGGCGGCTTCTCCAAGGCAAAGCCATGGCTGCCCGTGCCCACCAAGCACCTTTCGCAAGCGGTCGATGTGCAGCAGGGCGACGACAGCTCGCTGCTCGAACACTACCGGCGCTTTCTCGGCTTCCGCCGATTGCACCCGGCGCTGGCCAAGGGCGATATCGACTTCATCGAAAGCGAAGGCGATACGGTCGCCTTCACGCGTCGCGAGGGCAACGAGCAGATCGTCTGCGTCTTCAATCTCGGCAGCCGACCGGCCGAAATCGATCTCGCCGGACGCTCGCTGCAGCCCTTGCCGGGGCACGGGTTTTCGGGACAGACTGGCGCCGGTTCTATCCGCCTCGGCGGCTACGGCGCCTGGTTCGGGCGCATCGACTAAGTTTGCAATTCACTGGAGGGAACCATGGCCGATGTCACGCTAAGGCAAGTGAAGAAATCTTACGGCAATCTCAACATTCTGCACGGCATCGACCTCGACATAAGGTCGGGCGAGTTCATCGTCTTCGTCGGGCCTTCGGGCTGCGGCAAGTCGACCTTGCTGCGGTCCATCGCCGGGCTTGAGGAAATCACCTCCGGAGAGCTCAGGATCGACGGCGAGGTGGTCAACGACGTGCCGCCGTCGAAACGGGGCATCGCCATGGTGTTCCAGTCCTATGCGCTTTATCCGCACATGACCGTCTACGACAACATGGCGTTCTCGATGAAGATCGGTAAGGAGAGCAAGGCCGAGATCGACAAGCGGGTGCGCCAGGCGGCGGAAATCCTGCAGCTGACCAAATATCTCGACCGCTTGCCCAAGGCGATGTCGGGCGGCCAGCGCCAGCGCGTCGCAATCGGCCGCGCCATCGTGCGCAACCCGAAGGTCTTCCTGTTCGACGAGCCGCTGTCGAACCTCGACGCGGCACTGCGCGTCGCAACCCGCATCGAGATCGCCAAGCTCAAGGAGTCGATGCCTGCCACAACGATGATCTACGTCACCCACGACCAGGTCGAGGCAATGACGCTGGCCGACCGCATCGTGGTTCTCAAGGATGGTCATATCGAGCAGGTCGGCACGCCGATGGAGCTCTACAAGAAACCCGGCAATCTGTTCGTCGCCCAGTTCATCGGCTCGCCGGCCATGAACATCCTGCCGGCGACGATCGACAAATCAGGCAACCCGACCATGGTCAGCCATGTCGGCGGGCGCAAGGCGACGGTGCCGATCGCCACGCCTGCTTCAGCGAAAGGTGCTTCGGTGAGCTTCGGCGTGCGGCCGGAGGATCTGGTGATCGCTAGCGGTGCGGATTATCTTTTCGAGGGAACGGTCGACTATGTCGAGCAGCTCGGCGAGGTCCAGCTTGTCTATGTCGACATCGGCCGCGCCGACCTGCCGCTGGTGACCAAGCTGCCCGGCAATGTCGAGGTCAAGCGCGGGGCAAAGCTGCGGCTGAGTGCGGACGCTGGCGACCTCCACATCTTCGATGCCGACGGGCGGTCCTTCACGCTTCACGAAGCGGAAGCAAAGGCGGCCTGAGAGAGGCCGCAAGACTGCCGATATAAGCAGTTTGGCGAAGCCAAAAACAAGAGCGGCGGGCAAAGCCCGCCGCTCTTGCGCTTTCAAGTCGCTCTAACACTTTGAACCTACGCATCGTGCTTTCCGAAAATCGATTCCGATTTTCGGGCCGATGCGCTAGCGGCCGAACAGGTTCCGGTCGCTGCCCTGCGGGGCGGACTTGTGTACGTCGCCCGACGAATTGAGCAGCTTGTAGACCGGCGAAGCGGTGTTGCGCACCGAAGACGTCTGCGTGTTGTCGACGTTGACGGTCGCCTGCTCGTTGATGTCGGTCCCGCCAACCTTGTCGTTGTTGGCATAGGCGCTGCCGGCAACAAGCAAAAGTGCGGCGGCAGTGAGAGCAATCTTCTTCATTTTAATGTTCCTGGATTTTCATGTTCCACCAGAGCGGCGGGCAGATGCCGCCGCTCTGTTGGAACTGACTGTTAGTTGTTGCCGAAGCGGTCACGGTCACTGCTGTTGACGGGCTTCTCGTCAGCCGGAACCGGATTCTGCGCCAATGCCGAATTCTGAACCGAAGCCGTGTACGAGCTGTCGACCCCAACGGCCGGCTGGTTGGCGCCGTTGGATCCAAAGTTGTCGCTACCGGCAAAAGCGCTGCCGGAGATGGCCAAAATGGCGGCAGTGGCAAGAATGATCTTTTTCATTTCTAGTACTCCAGATTTGTCAGATCCCGAGCGGCAGACTTGGCCGCCGCCTGTCTGGGATCAGCTGTTAATTGTGGGATCAGCTGTTAATTGCCGAAACGGTTACGGTCGGCGCCCTGGACAACGGGCTTTTCAGCGTGAGCCGGCTTCTGAATGGAAGCCGTGTAAGAGCTGTCGACCGCAGCAGTCGGCTGGTTGGCGCCGTCGGACCCATAATGGTCGCTGCCGGCAAAGGCACTGCCGGTGATGGCCAAAACGGCGACGGCAGCAAGAGCAATCTTTTTCATTGTTGGTACTCCAGTATCTTAGTTTTCGGTCCGTCTAGCGGCGTGTCTTGAAAGGAATTCGCGTCGTTCGGACAGGCCCGATGTGGGAAGGCCATCCGGCAGATTCCAATCACGAAGTTGTTCCGTGTGGACCAAGAATCTGCACCTTGAAATTGTACCAGGTGCTTCTATCTGCATCGACTTTGGTTGTTCTTTCAATTACTTAAGCCGAATGCACTATTCGCCCATTTGACGGATTGGCGGACCTGCGTTCACAGCGTTATACACGCATTGTCAACAGAAACGAACCGTTCGGTTCGATTTTAGAAGTGGCTAATAGTCACTTTTGGAAACTGTTAACCTTCTTTGTCTCCGCTACGGGTCGGATTCGATGCCACGACCGCCGGCAATGGCCGCCGAAAAATGGGGTTCCAGCCCTGCTATTGCCAACCTGCAGGTTTGGCCGGCTGTGTCGCGCCGCATGGATACGATGTCGCTTTCATGCCGACAGTCGGCCGGCCGTCATGATTAGATCACACCATCTCAGGTGCCGCTTGGTGACGACGAAGCGGAGAATTGGGAAGCCGGTCAGAACCCGGCGCTGCCCCCGCAACGGTGGTGGAGTTCAAGTCGCAACGGGAGACCACTGGGCCACAAGCCTGGGAAGGTGTCGCGACCGCCCGCAAGGACACTCCAGAGCCCGGAAACCAGCCCGAGGTGTTGAACTCGACTGATCGCGGTGGGCGGTCAAGAGGCGGATAGTTCATGCCGGCCGTTCGCCGGCCTGCGCCGATCCTTCCTCCATCACCACCATAGTCAGTCCTTAGCCAAGAGGACAGGACATGGACACGCGCAACGACATGCTGAGGCTCTTGCACGGCCGCAGGCAAGGCTACTCGCTCGAGCAGCCCTTCTACACCGATGCCGACTTCTTCAAACTCGACATGGAGCTGATCTGGTATCGCGACTGGCTGTTCATCGGCCATGATTGCGAACTGCCGAAGCCGGGCAGCTACATCACCGCCCAGATCGGCGATTATCCGGTTGTGCTGGTCCGCGACCAGCAAGGCAAGATCAATGCCTTCCACAACTCCTGCCGGCATCGCGGCAGCCGCGTCTGCAATGCCGACAAGGGCACGGCGGCGAAGCTCGTCTGCCCCTATCACCAATGGACCTACGAGTTGGACGGCCGGCTTCTGTTCGCCCGCCAGATGGCGGACGGTTTCGACAAAAGCCAGTTCGGCCTGAGGCCGGTCGCTTGCGAGAGCGTCGGCGGCTACATCTTCATCTGCCTGGCCAAGGAGCCCGCCGATTTCGCGCCGATGCGCGCCATGATCGAACCTTACCTGTTGCCGCACCGGCTGCGCGAGGCAAAGGTGGCGTTCGAATCGACTATCGTCGAGAAGGGCAACTGGAAGCTCGTCTGGGAAAACAACCGCGAGTGCTATCATTGCGCCGGCAATCATCCGGAACTGTGCAAGACATTCCCGGAGGCACCGACCGTGACCGGCGTGCAGGGCGCCGACAGCGATCCCGAGATGCTGGCGCACTGGACGAAATGCGAGGCAGCGGGCCTGCCGAGCAAGTTCCGCATCGATCCGGCGGGACAATACCGCGCCACCCGCGCGCCGCTGCTGCGCGACGCCGTCAGCTATACGATGACGGGAAGACGCGCCGTAAAGAAGAACCTTTCCGACAGCGTTTCCACGGACCGTATCGGCTCGCTGCTGCTCTATCACTATCCGACGACCTGGAACCACATCCTCGGCGATCATGCGGTCACCTTCCGCGTGCTGCCGATCAGCGCCACCGAAACCGCCGTCACCACCAAATGGCTGGTCCATAAGGACGCGGTCGAGGGCGTCGATTACGACCTTGCCGAACTCACCCATGTCTGGACCGAGACCAACGACCAGGACCGCCGCATCGTCGAGGAAAACGCTTTCGGCATCCTGTCGCCGGCTTACGAGCCCGGCCCTTATTCGGAACTGCATGAGGGCGGCGTCATCCAGTTCGTCGAATGGTACGCCTCCTTCATCGGACCGCGCCTTGCCGAGGACGGCCGGCCGGCGCTGCGCAGCGTCACCTGAAGAGAAACGTGAAGAGATGAACGCAATGACGGATCTCGGGCTCTACCGCCATCTCGACGATATGGCGCCCTGGAACGACAGGCTCCAGGTTCTGGAAGTGATCGGCGTCAGCGACGAGGCGCCTGACGTGAAGACGTTCACCTTCCGCTCCGACAACCAGACCTGGTTCCGCTACAGACCGGGGCAGTTCGTGACGCTGGAACTGCCGACCAGTGACGGCCCGCTGATGCGGACCTATACGCTGTCGTCCTCGCCGTCGCGGCCGTTTTCGATCGCGGTGACGGTGAAGGCGCAGGCCGGCAGCGTCGGCACGCGCTGGATGTTCGACAATCTCAAGCCCGGCGTTCACGTGAAGGCCTATGGGCCGGCGGGCGACTTTTCGCTGCACAGCCATCCCGCGGCCAAATATCTGTTCATTTCAGCCGGCTCCGGCGTGACGCCGATGATGTCGATGCTGCGCTGGCTAAACGACTGCGCGCCCTGGACCGATGTCGGCTTCGTCAACTGCGCGCGAAAGCCCGAGGAGATCATCTTCCGCAAGGAACTCGAGCTGCTCGGCAGCCGCATGCCGGGCCTAACGCTCGGCTTCATGATCGAAGAGCGCTCCAGCCGCGAGGGCTGGTTCGGCCATATGGGCCGGATCGACGCGATCAGGCTGCCGCTTTTGGCGCCGGATTTTCGCGAGCGGGAAATCTTCTGCTGCGGCCCCGACCCGTTCATGCGCGCCGTGCGGCAGATGCTGGAGGCCGCCGGCTTCGACATGGCCAACTATCATCAGGAAAGCTTTGCGGCTCCAGTGGTGGAGGAAATACCGGCCCCATTTGGTTCGCCGGCAAAGGATGGGCCGGCAGGGGGCGGGGCCGAAGCACCTGCCGAGGCGGCAACGCCGATCCGCTTTTCGCTTTCGGATATCGATGCCGACTGCGTTGCCGGCCAGACCGTGCTGCAGACGGCGCGTGCTTCGGGCGTGCGCATCCCGGCGGCCTGCGAGTTCGGCCTGTGCGGAACCTGCAAGGTGAAAAAGGTCTCAGGCACAGTCGAGATGAGCCACAATGGCGGCATCCTCGATCACGAGATCGATGACGGCTTCATTCTTGCCTGCTGTTCGAAGCCGCTGTCGGCGTTGGAAATCGAGGCCTGAAAGGCAGGCGCCTAGAGCACGTCTGACCGGCATTATGCGACGCATGTCGTTATCGCAAAACCGCTGCACATTTTTGCGCGATATGCATTAAACCCCGTAGCGCTCGGTGCGGATAAGGCCTGCCGGAACGCCGGCATCGATCAGCGCCTGGGCGGCGGCCGATACGAAGGCATTCGAGCCGCAGACAAAGGTGAACCTTGGCGGCGCGGGCAGTCGCACCATCGATTGCTCTATCATCGCAACATCGATCCGCCGTGAATAGTCCGCCGGGCGCCGGGCCGGCTCGCGCGTCAGCGTCAGCACCAGATCGAAGCCGTCCCGGCGATCGTGGAAATCGATCAGCTCGTCGCGAAAGATCACCTCGTCCCAGACCCGTGTGGAAAACACCAACGCCGCCGGCACCGTCGATTTCCGCGCGGAACGATGGCGGATCATCGCCATCAGCGGCACCACGCCCGATCCGCCGCCGACGAGCAAAAGCGGGCCGCCGTCGCTGTCGGACCAGACGAAGTGGCCGCCGAGCGGTCCGCGCAACTCGACCTCGTCGCCGACCGCAGCGACCTCGTGGAAGAAGGGCGAGACCTCGCCGTCGTCGAGCCTTTCGATCGCCAGCTCGATCGTCTCGCCGGCTTCCGGCGCCGAGGCAATGGAGTAGGAGCGGCGCGCCTGATAGCCGTCCGGCGCCGTCAGCCTGACATCGACATGCTGCCCGGCACGATAGGCGAAGGGCCGCGAAGGCTGGAGGAAAAAGCTGGTGACGCGCGGCGTGCGCTTTTCGATGCGCCTGATGGTGACCGTCTGCCAGGGCGACTGCGCCGCCGGCCCGTCGCTCATGGATCGCCCGTATAGCGCTGCTCGCGCCACGGGTCGCCATAGATGTGATAGCCGCGCAACTCCCAGAAGCCAGGCTCGTCGCGCTCGGTGAACTGCAGCCCGTTCAGCCATTTGGCCGATTTCCAGAAATAGAGATGCGGAACCAGCAGCCGCGCCGGGCCGCCATGGTCCGGCGTGATCGGCTCGCCTTCATAAAGCAGCGCCACCATCGCCTTGCCGCTGGTGAGGTCCTTCGTCGGCACGTTGGTGGTGTAGCCGTCGAACGACAGCGCCAGCGTGAAGCCGGTCGGCGGCTCGATGCCGGCATCCGCCAGAATATCGTCGACCAGCACACCCTGCCAGGCCGTGTCGAACTTGGTCCAAGCGGTGACGCAATGGATGTCGCGGGTCATCTTGCTCATGGGCAAGGCATTGAATTCGGCCCAATTCCACTTCTTGATCGGCCGCGGCCCGTGCTTGAGCGTGAACGACCACTCCTCTGTGCGCACACGCGGCGTCGGCCCGGCCGACAGCACCGGAAACCCTTGCTCGAGATACTGCCCCGGCGGAATGCGCGCATCCGCATCCGTCGGGGGCTTTCGTCCTGAAGAGAAGCCGCGCGTGACCATCGAGACAATCCGTTTGCTTGAGGCCGTTTACCGGCCATCACCAGTCTTCTCGAAGATGCTCTGGCGGGCAACCATAATTTTGGCCGCAACCTCGCGGCAATGCGCCGCTTCAGCCCTTAGCGAAGGGCACGGCGACGAACATCTGTGCGTCGCCGCGTTCGACGAGCAGCAGCACGGATTTTTTTCCAGCCTTCCCAGCCTGGGCGATCGCCTGGTCAGCCTGTCTGGCGTCACGCACCGGCGCCTGGTTGACGGCGACGATGATGTCGCCCGGCTGGATACCGGAAGCCGAGGCCGCCTTGTCAGGATTGACGCTCTCGACCAGCGCGCCGCGCTGGTTGGGCGCCAAGTTCATCGCCTGTCGGACATCCGGGGTGACGTCCATCAGACCGAGGCCGATCGCCGGCGCACGAAGGCCCGGCTGTGCGGACGGTGCCTCCGGTCCGCCGCCGACTGATGCCGGCTGCACATCGTCTCCATTGCGCCCGACGTCGACGGAAATTTCGACAGTCTTCCCTTTGCGCCAGACATCGAGCGTTTCCGTGGCGCCCGGCGCGACGTCGGCAACGGTACGCGACAGGTCCTTGGGATCCTTTATCTGTTGACCGGCAAAGCTGGTGACGACGTCGCCGGTCTCGATCCCGGCTTTTGCTGCCGGCGAGCCGTCGGTGACCTCGGAAACCAATGCACCGCTGGGCGGATCGAGGCCGACGGCGCTCGCCACATCCGGCGTCACCGGCTGGATCTGGACGCCGAGATAGCCGTATTGGATGGAGCCGCCCTTCATCAGCTTGGCGACCACCTTCTGAGCCTGGTCCGACGGGATGGCGAAGCCAACGCCGACGCTGCCGCCATTCGGCGAAAAGATCGCCGTGTTGATGCCGACGACGTTGCCGCGCACATCCATCAGCGGACCGCCTGAGTTGCCGTGGTTGATCGGCGCGTCGATCTGAATGAAATCGTCAAACGGCCCGCTGTGCAGATCGCGGCCGCGCGCCGAGACGATGCCTGATGTAACCGTGGTGCCGAGACCGAACGGGTTGCCGAAAGCAAGCACCTGGTCGCCCGGCATGAGCTTGTCGGAGTTGCCCCATTTGACGGTCGGCAGGTCCTTGTCGGATTCGATCTTGAGGACAGCGAGGTCGTTCTTGGCGTCTTGGCCAACCAGTCTGGCAGGAAGTTCGGTACCGTCGTCGAGCGTCACCTTGATCGACGTGGCGCCATCGATGACGTGATTGTTGGTGACGATGGTGCCGTCGGCGGCGACAATGAAGCCGGAGCCGAGCGCCTCTGCGCGAGGCGCCTGCTGAGGTGGCGTCCTGGGGCCGGGCAGTCCCTGGTCGCCGAAGAACTGACGGAAATAGTCGTCGAAGGGTGAACCGTCGCCGAAGGGAGCAGCGTCGCTCATGGTCTCCGACTGTGCCTTCATGACGGTGGTGATCGTCACCACTGCCGGTTTGTCGGCCGCGACGATCGGGGCGAACGATCCATTGGGCACCGTGATGCCGGTGACGGGAGGCGTCACTGTTTCTGCCAGAGCACTACTCAGCTTGGGGGCGAGGGGCACGATTAAAGGGCTGACGATCAGTGCGGCGCCCAGCAAGGCGGCGACGCGATGTCTGCGAAGAATATGGATGGGTGACATGGCCGTTGTCCGGGCGAGAAATTGGTTGGGCACCGTGGCGTTCCGGCTGGGGAACCGCCCATTCGGCGTGTCGAGGGTCGCCTGCCTGTCTCGCCTGGCGCGGCAGCCGACCGGATCGACAGCCTCCGCATCTAGGGCGCCGATTGGGGTTTCCAGATGATATTACGAAGATTTAATATACGGGTGGGTGTCGCCCGCGGGCGATGCGCAGAAACCCGAAAACAAAAAACCCGCCTCGGCGGCGGGTCGTAGGCGCAGTCAGCACCACGAATAAATTCATAGCATAACTGCCGTCACAAGTCAAGCGAAATTGTTGGCAACCAGAGCCCAATCGCTTGGGTGGCGGTGGGTTGGCGAAAGCCGCGATGACCGCCACTCCCCCTTGCGGGACCCCTGCGGGGAGATCGGCGGCTTCGCCGACGGCGCCTGTCCGCGTCTCTTCCCGCCCTGCCGGAGCCTCTTATCCGCCGATCCCGTCTGTTCGCCTGAGATAGGCGGTGGCGATCTCGCGCATCCGTTTTGCATCGAAGCTCGGGCCGTGGCCGCCATGGCCGATGCGGATGGGCAAATCGAGCAGCCGCTGCATGGTGCTGCGATAGGCTGGTCGGTCGGAATCCGGCAGGTCGTCGATCAGCACGGCGTCGTAGATGGCGTCGCCGGCGAAGAACAGGCCGTCGGCCTCATCGAACAGCGCGATCGAATCGGGCGAATGGCCGGGCAGATGCAGCACGCGGAACTGCCTATCGCCGAGATCGATCAAATCGCCCTCGTCAAGCGTTCGCGTCAGCGGGGCCGGTGGAATTTTGTAATCGGCCGCTTTCCAGCCGGGCGCCGGCAGCTTCGAGACGGCGCCGTCGAGATCGTGGAACATGTGGGCGTAGGTGACCGCTTCGTCCATGCTGTCGAAATGCGCGGCACTCATCCTCGGCCCTGCCCGCAGCGGGAATTCGTGCAGCGAGCCGACATGGTCGAGATGGATGTGGGTGGCGACGACGAGCAGCGGCTTGCCATCAGGCGTGTCGATCTCAGGCGCCAGCGGACAAAGCCCCATACCGGTGTCGACGAGCAGGTCGACGTCGCGGCCACGCAGATGCCAGATGTTGGCGCGCACGAAATCATGCACGAACGGCTCGGTCAGCATCGTCGTATCGGCGTCGACGACGGTCTTGCTGAACCAGTCAGTCATCGCAAGAGACCCGGCATCAGACGAACGGCTTCCCGACCTTGTATTTCTCGGGGACCAGCCGCTTCAGATAGGCCATGCCCGCATCAGAGAGCTGGTTGACATCAGGCTTCATAAAATCGTCAGGCATATGGCGCGTCTTGCCGGCGACATTTTTCAGCGGCACTTTCTTCAGCACGGTTTTTTTGCCGTCATATTGCAGCGCCACCGAGCCGCCGCCCTGTTCGGCCACCGAAACGGCGAAGGCGCCGGCGTCGAAAGCTTCCTGCGCATCGACGGGATTGATAGCGCCGACATAACCGCGCGGCATGTAGCCGAGTGCATCGACACGCGCCCGCTTGCCCGGCAATCCTTCAGCCAGCGCACGCTCGAGGGCGGCCGGCAGGTCGCTACCCGACAGCTTGACGTTGCCATGTGCGTCGCGCTCCAGTTTGTCCGGCGGGACGAGGCTTTCGACCAGCGCCTTGCCGTCGGCAGTGCTGACGCCTTCGGAGACTGCAACGATGCAGCGCTTATGGCGGTCGAGCGTGGCGCGCACGTCGTCGATGAAGCTAGCGGCCGAGAACGGACGCTCCGGCACATAGACGAGATGCGGGCCGCTGTCGGGGTCGAGCTGCCATGCTGCAGCGGCGGCGGTGAGGAAGCCGGCGTGCCGCCCCATGACGATGCCGACATAGATACCGGGCAAAGCGCGAAAATCGAGGTCGACGGAGAGAAAGGCGCCGGCGACGAATTCGGCCGCCGAAATGAAGCCGGGCGTGTGATCGTTCTCCTCGAGATCGTTGTCGATGGTTTTCGGCGCATGGACGAAAGCGATCTTGCCGCCGGCGGCGTCGGTCAGTATCTGCTGCGTGCCCGACGTGTCGTTGCCGCCGATGTAGATGAAGGCGTCGGCGCCGGCCTTCTTCAGCCCGTTGAGGATGATCTCGCAATAGGCCTCATCCGGCTTGTCGCGGGTCGAGCCAAGGGCTGCGCTCGGCGTTGCCGCAATCAGCCGCAACCGGTCCTCGGCAATTGCCGAAAGATCGACATAGTTGCCGTCGCGGATGCCGCGCACGCCATGGATGGAGCCTAGAACCTTGGCGCCGGGATGCCGTTTGCGGATCTCGAGCGCGGCGCCCACCATCGTCTGGTTGATGACGGCGGTCGGGCCGCCGCCTTGCGCGATCACAAAAGTTCCTGGCATCGTTCAGTTCTCCCGAGCAGTGAAATTGCAGGCACATTCGCCTGTCTTGCGAGATCACGCAACGGGAGAGTCTGGAGCAGTATCTTGAGATGAAGGACCGCCTCTGTGAAAATTGGAAACCAGTTTTCCGCAGCATCAGGCGACGACGACCGGGTTTTCTTCGTGGGGGTAGCCGTCTTGATTTCGAGATCGATACGGTGGAATAGAGCCTAATATTGGAAACTTGAGGCGGGCGATGGCTGGCTTATATGGGTAAAAATCACTTTAATACATTACGCTTGTCTTCGCGATGACAATACGGTATATAAGACGTCGCTTCTAAAAGCTGCCGATCGCGACGTCTCGGAATTTTTGTTTCATCATAAAGTAGAATACACCGCGAACAATATTTTCTAGCGATTTATTGGCCATTATTATCGTCACGAATAACCGATTAGACTTATTTTCAAGCGGCCCTGAACCCTATTTTTCTCTTATATATTGAATTTATATATCGCGCTCTTACTTTCCTGGGGGGACAAAGTTTTGCGCCTTATTTATGCAATTTTGCGGGCGACAGCTATTTTGACCGCTATACCGGTCTTGTTTTCCTGTGCCGGACGACCGACGACCCAGCAGGTCACGCGTCTCGATACCGCTCGCATCGCCCAGGCAATCAGATGCGAAATGCGCGATGCGTTCATCACGCTACTGGGCGAAGCCCTCACACGCCACCTTGAAAATCGAGAGGTGGCCGCGAGTCTGAGCCGCGAACGCCTCATTCGGCTCGTGCCCGCGCATATCGGCGCGGCTGAAAAGGAAGACATTTGGGTATGGAGAGCCAATTATGAGTCCGAGGCTTTCCAGGCGTTCCTCACTTCCGGATACAGGGGTTTGCCAGTCGATGATCCAGAGATCAGGCAGGTTGTCGAGACTTACTCCAAAGCCTTTATCGCCTACAAATTCGTCTTCGACATGACACAGACTGATGCCTTGGGTGCCAATGTCGACCTTCTGAGCGTTGTTAGCCGAGGAACGCTAACGACCACCATTGGTGGGTCGTTTGAAGGCAAACGCCGGGCGAAACGCGAATTCGTGTTAGGTGACCGCGTCGACGAGTTGCTGACGAACCGCCCGACGATCCGGGAATGCAACAGGTTCAGGCAGGAACGACCGGGCGAGCCACTGCCAAATGGCGCTTACCCGATTGCCGGCAAGCTAGACCTCATTGAGATCATTAGGAGCTTCATCACATCCAATCAGTCGGGCAATCTCATTGGACAATTGTCGGATGCCGAGTTGCTTGTGGCATCCGGCAAACCGCCGCTGCCTACTCTGAGCGATACGCTTGTGTTCACCACGACATTGACAGGCGGCATCTCCCCCAAGCTTGAATTGAGCCAACAGGCGAGAGGCACAGATGTAAAAGGGGCGCTGCTGCGCGCCAACCGGGAAAGAGTCGACGTGCATACGCTCACGCTGGTGATGCAACTGCCGTCGCTCGGCGGGCCAACTGTGGCAGAAGCAAGAAGCGATGCCGAAGCGAGCCAAAAGTTCCGGCGTCAAGCGGCAGAAAGTGCTCGCGAACTCAATCGCCTAGAGGATCAAGACAAAGATCAGAGAATATTGGACCTTATTACCGGCAGATAAATCCGAGATTTGGCGCGGGAGGAAAGAAATATGGCTAGGGCGACCAGAATGACCAAGCGAGTGAACTCACTGCAAACAGATGAGGAAGGTTCCCGGATCAAACAGGGACAGCGCTACACAAGAGAACTTTTGATAGAAGGCGTCGTACTACATGTGCGGGCGATCATTGAACAAGGACGCACTCGGGAGTTTCTGGACGCCTGCAAGAAAGCGGGATTTGCCACGTTGAAAGGGCCGCCAGGCATCGTCACGTTCACACAAGACTTTATTGCCGCCGCTCCGCCCGCCGCCGCTCCGACCAATGAGGGGATGGACCCAACAGGACGCGTGCAGGGTGAGCGGTTTGTGGAAGCCGTTTTAAGGAAGCCCAAAATCGATCACTGTTAACTTCCGGTTCTTGGTGATCAAGGAACCGCGGCCGGCCAAATCTGCCGGTCTTCTAGTTTCGGCTCGGCGAAGATTGCGTCTTGGACAAGGCGGCAAGCGGCCAAACATAGCGGCCGCACGTCAGACGACGACGACCGGGTTCTTCCTGGAGACGCGGCTGTAGAGGTCGATGATGTCCTGGTTGATCAGGCGAACGCAGCCCGACGACATCGCCTGGCCGATGCTCCACCATTCGGGCGAGCCGTGGATGCGATAGCCGGTGTCCTGGCCGTTCTGGTAGATGTAAAGGGCGCGCGCGCCGAGCGGGTTGTCGAGGCCGCCAGGCTGACCGCCCTGCCATTTCACCAGTTCCGGCTTGCGGGCGATCATCTCGGCCGGCGGCGTCCAGGTCGGCCATTCCTTGCCGTATTGGATGTTGGCGCGGCCGGACCAGCGGAAGCCTTCCTTGCCGATGCCGACGCCGTAGCGGATCGCGTCACCGCCGGGCTGCACCAGATAGAGCAGCCGCTCCTGGGAATGGACGACGATGGTACCGGGTTGCTCGCCGGTCGGGTCGACGACGATCTGGCGTCGGAACTCCGGCTTGACCTTGAGGTAAGGCACTTCCGGCAGCGTGAAGCCGCCATCGGTGACGGAGGCATACATCACACCAGGGCTGGTGATGTTCTTGTCGACGCTGATGCTCGGGCGGACAGGGGTGATCGCACCGGTGGTGACGCCGTCAAGTTGCAGCGATGGCAAATCGAGCGTCTGGCTGCAGCCGGCAACGCCGAGCAGCGCCAGCGCCCCGGCGCCGGACAGCACCGCACGGCGGGAAAGCTGGTTTTCGGAAATTTCGATTTCGACGGCGTCGCCTTTGTACGGCGGCGTCAGACGTTGCGGCAACTCACGCATGTACTCAAACCCTACGCTATCGGCGGGAAACACGGTCCGGCCGGATCGAAGCATTTTTACCAATCATGGTTGAAAAAGCGTGAAGACGTCTTGCCCTGGCTTAACCTCCTGGCCGAACGGTCGTGCCGTAGTTTTCGATGCTGCCTCTTTACATCTTCGCCGGGTCAAGGATTTATCCTCTTCTTTAAGCCCAAGGAGACGAGCATGTCCTTCGAAAACTGGGCCGCCTTTGTCGCGGCCTCGACGATCCTTCTTGTCATTCCCGGCCCGACCATACTTCTGGTCGTGTCCTATGCACTCGGCCAGGGCTGGCGCACGGCGCTGCCGATGGCGGTCGGCGTGGCGCTTGGCGACTTCACGGCGATGACACTGTCGATGCTGGGCATCGGCGCGCTGCTGGCGGCGTCGGCCACCGTGTTCACGGTGCTGAAGGTGATCGGCGCCTTCTATCTGATCTATCTCGGCATAAAGCTGTTTCGCGCCGGCGGCACGCTCAAGGCCGAGCCGCGCCTCGATGCGGTCTCCTCGGCCAAGATGATGGCGCATGCTTGGCTGGTCACTGCGCTCAACCCGAAGAGCATCACCTTCTTCGTCGCCTTCCTGCCGCAGTTCCTCGACCGGCATGCCGATTTCTGGACGCAGATGCTGATCTTCGAGACGACTTTCCTGGCGCTCGCCTTCGCCAACGCTTTCGGCTATGCGCTGATCGCCGCAAGGGCGCGCAACGTCGTGCGCAATCCCCGGGCGATCCGCATCTTCAACCGCACCGGCGGCACGCTGCTGGTCGGCGCCGGCATCGCCACGGTGGCGATGCGCTCAGGTAACTAGAGCAAGATGGGGCGGGCTCTTTCTTTTAGTGGACCATGATCTTGTCCGAAAACCGGTTTCCACTTTTCGGGATCATGGTCTAGCCTGCCTCACCATTTGATGCTGAGGCCGAGATTGCCCTCGAATATCTCGGTCTCCTCGCCATCGATATCTGTGGTGTAGTCCGCTGTCGCGAAGAGACTGAGTTTCTCGTTGAGCTTGGCCACGATGCCGCCACCGAATTCGAGCGAGGTTCCGCCGAACTCGGTGATGATGGGATCGCCGTCGAAAAGGACCGTCTGATCGGCAGAGAAATTGTGCCAGAGATTGGCCTTCAGATAGGGCTGGATCACGCCGGCACTGGTCGGGTAATTGCCTTGCAGCCTGAAGCCGAGGCGGCCGGTGACAGCATCGTCCGTATCGAAGGAGATCGAGGAGAAGCTGTCAGCAGTATCGTCCAGCGAAAGGTGCTGCCAGATGATCTGGCCTTGTGGTTCGAGCGTCCATCGATCGGTCAAGGCGATCGGATAGCCGCCTTCGAGCGAGGCGGTGACGCCGGTGCCGCCGATATCGATGCTCTCGCCAGAATTCGATGATGCGTCCCCGTTGAACCAGGTCCCCATCAACACGGCATCGACATACCAGCCCTGCGGCCCGATATGGGTCCAGTAGCCGCCGAAGCTGGTGCCGCCGAGATCGATGTCGCCGACGGCGAGATCGTTCCAGCCAAGCGCCTGGCCCTTGACGTCGCCATCTATGTTGGCATGGCCGATGAAGAAGCCGAAGCGGTCGAAATGGCCATTGTCGGTTTCGCGGCCAAACAGATCCTGTCCGGCCTGGAAACCGAAGAGGTTGCCATCGAAGCTCGGCGCGACCGTGCCGCTCCACCCCATCTCGGTGCTCTGGCCGAAGATCCGGCCCCATGTCGCCGGCAGATAACCGCCGCCGTGAAGAAGTATCTGCTCGCCACGACGCTCATGGAAGGTGCCAAGCGTCGACAGCGCGAGATGATGCGCGATCGGAGGCACGACGGCATAGGTCGGCACTTCTATGCGATAGAGCGGAACCTCATCCGCAATCACCGGCGTCGCGCCGGGTGTGGGCGGCGTGGCCGTTGGCCCCGGGACAGGCGCCGGGGTTGTGGGCGGCGCGGGAGGCGGTGGCGGCGGCTCGGCTGGCTCGGCCGGCGGCGGTGCAGGCGGCGGCTCCGGTTCGGGATCGCTCACATCGACCGGAGGCGTCGGATCGGTAGGCTCCGTCGTCCCGTCTCCCTCGGACGGCAGCGGAGTGTCCGGCAATTCGGACGCCGGCGGAGGAGGAACGATCTCGGGCTCTTCCGCTTGGGGTGGCGGCGCCTGCGGTTCTACCGGATCTGGAGCGGGCGCCGGTTCCGGCGGCGGACCAGCCGGAGGCGTGACGAGGGTGGAGCGGAGATACCAATTGTCTTCGGTATTTGCCGAGACGCCACCCTTGAACAGGAAATATTCATAGGCTCCGGCGGCGACGCGGCTGTTGAGCGCGAACGCGCCGCTGTCGGTGGTGCCGTTGTTGATCGCTTCAACGACCATGATGCCGTCCTGCGTGGTGGTGTCGCCGGTGCCGCCGGAATTTATGATGTTCATACCAGTGGTCCCGGAAGCCGTTCCGCCGTCGATCACCAACTTGTCGGAGGCCGAGGTGTCGTCGCCAAGCACCGTGTTCAGGAAGAGCTGGCCGCCCTCGCCGGTATAATTGCCGGCGATGGTGAATGTGTCGGTCGCGCCGTCGCCACCATTGGTGAGGTCGATGCGACCGGCATTGACGACATCAGCGAACTGCCCGGCGGTGAAGGCCGCGACCCCCCCATTCGCCTCGCCGCCGAAGATGGTGCTGCTGGCATCGACCGTGAGCGATCCCGTGTTCGTTCCAGCATCGCCGAGCGTCAGCGTTTGGTCGAAGATGAGCTGGCTGTCATTGGTGAGATCGATCGTTTCCCAACTGTCGAACCGGGCAACGTCACCCGTCTTTATGTTGTCGAAAGTGAGAGCGTCGATGCCGACGCCGCCTGTGATCTGCGGTGTTGCACCGATATTGGCGTCGGTGAGATTGCTGAGCGAAGCCGTATCTGCGTCCCCGCCCAGGTCGATCGCACCGTAAATGATGCCGCCACCGTCCCAGGTGAAAGTATCGGTGCCGACGCTCATGCGTATTTCACCACCGACCGTGCCGCCGGTCACCGTCACGCTGTCAGTTCCGCCGCTGACGCTGATATTGCCGCCGATCGTGCCGTTCGACAGGATGATCGTGTCGTTGCCGAATCCGGTTACGAGATTCTTGTCGATAGTGCCGCCGGACATGTCAAAGACATTGTCGTCGAGCTTCATGTTGACGCGGCCGATGCGGCCGCCCGTCATCACCGCATGGTCGCCATCGTCGAAGAAATCGACGATACGGCCTTCCGACATCGTGAACGTGTCGAGGCCGTCGCCCTGGTTGAGCGAGCCGATCTGGCCGCCGCTCATGTTGAAATCGTCGATGCCGGAGCCCTGTTGGACATTGCGGGTGACGGTGCCGCCGCCGATGACGAAGGAATCGGATCCGTCGCCTTGGTTGACCGCACCGGCGATGGTGCCGGACTGCATTTCAATACGGTCGGTCCCGGCGCCGAAGGTGACGCTCCCGCTCACCTGCCCGGTGCCGCCGGCGGGAAAGGTCAGCGTGTTGTTGCCGGCAATATCGGTGAGGCTGCCGCCCGAATCACCGCTGTCGCAAGTGAAAATGTCGTTTCCGGCAGACGGGACCAGCACGCAGGCGGCGAAGGCCGCAGAATTGGGCAAGAACGCCAGCGACGTAGTTGCAAAAAGACTAATGAACCGCGCACGCGAATAAAATGACTTTCGCCGCAGCAAAGCAACCGTCGCGTCGACGCGCTCTGAACAGCCGCCCGGCAGCTTGGTTTGTTGGTGCCGCATTGCGTCCCCTCCCGATTCGATATTTCAAGCCCCCGCCCGATGTCGCAATGAAGCCACAATCCGCTCGGTTTTACAAAGACTAATCTGTGGCTCATGGTTGATAAACTGCAAAGGCGCTCGGATAGGCATGGAACGATTAGTCCAGGTTTCTCGTTGGCGCGCCTGCCGCGGATGCTCTAAGATTGGCTGAAACCTCCGGAATTGTGTCGTCATCGACGGGTAAGACATGGCAGTCAGGGACGCATTCGGCCTGACATTTTCGGGCGCAACCGACACCGGGTTCTCGTCCTACAGCCAGGCTGTCCGCGAGCTGCAATGCTTCGTCTGCGATCCGGTCGGCTCGGTCGACCGCGCCATCGCCGAAGATCCCGGATTCGTCATGGCCCATGTGTTCAAAGGCTATCTCTTCGGCCTCGCCACCGAGCGCGACGCGACGGCCGTGGCCAGGACATGCCATGAGGCGGCGCTGCAGCTTGCCGCGACGACGCGCGAGCGGGCGCATGTCGCAGCGCTCGGCCATCTTGCCGCCGGGCGCTGGCATGAAGCCGCCCGCATCCTTGAAGACCTCGCTATCGAGTTCCCTCTCGATGCCCTGGCGTTGCAGACCGGGCACCAGATCGATTTCTTCACCGGCAACGCCCGCATGCTGCGCGACCGCATCGGCCGCGCGCTGCCATCCTGGCAAACCGGCATGCCGGGCTACCACGCGATACTCGGCATGCAGGCCTTTGGGCTGGAGGAAATGGGCGACTATGCACGCGCCGAAAGGCTTGGCCGTATGGCAGTCGACATCGAGCCCCGCGACGGCTGGGCGCAGCACGCCGTCGCCCATGTCATGGAGATGCAGAGCCGCCAGAAGGACGGCATCGCATGGATGCGCGCCAACCCGGAAGCGTGGACACAAGAGAGCTTCCTGCAAGTGCATAATTGGTGGCATCTGGCGCTGTTCCACTATGATCTCGGCGAGACGGACGAGGTGCTGGCGCTCTATGACGGGCCGATCTATGGCGAGCGATCGACGCTGGCGCTCAACATGGTCGATGCCTCGGCGATCCTGTGGCGGCTGCATCTCGGCGGCGTCGACGTAGGTGACCGCTGGGCGGCGCTCGCCGCCAACTGGGCGAAGACCGGCGGCGGCAACTACGCCTTCAACGATGCCCACGCGACGATGGCCTTCGTCGGCGCCGGCCAAGAAGCGCCGCTTCGCACGTTGCTTGAGGCGCAGCGCGAGGCCATGCGCGGCAATGACGACAACGCCGTCTTCACCCGGGACGTCGGCCATCCCTTGACGCTCGCCATCAAAGCGTTCGGCGACGGCAATTATGCCGAGACGGTACGCCTGATCCGGCCAATCCGGGCGATCGCCTACCGCTTCGGCGGCAGCCACGCGCAACGCGACGTCATCGACCTGACGCTGATCGAGGCGGCGCTGCGTTCCGGCGACCATGCGTTGACAAGGGCGCTTGCCGGGGAACGCGCGCTGGCGCGGCCGGGCAGTCCGCTGTCGGCACTGTTCTCGCGGCGGGCGGCCGATTTGTCGGAGAATTGACCGGAGGCGGATCTTGTCTTAAAAACTGCCAAGTCAGATTTTTTCGAGATCCGAAAAAATTAATGGCATTGGGAGGACACCATGTATCTCGGCCTCGATCTGGGCACGTCGGGCGTCAAGGCGCTTTTGATCGATGCCGGGCAGACCGTCATCGGCTCCGGCCATGCTTCACTCGACGTCTCGCGGCCGCACCCCGGCTGGTCGGAGCAGCGCCCCGCCGACTGGATCCGCGCCTGCGGGGAAGCGATCGCCGAGCTCAAGGCCTCCCATCCAGGGGAACTCGCCGCCGTCAAAGGCATCGGCCTGTCCGGTCAGATGCACGGCGCCACCTTGCTCGATGCCGGCGACAAGGTGCTGCGCCCCTGCATCCTGTGGAACGACACGCGCAGCCATGCCGAGGCGGCCAAGCTCGACGCCGATCCGCGCTTTCGCAAGCTCACCGGCAACATCGTCTTCCCCGGTTTCACCGCGCCGAAGCTGGTCTGGGTGAAAAACAACGAGCCTAATATTTTCGCCAAGGTGGCAAAGGTCCTGCTGCCAAAAGATTTCCTGCGGCTCTGGCTCTCCGGCGAGCACATTTCGGAAATGTCTGACTCGGCCGGCACGTCCTGGCTCGACGTCGGCAAGCGAGGCTGGTCATCCGATCTGCTCGCTGCCACGTCGCTCGACGAAAAGCAGATGCCGTCGCTGGTCGAGGGCACCGAGAAGGCCGGCGGCTTGCGCAGCGAACTGGCCTCGAAATGGGGAATGCAGGCCGGCATCCCGATCGCCGGCGGCGCCGGCGACAATGCGGCCTCGGCTTGTGGCATGGGCACGGTCGGAGCAGGCCAGGCCTTCGTCTCGCTCGGCACGTCAGGCGTGCTGTTCGCCGCCAACGCGTCCTATCTGCCCAACCCGGAAAGTGCGGTGCATACGTTCTGCCATGCGCTGCCCGACACTTGGCACCAGATGGGCGTCATTTTGTCGGCAACCGATTCGCTTAACTGGCTGTCGGAGATATCAGGGAAAGGGCCCGGCGAGCTGACCGCCGAACTTGGCGATACGCTGAAGGCTCCGTCCGGCGTATCCTTCCTGCCTTATCTCTCAGGCGAGCGCACGCCCCATAACGACTCGGCCATTCGCGGCGCGTTTACCGGGCTTGCGCATGAAACCAGCCGCACCGTGTTGACCCAGGCCGTGCTGGAAGGCGTGGCTTTCGCCTTCCGCGACAGTCTCGAAGCCCTGACCAAGGCCGGCACGACGCTGACGCGGGTGACGGCGATCGGCGGCGGCTCGCGCTCCCTCTATTGGTTGAAGGCAATCGCCACCGCGCTCGGTCTGCCCGTCGACATTCCCGCCGACGGCGATTTCGGCGCTGCCTTCGGGGCGGCCCGGCTCGGCCTGATCGCGGCGACGGGCGCCGATCCGCTCAGAGTGTGCACGGCGCCGGCCACCGATGCCACCATCGAACCGGTCGCCGCACTAAGCGACGCCTATGCGGATGCCTATCAGCGCTACCGGTCACTCTACCCGGCGATCAGTGCTGTAACTGCGTGAGCCGGCGCTTACCCCCCTCTGGCCTGCCGGCCATCTCCCCCTCAAGGGGGGAGATCGGCAGCGTCGACGGCTATGCCAGTCTTGCGAGATCGGTGATTGGCGAAGGCGGAAAAGCCAGCCGATCTCCCCCCTTGAGGGGGAGATGCCCGGCAGGGCAGAGGGGGGTGCTTGGCACCAACTTTGCCGAGATGGCCTCACTGTGCCGGAACCTTATCGAGAAAGCCGGTGACGCTTTTCAGGCGGCCATTCTCGATGACGCCGATGTCGGTGCCTTCGATGACGGAGTCAGCGCCTTCCGGCCCGAGATTCCACGAGAAGCGGATCGTGTCGCCAAATCCGTCCGGCTTGCCCTTCAGCGAAAACCGAAAGCCGGCAAAACGCTGCTGAACGCCGTCGATCAGTGCGGCGACGCCAGCATGGCCGTCGCCCTGCATGATCGGATCGCGATAGCTGACGTCCTCGGTGAAGGCCGCCTTGAGCAAGGCAGTCCTGCGAGCGGCGTCGCTCTCATTCCAGGCGGTGATGTAGTTCTGGGCGATCGTGTTGAGGTCGGTCATGGTCTGTCTCCGTTGTTGAGTGGCTTTGACATGACCCTTTTCATCCAGCGCCAACGTGAAACCAATTACGCCTGAGGTAATCAGGACGGAAACATGCGAGAGGACAGACAATCATGACCAGCGGCTTTTTCGGTGACATCAAGACGATCAAATATGAGGGGCCGGATTCGACCAATCCGCTGGCCTACCGGTTCTACAATCCCGATGAAGTCGTTGCCGGCAAGCGGCTGGAGGATCATCTGCGCTTTGCGGTGGCCTACTGGCATTCCTTCGCCTGGCCGGGCGGCGATCCGTTCGGCGGCCAAACGTTCGAGCGGCCATGGTTTGCCAAGGCCGGCGGCACCGACACGATGGAACTGGCCAAACTCAAGGCGGACGTCGCTTTCGAGATGTTTTCGCTGCTGGGTGCGCCTTACTTCTGCTTCCACGATGCCGATGTGCGGCCGGAAGGAAAAGACTTTTCCGAAAGTGCCGCGCGGCTCGACGAGATCGCCGATTACTTTGCGACGAAGATGAAGCAGACCGGCGTCAAGCTGCTTTGGGGGACAGCGAACCTGTTCTCCAATCGCCGTTTCATGTCGGGGGCGGCCACCAATCCCGATCCGGATGTGTTTGCCTACGCGGCAGCGACGGTGAAACACTGCATCGACGTCACCAAGCGGCTGAAAGGCGAGAACTACGTGCTGTGGGGCGGCCGCGAGGGCTATGAGACGCTGCTCAACACCGATCTTGCCCGCGAGCAGGAACAGGCTGGTCGCTTCCTCAACCTGGTCGTCGACTACAAGCACAGGATTGGCTTCAAGGGCACCATCCTGATCGAGCCGAAGCCGCAGGAGCCGACAAAACACCAGTACGACTATGACGTCGCCACGGTCTACGGTTTCCTGAAACGCTTCGGACTTGAGAAGGAGGTCAAGCTCAATATCGAGCAGGGCCATGCGATCCTGGCCGGCCATTCCTTCGAGCATGAACTGGCGCTGGCCAATGCGCTCGGCATCTTCGGCTCGATCGACATGAACCGCAACGACTACCAGTCGGGCTGGGACACCGACCAGTTCCCCAACAATGTGCCGGAGATGGCGCTGGCCTATTATCATGTCCTGCAGGCCGGCGGATTCAAGACCGGCGGCACCAATTTCGACGCCAAGCTCAGGCGTCAGTCGCTCGATCCGCAGGATCTTTTGATCGCGCATATCGGCGGCATGGATTGCTGCGCACGCGGCCTCAAGGCCGCCGCGCGCATGGTCGAGGACAAGGCGCTGTCGGGACCACTGGCCGAACGCTATGCCGGCTGGAACTCCGCCGAGGCCAAGGCGATGCTTTCGGGCAAGCGCACGCTGGAGGAAATCGCCGAGCGTGTCGTCAAGAAGAAGATCGAGCCGCAGCCCAAATCCGGCCGCCAGGAACTGCTCGAAAATATCGTCAATCGGTACGTCTGAGGTGTCGCACCGGCGGGTCTTTTGACCGGCCCGCCGGCCCGGAACAGCTTTGCGCGAAGGCGGAACCGACGACAAGGTTTTGCCTCGCACGCCCCTCAATCGCCTCGCTCTTGCCTTCAAACAGCCGTCACGAATCTCGTATAGTGTTGTTGGTGGCGGGAACAGAAAGAAGGAGGCGAAACGATATGCAGCACGAACGCGAAATCGACGCCCTGCTCTCATCTGGCGAGGCTGGATCGATCATCGACCGGCTGATGGCGCTGCCGCACCCCAAGCATGGTGCGCGCAGTGCAAACGAATGGGATCGCGCGGTCGCCAGCCGCTTCGAGATCCATCTAGCGAGACAGATGCGCTCGCAAATCGACGGCAAAAGCGACCGCCAGGACGCTGCCTAATCCACCTTTGTCTATGCATGTCGTTACCCCCAAAACCGCTACACACTTTTGGGCGACATGCATTATCCCCGACGCAGCCTCACCGGCGCTTCGCCGAAAGCTCTTGAAAACGCCCTGGAAAATGCCGCGGCGGACGAGAATCCTGTCCGCCCGGCAATATCGGCCATGGCCACGCGCGTGTCGACCACCAGCCGGCGCGCGGCGCCCAGCCGCAGCCTGAGATAATAGGCGCCTGGCGTCTCGCCGATCGATTTGCGAAAAATGCTTTCCAGCGTTCGGGCGGTCACCCCAGCGCGCTTTGCCAACGCGGCAATGGTCAGCGGCTGGTCGACATGGGCTTCCATCAGCCGGATGGCTTGCGCCAGCCTGGGATCGTAGCCATCGAGGCGGCCGAGCGAGACCAGCGGTTGGGCATCGGTCGCCGCCCGCGCCTGGTCGTAGATGAAGACGCTCGCCACATCGAGCGCGACGGCCATGCCGAGCCGCGTGCGGATCAGGTGCAGCATCAGGTCGAAGGTCGGCGAGGCGCCGCCGGAGGTGAAGACCGGCCCGTCGATGACGTAGCGGTCGGGGCGCACATCGGTGCCGGGAAAGGCCGAGGAGAAATCCTCCATATCCTCCCAATGGGTGGTGGCGCTGCGCCCCTCCAGCAGGCCGGCGCGGGCAACCAGCCAGGTGCCGGCCTCGACGCCACCGCAGGCGCGCGCCGCGCGGGCCGCACGCCGCAGGCCAGCAAGCAAGGCAGCGGTTGCGTAGTTCTGTGTGCCGAAACCGGCAACGACGACAAGCATGTCGGTGGTCTCAGTCGCATCGAAGCGACCGCTGACCGCAACCGGCAGGCCACATGTGGTGATCGGCGCCTCGCCGGTTACCGAAACCAGCCTGAAATCGAATAGTGTTTCGCCGGCAATACGGTTGGCGGCGCGCAACGGATCGACGGCCGATGCCACGCACATGATCGACGAGCCGGAAAACACCAGCAGCGTCACCTTGAGCGGCGAGCGCTCGGCGCGAAAGATCGACGGTTTTTCGTTTTTCGTCACACGACCTTCGTAAAACGCAAAACAGTTTCCGGCAAGTCAGGCATTGTTGCCATCTGTTCGATCGGACCCATGTTTGATGGGCGACATTTAATCGGAGCCGTCCGTGCTGATTGGGAGGAAAGTCGATGCCGCTTGCGATGAACCGTGAGGTTTTCATTACCTGTGCCGTAACCGGGTCCGGCAGCTCGCAGGACCGCTCTCAGCATGTGCCGCGTTCGCCCAAGCAGATCGCCGATTCGGCCATCGATGCGGCAAAGGCGGGTGCGGCGATCGTCCACTGCCATGTGCGCGATCCCGAGACCGGCAAACCCAGGCGCGACGTGCACCTCTACCGCGAGGTGACCGAGCGCATCCGCGCGGCAGACGTCGACGTGGTGCTGAACCTGACCGCCGGCATGGGCGGCGACATGGTGTTCGGCTCGCCGGAAAACCCGCTGCCGCTGAACGAAAAAGGCACCGATATGGGTGGCGCCACCAACCGCGTGGAACATGTGCGCCAGTGCCTGCCGGAAATCTGCACGCTCGATTGCGGCACCATGAATTTCGCCGAAGCCGACTATGTCATGACCAACACGCCCGGCATGCTGCGCGCCATGGGCGGCATGATGACGGCACTCGGCGTCAAGCCGGAGATCGAGGCCTTCGACACCGGCCATCTGTGGTTCGCCAAGCAACTGGTCGAAGAAAAGGTGCTGGATCCGGATGCTCTCGTGCAATTGTGCATGGGCGTGCCGTGGGGCGCGCCGGATGATCTCAACACCTTCATGGCCATGGTCAACAACGTGCCGTCGAGTTGGACCTGGTCGGCGTTTTCCATCGGCCGCAACCAGATGGCCTATGCTGCCGCCGCGGTGCTGGCCGGCGGCAATGTCCGGGTCGGGCTCGAGGACAATCTCTGGCTCGACAAGGGCGTGCTCGCCACCAACGCGCAGCTGGTCGAGCGGGCGGTCAGCATCGTGTCGAACATGGGCGCTAGGGTCATCGGCCCGGATGAAGTGCGCAAGAAGCTCAATCTGACGAAGCGCGCGCCGCTTTGAACAGGGAATCGGTAGGGAGGAGCCGCCGATGAAGACCGTGAAATTTACCGCCATGAAGGACGGCGACAGCGAAGATTACGCATTCCTCACCGAGCATGAGATCGACTATGCGGCGAAGACCGGCGAGCGGCTGCTCGACGCGCTTGTCCAGCTCGACGAAGGCCTGTCCGGCTATAAGATCACCCGGCTCGGCCATTCGCTGCAGGCGGCGACGCGCGCCTGGCGCGATGGCGCCGACACGGACTGGATTGCCTGCGCGCTGTTGCACGACATCGGCGACATCTACGCACCCTACAATCACGACGAATATGCAGCTTCGATCCTAAAACCGTTCGTGCGCGAGCAATGCACATGGGTGGTGGAAAAGCACGGCGACTTCCAGCGCCTCTATTACGCGCATCATCTCGGCGGCAATCCCCATGCGCGCGACCGTTTCGCCGGCCATCACTATTTCGACGATTGCGACCAGTTCTGCGAGCGCTGGGACCAGTCGAGCTTCGACCCGGACTATGACACGCTGCCGATCGATTTCTTCCGGCCCTTCGTGCTCGAAGTGTTCGCGCGCAAAGCCTATGACGCGTCGGTGATCCGCGCCGGCGAGCGCGTGCCTCTGATCAACCCCAAAAAAGCCAGCAAAAGAACCGGAGCCTCCGCATGAGCATCATCACCAAGGCAGCCGCCGTCGGCGGCGGCGTCATCGGCGCCGGCTGGGTGGCGCGGCTGCTGCTCAACGGCATCGACGTGGCGATCTTCGACCCCGACCCGGAAGCCGCGCGCAAGGTCGGTGAGGTGATGAAAGGCGCGCGCCGCGCCTACAAGCAGATGCTGCCCGGCGGCCTGCCCAAGGAAGGCAAACTGACCTTTGCCAAGACGATCGCCGATGCCGTCGCCGATGCCGATTTCATCCAGGAAAGCGTGCCCGAAAGGCTAGACCTGAAGCACCGCGTGCTGGCCGAGATCGACCTTTATGCGCCGGCCAACGCCATCGTCGGCTCGTCCACCTCGGGCATCAAGCCGACCGACATGCAGGTGGCGATGAAGAAGCATCCGGAGCGGCTGGTCGTCGGTCATCCGTTCAACCCGGTCTACCTTTTGCCGCTGGTCGAGATCGTCGGCGGCCAACAGACCTTTCCCGAGGCGATCGAGGTTGCCAAGGAGATGTACGCCTCGATCGGCATGAAGCCGGTGGTGATCCGCAAGGAGATCGAGGCGTTCGTCGGCGACCGGCTGCTGGAGGCAGCATGGCGCGAGGCGCTGTGGCTGATCAAGGACGGCATCTGCACGGTCGAGGAACTCGACGACATTATGCGCTATGGCTTCGGCCTGCGCTGGGCGCAGATGGGCATGTTCCAGGTCTATCGCGTCGCCGGCGGCGAGGCCGGCATGCGCCACTTCATGGCGCAGTTCGGGCCGTGCCTGAAATGGCCGTGGACCAAGCTGATGGATGTGCCGGAGTTCAACGACGAACTGGTCGACCTGATCGCCACCCAGTCGGACGACCAGGCGCATGGGCTGTCGATCCGCGAGCTGGAAAAGATCCGCGACGACAATCTGGTCGCGATCATGGATGCGCTGTCGAAACAGAACAAAGGCAAGGGCTGGGGCGCCGGCGCCTTGCACAAGGACTATACCAAGCAGCTCGCCAAGCTTGCGGCGACGAAGCCCACCGCCTCCAAGACGGCCGAGAAGGCCAAGGCGAGCAAGCCGGTGAAGGCCAAAGCTGAAAAGCCGAAGAAAAAGAAGAAAGGCTGAAGACCATGGATTTCGGTCTTTCCGAGGAACAGAAGCTCATCGTCGAGACCACACGCGCCTTCGTCGAGAACGAGCTTTACCCGCATGAGCGCGAGGTCGAGCGCACCGGCGTGCTGCGCCGCGAGCTCATCGAGGAGATCAAGGCCAAGGCGATCGAAGCCGGGCTCTATGCCGCCAACATGCCAACGGAAGTCGGCGGCGCCGGGCTCGATAGGGTGACCTGGCTGCTCTACGAAAAGGAGCTTGGCCGTGCCAATTATGCGCTGCACTGGACCTGCGTGGCGCGGCCTTCCAACATCCTTCTGGCCGGCACGCCGGAGCAGCGCGAAAAATATCTGTTTCCCTGCATTCGCGGCGAGAAATGGGATTGCCTGGCGATGACCGAGCCGGGCGCCGGCTCCGACCTGCGCGGCATGAAGGCGACCGCCGTGCAGGACGGTGACGACTGGGTGCTGAACGGCACCAAGCATTTCATCAGCCATGCCGATCTTGCCGACTTCGCCATTGTCTTCATGGCCTCGGGAGAGGAAGAAACTTCGCGTGGAAAACGCAAGAAGATCACCGCCTTCTTCGTCGACAAGGGCACCAAGGGTTTTACGGTGCGCGACGGCTACCGCAACGTGTCGCATCGCGGCTACACCAATGCCATCCTCGAATTCGACGATTGCCGGCTGCCAGCGAGCCAGGTTCTGGGCGAGGTTCACAAGGGTTTCGACGTCGCCAATTCATGGCTTGGCGCAACGCGCCTGCAGGTCGGCGCCACCTGTCTCGGCCGTGCCGAGCGGGCGCTTGGCCATGCCATCGAGTACGCCGCGCAGCGCCAGCAATTCGGCCAGCAGATCGGCAAGTTCCAGGGTGTGTCGTTCAAGCTCGCCGACATGGCGACCGAATTGAAGGCTGCCGATTTGATGGTGTTCGAAGCCGGCTGGAAGTACGATCAGGGCACCATCACCGACCAGGACATGGCCATGGCCAAGCTGAAGGCCACCGAAATGCTCGCCTTCGTCGCCGATGAGGCGATCCAGATCCATGGCGGCATGGGTCTGATGGACGATCTGCCGCTGGAGCGCATCTGGCGCGACGCCCGCGTCGAGCGCATCTGGGAAGGCACGTCGGAAATCCAGCGCCACATTATTTCGCGGGCGCTGCTGCGCCCGTTTGGGGGCTGAACAGCGCAATGTTCGCATTCCTTCCCACCCCCCTCTGTCCTGCCGGACATCTCCCCCGCAAGGGGGGAGATTCGCTCCGATCTCTGACTTCGCCAATAGCTACCGTTGCAAATGTGGCGCGGCTGGCAAAGCTGCCAATCTCCCCCCTTGCGGGGGAGATGCCCAGCAGGGCAGAGGGGGGTGTTCATGCACAAACTTGAGCGCCTTTTGCGCCCGCGAACAATTGCCGTGTTCGGCGGCGCACAGGCGGCTGCGGTCGTCGCACAATCGATCAAGATGGGCTTTGCCGGCGAGATCTGGCCGGTTCACCCGACCAAGGAGGAAGTCGCCGGCCGCAGGGCCTATCGCTCCGTGGCCGAGCTGCCGGGCGCGCCCGATGCAGCCTTTGTCGGCGTCAACCGGCATTTGACCATCGAGGTGGTCAAAGCACTGGCCGAACGCGGCGCCGGCGGCGCCGTCTGCTTTGCCGCCGGCTTTCTCGAGACCGAGGCCTATGACGAGGACGGCGAACGGCTGCAGGCCGAACTGGTCGCGGCCGCAGGCCGGATGCCGATCATCGGGCCGAACTGCTATGGCTTGATCAATTATGCCGACGGCGCGCTTCTGTGGCCCGACCAGCATGGCGGCATCAGGCTGGCCGAGGGCGGCCGTGGCGTTGCCATCATCACCCAGTCGTCCAACATCGCCATCAACATGACGATGCAGAAGCGCGGCCTGCCGATCGCCTTTCTGATGACCGCCGGCAACCAGGCGCAGACCGGGCTTTCCGAGATGGCGCTCGGCCTGATCGAGGACGACCGCGTCACGTCGCTCGGGCTGCATATCGAGGCGTTCGATTCGGTAGCCGGCTTTGAAAGATTGGCGGCGCGGGCGCGGGAGTTGAAGAAGCCTATTATCGCCATGAAGGTCGGCCGCTCCGAGCAGGCGCGGCAGGCGACGGTGTCGCACACTGCTTCGCTTGCCGGCTCCGACGCCGCCTCGGGCGCCTTCCTGAAGCGGCTCGGCATCGCCCGCGTCGATTCCATCCCGGCCTTCATCGAGGCGCTGAAACTGCTGCATGTCACCGGACCCCTGCCCGGCTACCGGCTGTCGTCGATGAGCTGTTCGGGCGGCGAAGCCTCTGTGATGGCCGACAGCGCCGAAGGCCGCTGGGTCAATTTCCCTGTTCTCACCGACACGCACCGTGTCCATGTAAAATCGACGCTCGGGCCGCTGGTTGCGGTGGCCAACCCGCTCGACTATCACACCTTCATCTGGAACAACGAGCCGGCGATGACCGCCACCTTCACCGCCATGGTGTCGGGCGGCTTCGATCTCAACATGCTTGTGCTCGATTTTCCCCGTCCCGACCGCTGCTCGGACACCGACTGGTGGGCGACGCTGCGCGCCTTCGAATCGGCGCTGAAGACCAACAAGGCGCAGGGTGCGATCGTCTCGTCGCTGCCGGAGAACCTGCCCGAGGAATACACCGCCGGGCTGATGGCTCGCGGCATGGTGCCGCTGTTCGGCATTTCCGAAGCCATGGACGCCGCCCAGGCGGCCGCCTTTATCGGCTGGGCGTGGCGCCAGCCGCAGGCGCGGCCGATCGACACGTCTGCTTCCGGGGCGCCGGCCGGCGACCATGTCACACCTGATGATGCCGAGGCGAAGGCGCGGCTGATCGAGGCCGGGCTTCCCGTGCCCAAGGGCGAGCGCGCCGGCAACGCGGTCGAGGCGGTGATCTCGTCGATGGCGCTCGGCTTTCCGGTGGCGCTGAAGGCATTGGGCGTCACCCACAAATCCGAGCTTGGCGCGGTGCGGCTCAACCTCAGGGATGCCGAATCCGTCAGCACCGCCGCTCATGATCTCGAACCGCTCGGCACCGGCCTCTATGTCGAGCGCATGGTGCGCGACGGCGTCGCCGAGCTGCTCGTCGGCTTCACCCGCGACCCGATGTTCGGCGCGGTGATGACGCTGGGCACGGGTGGCGTGCTGGTCGAGCTGTTGCGCGATAGCGTCACGCTGATGCTGCCGGCGACACGCGACGACATCGAGGCGGCGTTGCGCGGGCTCAAATTGTTCCCGCTGCTCGAAGGTTACCGCGGCCGGCCCAAGGCCGATGTCGCGGCTGCTATTGATGCGATTTCGGGCATTGCCGCCTTCGTGCAGCAGAGTGCCGGCGAGATCGAGGAGCTCGACATCAACCCGCTGATCGTCTGCGCGCAAGGCAAGGGCGCCTGGATCGCCGACGCGCTGCTGGTGCTGGGAGAGGAAAAGAATGTCTGACGTCATCACCACCCGCCGCGAGGGCACGATCCTCGAAGTCACGCTCGACCGGCCCAAGGCCAATGCCATCGACCTGAAAACCTCGCGGCTGATGGGCGAGACCTTCAAGGCGTTCCGCGACGATCCGGATCTGCGGGTCGCCATCGTCAGGACCGCCGGCGACAAGTTCTTCTGCGCCGGCTGGGACCTGAAGGCCGCGGCCGGCGGCGATGCGGTCGACGGCGACTATGGCGTCGGCGGGTTTGGCGGGTTGCAGGAACTGCGCGACCTTAACAAGCCGGTCATCGCCTGCGTCAACGGAATGGCGGTCGGCGGCGGCTTCGAGCTGGCGCTGTCCTGCGACCTCATCTACGCGTCGGATCATTCCTCTTTCGCGCTGCCCGAAATCCGCGCCGGCACCCTTGCCGATGCAGCGACGATCAAGCTGCCGAAGCGCATCCCCTATCATGTGGCCATGGATCTTTTGCTCACCGGCCGCTGGATGGATGTCGCCGAAGCGCATAGCTGGGGCCTGGTCAACGAAGTGCTGCCAAAGGACAGGCTCGAGGAGCGCGTCTGGGAGGTCGCACGGCTGCTGGCCGGCGGCCCGCCGCTGGTCTTCGCCGCGATCAAGGAGACGGCGCGGATCGCCGAGGCGCTCACCTTCCAGGATGCGATGAACAAGGTAACGCGCCGCCAGTTGCCGACGGTTGACGCGCTGTACGGCTCGGAGGACAATCTCGAGGGTTTTCGCGCTTTTGCCGAAAAACGCGAGCCGGTGTGGAAGGGACGATAACATCGGAGATGATGGCGCGAGGCACCCCCCTCTGCCCTGCCGGGCATCTCCCCCTCAAGGGGGGAGATTGGATGTCGCTAAGGCTTTCGCCAATCTTCTATGTCGCAGGAAAAGCACCGAACCCGAAGCTGCCAATCTCCCCCCTTGAGGGGGAGATGCCCGGCAGGGCAGAGGGGGGTGCCTGGGCTCGACCTTTGCAGTCGGCACAGACGCCATGACCGACTACAAAACCCTCATCGACACCGAGACATGGGCCTTCATCGAGCGGACCAATTCCTACTATCCGCCTGATACGATCGACTTCACGATCGATCAGCAGCGCGCCATCTACGACCGCATGTGCCGCGAGTTCTTTGCCGGCTACCCAGACAATGTCACGGCGGAGACCACCGCCATTGCCACGCGGTCGCATCCCATCCCGATCCGCATCTACCGGACGCCGGCGCCGGAAGCGGCGGCGATGGTGCTTTACTTCCATGGCGGCGGTTTTATCCTCGGCGGGCTCGACAGCCATGACGATCTTTGCGCCGAGCTTTGCGCCCGCACCGGCTATGAGGTGGTTTCGGTCGACTACCGGCTGGCCCCGGAACATCTTCACCCGGCCGCTTTCGACGATGCCATCAGCGCCTTCGAATGGGCGGCGACGGCCTACAAGCGCCCGATCCTGCTTTGCGGTGACAGCGCCGGCGGCAATCTCGCCGCTGCGGTCAGCCACGCAACACGCGGCCATGCGCGAAGGCCGATCGGCCAGGTGCTGATCTATCCCGGTCTCGGTGGCGACCGCTCGCAAGGCTCTTACGTGACCCATGCGGAGGCGCCGATGCTGACGGTGCGCGACCTCGATTTCTACACGAATATCCGGACCGGCGGCGAGGACCGCACCGGCGATCTCACTCTGTCGCCGCTGGCCGATGCCGATTTCGCCAATCTGCCGCCGACGGTGGTGATCACCGCGCAATGCGACCCGCTGTCGTCAGACGGCGAGGCCTATCGCGACCGCATCGTCGCGGCGGAGGGATACGCCTACTGGTTGGAGGAGCCGGGTCTGGTGCATGGCTATCTCAGGGCCCGGCACACGGTCGGCCGCGCGCGTTCGAGCTTTACCCGCATCGTTGATGCGGTGTCGGTTCTGGGACGCGGCGAATGGGTCTGGTGAAGGACAGCGATCTCAGGGCTCACGCTGCTCCACGCCCGGCCGCCCGGCCGGCGCTGCGACCCGAAAAAATACAACCGCCGAGAAACGTGCCCTCCAGCGCCGCGTAACCGTGCATGCCGCCGCCGCCGAAACCGGCGGCTTCACCCACCGCGTACAATCCCTCGACCGGCTGGCCATTGGCACCCAGAACGCGGCTGTCTAGATCGGTCTGTAAGCCGCCGAGCGTCTTGCGGGTCAATATGTTGAGCCGGACCGCGATCAGCGGGCCATTGGCGGGATCAAGCATCTTGTGCGGCCTGGCCGTGCGGATCAGCCGGTCGCCGAGATAGGCGCGGGCGCCGCGCAAGGCGGTGATCTGCATGTCTTTGCAGAACGGATTGTCGAGCTGCCGGTCGCGGGCGCGGATCTCGCGCTCGACCTGCGCCAGCTCAAGCAGCGGCTCGCCGCCGACAAGTGCGTTCATGCGGGCGACCAGCGCCGGCAAATCAGGCTCGACGATGAAATCCTCGCCCTTCTCCATGAACGCCTTCACTGGACCGGGAACGCCTGATGTGGCGCGGCCGAGTACCTGTCGCCAGCTTTTTCCGGTGAGGTCGGGGTTCTGCTCGGAGCCCGACAGCGCGAACTCCTTCTGGATGATTTTTCGGGTCAGGATGAACCAGGAATGGTCGAAGCCGGTGCCCATGATGTGGCTGAGCGTGCCCAGCGTGTCGAAGCCGGGATAGAGCGGCACCGGCAGCCGCTTGCCGCGGGCGTCGAGCCATAGCGACGACGGGCCGGGCAGGATGCGGATGGCGTGGTCGGTCCAGAGCGGCGCCCAATTCCTGATGCCCTCGACATAGTGCCACATGCGGTCGCGGTTGATGATGCTGCCGCCGGCCGCCTCGGTGATCGCCAGCATGCGGCCGTCGACATAGTCGGGAACGCCGGAGATCATGCGCCTGGGCGGCGTGCCCAGCCGCTGCGGCCAGTTTTTCCGAACAAGCTCGGGATTGCCGCCGATACCGCCGGAGGCAACGATGACCGCTTGCGCCTTCAACTCGAAATCGCCTGACATGTCACGCGAACTCTTGCGGCCGCGCTCGATATCGCTCGGCATCAGGATATCGCCGCGCACGCCGTCGACCACGCCGCCCGTCCTTGTCAGTTCGTTGACGCGGTGGCGGAATTTGAAGCGGACCAGTCCGCGCTTCTCGGCCTCGCGCACGCGCTGAACGAACGCATCGAGCACGCCGGGCCCGGTGCCCCAGGTAACGTGGAAGCGCGGCACCGAATTGCCGTGGCCGACGGCGTTGCCGCCGCCGCGCTCGGCCCATCCGACCACGGGAAAGAACTTTATGCCGCGCTGCATGAGCCAGGAGCGCTTTTCGCCGGCGGCGAAGCCGACATAGGCTTCGGCCCAGCGTCGCGGCCAGAGATCTTCCGGGCGGTCGAAGGCGGCGGTGCCCAGCCAGTCCTCGAGCGCCAGATCATAGGAATCGCGGATGCGCATGCGCCGCTGTTCGGGCGAATCGACGAGGAAGATGCCGCCGAGTGACCAGAATGCTTGGCCGCCGAGCGACTGTTCCGGCTCCTGGTCGACGATGATGGTCTTCTTGCCGGCCTCAGTCAGCTCGGCCGCGGCGACAAGGCCGGCAAGGCCGGCGCCGACAATGATCACATCGGCATCGTCAGCCATTCTCTCCTCCCCGGCTTGACGAATTGTCAGACCGTCTCCCAGCCTTCCTTCTCGCCGGCGCGGAAGATGGCGTCGATCACCTTCTGGTTGAGCACGGACTCTTCCAGCGTGAAGACGCGCTCCTTGCCGCCCTGCGCCGCCCGCGCGAAGGCCTCGACCTCCAGCCGGTATTGCTGCATGCCGGGGAAGCGGAACACTTGCGCCTCGCTGTGGTTCTGGTTGTGCAGCTCGATGCGATGATGGTCGTAGATGCCGGCGTTGAACGGCGAAAGCACTTCGATGAAGCCCTTCTCGCCGTGGAACACCATCACCTGCCGTGCCGCCATCTGCGTCGACAGATAGAACGACAGTTCGAAGTCGCCGAAATCGGTGCGGATCGAGGAGTAGATGTCGGTGCCGAATGTCTTGTCGCGCTCGATCGTCGCCTGGACGCGCAGCGGCTCCTTGCCCGTCGAAAAGCGCGTCGACACCGTCGGGTAGACGCCGATGTCGGGCAGCGCGCCACCGCCGAGGTCGAGCTGGTTACGCATGTTCTTGGGATCGACATTGTAGTAGGAGAACGCGCCCTGGACATGGCGCAGCCGGCCGATGGCGCCGTTGGCGATCAGCTCGCGTACCTTGATCCATTGCGGGTGGTAGACGACCATAAAGGCTTCGCAGACCAGCACGTTTTTGGCATCGCGCAGCTTGATCAGCGGCGGAATGTCCTTGGCATCGAGCGCTAGCGGCTTTTCGACCAAAACGTGCTTGCCGGCTTCGATCGCCTTGGCGGTCCATTCGACATGCTGCGCGGTCGGCAGCGGGATGTAGACGCCGTCGACATCCTTGGATGCGAGCAACTCGTCATAGGAACCGAACGCATGGGGGGCGCCGAAACGATCGGCCAGGGCACGGGCCTTCGACAGGTCGCGGCTGGCGATCGCCGACAGCACGCCGTTCTCCGCCTCGACCATTGCGGGCAAAAGATGCTCGCGGCCGATCTTGGCCGTCGACAAAACACCCCATCGGAACATCAGGTTTCTCCCTCTCGATTGCAGGAATGGAGGTTTGCCCGAATTCAGGAGAAAAGCCAATGCGGAGCGTGGCGGTGAAGTGCGGCCCCCCCGCAGCTTGGGTTCCTCGCCCCCGCAAAGCGGGGGAGAGGTGGCCCGGCGCAGCCGGGACGGAGAGGGGGACGACGGTCGCGG
>NZ_JBVVQL010000004.1:174728-175046 GCF_055811195.1 Mesorhizobium sp. WSM4823
GGGGGGGGGGGGGGTGCTCGCCCCCCCCCCGTGCCTGGGGGCCCGCCCGCCCCCGGGGGGGGGGGTGGGGGGCCGGCCCCGGGGGGCCGGTTGTGGGGCCTCCGCGGCGGTTGGAAACTCGCTGTTTGAGCGCGCCTTTTGGGTTTGCATCACGTCAATCTCGCGCCCTGTCCTTGCAGGATTCTGAGTTCGCGACCGTGGGGGGGGGGGGGGGGGGGGGGGGGGGGCGGGGCGGGCGGCGCGGGGGGGGGGGGGGGCCGCGGGCGCGGGGGGGGGGGGGGGCGGGCGCCGGCTCGGGCCTCAGGCGCAGGGTCACGG
>NZ_JBVVQL010000004.1:175056-196915 GCF_055811195.1 Mesorhizobium sp. WSM4823
GCGGTTTCCCCTAATTCTGGACAAAAGCCAAGGCGGCGGGTGGCGGTTATGGGCGGCCCCCCCGCAGCTGGGCCACCTCTCCCCCGCTTTGCGGGGGCGAGGAACCCAGGTCCTGCAAGGCTCGATCTTCACCCAGGTATCTTGAAGAAATCGACAAAAGCTCTCAGCGCCGGCCGCATCTGGCGGCGGCTCGGGTAGTAGACGAAGAAGCCGTCGAAGGGCGGGCACCAATCCTCCAGCACGCGAATGAGCCGGCCGTCGGCGATGGCATCACGGACATAATCCTCGAACAGGAAGGCAAGGCCGGCGCCGTCGACCGCTGCATTGGCGATCAGATGATCCTCGTCGAGAATCAGCGGCCCTTGAACCGCCAGCTCGATCTCCTCGCCGTCCTTCTCGAATTCCCAGCGGTAGAGAATGCCGCTGGAGAAGCGGAAGCGAAGGCAGCGGTGACCGGCAAGATCGTGCGGATGGCGCGGTCTGGGCATGGTCGCGAAATAGGACGGCGCGCCGACGACGGCGCCGCGAAGGTTTGGCCCGATGCGCACCGCGATCATGTCGCGCTGCAGGCTCTCGCCGAGCCTGACGCCGGCGTCGAAGCCGCCTTCAACGACATCGGTGAAGCGATCTTCGATGACGATCTCCAGCACGATGTCGGGATAGGCCGATGCAAAGGCGCCGAGCCGCGGCGTCAGCGCCAGATGGGCTGCGGTGCGCGGCACGGTCAGCCTGAGATTGCCGGCCGGCCGGTCGCGCGCCTCCACCGCCGCTTCCAGGGCGAGGTCGATCTCCGACAGCGCCGGCCTCAACCGCTCAAGCAACTGCGCGCCTTCCTCGGTCGGGGCGACGCTGCGCGTGCTGCGCGCCAGGAGCCGCACGCCAAGACGCGCTTCCAGGCTGGACACGGCATGGCTAACTGCTGAGGGCGCGATGCCGAGCTCCCTGGCAGCGCCGCGGAAGCTGCCGCTCTGGGCGACGGTTGCCAACACTACAAGCTGTGAGAGGTGAGTTCGGTTCATTGATCTATTCTTTAGAACAGCCCGTGCAAATGAGAGCCGATTATCGAACGCTGTGCAAGGCGCTATTTCCGCCGCATCACAACAAGGAGAAACGTGATGCAAACCCGCAAGCTCGGAAATCAACTTGACGTCTATCCGGTCGGCCTCGGCTGCATGGGGATGAGCTTCGTCTATGGCGGCCAGGCAGAGGCCGACGCGATGGCCACGCTGCGCCGCGCCGTCGAGATTGGCGTCAATTTCTTCGACACGGCCGAGGTCTACGGCCCCTACGAGAACGAGATCCTGCTCGGCAAGGCGTTGAAGCCAGTGCGCGACCAGGTGACGATCGCGACAAAATTCGGCTTCAAGATTCTTGAGGAAGGCAATGGCGTCGAACGCATGGCCGGCGTCGACAGCCGTCCCGAACACGTCAAGGCAGTGGCCGAAGCCTCATTGAAGCGGCTGGGCACCGAGGTGATCGACCTCTACTACCAGCATCGTGTCGACCCCAATGTGCCGATCGAGGATACGGTCGGCGCCATGGCCGAGCTGGTGCGCGAAGGCAAGGTGCGCGCGCTCGGCCTGTCCGAAGCGAGTGCCGCAACCATTCGCCGGGCGCATGCAGTGCATCCGATATCAGCCGTGCAGAGCGAATATTCGCTGTGGAGCCGCGACCCGGAAGAAGAGGTGTTTGCCGTCTGCCGCGAACTCGGCATCGGCTTCGTTCCCTACAGCCCGCTCGGCCGCGGCCTGCTGACCGGCACGATCGCCAAGCCCGACGCTCTCGACGCCGGCGACTGGCGCCTCACTTTGCCGCGTTTCCAGGCCGACGCCATGGCTGCCAACGCGGCTGTTATCGCCACGCTGGAGACAATGGCGGCGCAGAAGGGCGTGACACCGGCGCAACTGGCGCTCGCCTGGGTGCTGCACCAGGGCGATTTCATCGTGCCGATCCCCGGCGCGCGAAAAATCCGCCATTTGGAGCAGAACGCCGCGGCGGCACAGATTGCGCTGAGCCAAGCCGAGGTGGCGGCCATCGGCGACGCGCTGTCGCCGGACAAGGTTGTTGGCAAGCGCTACACCGAAGCGGCACTGGCGCTGGTGAATGGGTGAAACGCTGTCAAGGAAAGGGGCGCTTCGGCGCCTCTTTTTTGCGTGTCGCGGTGAAAAAGTTGCGAGACGTTGGCGCGAGGCACCCCCCCCTCTGTCCTACCGGACATCTCCCCCGCAAGGAGGGAGATTGGCAGCTCCACTGCTAGCGCCTTCCTTCAACGTTGGTGATTGGCGAAAGCCGGTGTGACATCCGATCCCCCCTTGCGGGGGAGATGTCCGGCAGGACAGAGGGGGGTACTGTCCCGCGGGCATGTCAGGCCTCTATGGTCCATCACCTTTGGAAGGCGATCGCCGGGCATCCGCAAGCTCAGCCGCGCAGTACGCCGCCGGTCTGCTTGTGCACATTCTCGACGATGCGCTTTGCCAGCGCCTCGAAATCCTCGTCGGTCAGCGTTTTTTCGATCGGCTGGATCGACACCTCGATGGCGATCGATTTCTTGGCAGCACCCAGCGACGCTCCTTCGAAAACATCGAAGACCGAGACGTTGGTGATCAGCTTCTTGTCGGCGGCAAGGGCGGCACGGGTCAGCGTGGCGGCTTCGACCGCCTTGTCGACGACGAAGGCGAAATCGCGCTTGACCGCCTGGAAGGCGGACAGGTCCAGCCTCGGTTTTGTCCGCGTCGGCCTGGCCTTCGGCTCGGGCACGGCGTCGACGAAAATCTCGAAGCCGCAGAGCGGCCCGGAAACATCCAGCCCTTCGAGCGTCTTCGGGTGGAATTCACCGAAGGTGCCGAGAACGACTTTGGGCCCGAGCTTGATCGTGCCGGAACGGCCGGGGTGATACCAGGCCGGGCCACCGGCCTCGATCTGCAGCCGCTCGACCGGCGCGCCGCACGCTTCCAGTGCTGCGATCGCGTCTGCCTTGGCGTCGAACACGCCGACAGCGCCGGCATTGCCGGCCCAATGGCGGCCGGAACCGTCGAGCTTGGCCGTGCCGCGCCGCACCCCGGCGGCGACGCGCCGCTGCTGGTCGGCCGCATCGCCCTCATAGGCACCCGACACCTCGAACAGCGCGACATCGCCGATCCCCTTGTCGGCATTGCGCTGCGCGGCGGCAATCAGGCCGGGCAGCAGCGACGGCCGCATGTCCGACATGTCGGCGGCGATCGGATTGGCGAGCTTGAGCGCGGTCTGGCCACCGCCGAACAGCTCGGCATGTTTTGCCGGGATGAACGACCAGGTGACGGCCTCCATCATGCCGCGTACCGCCAGCGCCCGTTTGGCAGCGCGGGTGCGGACCTGCAGCACAGTCAGGATCTTGGCGTTGACGGCATCATGGGCGCCGAGCGGCTGCGGGGCGATGTTGTCGACGCCATGGATGCGCATGACCTCCTCGACCAGATCGGCCTTGCCGTCGACATCCGGCCGCCAGGACGGCACAGCGACATCGACGACATCACCCGCGCCATCCGGCTTGAAGCCGAGGCGGGCGAGGATGCCGAGGCTCTCGTCCCTCGGCACCTCGATGCCGGTCAGCCGCCTCACTTCCGACAGCGGGAAGGAAACGATCTTCTCGACATGGCCGGCATAGCCGACGACTTCGGTTTCGCTCGGCGTGCCGCCGCAGAACTCAAGCACCAGCTTGGTCGCCAGCTCTATCCCCGGGACCATGAATTCGGGGTCGACCCCGCGCTCGAACCGGTAGCGCGCATCGCTGATGATGCCGAGAGACCGGCCGGTGCGGGCCGTGGTGATCGGATCCCAAAGCGCCGATTCGATCAGCACGTCTGACGTGTTCTCGTCGCAGCCGGAATGCTCGCCGCCCATGATGCCAGCGATGGATTCGACGCCGTCCTCGTCGGCGATGACGCACATTTCGGGCGTCAGCGTGTATTCGCGGCCATCGAGCGCCAGCACCCTTTCGCCGTCGCGCGCCCGGCGCACGGTAAGGTTGCCGGCAACCTTGTTCGCATCGAACACATGCAGCGGCCGGCCGCGGTCGAAGGTGACGTAATTGGTGATGTCGACCAACGCGCTGATCGGCCTCAGACCAATTGCGATCAGACGCTGCTGCAGCCATTTCGGCGACGGGCCGTTCTTAACGCCGCTCACCAGGCGCAGCGCGAAGCCGGGGCAGAGCTCCGGCGCCTCGATCGTCACCTTCACCGGGCACATGCCGCTGCCGGCATGCGGCATGATGGCGCCGCCGACGAGGCGGCCGAGCCCACTCGCCGCCAGATCGCGGGCGATGCCGTAGACGCTGGTTGCGTCCGGCCGGTTCGGCGTCAGGTTGATCTCGATCAACGGATCGTCGAGATGGGCATAGGCGGCGTAGCTGGTGCCGACCGGCGCATCTTCCGGCAGGTCGATGATGCCGTCATGCTCGTCGGAAAGTTCGAGCTCGCGCTCAGAGCACATCATGCCGTGACTTTCGACGCCGCGGATCTTGCCGACGGTCAGCGTCACGTCGATGCCGGGAACATAGGTGCCGGGTGCTGCAAAGGCGCCGATCAGGCCCGCGCGGGCATTCGGCGCTCCACACACAACCTGCACAGGGGGCTTGCCGTCGCCGGTATCGACGGTCAGCACGCGCAGCCGGTCGGCGTCGGGGTGCTGCACCGCCGTCAGCACTTTGGCGATGACGAAGGGTTTCAGGCTCGATTTGTCGTCGACATGCTCGACTTCGAGGCCGATCGAGGTCAGCCGCTCGACGATCTCGGCCAGCGAGGCGTCGGTCTCGAGATGATCCTTGAGCCAGGAGAGAGTGAATTTCATGACTGTGTTCCGTCTGGTCTTTGCCCATCAGGACTTTGCAAGTTGGCAGGTCTGGGCACGCTGGTCTTCAGATGTCTCGGCAAGTCGTCCGGCATGTGAACGAAGGGAAGCTGCTCGCGCACATGGGTGTGGTGCGTCGGCTTGAAATAGGCCGGCATGTCCATGGCGCCGAGCATGAAATAAATGTGGTCGGCCAGCCGCTCGTCGACATAGGCGATCGGCGAGCCGCAGACGCCGCAAAAGGAGCGCGTCACCGACCCGTTCTCGAACATCTTCAGCGCCTTGCCCGTGAAGGTGATCTGCTCAGTCAGGAACCCGACAAAGGCCGACACCGGCGCGCCGCTGGCCCGCCGGCAATCGCCGCAATGGCAATAGCTGACATGGTGCGGTTCGGCCGAAGCCTCGAACCGCACGGCGCCGCAGCGGCAGCCGCCGATGTGGGCCGCTGTCATGCGCTCAAGCCTGCGAACAGCGTCGGCATGTCGAGCGGCCGGAAGCCGTAATGCGACAGCCAGCGCACATCGGCGTCGAAGAAGGCGCGCAGGTCCGGCATGCCGTATTTCAGCATGGCGATGCGATCGATGCCCATGCCCCAGGCAAAGCCCTGATACTCGTCGGGATCGAGCCCGCCATATCTGAGCACATTGGGGTGCACCATGCCGCAGCCGAGGATCTCCATCCAGTCGGAGCCTTCGCCGAAGCGCACCTCGCCCGGCCGCGAACGGTCGCACTGGATGTCGACCTCCATGCTTGGTTCGGTGAACGGGAAGAAGGACGGCCGGAAGCGCATCTTGACCTGTGGCACCTCGAAGAAGGCCTTGCAGAACTCCTCCAGCACCCATTTCATGTTGGCAACATTGGCCGTCTTGTCGATCACCAGCCCCTCGACCTGATGGAACATCGGCGAATGGGTGGCATCGGAATCCTGCCGGTAGGTCTTTCCGGGAATGACGATACGGATCGGCGGCTTCTGCACCTCCATGGTGCGGATCTGCACCGGCGAGGTGTGGGTGCGCAAAAGCTTGCGCTCGCCCTTCTCATCCGCCTGGAAGAAGAAGGTGTCGTGCATCTCGCGCGCCGGATGTCCTTCCGGGAAGTTCAGCGCGGTGAAATTGTAGTAATCGGTCTCGATATCGGGACCTTCGGCGATGGCAAAACCGAGATCGCCGAAGATCGCGGCGATTTCGTCGCTGACCTGGCTGATCGGATGGATGCGGCCGCGCTCGGCTGGTGATTGCCGCACCGGCAGCGTCACGTCGACCTTTTCCGCCGCGAGCCGTGACGCGATCGCCACATCCTTCAGCTCGGCGCGGCGCGCGGTAAGCGCCTCGGTGACGCGGTTCTTGAGGCCGTTGATGGCCGGGCCCTTTATCTGGCGCTCTTCTGCGCTCATCGTGCCGAGCGTCTTCAGCATTTCGGAGACCGAGCCCTTCTTACCGAGGGCAGCGACGCGAACGGCTTCGATCGCCTGCTCGTCGGTGGCCGACGCAATGTCGGTCATCAGGGAATTTTCGAGAGTTTCCATGTCACTCATGTTTCGACTCGATTGGGAGCAAAGAAAACCCGCGCCAGCCGTGCCAGCGCGGGTTCCCCAAAATCAGAATTGCGAATGCTTGGGAAGCGCTGGCTTAGGCGACAGCGCTTTCAAAAGCGTTCGGCGTGGTGTTCTTGAGGTATTCGAGCGCGACCTTGGCCTTGGCCACAAGTGCGGCAAATGCCTGCGGCTCATGGATGGCCATGTCCGACAGAATCTTGCGGTCGATCTCGATGCCGGCCTTGTTGAGACCGTCGATGAAACGGCCATAGGTCAGGCCATGCTCGTGGGTCGCGGCATTGATGCGCTGGATCCACAGCGCGCGGAACGAGCGCTTGCGGTTCTTGCGGTCGCGGTAGGCATACTGCAGCGACTTTTCCACCGCCTGCTTGGCGATGCGGATGGTATTCTTGCGGCGGCCGTAGAAACCCTTGGCGGCTTTCAGGACCTTCTTGTGCTTGGCGTGCGAGGTGACGCCTCTTTTTACGCGTGCCATGTCATGATCTCCTTAAAAGCAATTCCAGGAAAAGTGCCTAGCGGTTTTCCGTTCGGAATTGCGTTAAACAAATGCGTGTCCAGACCGAATGCCTTAGAGGCCGTTCGGCAGAAAATTCTTGATGACCTTCTTGCCATCCGGTTCAGCCAGAACCATCGTGCCGCGGGCATTTCGAATGAACTTGTTGGAACGCTTGATCATGCCGTGACGCTTGCCGGCCGCAGCCGACAGGACTTTACCCGTACCTGTGATCTTGAACCGCTTCTTGGCGGCCGATTTGGTCTTCATCTTGGGCATTTTGCTACTCCGTTTATGTGCGCATCATCGCGCTTTTTGTTCGCTTCAGGCCGACCAAAGCCCGAAAAGCAAATGAAACCGCCACGGCATGCCCTGCCGGGCGGTTTTTGGGAACGGCGGTCCTATACGTCAAAGCGGGCCTGTGCGCAACACCCAGTGCTTAGCAACACCGGTGCTTATGGGAAACGGAACAGCACCGGCAGTATGCCAGATTGCTGGGCGCCGTCGATCGATTCAAAAAACGGCAAAGCCGCGAGGAACACCAGCCCGTCCAGCAGTGTTATCCGCAACAGGCGTGGCTTGAAGCTGCCGGTGTCGCCTTCCTGATACAGCGAAAGCTTCGGGAAGAAGCGCGGCACCCGCGCCATATAGGCCTGGAATGGAGCACCGAGGGCCTGCTTGAGGAACTTCTCTTCGCGCAGGATGACGACATGAAAGGCGGCGGCGCAAATCACCGCGAAGCCGATCGCCGCGGTAATCGAGCCCATTTGGGCGCCGACGCCGGCGGCAGCCAGCGAGGAGAAGACATAGAGCGGATTGCGGGTGATCGAATAGGGCCCGCCGGTCACCACCTCGGCGGATTTGCGTCCGCCGATATACAGCGTCGACCACAGGCGCCCGGCAATGCCGAGAAAGATCAGCAGGACGCCGACCATTTCGATCGTTTCGTGCGGCACGCTTTCGGGAGGAAAAGCAGACTGACCGAACAGCAGCGCCGCGAGCATGACGACCACCAGCGCAGCAAGTACCATCCTGCGCGCGTGCTGATAGCTGCCCAGCGTATTGCTGGCCTGCAGTTGCTCGGCCTGGGCCGATTTGACTTGGTTGAGCATGTCAGGAATCCGATCGTCGAGGAACTTTGCCGGCGATCGCAGCGTCTTGCCAAGAAAACAGGCGCCCCGCCGATCGCCGGGACGCCTTGCAGGATAATTCAGGCGGATTTAATGCATGTCGCCTGTTTGTCCGCCCATCCGCCAGCTCAGTACAGCCAGAAGAGGACGGGAATTACACCGCTTTCCTGTCCGGACTCGATGAGTTCGAAAAACGGTATGGAAGCCAGGAACATCAAGCCGTCGCGCAGCGTGTGATTGAAGACGCGCGGTGTGAAGGTGACCTTAGCCTGATCGCGAAAAAGCCGGGGATTGGGAAAAAACCGCGGCACCCGGGCGAGGTAGTCCCTGTACGGCGCCCCGAGCACGGTCGTCAAATGCCGTTCCTCGCGCAGCGTGACGATGTAGAACGCAGCCGCGCACAACACCGCCGACGCCACCGAGACGATCACGCTGCCGGTCTGGGCGCCGATGCCGGCGGCCGCTACGGTGGAGAAAAAATACAGCGGGTTGCGCATCACCGAATATGGACCGGTAGTAACCACTTCGGCCGACTTGCGGTCGCCGATATAGAGGATCGACCAGAGCCGGCCGCCGATCCCGATCAGTATCAGGGCGACGCCGTACTGCCCCTCTATGCGTTCGTGGCCAAGCTCATCGTGCGCGGAGCCGCCGAAGATCAGCAAAGCGCAAAAAACGCCAACCAGCAGCGCCAGCAGGATGCGCCGGCGCCGCTGATAGCGGCCCATTTCGTCGAACGATTTTTCGATCGGAGAGCGTGCTGCAGCGGCCATGGAACAATCCTTTGCCGCGAGGACCGGCAACCAGGTTCCTTGTCGATGCAACTTGCGGAGAAATCATGGGCAACTTGCGGAGAAATCATGGCGAAGATAAAAACAAAAGGCCGCCGAAGCGGCCTTTGCTTTGACGGGATCGCTTTTAGCGGGGTGCCAGCACCATCATCATCTGGCGGCCCTCGAGCTTCGGTTCGGCTTCGACTTTGGCGATCGGCGCCACTTCCTCGCGAACCTTGTTCAGAAGCTGCATGCCGAGTTCCATATGCGCCATCTCGCGGCCGCGAAAGCGCAATGTCAGCTTGACCTTGTCACCTTCCTCGAAAAACCGCCGGACGGCTTTCATCTTGGTCTCGTAATCATGGCTGTCGATATTCGGGCGCATCTTGATCTCCTTGATCTCGATGACCTTCTGGTTCTTGCGCGCCTCGGCCGCCTTCTTCTGGTTGGCGTATTTCAGCTTGCCGAGATCGAGGATTTTTACGACGGGCGGCACTGCGTTGGGGGATATCTCGACCAGATCGAGCCCAGCCTCTTCGGCGAGCAGCAATGCGTCGTTGATGGAGACATCGCCGTGGTTCTGGCCTTCGGCGTCGATAAGCTGGACCCGGGGAACCCGGATGTCACGGTTGGAGCGCGGGCCCTCCTTGGTGGGCGCCGTTGCTTTGAAAGGTCTGCGAATGGTCGTGGTCTCCTTGAGCCGTTTCGTTCAGGGTTTTTCAGTTCGAGATTGTGAACGCGCCAATGTGGTGAGCGCGCGGCCGGAGTCAATAGCACAGCGTTCACAGGAAATCACCTGTTCCCTGACTGCAGCCCCTGCACCAAACGAAGAAAGTTGCCGAGCACTTTTCGTCGAACCGCCAGCTGTGGCAAAAGACCTGCGCAAGGAGTTAGCCATGGCCGCACCGGTTTTTCTCGATGTCGACGGAACCAGCATCGCCGCCAGGCGCACTGCGGGTGCAGCACCTGGCATTGTCTGGCTCGGCGGCTACAAGTCCGACATGCTGGGCACCAAGGCCGAGACGCTGTCGGAATGGGCGAGCGGGCAAGGCCGTGCTTTCCTGCGCCATGACTATTCCGGCCATGGCGAATCGGGTGGCGCCTTTGCCGACGGCACCATCTCGAAATGGCTTTCGCAAAGCCTCGCCGTCTTCCGTCATTTCACGCAAGGCAGGCAAATCCTGGTCGGGTCCTCAATGGGTGCGTGGATCGCACTGCGCATAGTCCAGGAATTGCAAAAGGCAGGCGAGAACCGCATCGCCGGCCTGGTGCTTCTGGCGCCGGCGCCGGATTTCACGGCAGAGCTGATCGAGCCGGCGCTGACCAAAGCGCAGAAGCGCGATCTTGCCAAAAAGGGCTTCTTCGAGGAGCCGTCGGACTATTCGGCCGAGCCTTACATCTATACCCGTGCGCTGATCGAGGACGGCCGCAACAACCTGACAATGAACGGGCCGATCGACACCCATTGCCCCGTCCATATATTGCAAGGGCTGGCCGATGCGGACGTGCCGTCGAGCCATGCGCTGAAACTGGTCGGCCTGCTGCCGGCCGACGACGTCACGCTGTCGCTGATCCCCGACGGCGACCACCGCCTGTCGCGGCCGCAGGATCTCGACATGCTGGTGCGGGCGGTCGACGCCATGGTGCGGCAGGCAGGCTAGAGACATGCGCATTTCCATTCCGGTATCCGCCTTCGTCGCGGCAATCGTCGGCTTCGGCGGCACGCTGGCCATCCTCATCGCCGCCGCCAAGGCAGTGGGCGCGACACAGGTCGAAACCGCAAGCTGGGTGACGGCGATCTGCCTGGCCATGGCGATCGAGAGCCTATGGCTGTCATGGCGCACCAGGATGCCGGTCATCGCCGCATGGTCGACGCCGGGGGTGGCGCTGATCGCGGCATCGAGCGGCTTTTCGATCGGCGAGGCCGTCGGCGCCTTCATCGTCACCGGGATTTTGCTGATTGCCACCGGCCTGTTCAAGCCTTTGACCAAGCTGATCGCCAGGATACCGGCCTCGGTCGCGTCGGGGATGCTGGCCGGCATCGTCGTCACTTTCGCCATCAACGCGGTGAAGGCCATTCCCGCCGACCCGTGGCTGATCCTGCCGCTGATCGCCGCCTTCTTTGTCATCCGCCTGTTCAATCCGGCGCTCTCGGTGCTGGCGGTGCTGATCGGCGGCGGCGCTGCCGCCTTCCTCACCGGCCGGGTCGGCGGCCTGCCGACGCCGGAACTTTCGACATTGACGCTGATTGCGCCGCAGTTCACCGTCACGGCAATCATCGGCCTGGCGCTGCCGCTTTATCTGGTCACCATGGCCTCGCAGAACCTGTCCGGCCTCGCCGTGCTGAGAGCCGCGGGCTATCACCCAGACCCCGGCCTGCTGATCGGCGTCACCGGCCTGTTTTCGCTGCTCTCGGCGCCGTTCGGAGCATCGACCACCAATCTGGCGGCGATCTCGGCGGCGATCTGCACCGGCCCCGACGTGCATCCCGACCCGGGCGAACGCTGGAAGACCGGGCCCTTCTACGCGCTTGCCTATTTCGTCTTCGCCATTTTCGGCGCCTCGCTGGTGGCGATCTTCGCCGTGCTGCCGCAGAGCCTGATCGTGCTGGTTGCCGGACTGGCGCTGATGGCGCCGCTTGCCAACGCGCTGTCGATCGCCTTGCAGGAAGACGGCGAGCGCATGGCCGCCACCGTCACCTTTGCCGTCACCGCCTCGGGGCTGACGCTGTTTGGCGTCGGCGCGGCGTTCTGGGGCCTGATTGCGGGCCTGGTCGTACTTTTCCTTGAAACACTCAAAAAGCGATAATCATTTCAGATGCTTGTCCGGTTTTGGCTGACACTGTCTTGAATCGTCGTTTTTCCCTTCCCATTTCGATTCCACGCAGCCGGGATTGGCTGTCTCCAACTGAAGGATTGGGAGAAATGAACACATCTGCATTGATCCGTCCGGCCTGGACGCCGGCGACCATCGCACTGATGGTGATCGGCTTCATGGTGTTCTGGCCGCTCGGCCTCGCCATGCTCGCCTACATCATCTGGGGTGATCGGCTTGACGGCTTCAAGCGCGACGTCAACCGCGCCACCGACGGCATCTTCGCCGGCTGCCGCCGCGGTTCCGATAAGGCCGCGCGCTGGGGCCACGGCTCCGCCCGCACCGGCAACGTCGCTTTCGACGACTGGCGCGAAAAGGAACTCGAGCGGCTCAATGAAGAGCGCCGCAAGCTCGACGAGATGCTGAGCGAGTTCGACGAATATGCCAGGGAATTGCGTCGCGCCAAGGACCAGGAAGAGTTCGACCGCTTCATGGCGAACCGCAATAAGTCGACGTCGCCTACCACCGGTGGATCGACCGGTTCGACGGGGACCGGCAAACGCGGTGGCAAATCCACGCCAGGGCTACTGGACGAGTAAGCGCCTTGCCCCGATAAATAATCAAAAACGGCGTCGCGTCAGCGGCGCCGTTTCTTTTTTGTTCTATTCGTTTTCCTCGAATCGCGTATCGTCCGGCCATGTCATTCGGCTTCTTCCGCAACCTGACCAAACCCAGGGCCGCTCCAGTCGTGGAGCGAGAGCATTGTGTTGCCGGCCGCACGCTGCCGCTCAAGATCGTCGAGAGCGACCGGGCGCGGCGCCTGACGCTGCGCATCGATTCCGGCGGCCGCGGCTTGCGCATCACCGTACCGCCGGGCCTGCGCCGTGGCGAGGTCGAAAAATTCCTGGACCGCCATCAGGACTGGCTGGAGCAGCGCCTGGCTAAGGTGCCGAACCGGCCGCAGGTGCGGCCCGGTATCAAAATACCGGTGCGCGGCGTGCCGCACCGCATCGTTCATGAGCCTTCGAAACGCGGCACCGTCACGCTGTCGCGCGACGAACGCGGTCCGCTGATGATCGTGCATGGCGACCGTGTGCACCTGCCGCGCCGCATCGCCGACTTTCTCAAGCGAGAAGCCAAGCGCGAGATCGAGGCGCTGGTGGTCAAGCACACCGGCGCGGTCGGCAGGCGCGCCAAGGCGATCCGCTTCAAGGACACGTCGAGCCGCTGGGGATCGTGCACCTCCGACGGCAATCTGTCCTTCTCCTGGCGCATCATGATGGCGCCGCGACCGGTCATTAACTACCTCGTCGCGCATGAGGTGGCGCATCTCAAGGAGATGAACCACGGCCCGAAATTCTGGAAATTATGCGAGCAGCTCTGCCCTGACACCGAGCGCTGCAAGGACTGGCTCAAACGCAATGGCGGGGCGCTGCAAGCGATCATGTTCGAGTAGATGACCAGCTAATGTCCTTCAGCCAGCTAATGTCGTTCAAATTGTTCATCCAGAATCAAGGTTTGATATTCTGTCCGCGGTGATGGCCGACAGGCGCCTTGCTGATCATGCCGAATGGGCGAATGGGATATCCTGCTGGATAGGGTTCAGCCCGAAATGTGAGCGAAGGGTCGTTCCTTCGTAATCGTCGCGGAACAATCCGCGTTTGCGCAAGATCGGCACCACCTCCGCCGCGAACAGCTCGAACTGCTTATGCACGATCGGCGGCATGACGTTGAAGCCGTCGGCCGCGCCGGCGTGGAACCAGTCTTCAATAATGTCAGCAACTTGCTCCGGCGTTCCCGTCGCCGTGAAGTGCCCGCGTGCGCCAGCCAGCTTCTGTAGCAACTGGCGCAAAGTGAGTTCCTCCTTCAGCGCGACGTCGATATAGCCGGTCGCCCGGCTTCTGGACGCCTCCACCTGGGAAGGGTCGGGAAAATCACCGCGTGTCAGTGGCCGGTCAAGCGGAACACCGGAGAAGTCATGACCGCCGAATCGCGCCGCTAGGCGGGCCAGCCCGACCTGCGGGCTTGTCAGCGCGTCGAGTTCTTCCCAGACTTGCTTTGCTTCGTGGGTAGTCGATCCGATTGCGGCGCTGATGCCGGGCAGAACTACGATATCCTGCGGGCGACGACCGAAAGCGGCCGCACGCCCTTTCACGTCCGAGTAGAACGATTGCGCAGTTTCCTTCACAAGGTGCGCGGTGAAAATGGCTTCCGCCCATCGCGCCGCGAAGGCGCGCCCGGATTCCGATTGTCCCGCCTGCACGTATACCGGCCGCCCTTGCGGGCTGCTTGGTACGTTGAGCGGTCCGTGCGTGCGGAAATGGGTGCCGCGATAGTTTGCCGGCTGTACCAGCGCCGGATCGAGATACTGTCCGGCGTCCCGGTCATCCAGAATGGCCTCCACAGGAAAGCTGCGCCATAGGGCATCGACCGCCTCCACGAATTCTTCCGCAAGCGCGTAGCGATCGCCATGGGCGACATCCTGCTCCAGACCATAGTTGGCGCCCGCCTGGGGTGCCCAGGAGGTGACGATGTTCCAGCCTGCGCGTCCACCGGACAGGTGGTCGAGGGAGGCGAACTGGCGAGCATGCGTGAAGGGCAGGCTGTAGGTGGTGGATGCGGTGCCGATGAGGCCGATCTGGCTGGTGCGGGCGGCCAGAGCTGAAAGAAGCGTGATCGGCTCGAGAGCGCCCGACGCTACCAGGCCACCATTATTGGGCGCAACCAGAACGTCTGCGAGGAATATGGCGTCAAATTTCGCCGCTTCGGCGATCCGGGCGGCCTCGACATAGAGTTCCAGATCGGTAAGGGCGCGGCGCGTTGAATCCGGATGGCGCCAGGCGCCCTCGTGGTGTCCGCGCGGCATCAGGAAAAGGTTGAAATGCATTTTACGCGTCATGGAGCTTCTCTCACACTAGATTGGTTTCAACGCCGAGACTGCGCAGCAGGGTCTGTCGGAGTTCGACAAAGGTCGGGTTGCCAGTGCTTCGGGGATGCGGCAGGGCGACTTGATGGTCTTCGGCGATCCGGCCGTCTTTCAGAACAAGTATCCGATCGGACAGAAGCAGGGCCTCGTCGACATCATGCGTGACGAGGACAACCGTCGGCTTGCGCCGTTCGACCAGACGGAACAACAGGCCATGCATGCGCATGCGGGTTAACGCATCGAGCGCGCCGAACGGCTCGTCGGCGAGCAGGAGTTCCGGCTGGCGAAGCAGGGAACGCGCCAGCGCCGCCCGCTGCTTCTGGCCGCCGGACAGCGTGGCGGGCCAGACATCCGCCTTGTCGCCGAGCCCCACGGAATCCAGCATGGCGGAGGCTGCGACTTTTGCATCGGACCTTCTCAGGCCAAGCGTCAGGTTGTCGATGACGCTCATCCAGGGCAGAAGCCTTGCATCCTGAAACAGAACGGAAGTGTTCCGGGGGGTGCGGAAATCCCCTTGCGTTACCGCATCGTCATCGAGACCGGCAAGCGCGCGCAAAAGGGTCGTTTTTCCGGAGCCGGATTCGCCGAGAAGCGCCACGAACTGGCCCCTCGGTATGTCGAGCGTTATGTCATTCAGGATCGTCTTTTGTCCGAAACCCCTGGACAAGTTGCGCAAGGACACCGGCCCGAACGAGAGAGCGTGAATGGTCATGTTCCCAGAACCCGCCGATAGGCGAGCATCCGCGCTTCGATCAGCCGAACGAGGGCGTCGGAGACGAGTCCAAGAATTGCGTAGATGAATATCCCGACCACGATCACGTCGGTCTGTCCCCAGTCGCGGGCGCGGTTCATCAGGTAACCGATGCCGGTCTGGGTGTTGATCAGCTCAAGAACGACCAGCGCCGTCCAGCAGAGCGTGACGGCAAGGCGCAACGACACGAAGAAGCCGGGCAGAGCACCGGGAAGTGCGACCTTGCGTATGAATTCGGAGCGCGTCAGGCCAAGGGTTCGGGCCAGTTCGACATGGCCGATGTCTATGCCTCTGAGTGCCGCGTGGGTATTGATGTAGACGGGCACGAGGACAGCAGTGAAGATCAGGAATATCTTCATGGCCTCGCCGATCCCCAGCCAGATGATGACAAGAGGGACCAATGCCAGCGTCGGAACCGCGCGTTTTATCTGCACGACTCCGTCAATAAGTGCCTCGCCGCTCCGCGTCAGGCCGGAAAGAAGCGCCAGGACAACACCAACCGTGACGCCGAGGAAAAGTCCTGTATAGGCACGCCCGGCCGAAGCCAGCAGATGCGGCAGCAAGGTGCCGTCCGCCAACAGTTGATAGCCCGTCACGACCGCCGTGGAGGGTGCCGTCAGCGTATAGGGAGAAAGAATGCCCATGCGGGACGCTGCCTCCCAAACCAGGACCACGAGAGCGGGACCAAGCAACCTCGCACCCGGGGGAAGGCGAGACGGCACGAGGCGTACGCTTCCCATGGCTTCGCGGCCGACGCTTGCCGAGGGCTTGCGGACACTTGCCGGAAAGGGACGGTCCGAAATGAACTCTGTCACGGTTCCTCCTACTTATCTTTCCGGCGCAAGGCTCGTTTCAGCGCTCGGCTGATACGATCGAATCGTAGGTGTCGACGAAAGACGTCTTCGCGTCGAAGCGCTCCTTGAGCGATCCGGCCTGATAAAGGATGTCGATCAGCTTCTGATGATGGGGAATTGCCTCCGCCGCGGTTTGCATTTCGAGCGGAGATTCGCCCGCAACGATAGCGGCGGTGTCGTCCGGAGTGATGCGCTGGAAGTCGGTATAGTAATATTTCGCCCAAGCTTGCCTGTTCGCGTTGGTCCATTTGGCCGCGCGCGCAAATGCGCCAAGGAAGCTCCCGATGGCTGCCGCCTTCCCGGGATCGGCCAGAACTTCGGGCCGGGCGTAGAAATAGCTGGTGCTAGGCAGAATCTGACGCTCCAGGGGGTCGAGAACCGGGGAAGCGCCTACCTGTTTGACAAGGCGCGTTATGTGGGGCTCCGTAAGCACGGCGACATCAACCGCCCCGGATCGAATCGCATCTGGCAGATCCGCAACGCGAAGGTTCACGAGCTCGACATCTTTCACCGAGACGCCCGCGCGGTTCAGGGCCTCGATCAGGAAGACCTGGCGTCCGGATCCTTCGACATAGCTTAGCTTTTTGCCTTTCAGCTCCGCCAACTTGTGGATGACTAGTCCCGGACGGCTGGTAAGGCGGTATTGTGCAACCTTACGCGTAAACGTGCCGACGATCGGCAGCAGCGTCCCTGCCGCTCGCGCCTGGATCGGCGGAGTGTCGCCGACATAGGCGATGTCCAGAGCGCCCGCGCGCATTGCCTCGAGAATGGCCGGGCCACCTGCAAAATTCGGAAAACTTCCCTTGAAGCCGAGTTTCGAAGCCTCGCCGCTGGCGTCGAGGAGGTTCCGCACGAATTCGCTCTGGTCGGCGACGGCAAGCGTTGTGTCCGGATCCTCGGTCAACGCCGCCCTTGCCGGGAGGCCGAAGGCAAGCCCAAGCGAGAATGTAGAGGCAAAGGAGAGAAACGTACGTCTGTTCATGAAAATGCGATCCCGGCTTGCGTCATGCGGCGTTTGAGCGCTGGCCGGATTAAAGTGTATAAAAAATATAGACTTTATAAGGTATGGGATTTTGTGAATCTGGCGAGAGTGAGATTTCTGTTCCGGGGAGAAGGCCTCCGAGCAGGATCGCCCACTACCTCTCGGTCAAGCTCGACGACCGGAGCGCATCAAGGTTTTGCACTGCCGCTCGGATGTCACCGCATTCGCCTGCCGCTCAATCGTCGTTCGCGGCGTTGAGTTCTTCCGGCCGCATCCCCTCTTCGCCATGGCGCGGCCAAGGCAAAAAATTCCTCTCGAATTCATCGTTGCTGAAATAGGCGAGCGCGCGGTGTGCCTCGGCGCCGTTGAAGGCGGCCTTGTCCATTAAATGCGCAATGACCTCGCGGGCCTGCGCGATCTTTTGCCTGAGCTCTGCAACTGTCTTGTCCGTCATGGTTTGCTCCCGCCTTTCATCCATCCATTGAAACTAGGGCTATTTCCAACGCCGGCAAACAGGATGCTTTTTCTCGACTCTTTTGCCGTTTCGTGCCAATCCCGCGCCATGGCGCTCGACATCAAGATATGCGGATTGAAGACCGACAAGGCATTGGCCGCGGCATTGGCCGGCGGCGCCAGCCATGTCGGCTTCATTTTCTTTGCCAAAAGCCCGCGTTATGTCGAGCCTACGGAAGCCGGCCGGTTGCGTGAAGCGGCAGTCGGCAAGGCCAGGGCGGTTGCCGTGACGGTCGACGCCGGCGATGCGTTTCTGGACGAAATCGTCGAAAAGATGCAGCCCGACATGCTACAGCTGCATGGTTCGGAAACGCCAGAGCGGGTGGCCGGACTCAAGGCCCGCCATGGCCTGCCGGTGATGAAGGCGCTGTCGGTCGGCGAGGCTGCCGATCTGGAACGGCTAAAACCCTTCATCGGCATTGCCGACCGCTTCCTGTTCGACGCCAAGCCGCCGAAGGGTTCGGAACTGCCGGGCGGCAACGGCGTTGCCTTCGACTGGCGCATTCTGGCCGGCCTTGACGCAGGCGTCGATTACATGCTTTCCGGTGGGCTCAACGCCGCCAATATCGGCGATGCCCTTCGGCTTGCAAATCCGCCCGGATTAGACATTTCCTCGGGCGTGGAAAGCGCGCCGGGCGTCAAGGATCCGGCGCTGATCGAACAGTTTTTCCGGGCCGTCAGAGCCGCGCGGAACACCCGCGCAGCTTGATCGCTCCAACTACAAAGCCAGGAGATCGGCGATGAACAAGCCGGCGACACCCAATTCCTTCCGCACCGGACCCGACGAACAGGGCATGTTCGGCATCTTTGGCGGCCGCTTCGTCGCCGAGACGCTGATGCCGCTGATCCTCGACCTGGAGCGGCACTGGAACGAGGTCAAAAACGACCCGGACTTCAAGGCCGAGCTGACTGATCTTTCGACCCACTATGCCGGGCGGCCGTCGAAGCTTTATTTCGCCGAGGGCCTGACCAGGCATCTTCGTGAGGTTTCCGCCGCGAAGGGCCTGGGCGGCGGCGCGAAAGTCTATTTCAAGCGCGAGGATTTGAACCACACCGGCTCGCACAAGATCAACAACTGCCTCGGCCAGATCCTGCTGGCCAAGCGGATGGGCAAGAAGCGCATCATCGCCGAAACCGGCGCCGGCCAGCACGGCGTGGCGTCGGCCACGGTGGCGGCGCGTTTCGGCTTTCCGTGCGTCGTCTATATGGGTGCAACCGACGTCGCCCGGCAAAGCCCGAATGTTTTCCGCATGAAGCTGCTAGGCGCCGAGGTGCGGCCGGTGACTGCCGGCCACGGCACGCTGAAGGATGCCATGAACGAAGCTCTTCGGGATTGGGTGACCAATGTCGAGGACACTTATTACCTGATCGGCACCGCCGCCGGCCCGCATCCCTATCCGGAGCTGGTGCGCGACTTCCAGTCGGTGATCGGCACCGAGGCGCGCGCCCAGATCCTCGAGCAGGAAGGCCGGCTGCCGGACACGATCATCGCCGCCGTCGGCGGCGGCTCGAACGCCATCGGCCTGTTCCATCCCTTCCTCGACGACAAAGAGGTGCGCATCATCGGCATCGAAGCCGGCGGCCGCGGCCTCGACGGCATCGAGCATTGCGCCTCGATGAGTGCCGGCGCGCCCGGCGTGCTACACGGCAACCGCACCTACCTCCTGCAGAACGCCGACGGGCAGATCATGGACGGCCACTCGATCTCGGCCGGCCTCGATTATCCGGGCGTCGGACCGGAACATTCCTGGCTGCGCGACAGTGGCCGCGTCGACTATGTGCCCGTTCTGGATGACGAGGCGCTAGAGGCGTTTCAGCTGACGACGCGCGTCGAAGGCATCATTCCGGCGCTCGAATCCGCCCACGCCATCGCGCATGCGGTGAAGATCGTGCCCGCCATGGACAAGGACCAGATCGTCATCGTCAACCTGTCCGGCCGCGGCGACAAGGACGTGCATACGGTGGCCAATATGCTGGGCATGGAGATCTGATCATGACCACCCGCATCGACCGCCGCATGGCCAAGCTCAAGAACGAAGGCCGCCCGGCGCTTGTCACCTATTTCATGAGCGGCGACCCGGACTACGACACCGCTTTGTCGATCATGAAGGCGCTGCCCAAGGCAGGCGCCGACATCATCGAAATGGGCATGCCGTTTTCCGACCCGATGGCCGACGGCCCGGCCATCCAGGCTGCCGGCCTGCGGGCGCTGAAAGGCGGCCAGACGCTGGTCAAAACGCTGAAAATGGCGTCGGAATTCCGCGCCACCGACCAGGAAACGCCGATCGTTTTGATGGGCTACTACAATCCGATCTACATCCACGGCGTCGAACGCTTCCTCAGCGACGCTCTGGCAAGCGGGATAGACGGGCTGATCGTCGTCGACCTGCCGCCGGAGATGGACGAGGAATTGTGCATTCCGGCGCTGAAGGCCGGCATCAACTTCATCCGGCTGGCGACGCCGACCACCGACGACAAGCGCCTGCCCAAGGTGCTGCAGAACACTTCCGGCTTCGTCTACTACGTGTCGATGACCGGCATCACCGGCTCGGCGCTGGCCGACACCGGCAAGGTGGCGGCGGCGGTCAGGCGCATCAAGGGCCATACCGACCTGCCGGTCTGCGTCGGCTTCGGCGTCAAGACCGCCGAGCAGGCGCGCGTGATCGGCGCCAATGCCGATGGTGTCGTCGTCGGCACCGCGATCGTCAATGCGGTCGCCAATGTGCTGGGGCCGAAGGGCGAGAAGACCGCCGACCCGGCCGAGGCGGTCGCCACGCTGGTCAGCGGGCTTTCGCAAGGCGTGCGCGCGGCTCGCCTTGCTGCCGCCGAATAGTCTTCCTACCTCTTGGTCAGGACAGGAGCCGAAGCGATGAACTGGATCACCAACTACGTTCGCCCGAAGATCAATTCGATGCTCGGCCGGCGTACCGACATGCCTGAGAATCTCTGGATCAAGGATCCCGAGACCGGCGAGATGGTCTTCCACAAGGATCTGGAGCAGAACCAGTTCGTCATCCCGTCTTCCGGCCATCACATGAAGATTTCGGCCAAGGAGCGGCTGAAATTCTTCTTCGACGACGGCAAATACGAGACGCTCGAAAACCCCAAGGTGGTGCAGGACCCGCTGAAATTCCGCGACGAGAAGCGCTACACCGACCGGCTGAAGGACGCCAAGGCCAAGACCGGGCTGGAGGACGCGATCATCAATGCGCTGGGCACCGTCGAGGGGCTGCCGGTGGTGGTGACCGTGCAGGACTTCGCCTTCATGGGCGGCTCGCTCGGCATGGCCGCCGGGGAGGCCATCGTTCGTGGCTTCGAGGTCGCTCTGCAACGCAAGCGGCCGCTGATCCTGTTCGCGGCCTCCGGCGGCGCCCGCATGCAGGAAGGTATCCTGTCGCTCATGCAATTGCCGAGGACCACCGTTGGCGTCGATCGGCTGAAAGAGGCCGGTCTTCCCTATATCGTCGTCCTGACCAATCCGACCACAGGCGGCGTCACCGCCTCCTATGCCATGCTGGGCGACGTGCACATTGCCGAGCCCGGCGCGCTGATCGGCTTTGCCGGGCCGCGCGTCATCGAGCAGACCATCAGGGAAAAGCTGCCCGACGGCTTCCAGCGCTCCGAGTATCTGATGGAGCACGGCATGGTCGACATGGTGGTGTCGCGGCTGGAGATGCGCCAGACGATCGCGCGGCTCCTGAAAATGCTGCTCAAGCTGCCCGAAGGGCAAAAACCGCTGGAACCGGAAATCCTGCCGCCGGTGGCGATCCCGGCGGAAGCACGTCCGCAAGCCTGACGCGACATCCTTCGTCGCGAACCGCGATTGCGCGCCATCTGTGGCACGCCTAGGATTCTCCCATGACGACGCTTGCCGCCGACCGCGAAATCGAAAGCCTGATGGCGCTCCATCCGAAAGGTTTCGATCTTTCGCTCGACCGCATTTCGCGGCTGCTGGAACGGTTGGGCAATCCGCAGGACCATTTGCCGCCGGTCATCCACATTGCCGGCACCAATGGCAAAGGCTCGTGTGCCGCCTTCTCGAGGGCGCTGCTCGAAGCAGCCGGCCACCGCGTCCACGTCCACACATCGCCACATCTGGTGAACTGGCATGAGCGCTACCGGCTGGGCCCCCCAAGCGGGGGCCGGCGGGTGGAGGGTAAATTATTAGCCCCCCCCCAACCCCCCCGCGCCCACGCCCAATAAAGCGGGGCGCACACCCCCGTAGAAAAACAAAACCCCCG
>NZ_JBVVQL010000004.1:196925-601485 GCF_055811195.1 Mesorhizobium sp. WSM4823
ACCCCGGGGGAGATTTGGGGGCCGCCACACCACCCACCCCACCACGAAGGATGAAAGAGGCCGCGGCGGGCCCCCCCCCCCCCCGCGGCCCCCCCCCGCCCCCCCCCCCCCCCCCACTTTTGTTCTATTTCCATGCCGCTCCCCGGGGGGCCCGCCCCGGGGGGCGGCAGGCTGGTCGAGGATCATGTCTTCGCCGACGCCATCGCCCGCGTCGCCAAGGCCAATGAAGGCGGGACGATCACCGTCTTCGAAATCCTCACCGCCGTCACGTTCCTGCTGTTTTCCGAACATCCGGCAGATGCCGTCATCATCGAGGTCGGCCTCGGCGGCCGCTTCGACGCCACCAATGTCATCACCGAGCCGGCAGTATCGGTGATCATGCCGGTCTCGCTCGACCACGAATCCTTTCTCGGCGACCGTGTCGAACTGATCGCTGCCGAAAAGGCCGGCATCATCAAAGGCGGTTGCCCGGTGGTCATCGGCGCGCAGGAGAGCGAGACGGCGCTTCAGGTGCTTATCGAAACCGCCGAGCGGCTCGACTGTCCCGCCTTCGTCTATGGCCAGGATTTCCTCGCCTTCGAGGAGAACGGCCGCATGGTCTATCAGGACGAAGACGGATTGATGGACCTGTCGCCACCGCGGCTGCCGGGTCGCCACCAGTTCGCCAATGCGGCGGCGGCGATTGCGGCGGTCAAGGCGGCGGGCTTCGAGATCAGCCATCGCGTCGCCGACAAGGCGATGGCCAATGTCGCCTGGCCGGGGCGGATGCAAAAATTGCCGCCAGGCAGGCTGACGGAACTGGCGCCGGCGGGCGCCGACATCTGGCTCGACGGCGGCCACAATCCGGGCGCCGGCGTGGTCGTCGCCGAGGCGCTGGCCGAACAGGAGGAAAAGAACCCACGGCCGCTGTTCCTGATTTCCGGCATGATCAACACCAAGGACCAGAGCGGTTATTTCCGCGCCTTCAAAGGTCTGGTGCGGCATGTCTACACGGTCCCGGTGAGCCTCAGCGAGGCTAGCGTGCCAAATGACGAACTGGCGGTCCGCGCCGTCGAGGCTGGCCTGTCGGCTGAACCGGTGAGCTCCGTTGCCAATGCGCTGATGCTGTTGCGCGACACATGGGACGGACCGCCGCCGCGCATCCTGATCGGCGGTTCGCTCTATCTGGCCGGCGCGGTCCTGGCCGAAAACGGCACGCCGCCGGTTTGATCTTTGCCGGTGCCTGAACCGCAAGTTGTCCGCGCAACGCGGATACTGTTTCGCGCGCGAGATCGACGAATTCTTCTGAGAAGCTCAGCCGTCGTGGGCGCTTTTCACGAGGAGCCGGATTGCTGCGTCATTGTGCTTCTCTCGACAGTCTGCCTTCGTCGTCGATCAGCGCGAGCTGCGACGGGGGATCATCGCCCCATTTCCATAGAACGAGGTTGAGGTCCGTCTCGACAGAGCCGGCCACAAAGCTGCGAACGAGCAAGGCTTGATAGCCTTTCGCGATCAATCGGCGTGCCAGAGCCTGCGTTCTTGCTTCTCCGCTTGCCTGCATCTGATCCCGCCAGGTGCTGTCAGCAAGAGCTGTTGCATCCAGCCCTTCTTCTTTGAGCGCGGCCTCGTCCCGGCTGTCGAAAACACTTGCGATTTCGGCGTCATAGGAAACGAGCGTCGTCGGCTGGAGATTGCCGACCTGATTGGCCTCGCGCAGAGCGATCATGACGGTCAGCGACGTGTAGAGCGCCGGCATGCTTTTCGGGTTGAAACGCCCGCCGAACAGTGCGGCGCCGCGCCCTGAGAGCGGTTCACGTGCGTAGATCGGGTTGATCGCCCGAAACAGTTTGCCGCGATAGTGCATCAGCTCTGTCAGGCGTGAACGCCGGCATCGATCGCATCGACATATTCAAGCACCTCAGCGGCCCGCCCGCCGCGCACAAGCTGCATGGCCGTCTGCCCCGAAAAGCCGGGCAGAGGCTCGGACCGGTACCAGGCATACGCCATCAGCGCGGAGCCAAAGCGCGGTTCGACCTTGTTGATGATTTCAATCATCTCGCGCAGGCGGCGCTGCGTCTTGTCGGAACGGATGCGTTCCTTGCGCTGGACGGCGTCGCGACCGAGCCCGGCAGTTCGGGCCACTTCCTCGCTGGTGGTGCGCAGCGCCTCGGCAATTTTTCGTGGGGCAAAGAACCCACCGTCCGCGTACTGGACCAGAGCCATTTCCACATTCCTTTAATTCACGCATGTTATGACGCAGTATAGCGTCAATATGAGTGGCATTCAAGGCGGGCTCTACGGTCCCGCCTCAACCGGAGATGCCGCGAGGGTCCGCTCCCGGTCTACTTCAGCTCGATCTCGATGAAGGCGTATTCGCTTTCATTGGCGCTGATGACGTCGTGCTCGACGCCTTCCTTGCGGAAATAGGGGGCGCCCTGTTTCATCTCGGCAAAGGATTCGCCGTCCTTGGTCACGATCTTCAGCCTGCCGTCCATCAACGGCACGATGACATAGTCATGGCCATGGCGATGCCAGCCGGTGTTGTCGCCGGGCTGGAAACGGTATTCGGTGACGATGACGCGTTCATTGTCGATGAAGACGGTGGCCTTGGCGGATCCGGTCATGGGGTTCTCCTGTCTTTCCTAGAGCGGTTCAGCTTTGATAGAAACGCTGACCCGCTCTAAGTGTTTGTTTTTACGCAATTCCTCAGGGAAAGCGCTACGCGCTTTTCCCGGGAAAACCGCTACGCACTTTTCCTGGGATTGCTCTAAGCAGAAGACATGGAGGCATCGCGCGCGAGGGCCAGCGGCGTTGAGCGATAACGCCAAAGAAAAGCCCGGCGCGATGGCCGGGCTTGTCTGCGGAATTTCGGGTCGGATCAGGCGAGATTGCCGTTGATCCAGTGCGACAGCGCCGTCTTGGGGGCTGCGCCGACCTTCATGTCGGCCATTTCGCCGCCCTTGAAGATCATCAGCGTCGGGATCGAGCGCACCCCAAACTGCGCGGCCAGCTCGGGATTCTCGTCGATATTGAGCTTGGCGATCTTCACCTTGCTGCCGAGTTCGATGGCGATGTCTTCCAGCGCCGGCGCGATCATCTTGCACGGGCCGCACCATTCCGCCCAGAAATCGACCACGACCGGCTCCTTGGCGTCAAGCACATCAGTCTGGAAATTGCTCTTGTCGACCTTGACGGTGGCCATGCGAAAATCCTTTCGAGAGTTATTGTCGCACCAAATGTGGTGGTGATCGTGCCCTTCTTCAAGCAGCTGTTGTGTCACGCTCCCGTGAGTCGGGCAAGAGCATCGTCCATGGCCGCCGGTGGCAGCTCGATCAGCCGTGGCGCTTCCGTGAACAGCAGCGCCGCGGAGACCTCATGGCCGGGGTAAAGTGGCTTGAGCAGCGCGCGATAGAGCGCGAGTTGCAGAACGTAGGCTGGCGGAACGTCTGCCAAGCTTGCAGGCGCCGGCCGGTTGGTCTTGTAGTCGACGATTGACACCTTGCCTGATGTGACCGCCAGCCGGTCAATCTTGCCGGAGATGGAGCGTAATTTGCCCTTCACCTCCAGGCTGCCCATGATCGCAACTTCGGCGCGCGACGATGATGCGAACAGCGGCGCGAAGCGGCTGTCGGCAAGAATTGCCGCCACCGAGGCCAGGGCCTTGTCGCGCTCGGCATCAGGCCATTGCGCGCCGGCCCGCCTGAGATAGCGCTCCGCGGCAACCCGGCGTTCGGCCTCGGCAATGCCGGGCAGCATCTGCAGCAATTTGTGCAGCGCCAATCCGCGCATGACCGCAAAGCCGGGCTCCGCCTCGGTGTCCAGCACCGGCGAGCCTGTGTCGATCACGGCCTCCTTGGCCTCGTCGACCAACGCCGAGGCACCGGACGGCGACAGTGGCCGCGGCAGGTCCTCGAAGGGCGGCAAGGGTTGGAACAGGCTCTTCGGCAACGGCTCGAACTGTTGCGTCTGCGCCGCCTCCTCGGCAGCAGCATGTGCGACCGGCGGCAATTTTGTCACGTGAAACCGATGCACCGTCTCGCCGGTGGCAGGGTGCTGCCGTGCAGCGCTTTCGGGAGCGCCGACCAGCGCGCGGCTGACGATCGAATGCCAGGTGCCGGCATTCGGCGCCCGCTTGCCGTGATAGCCGCAGACGATCAGCTGGTCCTCGGCGCGGGTCATGCCGACATAGAGCAGCCGACGGTATTCGTCGTCGGCCAGTTCGCGAGCGCGGACCGAAGCGGCCCGCGAAAATCCATTGGCGACATCGCTGGCCGAGCGCCAGAGATAGCCCTTGCCGCCCCAATGGTCGCCCGAGCCGTCGAACGGCATCAGCCTCGGCAGATGCTGGTCGCTGAACGGAGCGGAACCGCCATCGACCAGGAACACGACAGGCGCCTCCAGGCCCTTGGCAGCATGCACGGTCATGACCCGAACCTCGTCGCGGGTCTGGTCCATTTCGCGCTTGATCTCGGGGCCGGCATTTTCCAGCGTTGACAGGAACGATTCTAGTCCCGGCAGGCCGGTCCGTTCCTCGGCCAGGCAAAAGCTCAGGAACTCGTCGAGGATGTCGCCGGCCTCCGGCCCGAGCCGCGCGATCATTTTCTTGCGCAGGCCGTCGCGGGCGAGAGCCCCGGCATAGAATTCGAACACCGGCTTGAAGGCGGCTTCATCAGACCATGTGTCGAGTTGGGCAATGATTGCGGCCAAGGCAGCGCTTTCGCCGGCCTGCCTGCGCAGCGAAGCGATCAGCGAGAGACCGGACGGCCGCTCGCCCGCGAGCGCAAAAAGCATCTCTTCCGAAACATCGAAAATCGGGCTGCGCAGCACGGCGGCCAGCGACAGATCATCCTGCGGCTGGATGAGAAAGTGGCCGAGCGCGACCAGGTCCTTCACCGCGATATGGCCGGGCAGGCTGAGCCGGTCCGCGCCGGCGACCGGGATGTCGCGGCGCTTCAGCGCGCGCGTCAGCGCGTGGACGAAACGATCGCGCTTGCGCACCAGCACCAGGACATCGCCGGGTCGAAGCTTCTTGCCACGGCCTTCGATGATCTCGCCGGCGCCGATCCAGCCGGCAATGGTCGCCGCCACGTTTTCGGCAACGCGCACCGCCGGCGCACGAGCGTGGTCGACGGCTTGCGTCCAGTCGTCGGGTTCATCGACGACGTCTGCACCGAGCGACGGCCAGACCTCGACATAACCCGGCGCATCAGTGCGGATCGCCTTGTGGTTCAGCGGGTCGGGATCGTGGCTGATGCCGCGCCGCACGTTCGGGTCGGCAAATACACGGTCCACCGCCGCGAGCACGTCGTCGGTCGAGCGGAAGGACCAGGTCAGCTTGAGATCGGCGAAAGCGGCGTTGGCGTCGCGCACCCTTCCGGAAAACAGCAGCCTCGAGTCGGCGAAGGAATCGGGCGCCGCTCCTTGAAAGGAATAGATCGACTGCTTTTCGTCGCCGACGGCAAAGACCGTGCGGTGAACATTGTCGCGCGCGCCGAGCCCGGCAAAGAACTCTTCCGCCAGCCGCTTCACCACTTCCCATTGGTCGGGACTTGTGTCCTGCGCCTCGTCGAGCAGGATATGGTCGATGCCCTGGTCGAGCTTGTATTGCACCCATGGGCCGGCATCAGGCCGCGCCAGAAGATTGACCGTTCGGGTGATGAGGTCGTTGAAGTCGAGGAAGCCACGGGCGCGCTTCAAGTGCTCGTAACGGGCGATCAGCCAGTCGGCGATGGTCAGCGCGGCGTGCGTGCCCTCAAGCATTCTGAACAGGGCCAGCCGGTCGGAGATTTCGAGGATCGCATCGGCCGCCGCCAGATAGCGCTCGGCAAGATCCGGCAACCGGTCAAGCAGCGCCTTCTTGAAGGTCTTTGCCGGCTCATAAGGCTCGCCATCCGCCCGCAGAAAGGCCTTTGCCAGCAATTGCAGCCGGCGAACCGGATCATCCTCGGCGAAGGCAAGACGCGCATAGGGCAGAAGATTGTTCAGCACGAGGCGGGCATCGGCGGCTTCGGCGGCGCGGGCAAAGGTGATGAAATAGTCCGGCAGGAAGCCCGGCAGCGGCCAGACAGACGCCGCCAGGCCTTCGGCGGTCTGGCCGGCGCGAAACCTGAACTCGTCGAACAGCGCCCGGAAGCCATCGCCGCCTGCCGCGCTTATGAAGGCGCGCAAGCCGTCGCGCTTGCGCACGATCTCGGCAAGCAACGCGTCGAGCCCGTGTTCGCCGCCGCGTTCCAGAATGGTGGCGAAAGCCTCGGCCAGCCCGGCATCGCCGGCGGCAGTGCCCGAGATCATGCCACGGCGGGCGGCGGCGAAGAGCGACGCCTCCATCTGCGGATCGAGCATTTCGAAATGGGCCGGTATGTTGGCTTCCAGCGGGAACTGGTGCAGCACCGATTCGCAGAAGGCATGGATGGTCTGGATCTTCAACCCGCCCGGCGTTTCCAGCGCCTCGGCGAACAGCCGGCGCGCGCGGCGCATGGTTTCGCGATCGGGCTGGCGGCCGTCCAGCGCCTCTATCCTTGTCGCCAGTTCCGCGTCGTCAAGCGCTGTCCATTCCGACAAAGTCGAAAACACCCGGTTCGACATATTGGCGGCGGCGGCGCGGGTGTAGGTCAGGCACAGGATCTTCGACGGATCGGTGCCGCGAAGCAGGAGCCGGATGACGCGCTGGGCCAGCACATGGGTCTTGCCCGATCCGGCATTGGCCGACACCCAGGCGGAATTTTGCGGGTCGGAGGCACTTGCCTGGCTGGCGGCGGTATCGGTCGGGATGGGATAGGCCTTCTTCATGCCTCCCCTCCCTCATCATCGGCGTCGCCGTCGGCAGACCATTCGAGCACACGGGCGAGATGGTCGTAGTCTCCATCGGTCTCGCCCTCACGGAAGGGCAGCGCGCGCGACAGATAGAAGGTCGCCGGGTCGGCATAGTGGACCAGCAGTTTTTCGAGCCGCGCCCAGGCCTCCTCGGAAAGATCGGCGGCGGTTCGCGGCTTGCGGTTGTGTTCGAGGATGGATTCCTCGAACACCTCGCCATTCGGCTTCAGCCTGATGAAGGCCAGTTGCGACGGCTCGCGCGGGCCAAGCCCCTTGAAGGCGCCGCGCCTGAGCAGCGCGCCTTCGAGCGCCAGTTGCGGCGAAAGCAGCGTATGGGCCTGTGCCTTGGATGGCGAGGAGCCGGTCTTGTAGTCCAGGATGTCGGCCATGCCGCCGGCCAGGAGGTCGACGCGATCGGCATAGCCCGACAGCGTCACGCCGGACCGGCCGACGCCGGTTTTCTCGGCGCGCTCCTCGGCATGCCGCATCGTCACCGCGGAGGCGCGGCCGCGCTCCCATTCGACGATGCCGGCGGCGAGCTTTTCGAAGCGCGGCCACCATACCGCCTCGACATCGGGAGGAAGAGCCGCCTCGGCAAAGCATGCGCGGCCGGCGGCGATGAGACCGTCCAGCGCCTCCGGCACAAGCGGATCGGCGACCGTGCGCGAAAAAAGATGCAGGATGGCGTGGAACAGCGTGCCGCGCTCGGCGGCGCCCGGGTCGCGGATGACCGGATCGAGCGGCATCAGGCCGAGAATCCTCCTGGCATAGATCGCATAAGGATCGCGGCGCAGCGTCTCGATTTCGGTGACGGAGAAATGCTGCGGCCGCACGGCCAGCGGCGGCTTCGGCTGCGGCCGCGGCGCGAAATCTCTTCTTTCGCCGGCATCGAGCGCACGTGCCCAGGACAGGAGCTCATCGCCGCGCCGGCGTAGCACCGCCGCATGATCCTTGCCGATGAAGGTCAGGAGGCGCTGCAGCCAGCGCGACGGCACCGCCGGCGCGTCGCCGGAGCGGGCGGAGCGCGCCAGCACCACTTTCTTCGCGCCCATCGCCATCTGGAAATCATGGGCGGCCAGGCCGATGCGCCGTTCGGGCGGTTCGAGATCGATGCCGGTCTTCATCAGCCGCGACATGAAGCGGTCGCTTTCCGGCTTGCGCGGCCATACGCCTTCGTTGAGCCCGCCAACGACCAGCGTGTCGACATTCTGCAACCGGGCTTCCAGCGCGCCCCAAATGGCAATGTTCCTGTCGGTGCCTTGTGCCGGCTTGACCGTCTCGGGCGCGATCAGCGCGTCCATCACATCGGGCCATTCGTCAGCCGCGAAGGAGAACGACACCGAGGCGGCGACCAGCCCGCGCAAGAGCTCGGCAAGTTTCTCGCCGGCATCGCCCGCATAGAGTTCGCTCACGCTGCCGTCCATAGTGCGGCCTAAGCTTTCGAGCACGACGACACTGGCCCGGGTCAATTCGGCAAGATTGGCTTCGGCTTGACTGCGAAAGGCAATCAGCGGTGCCAGTGCCGCGGCAAGGCGGACGAGCAATTCGCGGGCGCCTTCGATGTTTCGCACGGTCAGGCGGGAGAACCAGAAGGGCGGCCGGGTACTGCCCAGGCCGGTGAGGCGGGCCTCGAAGAGCTCCGGCAGCGATGCTATGTCGGGGCGGCCGGTACCGCCGCGCAGCGCCACCAGTTCGATGATCTCCGCCGCATGACGGACGCTTGCGCGCTCCATGCCGAGGCCAAGCAAGGGATGCTTGAGCAGCGACAGCAGGGCGACCGGATCGCCGGGGCGGAAGGCGGCCTGAAGCACCAGCCTGAGCAGGCCGGCGGCTGGCGTGTTGATGAGCGGCGTGCCGCCAGAATCGTCGGCGACGACGCCGAAGCGCAACAGCTCGACTGAAACGCGCCGCGCCAGGGCGCGGTCGCCGGTGACGAGCGCTGCGCGCCGACCAGGCTGCTCGACGACGCCTTTGAGCGCGACGGCGATCGCCACGGCTTCGTCGCGCTCGCCGGCGGCTTCGAGAAGCGTCACGTCGGCGAAGGCGTCGGTGATGTCTCGGGCTGTAAAGCGGAGCCGCGTCCGCGTCCACAACTCGGTGGTTTCGGCCGGCCGCAGCGCCTCGCCAACAAGTGCGGCGCGCAGCGCGAGCGGCCTTTCGGCAATTGCGATCTCCTCGACATCGCCGCGCAGCACGCCGATCTTGCCGACCAGTTTTGCCAGGCCGTATTGCGGATGGCCAAGCAAGGCAGGCCGCGCGCCGGGTGCCGCGATTGCCTGGAAGGACGGCTCGTCCAGCGTCGTGTCGAGGCCGGGCAGCACGACAGCGCCGCCGGGCAGGCCAGCGATCACGGCAAGCAATTCCGCCGTGGCCGGGATCGATCCGGTGGAGCCGGCGGCGATCACCGGCCCAGTGGGCGGGTTGCGCTTCAGCCGCGCCGCCTCCAGCCTGATCAGCGCATTGCGATGCGCGGCGGGGTTGGAGCGGTTGCGTTCCTCCAGGATATCTGGCCAGTTTTCGGTGACGATGCTCAGGAAGTCGAGCGTCACTTGCCACCAGCCGGCGAGATTGCCGGTCACCAGATCGGCGAGCCTGGTCCAGTCCGTGCCTTCGGTCTCGATCTCGTCCATCAGCCGGGCCAGGTCGCGCGCCAGCCAGATGGCGTCGGCGGCGGATGCCGGCACAACGATCTCCTCGTCGAAAAGCGCTGCGACATGGGCCGGCAGGCGGCGCTTCCAGGCGCGCACCAGCGGCGCCAGCAGCAGCAGCCGCTCCATCGCGGCGATCGGCGGCGCGAGATCGATCGCTGCCGATGCATCGGCCTCGAATGCAGCTTCGTCCTCGTCGAACTCGCCAAGCGGGCGGATGACCGGCAGAATCGCCGAACGCCCGCCGAGACGGTCGACGAAGACGCCGCGCAGCGCCCGCGCAGCGCGGCGCGTCGGCACGTAGATGGTCGCGTCTGCCAACGCCAGCGGGTCGCCATCGAACCGGAAGCCGGAAACGAGCCGCCCTGACAGCAGGGCCTCGGCAAGCGTCGGCAGGAACGGCGCTCCGGGCGGGATCGAGAAAACGCGGCGGGAGCCGCTCATTTGAACTCGGTAGGAGCGCTGGTCAACTCAGTAAGAGCGCTGGGCGACCGAACAAGAGCGGCGGCGACCGCGGCTTCCGCAAGCGGAATGGCATCGGGCGTGCCGACGGTGATCCAATGGCCCTGCATCGCTATGCCGAACAGGCGCCCAGTGGCAATGGCGGCATCGAAATAGGCGTTGAGCGAATGCGGCCCGGCCGGCGCATCCCTAAAAAGGCGCGGATGGACAATGGCCGCACCTGCATAAATCAGGCCTGCCGGATCGCCCTCCGAACGCCACAAGGCACCGTCGGGCGCCATCAGGAAATCGGTACCGCCGCTGTGTCCGGTTGCTGACTTGATATCTGCGAGCATCAGCAGAATATCCATTTTCGTCGCATCCCATGCAAGGGCGAGACGAGCAAGGTTTGGCGAACCGGCATCGATCCAGAACGTGTCGGCGTTGACGATGTAGAAGGGTCGTTCCCCCAATTCCGGCAAGGCATGGACAATACCGCCGGCGGAATCGAGCAGTGCTTCGCTTTCGTCCGATATGACCACCTTCGGCGCATTGCGCCCGGCGACATGCGAGACGATCTGCGCAGGGAAATAATGGACATTGACGACAGCCTTGGTGACGCCTGCCTCGGCCAGGCTGTCCAGGCCCCAGTCGAGCAATGTCTTGCCCGATATCTTGACCAGCGGTTTCGGCATCGTATCGGTGATTGGCCGCATGCGCTTGCCAAGACCGGCGGCGAGCATCATCGCGGTTTTGGGGTGCGCCGTCACAGCGCCCGCTCCTCCAGCAAGCCGTGGGCGATGTAGAAATCCCGGAGGCTCGCCAACGCCGGATGCGCCAGCGCCCGCCGGAGATAATCGCGAATGCGCGGCAGGTGTTTTAGATAATAGGGCTTGCCGTCGCGCTTTTCGAGCCGAACGAAAATGCCGAGTATCTTCGAATTGCGTTGCGCGGCCATGATCGCATAGGTCTCGACGAATTCGTCTTCGTCAAAGGCGCCGGTCTTATGGCGGGCGGCGATATAGGCTTCGAGCGTCCGCTTCTCGATCTCAGGCGAAACCGTGACGCGCGCATCCATGGCAAGCGAGGCGAGGTCATAGGCGGACGGACCGACCAGCGCATCCTGGACATCGACGATCCCAAGGCGGTCGTGACCGGTACGATTGCCGCGCCAGATGATGTTGGGCGAATGAAAGTCGCGCAGCATCAGCGTGTATTCGCGCCCTTCCAGCAGGTCGAGTACCGCATTCCACTCGCTGTTATAGCCGGCGCGCAAGGCATCGCTTGCCGGGCCGCCCGATATCGCCGGCACATACCAGTCGAGCAGCAATTCGGCTTCGATCATCATGGCGTCGCGGTCGAAAGGCGGCACGTCGTGAAAGACGCCGGGCGCGGCCTCCATGCGATCGGGCCATGTTTTGCCATGCATCATGGCCAGCAGTTCGGCCGCCGCCTCATAGCGTGCGGCCACCGGCTGACCCCGCTGGCCGAGAAATCCCTCCGAGCCGAGATGCTCCAGGAGAAGAAAGCCCTGGTCCAGGTCCTGCGCGTGGATCTCCGGGACGCTGACGCCGCCGGCCCGCAGCGCGCGGTCGATGGCGACGAACGCCGAGACGGATTGCGCCGTGTGGGCGATCACCGCATAGGGCTTGCCGTCGCGGACCGGCGGCCCGAGCACCAGCCGCGGCGAATTCATCAACACGCGCGGCGGCAAGCCGGCCAGCGAGACGATCTCATAGGAGCGGGCCGAGGCGTCGCCGATAAAGTATCGTCTCTGCGCTTCACCCCATCCGGCCTCGTCCAGGAAATCGCGCATCGCCAGCGATCGCGCCGCGCGCTCGAAGGCGGCGCCTTGTCCCGATAATCTCGCCAGGCGCCCGTCGCCCTGGTGGATCAGTTCGATCAGCACTGAAGTCTTTGGCAGATAGTGCTCTGCCCGTTCCGGCCATTCGACCAGGGCAGCGCCTTGCGCCAGTGCCTCGTCGAAACCCAGTTCGTCCAGTTCGGATGCCGAGGACAGGCGATAAAGGTCGAAATGATGGACGGGAACGCGCGCCTCATAGCTCTGGACGAGCGTGAAGGTCGGGCTCGGCACATCGAGGCTGGAATCGTCGGCCATTGCCCTGATCAGCGCCCGCGCCAAACTCGACTTGCCGGCGCCGAGATCGCCTTTGAGCGCCAAAACGTCGCCAGGGCGCAGCGACATGGTCAGGTCCTCGCCCAGCCTTGCGGTCGCAGCCTCGTCGGCGAGAAAACGCTCCAGCACCACGCCTGCCATCGAACGCGCTACTCGGCCGCCGCGCGGATGCCGGACGGCGTATCGGGAAAGGCACAAATGACCGTGGTGCCCTTGTCCTTGCCGGTCTCGATGCGGACGCTGCCGCCATGCAGCTCGACAAAGCTCTTGACGATCGACAGGCCGAGGCCGGCGCCGCGCCGGCGGCCGCCATTGGTGCGCGGTTCGAAACGACGGAACACCGAATCGAGCAGGTCCGGCGGCATGCCAGGACCATCGTCATGAACGGAGAATTCGACGCCTTCGGCAAGCTGGCGGCAGGCGAGCGTGATGGTGCTCGCCTCGGGCGCATAATTGGCGGCGTTGCTCAAGAGATTATAGAGAATCTGGCGGATGCGGGTCTCGTCACCATGGAAGGTCTTCGGCGCGGCGGCCGCTTCGATCTTGAGCCTGATCGCATGCTCCTCCAGCCGGTCGGCAACAAGCTCGGCGGCGGCGGCGATGGTCCGGTCGACATGCACTTCGGAAATATCGAGCTGCATGATCCCGGCATCCACCGTCGCCAGGTCGAGGATGTCGTTGACGATGGTGAGCAGGACCGAGGAAGACGAACCGACATGCTCGACATATTCGCGCTGCTTCTGGCTCAATGGCCCGGTCGACGGCAGCGAGAGAAGCTCGGTGAAGCCGATGATGTTGGTCAGCGGCGAGCGCAATTCGTAGGAGACGTGCTGCACGAACTCGTTCTTGAGCTGATCGGATTTTTCCAGTGCCTCGTTTTTGTCCTTCAGCGCCCGCTCGACATTGACGCTGTCGGTGACGTCGACGAAGGTCATCATCACCTGCCCGTTGGGCAGCGGGATCATCGCGTAGCGCAGCACGGTGCCGTTGTTCAATTCGGTCTGGCCGTGGCGGTCGCGGCGCTCATCGTCGAAACCGGTGATGGCGGCAACGAACCCGCCCCAGGGACTGTCGGCGGCACGCCGGTCGCAAAGATCGCGGATCGTCGAGACGTGGACGGTGGGCTTGGCGGCGTCGGTGTCCAGTCCCCAAAGTGCGGCGAATGCCGGGTTTGACAATCTGAGCCTTCCGTCCGGGCCGAACACGGCCACGCCTTCGGCAAGATTGTCGAGCGTCTCGCCCTGGACCCGCACCGCGGTTTGGTAGCGGCTTTCCAAGTCCATCTTTTCGGTCAGGTTCTCGAACACCCAGGTGACGCCGCCCTTGGGCTGCGGATTGGCGACGACACGGATGGTCTTGCCGTCCGGCAGATGCCACCAATGCTCCTGCGACTCGACCGCGCGATAGGCGCCAAGCAGGCTCTCCTTCCAGCGCCGCCATTCGGGCTGCTCGGCGATCTTGCCTTCGCTGCGCAGCCGGTCGAGCAGCAAGGCGTTGTCGGGAGCGCTGTGCAGAAAACCGCTGTCGAGACCCCATAGTTTCTGGAACGCCTGGTTGAAAAACCGCAGTTTTTCGTCGGCATCGAAAATCGCCACGGCGGTGTTGAGCTGATCGAGCGTGTCGGCATGGCTGCGCACTGTCCGCTCATATTCGCTACGGATCGTTTCGATGGCGCTGGTGTCGCAGGCAAGACCGGCCGAACCGTCGGCGCCGGCAAAGTCGGTCACGGCGAACATGCGGCGGTCGCCTTCGATCACGGTGGAAAGCGCCTGCTCGAAGACGGGATGCGACTTGTGCTGCGCAGCGATCGCGTCGCGTGCCTGGCCACCGAGGAATTCCTTCGCGTCGCGCACCGCCGCCTCGGCGCTTTCCGCTTCGACTGCCTTGGCATAGGCGCGGTTGACCCATTTCAGCCGCCCGTCGGCCGTGCGCAGCCATGACGGCATGCCGAGCGCGTCGAGCAGGCCGATCATGGTATCGTGGTCGGCGGCGAGGCGCTGGTTCTCGATCCTCAGCCTGGCCTCGCTTCGCTGCGTTTCAGAAAGCGAGACGAAGCGTACAAGCACGTGTGCTGCGCTCTTGCGCCCGTGCACTTCGAGCGGCGCACCGATCTGCGATTCGATGACGAGATCGAATGACTTCGCTTTGTCCCGCAGTCCAGCCACGGCATGTTCGAGCGCCGCCGCCGAGCGCGGCATCAGCCAACGGCCGAAGGCGAGGAAGGCGGCACGGTCTTCCGGGGCGCCGCTCTCGATCGGCAATGTCCCGACGAGCTCGGGTTTCTTGTTTTCCGAGGCCCATACGATAACACGCTGGTCGCGCAGATTGAGCAACGCCTCGGAGCGCCGCAGCGCAGCGTTGACGTCGGCCAAACGGGCTCTGAGTTCGACGTTCTGAGCGGCAGTGCGCGCTCTTTCACGGATCAGGAAAATAGCCGAGACAAGTGCCGCGCCCATGACACCGACAAACATGGCCAGTTGCATGACCTCAACCGTGCTGACCGACAGCCCGGCTTTTTGCGCAGCAACCGTTTGAGCATGTGCCGCGAAGCCGAATAGCGGACCTGCGAGCGCGGACGAAGCAAGCAATTTCCCGATGCGAGTGCCAGCGCGCCACAGAGGGCTTCCGCCTCTGGCAGCGGAACCGGTGGCACCTGAATCGTTGCGGCCGCCGGAAACGGCCTGTCCCGCGCAAGGCGGGTAATCCCCCGGCATGTCCTGGTCCTCTTCGCCGCCTGAATGCAAGACCGCCCTGATGCGGGTATCGGCCCTCGTCCCCGAACCCGCGAATCAGCACCATAGCGCTTGCGCGAATCGGCGTGAAGAATCATTCAGCGCAAAAATAAAGCCGGGCGAAAAGTCAATCGCCCGGCATCAATATCTAGTGGCAATTTCGGCCGTGGTTAATAGCGGTAGTGTTCCGGCTTGAACGGTCCCTGCGGGGTCACGCCGATATAGGCGGCCTGCTCGCCGGACAGCTCGGTGAGCCGGGCGCCGAGCTTGTCGAGATGCAGGCGCGCGACCTTTTCATCGAGATGCTTGGGCAGGACATAGACCTGGTTCTCGTACTGGCCGGGCTTGGTGTAAAGCTCGATCTGCGCCAGCACCTGGTTGGTGAAGGACGCCGACATGACGAAGCTCGGATGGCCGGTGGCGTTGCCGAGATTGAGCAGGCGGCCTTCCGACAACAGGATCATCCGCTTGCCGTCCGGGAAGGTGATCATGTCGACCTGCGGCTTGATGTTGGTCCACTTCAGATTGCGCAGCGACGCCACCTGGATCTCGTTGTCGAAGTGACCGATATTGCCGACGATCACCATGTCCTTGAACGACCGCATGTGGTCGAGGGTGACGACGTCCTTGTTGCCGGTGGTGGTGATGATGATGTCGGCCGTCGGTGCTGCATCCTCAAGCGTGACGACTTCGAAACCATCCATCGCCGCCTGCAAGGCGCAGATCGGATCGACCTCGGTGACCTTGACGCGGGCGCCGGCGCCCTTGAGCGAAGCCGAAGAACCCTTGCCGACGTCGCCATAGCCGCAGACGACCGCAACCTTGCCGGCCATCATCGTGTCGGTGCCGCGGCGAATGCCGTCGACCAGCGATTCCTTGCAGCCATATTTGTTGTCGAATTTCGACTTTGTCACGCTATCGTTGACGTTGATCGCAGGGAACGGCAACAGGCCCTTCTTCTGCAACTGATAGAGCCGGTTGACGCCGGTCGTCGTTTCTTCGGTGACGCCGCGGATCGCTTCCTTCTGCTTCGTGAAGAAACCGGGCGAAGCCGCCATACGCTTCTTGATCTGGGCAAACAGGATTTCCTCCTCCTCGCTGCCCGGATTGGAGAGCACATCTTCGCCGGCTTCGGCGCGCGCGCCGATCAGGATGTACATGGTGGCGTCGCCGCCATCATCGAGGATCATGTTGGAAGTGCCGCCATCGGCCCACTGGAAGATCCTGTCGGTGTAGACCCAGTAGTCTTCGAGCGTCTCGCCCTTGATGGCGAAGACCGGAATACCGGCCTCGGCGATGGCCGCGGCCGCATGGTCCTGGGTCGAGAAGATGTTGCAGGAGGCCCAGCGGATGTCGGCGCCGAGTTCCTTCAGCGTTTCGATCAGCACCGCAGTCTGGATGGTCATGTGCAGCGAGCCGGTGATGCGCGCGCCCTTGAGCGGCTTTTTCTTGCCGAATTCCTCGCGGCAGGCCATCAGGCCCGGCATTTCGGTTTCGGCGATCTCGATCTCCTTGCGGCCCCAGCCGGCAAGCGAGATGTCGGCGACCACATAGTCTTTGCTACCCGTCATGGCAGTGCTCCGATCAAGAATTTGTCTTCGGGATGCGCCCGCGCCAAAGGCGTGTCGAAGGGCGCGAGTTGCCGGCCTGACTAGCAGATCGCCGGTCGGACGACAATGGGATATAAAGAAATCTTTATCCGTGCATGTCTTCGGAAGCGTTTTTCGGAAAGCACGATGCGCAAATTCGCGTCCAAAGGACGCGCGGCGCTCTAGGCGTCAGGACTCCTCGCCGAAGCGAGAGGCGACCAGTTGCTCCAGTGCGTCGATCACCTGCTCGGCCTCCGGGCCGCTGGCGGTGACGCGGATCGAATAGCCGGGGCTCGCCGCCAGCATCATCAGGCCCATGATCGAGGTGCCGCCGACCTTGACGCCGTCCTTCTCGACCTCGACGGAGGCGTCGAAGCCGCTGGCGACCTGAACGAACTTCGCCGAGGCGCGGGCATGCAACCCGCGCTGGTTGACGATTGGAAACTCCCGGACGATGTCACCCTTCTTGGTCGACAACGCGTTCATTTGCTGCTCAGAAGCTGGCTGGCGACATTGATGTACTTACGGCCGGCTGCCTGCGCCTCGTCCAGCGCTGCGCTCATATTGTCGCCCTTGCGAATGCTGGACAGCTTGATCAACATCGGCAGGTTCATGCCGGCAATGACCTCGGTTCGACCCGATTCCATCACCGATATGGCGAGATTGGAGGGCGTGCCGCCGAACATGTCGGTCAACACGATGACGCCCGCCCCGGTGTCGACACGGGCAACGGCGTCGACGATGTCGCTGCGGCGCTGCTCCATATCGTCATCGGCACCGATCGCCACGGTCTCGAAACTGTCTTGTGGCCCGACGACATGTTCCACGGCATGGCGGAATTCGGCGGCCAGTTGACCGTGCGTTACAAGCACGAGTCCGATCATTCTTTGGTGGCTCCCGTCATCGCCGCATTATAGGCGTATTTCGTGCTCGCCGGCCATTCCAGGCGGCGGGAGCGCTATCTTGTCGACGCGGGACGCGTTGACAAGTCCAAAATTGCATAGGCCTAGGCCATTTTGACGCATTGCAGCAAAAAACCGGAACCGGATCATAAAAACGGCGCGATCGACAGCCGCGCTGTCATGGCCAGCAAGGCGACGGGAACGTTGCGTTCGGCGAGATCAATTCGAGGCACCAGCACGCCGGCGACGGGATCGCTGACAACTTCCTGGAAGCGGGCCATCTCGCTTGCCGGCACCAACCGGACATGGAGGTCTATCACGCCGCCGGGCTCGAACGACAATGGCCGCGGACCGAAACCAGGCACCTCAGCGAGGCCGGCTATGGTGGTGGGCACCTTACAGACAAGCCGCCCCGCGTGATCGGCAGCGAGCAGCCTGTCGTCGCCGATCAGCCGCGAAAACAATCCATGCTGGCGACAATGATCGATGAGGGCGAGCGCCAGCGTCGTCTTGCCCGAGCCGGACGCTCCGGTGATGAGGACGCCACGCTCGCCGATCAGGATAGCCGTGCCGTGAATGTTCTCGGCCTGCACAATTGGTTGAGGCATGATCTTGTCCGAAAACCGGTTCCCACTTTTCGGGACCATGCCTTTTGGTTGAGGCATGATCTTGTCCGAAAACCGGTTCCCACTTTTCGGGATCATGCCTTTTGGTTGAGGTATGATCTTGTCGGAAAACCGGTTCCCAGTTTTCGGGACCATGCTTAGTCTTCCGCCGGCAGCGTCACGACGAAGCGCGCACCCTTGATCTCGCCGGGCTTGGTGCCCGGGATGTTCTCGGCGGTCAGCGTGCCGCCATGGGCTTCGACGATCTGCCTGCTGATCGACAGGCCAAGGCCGGAATTCTGGCCGAACGCCTCGCCGGCCGGCCGGTCGGTGTAGAAGCGTTCGAAGATCCGGTCGATGTTGTCGGCCCTTATACCGGGACCGTTGTCGTCAACGGTGATGATGTTGAACTTGCCGACGCGCGCCAGCGAGATAGTGATGTGGCCGCGCTCTTCAGGAACGAAGGAGCGGGCATTCTCGATCAGATTGGTGATGACCTGGCCGATCCTCAGATCATGGCCGGCGACGAAGTAGCCTTTGACGCCCTGTGGCGGCTTGGCGATCTTGAACTCGATCTCGACCGTCTTCTTGTTGCGCGTGGCCGTGCGCGAAACGTCGACCAGATCAGTGACGAATTTCTTGAGGTCTACCGTTCCCGCGTCTTCCCGCGCGAGCTCGGCGTCAAGACGGGAGGCATCGGAAATGTCGGTGATAAGGCGGTCCAGCCGCCTGACGTCGTGCTGGATGATATCCATCAGCCGGCTGCGCGAATTGTCGTTCTTGGCCAGCGGCAGGGTCTCTACAGCGCTGCGTAGCGAGGTCAGCGGGTTCTTCAGCTCGTGCGAGACGTCGGCCGCGAAACTTTCGATCGCCTCGATGCGGGCGTAGAGCGCATTGGTCATGTCGCGCACGGCGATCGACAGATTGCCGATCTCGTCCTGCCGGTCCGAGAAATCAGGGATTTCCTCGCGGTTCTTGACGCCGCGCCGCACCCTGACAGCCGCCGCCGACAGCCGGCGCAGCGGGTTGGCGATGGTCGAGGCGAGCAGCATCGACAGGATTGCGGTGACAAGGGCGGCGATGCCGAAGACACGCAGGATCGCCTTGCGCTCGGCCGCGACGATCTTGTCGATATCGCCGCCTTCCGTCGACAGCATCAGCACGCCGAGGACGGCGCGGAAGCGCTGGATCGGCACGGCGACCGAAACGATCTGCTCGCCCTGTTCGGAGATCCGCACGATGGTCGACGGGCTGCCGGTAAGCGCCTTGACCACCTCCGGGAATGCAGCGCCATTGCCGCCCGGCTGTTCGTGATAGACCGGCAGCGCGGTGTTGCGGAAGAAGTCGAAGACGAATTTCTGGATGCGTTCCAGAAGGTCGGGCTCTTCCGCGTCGACCGGTGGCAGGTCGTAGCGAAGGATCTGGCCGCGCGAATAGAGATGACGGGAATCGAGCAGCAGATTGGCGTCGCGATCATAGATGCGGGCGCGCGTCCGCGTCGGCGAAATCAACCGCCTGAGCACCGGCGCGACGCGCTCCGGATTGATCGGGAAATCCAGATTGTCGAGCTGATCGGAACCGGGACCCAGGCTTTCGCCGGCCTGCAGTTCCAGCAGTTTCTCCGGATCGATGCTGATCGAATCGGTCTCGACCGTCGCCGACGCCGCAATCGCGCCGGCAATGATCTCGCCCTGGGTCATCAGGCTCTCGACGCGGGCGTCGATCAGCCCGTCCCGAAACGTGTTGAGGTAGAGAATGCCGGTGACCAGCACGGCCAGGCCGGCGAGGTTGAGGAAGAGAATGCGCCGCGTCAGGCTGGAAAAGATATGGTGGCCGAGGAAGCGGCGCATCGGTACCGTGATCCTCGACAGGAATGCGGGCAGAATCCGCGACGGGCGCCGGGCGCCCGTCCGTCTCACTCGCTCTACGTCCACTGCCATCGAATAGCAGCCCCTGTCTGGTGAATGGTAAATGGTGAATGGAAAAAGGGGGCCTAAGATAGGCCAGATCCATAAAGGACCCGCGCACTATTCACCATTCACCATTCACTGTCTCACGCTTCGCGGAACCGGTATCCGACTCCGTAAAGGGTTTCGATCATCTCGAAGTCATCATCGACGGCCTTGAACTTCTTGCGAAGCCGCTTGATGTGACTGTCGATGGTGCGGTCATCGACATAGACCTGCTCATCATAGGCCGAATCCATAAGCGCATCACGGCTTTTTACCACACCGGGACGCTGGGCCAGAGAATGCAGGATCAGGAACTCAGTGACGGTAAGCGTTACCGGCTCGCCCTTCCAGGTGCAGGTGTGGCGCTCCTGGTCCATGACAAGCTGGCCGCGCTCAAGCGAACGGGCCTGCTGGTTTGGCGTCTTGGCCGACGCCTCGCGGGTACTGGCACGGCGCAGCACCGCACGGACCCGCTCGACCAGAAGACGCTGCGAGAAGGGTTTGCGGATGAAATCGTCGGCGCCCATCTTGAGGCCGAAAAGCTCGTCGATCTCGTCGTCCTTGGACGTCAGGAAGATCACCGGCAGATCGGATTTCTGCCGCATCCGGCGCAGCAGTTCCATGCCGTCCATGCGCGGCATCTTGATGTCGAGGATGGCGAGATTCGGCGGGCGAGCCGCCAGGCCTTCCAGCGCCGATGCCCCATCCGTGTAGGTTTCGACGCGATACCCCTCCGATTCAAGGGCGATCGACACCGAAGTCAGAATGTTGCGATCGTCGTCGACAAGCGCGATTGTTGCCATTTCAAGTGGCTCCCTCATGAGCTGTCCCTTCTTTGGTCGAGAAGGGGCTTTTGCAGGACAAATTAGGTACAAAATGTGGCATAGGCTTCGTCCGCTGTCACGAGCGGCATGCCGGCGGCCACAATCTCACCTCGATATCGATTGGACTGATAAAGACCGCCAATCCTTTGGGCAACCGCCTGTTTTTTTGCACATATAAACGATTTAAACAACTTTCAAAATATTTAAATCGATTAATTGTTTGATATCATTTGGCTTTTCTGGTTCTGACGCTTACAGTCTCCTCAGTGGGGGCTCCGGAAATTCGCCGGCCAGGATGCTCAAATCGAAGAAGGAACCCTCATGTCGGAAGCCGGCAAACGCAATCCCGCATGGGCGATCGATCGGATCGGCCTGAAAACGACGGGCGCTGTACGCTATAATTTCGGCGAGGCCGTCCTTTACGAAGAAGCGATCCGCCGTGGCGAGGCCCGGCTCACCGCCCATGGCGCGCTCGTCGCCGAGACCGGACAGCATACCGGCCGCTCGCCCAAGGACAAGTTCGTCGTGCGCGACGAGACCACCGGTCCGCATGTGTGGTGGGACAATAACAAGGCGATTTCGCCGACCCAGTTCGACGCACTGCTCGCCGATTTTCGTGCCCATGCGGCCGACAAGGATCTCTATGTGCAGGATCTGGTCGGCGGCGCCGATGACGATTTGAGGCTGACGACCAGGGTCGTCACGGAGCTTGCCTGGCACTCCTTGTTCATCCGAAATCTGCTCATTCGTCCGGAAGCCGCCGAGCTCGAGCATTTCGTGCCCGACATGACGATCATCGACCTGCCGTCGTTCCGCGCCGATCCGGTCCGCCACGGCACCCGCACCGAAACGGTGATCGCCGTCGATCTCTCGCGGATGATCGTGCTGATCGGCGGCACCTCTTACGCCGGCGAAATGAAGAAGTCGGTGTTCACCGTGCTCAACTATCTGTTGCCGGCGAAAGGCGTGATGCCGATGCATTGCTCGGCCAACGAGGGCGCCGGCGGAGATACGGCGATCTTCTTCGGTCTCTCGGGAACCGGCAAGACGACGCTGTCGGCCGATCCGTCGCGCACGCTGGTCGGCGACGACGAGCACGGCTGGGGTCCGCACGGCGTCTTCAATTTCGAAGGCGGCTGCTATGCCAAGACGATCAAGCTTTCGGCCGAGGCCGAGCCGGAGATCTTCGCCACCACCCAACGCTTCGGCACGGTGCTGGAGAATGTGGTGCTCGACGCCGGCCGCGTACCGGACTTCGACGACGGCAGCCTCACTGAAAACACGCGCTGCGCCTATCCGCTCCATTTTATCCCCAACGCCAGCAAAACGGGCCGCGCCGGTCACCCGAAAAACATCATCATGCTGACCGCCGACGCATTTGGCGTGATGCCGCCGATCGCACGGCTCACCCCGGCGCAGGCGATGTATCATTTCCTCTCCGGCTACACCGCCAAGGTGGCAGGGACCGAAAAGGGCGTCACCGAACCCGAAGCGACGTTTTCAACCTGTTTCGGCGCACCGTTCATGCCGCGCCATCCGTCGGAATACGGCAATCTGCTACGCGAGCTGATCGACCATCACGGCGTCGATTGCTGGCTGGTCAACACCGGCTGGACCGGCGGCGCCTACGGCACCGGCAAGCGAATGCCTATCAAGGCGACGCGGGCGCTGCTTGCGGCGGCGCTCGACGGCTCGCTGAAAGGGGCCGATTTCCGGACCGACGCCAATTTTGGCTTCGATGTGCCGGTGGCGGTTGCGGGCATCGACCGCGCCATTCTCGATCCGAGATCGACCTGGGCCGACACATCGGCCTATGACCTGCAGGCGGCGAGGCTGGTCGGCATGTTCGCCGTCAATTTCGAAAAATTCGAACCTCATGTCGACGCCGTCGTGCTCGGCGCTGCGCCGCGCATGCGCGAAGCCGCGGAATAATCGCGGGTTCAATATCTTCTCAAGTCCCGACCCAGGATCGGGAAGACCCGACCCCGGGATCGGGCCTTTCCTTTTTTCGTCCACCGCGCCATGACTGGGGCATGAACGCTGACGACAAGATTATCATTGCCGACGGTGCGGTGATCCATCCGGGTGACCTGCATGAGGACTTCATCCGCTCGTCCGGCCCTGGCGGCCAAAACGTCAACAAAGTGGCGACGGCGGTGCAATTGCGCTTTGATGCGGCAAATGCACCGGGCCTGTCGGAGCGCGTGCGCGAGCGAACCATAAAGCTGGCCGGCCAACGCGCCACCAAAGACGGCGTCATCGTCATTGAAGCCGGACGTTTCCGCACCCAAGAGCAGAACCGGGCGGATGCGCGGGCCCGGCTTACCGCACTGGTCGCCAAAGCTGCCGAACCGCCACCGCCGCCGCGCAAGAAGACAAGGCCGTCGAAAGGCGCGGTCGAACGCCGCCTCAAGACGAAAGCCGGCCGGGGCACAATCAAGAAGCTGCGCGGCCGGGTAGAGAACGACTAGGCGCGACATGGATTGCGCGAACGAAGCGGCTTCCAATTCAAGGTTGCAAATGGCAAGTTCGGTATTCGTCAGAGCAAGGGAGACCACAGATGGGCATATTTGATTTCGTCAAGGGTGTCGGCAAGAAGCTCGGCATCGGCGACGATGAGCCGGAGCCGACCGCCGATACGCTCAAGAAGGAGCTCGATTCGCATGCGCTCGGCACCGACAATGTGGAAGTCGTCGTCAAGGGCGATACGGCCGTCCTGAAAGGCGTGGTCAAGGATCAATCGATCTTCGAAAAGGCGGTCGTCGCCGTCGGCAACACGCTCGGCGTCTCCAAGGTGCAAGCGGACGAATTGCAGGTCGCCACACCTGAATCCGGCGCACCCGCAACCGCGGCCAAGGAACCGACCTTCTACACGGTCAAGAAGGGCGACAACCTCTGGAAAATCGCCGAAAAAAGCTACGGCAAGGGCAAGGGTGCAAAGAACTCGATCATTTTCGAGGCCAACAAGCCGATGCTGACTCACCCGGACAAGATCTATCCGGGGCAGGTCCTGCGCATACCGGATCTCGACTAAGAGACTGTTTGGAAACTCTACTCCGGCGGCCATCTGACGGCATTTTCTGCGCTTCCGGTGCTCACGTACTTAAGTACGCTCCGCTCCGGTTTCGCAACCCACGATTTTCGGCTCGGCCTGACCTGAATCTCACCACACCTTAAGCTGGCGATTGCCATCCAAGGACAAGAACGGCGGCTTTCGGGTCGCCGTTCTTGTTTGTTGGTGGCATTGTTTGCCGGATAAAGCTGATGAAGCGACCAGACTGATGCTCGTTCTGCCCAAAGGCGTCCGCCACATGCCAGGCTATCTGTCCCGCGCGGTGCAGGAGGCGCTGGTCGAGGATGTGAGACGGGTCGTGCAGGAGGCTCCCCTGTTCGTGCCGGCCATGCCGCGCACCGGCAAGGAGATGAGCGTGCGCATGACCAATTGCGGTTCGCTCGGCTGGGTCACCGACAAAGAGCACGGCTATCGCTATCAGCCGACGCACCCGGTGACCGGAACGCCCTGGCCGCCGATCCCGGACGTGCTGCTGGAGCTGTGGCGGGACGTGTCTGCCTATCCGCATCCGCCGCAGGCCTGCCTGGTCAATTTCTATTCACCGGACGCGAAGATGGGTCTTCATCAGGACCGCGACGAGGAGGATTTCTCCGCGCCGGTCGTCTCCGTCTCACTGGGTGACGATTGCCTGTTCAGGGTCGGCCAAAGCACGCGCGAAGGCGGCACCAAATCGTTCAGGCTGAAAAGCGGCGACGTCGTCGTGCTTGGCGGCGAAGGCCGTCTCTGTTTTCACGGCGTCGACCGCATCTATCCGTCGACCTCGGCGTTGCTCAGGAATGGCGGGCGGATCAATCTGACGCTGAGGCGAGTGACAGATCCTGGCCGGGAGGCGGACCTTCAAGCCTTTGGTTAAACATCGGATTTTGGCAAACCGGCATCCGTTTTCGGGGTCACCGGTCGAGGCCCGCCGCTGAACGGCCGGAAAAGATCCAGCGGTCGAGAACGACAAAGTTGACGACGGGAATGAGGATGCAAGTGAGCAGTATAGGAACTGCTACAGGCAGGCCGAACTGTCCGACGAGGAGCATCGGAAGGAGATAGGCGGCGGCAAGACCGAATCCGGTCAGCACAGCGAAGCGCGGCGCTTCGAATTGATGCGAGCCGGCCGACATGAACGTGAAGAACTTGTGGCCGAGATAGGAGAATATGGCTGCAATCGCGTAGGCGGCGACGGAGGCCAGGGCCGGCGACACGTATCTTGACCCGGCGCTGGCGAAAAGGCCGGCACAAAGCGCATAGAGGACTGTGGCCGCAAGGCCCACCGAGGCGAATTTGAGAAGCCGGCGCGGGGCGAGTGTGCTGCGCCAGGCGGAAATGTCGGGCAGGCGCAATGCAGGCATGATGATCACCGGCTGCTCCCGACAAATGCTTTGGGATTGGCAACGAACGATAGCGGATACTGCCTAAAGCGCCGTTAACCGCTTCGTTACAGCTTCCTGAGCGCCACCTCCTCGACCAGATGGTTGGCGCCCTTGCGCAGGATGAGATCGGCCCGGGCCCTGGTCGGCAGGATGTTCTCGCGCAAGTTCTTCAGATTGATGTTGGCCCATAGGCCCTCGGCAATGGCGCGGGCCGAGTCCTCGGAAAGCTGCGAATAACGGTGGAAGAAGGAGGCCGGGTCGCGGAAGGCGGTTTCGCGCAGCCGCATGAAGCGGGCGATGTACCAGTGATGGATCAGTGCCTCTTCGGCATCGATATAGATGGCGAAGTCGAAGAAATCCGACAGGAAAGGCACGATCTTGCCGTCCTTCGGCAACTTGCCAGGCTGAAGGACATTGATGCCTTCGAAGATCAATATGTCCGGCCGGTCGATGGTCTGGAACTCGCCGGGAATGACGTCGTAGGTCAGGTGCGAATAAACAGGCGCGCGGACATTGCGCTGCGCCGATTTTATGCCCGACAGGAAACGCAGCAGGGCGCCGACATCATAGCTGTCGGGAAAGCCCTTGCGTTCCATCAGATTGTTGCGGCGCAGGATTTCGTTGGGAAGCAGGAAGCCGTCGGTGGTGATCAGATCGACCTTGGGGCTCGACGGCCAGCGCGCCAGCAATTCCTTGAGCACGCGTGCGGTGGTCGATTTGCCGACCGCGACAGAGCCGGCAATGCCGATGATGAAGGGCGTTTTGACGATATCCAATGCGTTGAAGAAGGCCTGGCGCTGCCTGAACAGCAGCTGGCTGGCCTCGACATGGGCCGACAAGAGGCGCGACAGCGAAAGATAGATGCGCTTGACCTCTTCGAGGTCGACCGGATCGTTGAGCGAGCGCAGGCGATGGATCTCGTCCTCGCCCAGCGTCATCGGCGTGTCGGCGCGGAACTGAGACCATTGCTCGGCCGAGAAAAAACGAAAGGGCGAATACTTCTCGGTGGGGGCGAGCTGGTCCATCGAGTTTCCTTGCCTCCGCAGCGATCAGCCCCGGTCCTGCCGAGACGCCTTTTCGGCGATGCCCGAACGACTGGTGCGGCGATCGAGTTCGGTCAGGACATCGGCAAGCGGAATGCCGGCGACACCCAGAACGACCAGCCAATGATAGATGAGATCGGCGCTTTCCGAAACGAGGGCTTGCCTGTCCCCGCCAACGGCTGCGATTACCGTTTCGACCGCCTCTTCGCCAAGCTTCTGCGCCGCCTTGTCCATGCCGCGGGCGAACAGCTTTGCCGTCCACGAATCCGGATCGCCGGAATGCGCGCGCTCCCTGATGACCGACTCGAGGTCGGAGAGCGAGAACTCAGTCATGGCGCCATCTATCTGCTTGTTTAAGCATGATCTTTTTCGAGAACCGGTTCCCAGTTTGCGCGATCATGCTTAGAGCCGATCACCCGTTGAGTCCAGTCGCATCGGCAGCCCGGCGCGGGCCATATGTGCCTTGGCCTCGGCAATGCTGTACGTGCCGAAATGGAAAATCGATGCCGCCAGCACCGCACCGGCATGGCCGTCGCGAATGCCCTCGACCAGGTGATCGAGCGTGCCGACGCCGCCGGAGGCGATGACCGGCGCACGCACGGCGTCGGCGATCGCGCGGGTCAGCGCAAGGTCGTAGCCCGCCTTGGTGCCGTCGCGGTCCATCGACGTCAGCAGGATCTCGCCGGCGCCGCGATCGACCATCTGCTGAGCGAATTCGACCGCGTCGATGCCGGTCTTCTCGCGGCCGCCATGAGTAAAAATCTGCCAGCGGTCGGCCTCGCCTTCACCGGATACTTTCTTGGCGTCGATGGCGACGACGATGCACTGGTTGCCGAATTTGTCGGCCGCCTCGGCGACGAAATCGGGATTCTTCACGGCCGCCGTGTTGATCGACACCTTGTCGGCGCCGGCCAAAAGCAGCTTTCTTATGTCGGCGACCTGGCGCACGCCGCCGCCGACGGTCAGCGGCATGAAACATTGTTCTGCGGTGCGCGCGACAATGTCGAAGATGGTCTCGCGGTTGTCGGATGACGCGGTGATGTCGAGGAAGCAGAGTTCGTCGGCGCCTGCGGCGTCATAGGCTTTTGCCGCCTCGACCGGATCGCCGGCATCGATCAGGTCGACGAAGTTGACGCCTTTGACGACACGGCCGTTCTTGACGTCGAGGCAGGGGATGACGCGGGCTTTCAGCATCAGATCCTCTCACGTGCGGCAAGAAAATCGCCAAGCAATTGACCGACGACAGGCGGAACCTCGCCCTTGGCGTCAAATGCCGGGTCGTAGGCGGACAGGGTGACGCCAGCAATCGGGATCGCCCTGGCCAGCCCGCAAACGAGTTGCCGCAGTTGATCCGGGCTTGGGCCTCCCGGCTGCGTATAGCGGTTCACTTGCAGCAAATGCGGGTCGTGGACGTCCAGATCCAGATGCAGATGTGCCTGAACGGCGCCGGCTGCTTTCAGCCTTCCGACACTGTCGAGCGCATCGGCATATTGGGTGCGAATGACAGGCAATGTGTCCAGCAGGCGCTTTTCGTCGGGATCGAGGTCGCGCGCATCGACCAGCATGCACCGGGACGGATCTATCGCCCGGAAGCCGGGAATCGTTGCTGCCATCGGGCGCCAGCAGAGACCCAGCGTCGTCGCCAGCGCCATGCCGTCGAGGAAGCCGTAGGCGGAGGTCTCGGGTGTGTTGAGGTCGCCATGCTGATCGATCCAGATGATCGAATCCGCGGCGTCGCCGGCCACCGCACCGGCGGCGGTCAGGCAATTTCCAGTGAGCACGATGGGAAAACGCTCATCGTCGCGCGCCAGATCGACCTTGGTGGCGACTGCCCGGCAAACCGCGAAGCCCGTTGCGATTTCGCGTCTCTGGGCATCGCCGACCTCGCCGATGTCCTCGACGACCACATCGTGGCCGCGGAAGGTAAGTTCATCGACGAGGCCGCCGGCAATGATGGCGTCGGGGCCCTGGCCACAGCCCGCATGGTAAAGGCCGCTGTCATAGGGGGCGAGGATGATCGTGAGTTTCATCGCGCCCTCGCCTTCTCAGATCCGGCCGCTAGGATCGCCAGTGCCTCGGCCGGGTCGATACGCCCGTCGTAAAGCGCGCGGCCCGAGATGGCGCCTTCGAGTTTTTGCGCATCGGTCATGGTCATGCGCACGATGTCGGCGACCGAGGCCAGACCTCCCGAGGCGATGACCGGGATCGACACCGCTTCGGCGAGACCGATCGTGGCGTCCCAGTTGATGCCGGTCAGCACGCCGTCACGGTCGATGTCGGTGTAGATGATCGCGGCGACGCCGGCGCCCTCGAACTTCTTCGCCAATTCGATGACGCCCAGGCTCGAGGCCTCGGCCCAGCCCTCGACCGCCACCTTGCCGCCCTTGGCGTCGATGCCGACGGCGATCTTGCCCGGAAATGCCTTGCAGGCCTGCCTGACCAGATCGGGGTCGCGCACGGCCACAGTGCCGAGAATGACGCGGGCCAGCCCACGGTCGAGCCAGTCCTCGATCTGCTCCAACGTGCGGATGCCGCCGCCGAGTTGCACCGGATTTTTCGTCGCCTTGAGGATGGCGCCGACCGCGGCGCCGTTGACGCTTTGGCCTTTGAACGCGCCGTTGAGGTCGACGACATGCAGCCACTCGAAGCCTTGTTCTTCGAAGGCTCGGGCCTGCGCGGCCGGATCGTCATTGTAGATCGTCGCGGTCGCCATATCGCCGTGCTTCAGGCGCACGCACTTGCCGTCCTTGAGATCGATGGCCGGGAACAGGATCACCGTTCAGGCGCCTTCGACGATGACGAAGTGGCCCGTCGGGGCGGCAAGCCTGTATTTCAAGGCTTCCTGGTATTCAGGCGATTCGTAGCATTCCATCGCTTTATCGTAGGACTGGAACTCCACCAGCACGTGGCGACTGCCTGTCGGCCCTTCCGGGTTCGCATGGCGCCCGGCCCGCACGGCAAATTTTGCGCCGTATTTCGCAAGAGCTGCCGCGTTCGCCGCGATATACTGCTTGTAGATCTCAGGGGCGCGGACATCGACCATGGCCATCCAATAGCCCTTCTTGCTCATGATTTTCCCCTTCAGGGCTTCCAGCGCAGGAAATTGGTGATCAGCGCCAGGCCAAGGGCCTGGCTCTTTTCGGGATGGAACTGCGTGCCGGCGAGATTGTCACTGCTGACAGCGGCCGTCACCGGGCCACCATAGTCGGCAATCGCCAGCACATCGTCGGGTTTCCTGGCGTCGAGATGATAGGAGTGGACGAAATAGGCATGCAATCCCTTGGTGCCGGTCGGAATGCCGGAAAACAGCGGATGCTTGCGCGTAAGCTCGATCGTGTTCCAGCCGATCTGCGGGATCTTAAGCGCAGGATCGGCCGGGGTGATCTCCCTGACGTCGCCGCCAATCCAGCCAAAGCCTTTCGTAACGGTCTTTTCCAGACCTCGCTCCGACATCAGCTGCATGCCGACGCAGATGCCGAGGAACGGCCGCCGCTTGACGATCGCGACCTCCTCCACCGCTTCCCACATGCCGGGCACAGCGCGCAGCCCGGCCGCGCAATCGGCATAGGCGCCGACGCCGGGCAGGACGATGCGGTCGGCGGTTCTGACGCGCTCGGCATCGGCGGTCAGATCGATGGCGGCGGCGATGCCGGCTTCGTGCGCGGCGCGCTCGAAGGCCTTGGTGGCCGAGCGCAGATTGCCCGAACCATAGTCGATGATCGCGACCCGCATGTCAGGGTCTTCCCGGCGTGTGGTTCAGCCCTAGCGCGATGCCCATCTGTGCTGGCCGCGCGTGGGCGGCATCCGGGACGATGCGTGGCGCGGGCGCTTGCTCGTCCGGATGCGTTTCGGCTTCCAGCACATAGCGCGTATCGGCATCGTCGAGCCTGTCAGCCTCGACCACGCCCCATTCATGCCAGCCACGACGGCGCAGTGCGGCAATCCGCAAGGCCTGCCCTTCCAGCCCGACATAAAGCGATACGAGCAGCGACAGCAGCGGGCCGGCCAGCCCAAGGCTCAATGCTTCGGCAAGCATCGATAGGAGAGCCATGGCGACAAAGGCCAAGGCCGCCTCGATCCATAAGCGGTGCCAGAGCAGCCACAGCGGCGGAACGAGGAAGCCGAGCCAGGAAAAACCATCCCGGATAAAGGCCGTCATATCAGACTTTTCGGCGCGGCCGGGCGGTTCCATCACGACATAGATGGCCATGACCTATCCCTTCAGAGATCCCTTGGTGGAAGGAACCGCGTCCGGCTGGCGCGGGTCGCTTTCAAGTGCTGTGCGCAGCGCACGCGCCACGGCCTTGAAGCAGGTTTCGGCGATATGGTGATTGTTGGCGCCGTAGTGGTTGGTGACATGCAGCGTGATGCCGGCATTCTGCGCCAGGGCCTGGAAGAATTCGCGCACCAGTTCGGTGTCGAACGTGCCGATCTTCGGGGATGAGAACGCAACGTTCCAGACAAGGAACGGGCGGCCGGAGACATCGATGGCCGCCCGCGTCAGCGTCTCGTCCATGGCGAGATCGATCGAGGCATAGCGCATGATGCCGCGCCGATCGCCCAGTGCCTTGGCCAGTGCCTGGCCGAGCGCGATACCGGTATCCTCGACCGTGTGGTGGTCGTCTATGTGCAGATCGCCCTTGGCCTTGACCGTCATGTCGATCAGTGAATGACGCGAAAGCTGGTCCAGCATATGATCGAAGAAGCCGACGCCCGTCGAAATATCGGATTTTCCTGAGCCGTCGACCTGAACCGACACGGTTATGTCGGTTTCCCCAGTCTTGCGGCTTGCGTTGGCGGAACGGGGCGGCATGACCTCATCCTTGTCCAGAGTTCAGTCCAAGCGATCACTTGCTTGAAAAACGAGAGCCTTCTAGCAGCATGATCCGGCGATTGCCAGTTGCCATGCCAGGCGTTATCGAGGCTGGCGGATGGCCGGTTTGCAATCATCGGACCTATGCATACATATGGCCGATCAAGTCACTCGTAACGCGCCAATCGCCTTCTCGGATCGGTGCTGATCGGAGCAGAAAATGTCTGATAATCTGACCATGCACGCCACGACCATCGTGACGGTGCGCAAGGGCAGCAAAGTGGTCATCGCCGGCGACGGCCAGGTCAGTCTTGGCCAGACCATCATGAAGGGCAACGCCAAGAAGGTGCGCCGCATCGGCAAGGGCGGCAACGTCATTGCCGGTTTCGCCGGGGCCACCGCCGACGCCTTCACCCTTCTGGAGCGGCTCGAGGCTAAGCTCGAACAATATCCGGAGCAACTGACGCGGGCATGCGTCGAACTCGCCAAGGACTGGCGCACCGACCGATATCTGCGCCGGCTCGAAGCGATGATGCTGGTCGCCGACAAGTCGGTCTCGCTGGCGCTGACCGGCACCGGCGACGTGCTCGAACCCGAACATGGCGTCATGGCCATCGGTTCGGGCGGCAATTACGCGCTGGCCGCGGCGCGCGCGCTGATGGACAGCGACAAGGATGCCGAGGAGATCGCCCGCAAGGCGATGCAGATCGCTTCGGACATTTGCGTCTACACCAACAACAACTTCGTCATCGAAACGCTCGATGCCGGCTGACCCGGCCGCTGGCCATGATCCCGAAAAGTGGAAACCGGTTTTCGGAGGAGGTCATGGCCAAACAAGAGAATAGATATGATTTTCGGCCGGTGACGGAGGCGGACCTGCCGATGATCGCGGCATGGCTCGCCGAGCCGCATGTCGCCGAGTGGTGGGATGATCCCGAAACGGAGATCGTCCAGATCCGCGAGCACATCGACAGCATTTCCGTCGAACCGCTGATCATCGAGCTCGATGGCGAGCCGATCGGCTACCTACAGAGCTACGATCCGCATCTGGAGGACGGCCACCCCTATAGCGACCAGCCATTCGGCACGCTCGGCATCGATCTGTCGATCGGCAGGCCTGAGCTTGTCGGGCGCGGCCACGGCTCGGCAATTGTCCGGCAATTCGCGGAACAGCTGTTCGAGGAAGGGGCGCCGCGTGTCATCATCGACCCGGATCCGGCCAACGGACGAGCGATCCGCGCCTATGAAAAAGCCGGTTTCAGAGCTATCGATCGCAGGCAATCGGAGTATGGCGACGCCGTGCTGATGGCAATTGACGCCGAAGAGGGGCAGTAAACAGCATGAGCACAACCGGCACCGATAAACCCGTCTCGGCCTATGAAGACAGCTGGCGGATGGGGCTTCTGCTCGTCCTCGGACTGATCATATTCCAGGCTGGAGCCCTTTACGGCATGGGCCGGACGCCGATCTGCACATGCGGCTATGTCAAGCTGTGGCACGGCATCGTGCAGAGCTCGGAGAATTCCCAGCATATTTCCGACTGGTACACATTCTCGCACATCATCCATGGCTTCCTGTTCTATGCGTTGGCGTGGGCTCTGTTCCCGCGCTCGCCGGTCGGGCTCAGACTGGCATTTGCGGTCGCCATAGAGGGCGGTTGGGAACTTCTCGAGAACAGCCCTTTGATTATCGAGCGCTACCGCGCCGGCACGATTTCGCTCGATTACTACGGCGACAGCATCATCAATTCGGCGGCGGACACGCTGGCGATGGTGTTGGGATTTGTGATGGCGCGCAAGCTTCCTATATGGGTGATCGTGACCCTCGCTCTCATCTTCGAATTCGGTGTCGGCTACATCATCAGGGACAATCTGACACTCAACGTGATCATGCTGCTGCATCCGTTCGAGTCCATCCGGCAGTGGCAAAGTGGAATTTAGGGACATGACCACCTTCTCTCCCCGCGAAATCGTTTCGGAACTCGATCGCTTCATCATCGGCCAGAAAGACGCCAAGCGCGCCGTGGCCATCGCCTTGCGCAACCGCTGGCGCCGCCAGCAGCTCGAAGGCCAGATGCGTGAAGAGGTGATGCCGAAGAACATCCTGATGATCGGCCCGACCGGCGTCGGCAAGACCGAGATATCGCGCCGCCTGGCACGCCTTGCCGGTGCTCCCTTCGTTAAGGTCGAAGCGACCAAGTTCACCGAGGTCGGTTATGTCGGCCGCGATGTCGAGCAGATTATCCGCGATCTGGTCGAGATCGCCATCGGGCTGGTGCGCGAGAAGATGCGCGAGGATGTCAAGGCGCGCGCCCATATCAATGCCGAGGAGCGTGTGCTGGAAGCGCTCGTCGGCAAGACGGCGAGCCCGGCCACGCGCGACTCCTTCCGCAAGAAGCTGCGCGACGGCGAGCTTGACGACAAGGAGATCGAGATCGAAGTGAGCGACACCGGCACCGGCGGCATGCCCGGCTTCGAGATCCCCGGCATGCCGGGCGCCAATATCGGCGTGTTGAACATCAACGACATGCTGTCGAAAGCGATGGGCGGCCAGAAGACGAAGACGCGCAAGACGACGGTGAAGGAATCCTACGCGCTGCTTGTCGGCGACGAGTCCGACAAGCTGCTCGACCAGGACGAGGTGGTGCGCAGAGCGCTCGAATCGACCGAAAACGACGGCATCGTCTTCCTCGACGAGATCGACAAGATCGCCTCGCGCGAGGGCGGCATGGGCGCCGGTGTCTCCCGCGAAGGCGTGCAGCGCGACCTGCTGCCGCTTGTCGAAGGCACCACGGTGGCGACCAAATACGGACCGGTGAAGACCGACCACATCCTGTTCATCGCATCGGGTGCGTTCCACGTTGCCAAGCCGTCGGACCTGTTGCCGGAACTGCAGGGCCGTCTGCCGATCCGCGTCGAGCTGCGGGCGCTGGAAAAGGACGATTTCGTGCGCATCCTGACCGAGACCGAGGCCAGCCTGATCAAGCAGTACATCGCGCTGATGAAAACCGAGGGCGTCGACCTGGTCTTCACCGACGACGCCATCGATTCGCTGGCCGGCATCGCCGTCGATCTCAACGCCAGCGTCGAGAACATCGGCGCCAGGCGGCTGCAGACGGTGATGGAGCGGGTTCTGGACGAGATCTCTTATGACGCGCCGGACCGCCACGGAACGTCGGTCAGCATCGACGCCGCCTATGTGCAAAAGCATGTCGGCGACCTGTCCAGAAACACGGATCTGTCGCGTTTCATCCTGTAGGACGGTACCGGCGACGGGGAGACTTCCGGACACTCTGCAGTGTGTGGCCAAATGGAAGCATCTGGCCACCTTTTGTCTCAGTTGTCGAAGGGCTCTCGACTCGAACTGGAGCTTTACCTAGTTTGCCCGGCGACTACAGCGCCGCGCGTCCTGTACGCGCAGCGGACGCTGTAGCACTTGATTTGGCGCATGATCCCCAACGAGAATCGATTCCGATCTTCGGGGCCATGCGCTGTCACAGGCGGCGGGCGCATGAAAAAACTTTTTCTCGTCATTCTCGGGCTGACGCTGGCGACCGCCATGTTCGCCGCGCAAGCGGCGACGATGGTGCCGCCGGGCAACCGCCATGCCGAGCAGCCCAACATACCGGGCGCCTCGAGCCGGCGCACGCAGGCCACCAGCACCACCTTCCAGGCGAAATACCGCAAGGTCTATTCGCTGCTGCAGCACGACGCCGGTCTTCGCGGCAAGATCAGCCAAGCGGCGGCTACCTATGGCATCGATCCGATGCACATCGTCGGCGCCATCGTCGGCGAGCACACCTACAATGTCGACGCCTACGACCGGCTGCAGACCTACTACGTCAAGGCGATCTCCTATCTGTCGAGCAAGCTGTCCTTCGCCTATGAAGGCGAGGACATCACCGATTTCGTGCAACGGCCGCAATTTGCCAAATGCGCCGGCGAATTGGACAGCTACGCGCTTTGGGCGTGCCGCGAGCAGGTCTGGAACCAGTCCTTTCGCGGCAAGAATTTCGAGGGGACAAGCTTTCCCAACGACCGCTTCGGCGCCACCTTCTTCCAGCCCTATTATGCCGGCCAGACCTTCGGCCTCGGCCAGCTCAATCCGCTGACCGCGTTGCAGATGAGCGATCTCGTGCACCAGGTCTCCGGCCTGCCGAAGCTCGACGTTGGCGATCCGAACGGGGTCTACAAGACCATCATGGATCCGGACCTGACATTGGATTATGTCGCGGCGACGATCCGGAAATCGATAGATGCCTACGAAAGCATTGCCGGCTTCGACATATCGGGCAATCCCGGCATCACAGCGACGCTCTACAATGTCGGCAATCCGGAACAGCGCGCCTACGCGCTGAAGGCCGAGAACGACAAGCGCCGTGCCGCGGGCGAACCGGAGAAGCTGCCCGAGGAAAATTACTATGGCTGGCTAGTCAACGATAAATTGCTGGAGCTGAAGGCGCTGTTTTAGGCACGTGTTGAGGCTGCGGCGGTTGTCGTCACGCCGCCAGCAGCGACTTCAGCTTGACCGTTTGCGAACCGAGCGCCTCAGGCGCCGGCTTTGCCCTTTTTGCGATCAGCATCTCGGCCAAACGGATGTCGCGGGCGACCGAATTGCCTGGGCCGATGCCGCTTGCCGCGACCAGCCTGCCGTCGTCGGCGAGATGGAACAGGATGAAGGCGCCGTCGTCGAGGTCGCGGCGCACGACCTTGCTGCCTTCATCGGAAAGCCCTGATATCTGCAAGGTCAGGCCGTATTGATCCGACCAGAACCACGGGACGGCCGCGTGCGCCTCGCCGGTGCCCAGCATGTTCCTGGCCGCAAGCGCACCCTGTTCCTGCGCGTTGCGCCAGGCTTCCAGCCGGACGCGCCGGCCGCCATAGAGGGCAAGCGGAAACGAGCAGCAATCGCCGGCGGCGAAGATGTCCGGATCGTCGGTGCGAAGCTCGGCGTTGGCCGCTATGCCGTTGTCGATCGTTAGCCCCGCTTCCGCGGCAAGTCCGGTCACCGGCACGGCGCCGATGCCGATCACCGCGAGATCGGCGACGATATCCTGCCCGCCGGCAAGCGTGATACGCACCTCGGCGCCGTCGTCGGCGATCGCAGCGATGCCGTCGCCACACAGGATTTTCACGCCTTCGGCTTCATGCTCCTCGTGGATGATCTGGGCGATCTCGGCCGGCACGCCGCGCATCAGGATGCGCGGCTGCGCCTCGATGACCGTGACCGCGGCCCCGAGCCTGCGCGCCGCCGCGGCGAGTTCGAGGCCGATGAAGCCGCCGCCAACGATGGCGATGCGGTTTCCGGCGCTGAGATGGGCGCGGATGGCCAGCGCGTCATTGAAGGTCCGGAGATAGACGCAGCGCGGCCCGAGCCCCGGCATCGGCAGCTTGCGCGGCATTGAACCGGTGGCCAGCAGCAGCTTGTCGTATGGCACGATCGAGCTATCCGACAGGCGCACCAGATGCGCGGCGCGATCGATCGCCACCGCCTGAACCGAATGGATATGCCGGATCGATCTCTCGGCCAGGATTTCATCGCTGGCGATGGCCTTGATCGCCGGCGCATCGCTAGCCATCGCTTCTTTCGACAGCGGCGGCCGCTCATAGGGCAGATGCGGCTCGTCGCCGACCAGCGTCACCGGCCCGTCATAGCCGAGATCGCGCAGCGCCAAGGCAGCCCGCCCGCCGCATTCGCCGGCACCGATGATGACCATTCCTTTCGCCATCGCCGTCACCCGATCTGGACCAGGACTTTGCCGGCGTCGACCCTGACCGGATATGTCTTCAGATTGACGCAGACCGGCGCACCTCTGGCCGCACCGGTCTTGTAGTTGAAACGGCCATTGTGCTTCGGGCATTCGATGATGTCGTCCATCACCAGCCCGTCGGCCAGATGCACCTTCTCGTGCGAGCAAAGACCGTCCGTCGCGAAATATTCATCGTCGGGACTACGATAGATGGCGAAGGTGCGGCCGCCATGGTCGAACCGCATCACGTCCTCTTCATCGATGTCTCCGGCATCACAGGCCTCGACCCAGTCGCTCATCATTCCTCCCCCACAGTTTTTGCTTGGTCAGCTTGCCCGGCATGTTGCCTGGCATGGGCGCATATCATTCCGCCGCTGCCGCGACAGCATTGTTGTCGTTGTGGAATTCCTCGCGATAGGGCTTTGCCGTCGGCGGCAGTTCGCGCTTGAGGAAATAGTTTTCATTGCGCAGCTGGCGCAGGAAGGCAGGCACCATCTCGCGATAGCCGGCCAGGATCGACGGCGTCGGCGCCGGCAGGTCGTGCTTGATCATCTCGTGCAGCCTGGGCAGCGCATGATAGGGCACCATCGGGAACATGTGATGCTCGACGTGGTAGTTCATGTTCCAGTAGATGAAGCGGCTGATCGGGTTCATGTAGACCGTGCGGCTGTTGAGGCGATGGTCGATGACATTTTCGGCGAGGCCGCCATGCTGCAGCAGGCCGGTCATGACATGATGCCAGGCGCCGTAAAGCCTGGGCAGCCCGACCAGCATCAAGGGCAGGAACGAGCCGCTATAAAGTGCCAGCGCGATGGTCGCGGCGTAGATCGCGGTCCAGATGCGGGCGATGCGGATTGCCTTCGGCTGCTCCTGCTCCGGAATGAAGGTCTGTTCCGCCGGGCTGATGATGCCGGCCGCATTGCGCAGCATGTCGCTCATGGCATGCCAGGCATCGAGAATGCCGAAGAAATTGAGCACGACGCGCAACAGATCCGGCGGGCGCATCACCGCGATCTCCGGATCACGGCCGACGATGATCGTATCGGTGTGGTGCCGCGTGTGGCTCCAGCGCCAGGTCACCGGGTTGCGCATGATCATGAAGCAGGCGATCTGATAGATCACGTCATTCATCCACTGCGTCCTGAACGCGGTGCCGTGACCGCATTCATGCCAGCGTGAATCGGTGGAAGAGCCGTAGAGCACACCATAGACGAAGAAGAACGGCACGCACCACCAGGTGCCCCAGAACCAGGCGCCGCCCGCGCCGCTCAGGACCAGGGCACCAAGCCAGATGGTGGTGTCTCGGATCGCCGGCCCGTCGGAGCGCTGCATCAGCGCCTTCATCTGCTTGCGGGGCACGTCGGTATGGTACCATTCGGCCGCCGCCAGCCCGTTGTCGACAGCGAGCTTGGCGTCGCGGCCAATCAGGCTGTAGTCGCGCCGGGACGGTGCTCCGTCCAAGGTTGCGTCCATGAGAGTGCCTCCACCAGCATCCTGCAATCTACCCGGCCAGCGACCGGGCCGCGGTCGCAGGCCTCGTAGTCTAGAAATAACCCCAAGCCATGATAGGCTCAATGTCATGAAGATAGTTTCTATCATTTTCTATCAGGACGATGTAAATTGGTTGGCAAGCGGAGAGAGCCATGGCCAAGCGACCAACCATCACCGATCTGGCGCGTATTTCGGGGGTCAGCGTCGCCACCGTCGACCGGGTGCTTAACAACCGCCTGCCGGTGCGCGAGGAGACCGCGCGCCGCGTTTATGAGGCCGCCACCAGCATCGGCTACCATGCCGCCGGGCTGATCAAGCAGCGCATGCGCCAGGACCTGCCAGAGTACCGGCTCGGCTTTCTGCTGCTGAGGGGCAATGATGTTTTCTACGGCGATTTCGCGCGGGAACTCGAACTGGCGGTGTCGCAGTCGCAGCGCTTCCGCGGCGTCGCAACCATCGACTTCGCCACTTCGCTGGCGCCCGGCGAGATCGCTGCCCAGATGCGCAAGCTGGCGGCGAAATCCAGGGCCGTCGCCCTTGTCGGCCCCGACCATCCGACGCTGACGGCAGCCGTCGAGGCGCTGAAAGCGAGAGGGCAACCGGTCTTCTCGCTGCTGTCCGACTTTGCCGCCGGCATCCGCGAAGGCTATGTCGGCCTCGACAACCGCAAGGTCGGCCGCACCGCGGCCTGGATGATCGCCAGGGCGGCGAGGAGGCCCGGCAAGGTCGCGCTTTTTGTCGGCAGCCATCGCTTCCATGGCCATGAGCTGCGCGAGATCGGCTTCAGATCATTCTTCCGCGAGCATGCGCCGGAATTCACGTTGCTGGAGACACTAGTCAATCTGGAGGCCAACCAGGTGACCCACGATGCGATGATCGATCTTCTGGCGCGGTACCCGGATCTTGCCGGCTGCTACGTGGCCGGCGGCGGCATGGAAGGCGCGGTTTCCGCGCTACGGGCGGCGAGGCCGGCAAACATGCCGGTGGTCGTCTGCAACGAGATCAACGCCGAATCGCGCGCGGCGCTCGCCGACAACATCCTGACCATGGTGATTTCGACGCCACTGCCAGCACTGTGCCGGGAGCTTGTCGATCTGATGGCGCATGCCATCGAGGCAGGCGCTGCCAATGCGCCGGGCCAGACCTTCCTGCCCTTCGACATCTATCTGCCGGAAAACATCTAGGTTCGGGCAAACATCTGGGCTCGGACAAGGCGTCCGGGTTCTGATCGGGCATCACGATGCGCCGGCAATGATGTGAACCATCAGCCTGATAGATTCTTGCAGAAGATTTGCCGACCCTCAGCCGCGCTATCCGAAAATCCGCCATCCGATTTCGGAATCTCCTTGACGCCCGCAGGCGGAATGGAATAAATATTTCACTGGATAGGCATTTTGGTTCTTTCGTTCCGGAACATCTGTTTCAAGCAGAGGGCTGGCGTTCCAGTCGACGCAAAAATCGCCATCGGGAACGGAGATGGCAATCGGGAGAGATCCCCTGGGAGATCGGGGATTCCGGATAGATCGGTGCAGCCGGACACCAATTCTGTGGAGGAGAAAATAAAATGAAGAAATTGCTTTTGGGCGTCGTGTTTTCGGCGCTGATGAGTTCGTCCGCTCTCGCTGCCAAGATCGGCGTGTCGATGGCACTGTTCGACGACAATTTTCTCACCGTGCTGCGCAACGGCATGATCGAGCAGGCCAAGGGCATGGAAGGCGTGGAGCTGCAGGTCGAGGACGCGCAGAACGACGTCGCCAAGCAGCTCGACCAGATCAAGAATTTCGTCGCCTCGGGCGTCGACGCGATCATCGTCAATCCGGTCGACACCTCGGCCACCCAGGCAATGTCGGACGCCGCCGCTGCTGCCAAGGTTCCGCTGGTCTATGTCAACCGCGAGCCGGTCAACGTCGACACGCTGCCGGACAACCAGGCCTTCGTCGCCTCGAACGAGGTTGAATCAGGCACTCTCGAAACGCAGGAAGTCTGCCGCCTGTTCAAGGAGGCCGGCAAGACCGAGGCCAATGTCTATGTGATCATGGGCGAGCTGTCGAACCAGGCCGCGGTGCAGCGCACCAAGGACATTGACGATGTGATCGCCACGCCGGAATGCAGCTTCATCAAGATCATCGACAAGCAGACGTCGAACTGGAAGCGCGAGGAAGCGCAGAACCTGATGACCAACTGGCTGTCGACCGGCACGCCGTTCGATGGCGTGATCGCCAACAATGACGAAAGCGCCATCGGCGCCATCCAGGCCATGAAGGCCGCTAATGTCGACATGAAGTCGGTTGTCGTCGGCGGCGTCGACGCCACTCAGGACGCGCTTGCCGCGATGCAGGCGGGCGATCTCGACGCGACCGTGTTCCAGGATGCGGCCGGCCAGGGCGCCGGCGCGCTGGACGCCGCACTCAAGCTTTCCAAGGGCGAGGCGGTCGAACAGAAGGTCTATATCCCCTTCCAACTGGTCACGCCGGCAAACATCGACAAGTTCCTGCAGAAGAACTGAGAGGCAGAGGACCGTTTTTCGATAGGGAGCGGCGCGGCAGAGCATCGGACCGTTTTAAGAATGCGATGTTCGAAAAACAAAAAGCGCCGCTCCTCTTTCCTCATCGCCGTAGACAGGCGGCGGGAGGGCGACTGCTGACGGAGGAAGCAAGATTTGGCACAGACAACCCATGGCGTCGGCGGACTCAGCTATGATGCGAAGAAGCGCACATGGCCTGCCGAATTCAACGTTTTCCTGGCGCTCATCATCCTTGTCGGCGCCTTCGAGCTGATAGGCCGTGTCTTTCTTGGCGACAGCTTTCTGTTCAACACCCGCCCCAATGTCGATACGATCTTCAACGAGGCGCGCCTGCAGATCATCATCCTGCAGGTGTCGATCGTCGGCATCATCGCCATTGGCGTGACGCAGGTGATCATTTCCGGCGGCATCGACCTTTCCTCTGGTTCGATCGTCGGCGCCACGGCGATGATCGCCATGAGTTTCGCCCAGGTGGCGACGGTCAACGGCAACCCTAATCCCAAGGCGGTGTTCCTCGCGCAAGGCTGGACCGACCTGCCGGTGATCGTGCCGGTGCTGGTCGCGATCGGCTGCGGCCTACTGGCGGGCCTGGTCAACGGCTCGTTGATCGCCTACACGCGCATTCCGCCGTTCATCGCCACGCTCGGCATGATGGTCACCGCGCGCGGCATCGCCAAATGGTGGTCCAAGGGGCAACCGATCTCGTTTCCCACCGAAAGTTTCGCCGCCATCGGCAAGGGGCTGATGCCGGTCATCATCTTCATATCGCTGGCAATTCTGTTCCAGCTGATCCTGTCATACACCAGGTACGGCAAGCACTGTTATGCCATCGGCTCCAACGAGGATGCCGCGCGCATGTCCGGCATAAATGTCCAGAACCACAAGATCCTCGTCTTCGTCATTGCCGGCATCCTCGCCTCGCTCGCCGCCGTGGTGTTGAGTTCCAAGAACCTCACTGCCCAGGCCGGCATGGGCGTGATGTATGAACTGGACGCCATCGCCATGGCGGTCATCGGTGGCGTCTCGCTGTCGGGCGGCCGCGGCTCGATCATCGGAACGGTGATCGGTGCGCTGATCTTCGGCGTCATCATCTCCGGCTTCACTTTCCTGCGCCTCGACGCCTACTACCAGGAGATGGTCAAGGGCGTGATCATCATCGGCGCAGTCGTTCTCGACCAGTGGCGCCAGCGCCTGCGGGCAATGAGGGCTTGATCATGTCAGACATCGTCCTGAAGACAGAAAACCTGACCAAATACTATGGCGGCGTGCATGCGCTCGAAAGCGCGAATTTCGAACTGCGCAAGGGCGAGCATGTCGCCATCATGGGTGACAACGGCGCCGGCAAATCGACCTTCGTGCGCCAGATCACCGCCGTCGAGCAACGCACCAGCGGCAAGGTCTGGTTCGACGGCAAGGAAGTGAACTTCGCCGGCCCGATCGCGGCGCGCGAGGCGGGCATCGAGACGGTGTTCCAGAACCTGGCGCTTGCCGACGATCTCGACGTGCCGTCGAACCTGTTTCTCGGTCGCGAAAAGGTGCTTTTCAATCTCGGGCCTTTCTCGATCCTAGATCGAAAGTTCATGCGCAAGGCGACCGAAGCGGCGTTGGTCCGCACGGCGGTCAAGATTCCCAACCTCAACAACACCATCCGCCACATGTCGGGCGGCCAGCGCCAGTGCGTAGCGATCGCCAGAACCGCGACTTTCGCATCCAAGCTCATCATCATGGACGAGCCAACGGCAGCACTCGGTGTGCAGGAAACGATGCAGGTCGAAAACATCATCCGCACGTTGAAAGCCAATGGCGAGCCGCTGATCCTGATCAGTCACAATATGCGCCAGGTGTTCGACCTTTGCGACCGCATCGTCGTCTTCCGGCGCGGCCGCATCGTCGCCAATCTGCGCAAGCAGGACACCGACGGCAACGATATCGTCTCATACATCACCGGCGCCAAGACCGGGGAGGCGGAACTGGCGGCCTAGCGCGGCGCCGGCGCGGCGGGACATCGGCCGGTCGCTGTCGCAATAAGGAAATCCACTGCGCCTCCTCTGAACGGTGCGGTAAAGACGCACTCCATTTCGAACCATCCTCAAAGGAATTCCCATGACTCTTCGCTTCGCTCTCCTCGGCGCCGGCCGTATCGGCAAGGTTCACGCCCGCGCCGTCGGCTCCAATCCGCAGGCCAGGCTGGTCGCGGTGGCCGATGCGTTCGACAAGGCGGCGACGGATCTGGCGTCGGCCTATGGCGCCGAAGTGCGCACCATTGAGGCCATCGAAAAAGCCAGGGATATCGACGCGGTCATCATCTGCACGCCGACCGACACCCATGCCGATCTGATCGAGCGGTTCGCCAAGGCCGGCAAGGCGATCTTCTGCGAGAAACCGATCGACCTCGACGCCGGCAGAGTGGAACAATGCCTTGAAGTGGTCGACAAGGCCGGCGCCACTTTGATGGTTGGCTTCAATCGCCGCTTCGATCCGCATTTCGCCGCCGTGCGCAAGGCGATCGACGATGGCGCCATCGGTACGGTCGAGATGGTCACCATCACGTCGCGCGATCCCGGCCCGCCGCCGCTCGACTATATCGGCCGCTCGGGCGGCATTTTTCGCGACATGACCATCCATGATTTCGACATGGCGCGCTTCCTGCTCGGCGAGGAGCCGGTGGCGGTCAGCGCCCATGCCTCGGTGCTGGTCGACAAGAAGATCGGCGAGGCCGGCGACTTCGACAGCGTCAGCGTCATCCTCGAAACCGCTTCCGGCAAGCAGTGCATCATCTCCAATTCGCGGCGGGCCACCTATGGCTACGACCAGCGCATCGAGGTGCATGGCTCGAAAGGCATGGTTGCGGCTGAGAACCAGCGGCCGGTGTCGATCGAATTGGCCAACGAGAAGGGCTATACGCGCCCGCCGCTGCACGACTTCTTCATGACCCGCTACCTCGACGCCTATGCCAACGAGATCGCCGCCTTCATCGCGGCGGCGACATCAGGCAACAAGGCGGCGCCGAGCGGCAAGGATGGTCTCGTCGCGCTGAGGCTAGCGAACGCGGCGCTGAAATCGGCTAGGGAAGGCAAGACCGTCCGCCTCGACAAGACAATCTGAAGATCAAGCACAGGAGCAAGGCGATGAACGGTTCCGCCGGTCGCAATACCGAAACACGCGCCATCGTCACCGGCGGCGCGCAAGGCATTGGCTTCGCCGTCGCCGAGGCGTTGGCCGACGAGGGCTGCCGGGCGCTGGCGCTGATCGGCCGCTCGAAGGAGAAGGGTGACAAGGCCGTCGCCACCCTCAAGGAGTCGGGCGTCGACGCCATCTTCATCAGCGCCGATGTTTCCAAAGTGGCCGACTGCAAGCGCGCCGTCGACACGGCGATCCGCCATTTCGGCAGCGTAAACGCGCTGGTCAACGCAGCCGCCACCTCGGCGCGCGGTTCACTGGTCGAGACGAGTGAAGAGCTTTTCGACCAGATCTTCCAGACCAATGTGCGTGGTCCGTTTTTCCTGATGCAGGGCGTGGTGGCGCAGCTGCTCGCCCGCAAGGCGCCTGGCTCCATCGTTAATGTCCTGTCGATGTCGGCGCATTGCGGCCAGTCGTTCCTGGCGCCCTATTCTTCGAGCAAGGGCGCGCTGGCGACGCTGACCAAGAATGTCGCTAATGCCTATCGCGGCAATCGCATCCGTTGCAATGCGGTCTTGCCGGGCTGGATGGACACCGAGGGCGAGGCGATCGTGCAGAAGAAATGGCACGACGCGCCTGACAACTGGCTGGAAAAGGCCGAGGCGGCGCAGCCGATGGGCCAGTTGGTGAAGCCGGACCAGCTTGCGCGGCTGATCAGCTATATGGTCAGCCCGCAGTCGGGCGTCATGACCGGCTCGCTGGTCGACTATGACCAGAATATTGCGGGGGCCTCGCCGGAGTAGCTTCAGGCAGCGTCAGTTTGGAACGTCGGCGGGGGATTAGGTCCTGTGTGCATCGTGCAACCCCGCCAACTCAACCTGAACGTCGGCCAACTCTTGTTTCCAGTAGGCGAGATCCTCCGGCGTAGCTGGCGTCCGGAAGGCGTTGGCCTCGTACGCGCTCAGCATGGCTTTGGCTGCTCTTAGGCGCGCCTCTGCCGCCGCTCGCAGCAGCGCATAAACATCGACCGGTTCTTCAGGATTTGGGTCCATACTCCTAACGTATCGAAGCTTGGGCTGGATCGCGAGGGGCAGGCCGTCAGATTTCAAGCTGAGACGTTCCCTATATCAGACGCGTGACAAGCGCCTTCGCTTCGACTATATGAGCCTCATGATCAACCTGACCGCCAAATATTGGTACTTTAGGAGCTCGCTGGCGGCGGGAGGATTGCGCTCGATCTGAAGATTGCAGCATCAAAATCCGAACAGCCGCCAGACCTGGCGGCTGTTTTGTTTCAGCCGGCAGGTCTCCCAATCAGGAGCAGAAAGCCGTGTTGACCACCACAGATGATCTTCGGGTCAAGGAAATCCGAGAACTGAGTACGCCGGACCAGGTGATGCGGGAGATACCGCGCACGCTGACGGCGACGCGTACCGTTACCGCATCACGCAATGCGATCCACGCCGTACTGACCGGCACTGACGATCGGCTGATCGTCGTCGTCGGCCCCTGTTCGATCCACGACCCGGCCGCTGCCGTGGACTATGCCAGCCGCCTGGCGACGCTGCGCGAGAGCCTGTCGGACCGGCTGGAGATCGTGATGCGCGTCTATTTCGAGAAGCCGCGCACGACGGTCGGCTGGAAGGGCCTGATCAACGATCCTGACCTCGACGGCAGCTTCAACATCGACAAGGGACTGAGGCTGGCCCGCACCGTGCTCTCCGCGGTCAACAATCTCGGCCTGCCGGCGGCAACCGAATTCCTCGACATGGCCACTCCGCAATACATTGCAGACCTCGTCGCCTGGGGCGCGATCGGCGCGCGCACGACCGAGAGCCAGATCCATCGGGAACTCGCATCCGGCCTGTCCTGCCCGGTCGGCTTCAAGAACGGCACCGACGGCAATTTGCGGATCGCCGCCGAGGCAGTGAAATCCGCCGCGCAGCCGCATCATTTCATGGCGGTGACGAAGGGCGGACGCAGCGCCATCGCGACGACCACCGGCAACGAGGACTGCCACGTCATCCTGCGCGGTGGCATTCAGCCCAATTATGACGCGGCAAGCGTCGCGGTGGCCAGTGCGGACCTCGCCAGGATCGGCGTAGCACCTCGGCTGATGATCGATGTCAGCCACGCCAACAGCAACAAGAAGCCTGAGAATCAGCCGAAGGTAGCAGCTGACGTGGCGGGCCAGGTTGCGGCAGGCGACGAGCGCATCATCGGCGTCATGATCGAGAGCAACCTCGTCGCCGGCCGGCAGGACGTCGTACCCGGCAAGCCGCTCGTTTACGGCCAGAGCATCACCGATGGCTGCATCGACTGGGCCACCACTGAAACGGTGCTGCACGGCCTTGCCGACGCCGTCGAGCGGCGCCGGTCGGCGCGACGCGACATGGTCGCCAGCCGTCCGGGCGCTGCCTGAGACAGCGGACGCCGTTGGCCGCGAAAGCGCGGCCGGCGGCCGGCTGGAAGCAGCCTCTACCGCACATCGACCCAGCGCTGCTCCTCGAACGAACGCGCCATGGCGTGCACCGTGCGCTCGATCTCAAGGCCTTCGTCGAAATCGATGATGCGCGCCGGCTTGCCGGCCAGCCTGGTCAGCAGTTCCCGGCATTCGATGATCTTGAGGTCGTTGAAGCCAAGCCCGTGGCCGGGCGCCGGCAGGAAGGCGTCATAGGGCCTGTGATGCGGCGCCACCAGGATGGTGCGGTAGCCCTGCTCGGTCGGCCGGTCGGCGGTGAGATAGAGCTGGAACTCGTTCATTCGTTCCTGGTCGTACAGGATCGAGCCCTTAGAGCCGAAGATCTGGATGGCGATCCGGCCCTTGCGGCCCCAGGCCGAACGGTTGACCAAAAGCGTGCCGGCAATGCCGTTTTCGAGATGCATCAGCACGCTGGCGATGTCGTAGGTCTCGACCGCGCGGCGTCCGCCGGACGCGAGTTTGCGGTCGGCATAGGGCTTGGCCATGTCGCACATGACGCGGGCGACGCGGCCGAACAACACGGCGACCAGCGACAGCGGATGCACGGCGAAATCGTCGAGCGCGCCGTAACCGGACGCCGCCTCGTGCTTCCAGAAGAACGGCGCCTCCGGGTCGGCCATGAAGTCCTCGTCCATCTCGATGCGCAGATGATTGACCTCACCGATGATCTTTTCGTCGAGCAGCGCTCCGATATGGCGGATCGCGGGATTCTGGATGTAGTTGTAGCCGAGAGCGGCCACTTTGCCGGACCTTTGGGCCGCCGCCGCCATCGCTTGCGCCTCCGCAAAGCTCGGCGCCATCGGCTTTTCACACCATAGATGCTTGCCGGCTTCGAGGATGGCGATGGCCATTTCCGGATGGAACTGGTTTGGCGTGGTCAACGAGACGATATCGACGTCCGGATCGTTGACAACGGCGCGCCAGTCGCCGGAGCCCTTGGCGAAACCGAATTCGGTGGCACGGCGTTTGGCAAGCTCCCCATCGACCTCGCCGAGATGGACCAGCCTTGGCTTGGCCACGTCGGGGAAGACGGTGCCGACCGCGTTCCAGGCGATGGCGTGACACTTGCCCATGAAGCCTGTGCCGATGAGGCCCACTCCGACCATTTCCCTTGTCTCCGCTGTCAGCACGATTTGTGTGGATGAATTAGTCCATTTTGTCCAGAAATGGAACGCATGCCTCATTTTTTATGGCCTTCTTGCACAGGCCCGCTATGATGGGGCACACAGCATCGACTGAGGGGTTGGGCGGAGCGACGATGGACGAACGGGTGCCCCGCGATTTCGAGACGCTGCGTAGGACGATCCTGGAGCGGCGGCAGAGCCTACCCAAGCGTATCGCGCAGATCGCCGCCTATGCGCTCGACAATCCCGACGATATTGCCTTCGGCACCGCCGCCAGCATCGCTGCCTCCGCCGGCGTCCAGCCCTCGACCCTGATCCGCTTCGCCCAGCAGCTCGGCTTCGACGGCTTCACCAGCCTGCAGCTGGTGTTTCGCGAGCGCCTGCGCGAGCGCAATTCGTCCTATGATGAAAGGCTGGCGGCCTTACGCGCCAAGGCCGAGGAAGGCGCCGGTCACCGGGCGATCTTCGACGGCTTCGTCGCCGCGGCCAGCACGTCGCTCAACGATATTTCAGGCAGGTTGAACGAAGGCCATTTCGAAGATGCGATCGCCTTGCTGGCAAAGGCGGAGACCATTTATGTGCTGGCCAAGCGCCGCTCCTATCCGGTCGCCTCCTATATCGCCTATGCGCTGGGCAAGCTCAAGATCCGCAACCAGCTGATCGAATCGGCCGCCGGCCTCAACGCCGAGATGATCGGCTTTGCCTCGCCCAGGGATGCCGTCATCGCCATCAGCTTCTCACCCTATGCCCCGGCGGCCATCGAGGAAGCGCGCGTCATCTCGGAGCAAGGCGTGCCGATCGTGGCGATCACCGACAGCTCGTTCTCGCCGCTCGCCCAGTTCGCCAAGGTCTGGTTCGAGGTCGCCGAAGCCGATTTCGCCGGCTTCCGCTCGCTGTCGGCGACGATGGCGCTGGCCATGGCGCTGACCGTCGCGGTTGGCGAGAAGCGGCGCGATGCCGGCCGCAAACGCAAGACCTAGGCGCCACCTTTTCAGCAAAGGAACGCGCGTTCCATCTTGACTATGGATTGGAATTATTATTTCATATTGCCGGCGCCACGCTGCCGCTCGCGCGTGTTACCCAAGACAACAAGGCTGATGGGAGGTTCGAATGGGCGAAGCCGTGGACGCGAAACATGCGCCGCTCGACGTTATCACCATCGGTCGCGCCTCCGTCGATCTCTATGGCCAGCAGATCGGCTCGCGCCTGGAGGACATCACCTCCTTTGCCAAGTCGGTCGGCGGCTGTCCGGCCAACATTTCGGTCGGCACGGCGAGGCTCGGCTTGCGCTCGGCGCTGCTCACCCGCGTCGGCGACGAGCAGATGGGCCGCTTCATCCGCGAGCAGCTGACGCGCGAGGGCGTCTCCGTGGCCGGCCTCAGGACCGACCCGGACCGGCTGACGGCGCTGGTGCTGTTGTCGGTCGAGGACGAAGGCGTCTCGCCGATGATTTTCTACCGTACTGACTGCGCCGATATGGCACTTTCGGAAGACGATATCGACGAAGCGTTCATCGCTTCGGCGCGTGCCATCGTCGTCACCGGAACACATTTTTCGCGCCCCAACAGCGATGCCGCACAGCGCAAGGCGATCCGCACTATCAAGGCCAAGGGCGGCAAGGTGGTGTTCGACATCGACTACCGCCCCAATCTCTGGGGCCTTGCCGGCCATGCCGAAGGCTTCGAACGCTACGTAAAATCCGACCGGGTCTCCGCCCAGCTGAAGACAGTGCTGCCCGACTGCGACCTGATCGTCGGCACCGAAGAAGAGATCATGATCGCCTCCGGCACTGACGATTGCCTGAGTGCGCTCAAGACGATCCGCTCGCTGTCCAAGGCCTCTATCGTCTTGAAGCGCGGCGCCATGGGCTGCATCGTCTATGACGGGCCGATCAGCGACGATCTCGAGGACGGCATTGTCGGCAAGGGCTTTCCGATCGAGGTCTACAATGTGCTCGGCGCCGGCGACGCCTTCATGTCGGGCTTCCTGCGCGGCTGGCTCGGCGAGGAAAGCCTTGAGACGGCGGCGACCTGGGCCAATGCCTGCGGCGCTTTCGCCGTGTCGCGGCTGCTCTGCGCGCCGGAATACCCGACCTTCGAGGAATTGCAGTTTTTCCTCAAGAACGGCAGCAGGCACCTGGCGCTGCGCAAGGACGAGGCGATCAGCCATATCCATTGGGCGACGACGCGCAGGCGCGACATTCCCTCGCTGATGGCGCTGGCCTGCGACCACCGTATCCAGCTTGACGATGTCGCTGCGAAAGCCGGCGCCGACCCGTCGCGCATCCATGAGTTCAAGGTGCTGACTGTCAAGGCGGCGGCGAAGGTTGCCGCCGGCCGCGCCGGTTACGGCATGCTGCTCGACGAGAAATACGGCCGCGAGGCGATGTTCGAATTTGCCCGCCATTCCTTCGCCTGGCTCGGACGGCCGGTCGAACTGCCGGGATCGCGGCCGCTTCGTTTCGAATTCTCGCAGGATATCGGTTCGCAATTGATCGAGTGGCCGGTCGACCATTGCATCAAATGCCTGTGCTTCTATCACCCCGACGACCCGGAGCCGCTGAAGACCGAGCAGCAGCAGAAGCTCAAAGGCCTGTTCGAGGCCGCACGGAAAGTGGGGAGAGAACTTCTCATCGAGATCATCGCCGGCAAGCATGGCGAGCTCGACGACACCACCATTCCGCGCGCGCTGGAGGAACTCTATGCGCTCGGCATCAAGCCCGATTGGTGGAAACTCGAACCGCAGGCTTCAGCCGGCGCGTGGGCAAAGATCGAAGCGGTGATCCTGAAGAACGATCCGTGGTGCCGCGGGATTGTGCTGCTCGGCCTCGAAGCGCCGCAGGACGAACTGGAAGCGGCTTTCGCTGCCACTGCCAACGCGCCCATCGTCAAGGGTTTTGCCGTCGGCCGCACCATCTTCATCAACGCCGCTGAGCAGTGGCTTGCCGGCAAGATGTCGGACGAGGAGGCAGTGGCTGACATGGCGTCTCGCTTCGAGAGACTGACCGAGGCGTGGCTTGCCGCGCGCGGCCGCAAAGCAGCATAAGAAGGCGCGGCATAAGGACTGCGGAGGAAAACACCATGACCAAGACAATCCGCCTGACGATGGCGCAGGCGCTGACCCGCTTTCTTGCCCGCCAGATGACCGAGATCGACGGCCGGAAACTGCCGATCTTCGGCGGCGTCTGGGCGATCTTCGGCCATGGCAATGTCGCCGGCGTCGGCGAGGCGCTCTATCAGGTGCGCGACGAATTGCCGACCTTCCGTGCCCATAATGAGCAGGCGATGGCGCATGCGGCGATCGGCTACGCCAAGGCCAATTTCCGGCGCCGGTTCATGGCGGCGACCAGTTCGATCGGCCCCGGCGCGCTCAACATGGTGACGGCGGCGGCATTGGCCCATGTAAACAGGCTGCCCGTCCTGTTTCTCCCCGGCGACGTCTTCGCCAATCGCATCCCCGACCCCGTCCTGCAGCAGGCAGAGGATTTCTCCGACGGTACTGCGACGGTCAATGACTGCTTCCGGCCGGTGTCGCGCTATTTCGACCGCATCACCAGGCCGGAGCAGATCATCCCGGCGCTCAATCGCGCCATGCAGGTGCTGACCGATCCGGCCGAATGCGGACCGGTGACGCTGTCGCTCTGCCAGGACGTGCAGGCCGAGGCCTATGAGTACCCCGAGAACTTCTTTGCCGAACGGGTCTGGCATCAGCGCCGTCCGCGTCCCGACCGTAAAGAGTTGGCGGCCGCGGTGGCGGCGCTGACGGGCGCGAAAAAACCATTGGTGATTGCCGGCGGCGGCGTGCTTTATTCCCAGGCTTCCGACGAATTGGCGAAGCTGGTGCAAGGCACCGGCATCCCGGTCTGTGAGACGCAGGGCGGCAAATCCTCGCTGCCGCACGATCATCCGCTCAATATGGCGGCGGTCGGCGTCACCGGCACTTCGGCGGCCAACCGGCTGGCTGAAGAAGCCGATGTCGTGCTTGCCGTCGGCACCAGGTTGCAGGATTTCACCACCGGCTCCTGGGCACTGTTCAAGGATTCCGGCAAAACCATCATCGGGCTCAACGTTCAGCCTTTCGATGCGGGGAAGCACCAGGCGTTGCCGCTGGTCGCAGACGCCGCGGAAGGGCTCGCAGAACTCGGAGCGGCGCTGAAGGGCTGGAAGGCGCCTCCTGCCTGGACCGACAATGCGGCCAAGGGCAAGAAGGACTGGCAGGCCGATGCCGGCAAGGTGACGGCGTCGACCAATGCCGCCTATCCCTCCGACGCGCAGGTGATCGGCGCCGTGCAGCGCGCCATGGGCTCCGACGTGATATTGCTTCATGCCGCCGGTGGCCTGCCCGGCGAGTTGCACAAGCTCTGGCAGGCGGGCGCACCCGGCTCCTACCACGCCGAATACGGCTTCTCGACCATGGGCTACGAGATCGCAGGCGGGCTCGGCGTCAAGATGGCGAAGCCCGACGAGGAGGTCATCGTGATGATCGGCGACGGCTCCTATCTGATGCTCAATTCCGAGATCGCAACGTCGGTCATGCTTGGCCTCAAGCTGACCGTCGTCCTGCTCGACAACAGAGGCTATGGCTGCATCAACCGGCTGCAGATGGCGACCGGCGGCGCCAACTTCAACAATCTCTTGAAGGACGCCCGTCACGAAGTTCTGCCCGATATCGACTTCGCCGCGCATGCCGCGAGCCTTGGTGCGGTTGCCGAGAAAGTCTCGTCGATCGCAGGGTTGGAAACGGCGCTGGCGCAAGCGAAGAAGAATACCAGGACCACTGTGCTGGTCATCGACACCGACCCACTGGTCTCGACCGAAGCCGGTGGAAGCTGGTGGGATGTCGCCGTGCCGGAAGTCTCGGTGCGCCCGCAAGTGAACGCGGCGCGCAAGAAATACGAGGAAGCGCTGAGCGGGCGGCCTTAAGCCGTCCCTGAAGCTGATCCCGAGGCTTGAACTGGAGTAATGACTTGAAAGCCAAACTGGGCATGTCCCCAATTGCGTGGTGGAACGACGATCTTGCGGAACTCAGCGATGATGTGTCGCTGGAGGAATGCCTGGCGCAGTCGCGTTCGGCGGGGTTCACCGGCATGGAAATGGGCCGCCGTTTTCCCAGTGATCCAAAAATCATGCTGCCGATCCTGAAAGAGGCCGACGTCACGCTTTGCGGCGGCTGGTTCTCCGGCACACTGGTCGATGAAGACATGGCCAGGAATAAGGATCGTATCCAGCCGATGATCGATCTGTTCAAGGCGGTGAACGCGCCTTGCATCGTCTATGGCGAGGTCGGCCGCTCGATCCAGGGTGATCGCTCGAAACCGCTCGCCACCAAGCCGAGGCTTTCGGACGACGAGATGAAAGCCTATGCGAGGCGCCTCACGCAGTTCGGCGAATGGTGCGCCGAGCAGGGCATGCCGCTCTCCTATCACCATCATATGGCGGCGGTCGTCGAGACGGAGCCCGAACTCGACGCGTTCATGCGCTACTCCGGCGAAGGCATTCCGCTGCTGCTCGATGCAGGCCATCTGGCTTTTGCCGGCGGCGACGTGCTGCGCGCCATCGACAATCATCACCGGCGCATCAACCACGTGCATGTGAAGGACGTGCGCATGGAGGTGATCGAGAAACTCGACCGCCAGAAGCAATCCTTCCTCGATGCCGTGGCGCTCGGCGCCTTCACGGTGCCGGGAGATGGCTCGCTAGATTTTGGCGCCATTGTGGAAAGGCTGGCGAACTACGGCTATGAAGGCTGGTTCGTGGTCGAGGCCGAGCAGGATCCCAAAAAGAATCCGCCGTTCAAGATGGCTGAAGTCGGCTACAAGGAGTTGATGCGGGTGATGACGGCGGCAGGATACACGGTTGAAACACAGGGCTTCCCCAATGCTTGAATGCAGTGTTCCCGGGGGCGGGCTGATCCGATGAAGGACTCTGAGCATCCGTTCTTCCGGCCTCTGTGGCGGCGCGTTGCCATCGTCGCGGTCTGCCTGGTCTGGGCCGTGGTCGAGTTTGCCACCGGCGCGCCATTCTGGGGCACGATCGCGCTCGGCTTCGCCGGCTATGCCGTGTGGCAGTTCTTCTATCTCTACAAGCCGGCCGCTGGGGACAAGGCTTCGGCCGACACCGAACCGAAGGAATAAAGCAGTCCATGGCGCTGAAGTTTTTGTGGATCGATACCGCGTGACTGATAGATCGCATGCGTCGGCGATTGGCCGGAACACCCCTCGCTTCGTCATCCTAGGGCGGAGCAAGGAGCGCAGCGACGCGGCGAAGACCCTAGGATCCATGCCATGACTTCGAAGTGTTATGACGGTGCAGAATTCTGCTCCGCTGTGCCCTTCGGCCAAGGTTACGGCATGGATCCTAGGGTCTTCGCGACGGAGCTTCGCTCCTGCTTCGCCCTAGGATGACGAAGTTGGAAGGCCTCGGCCAATCTCTCCAAGGTTTCGCGACAATCCATCGAAATCTTGGCTGCGCCAATCGAGTGTCGAGGAATAGGAGAGCGACAATGTCAGAACTGCTCGTCAAAGCCGATAAGGGCCATGGCCGCGTCGCCCATGTGACGCCGCAAAGCGCCGGCTGGACCTATGTCGGTTTTGATCTGCATCGATTGCGGCCAGGCGAAACAGCCTCCGGACAAACAGCGGATCGCGAAGTCTGTCTGGTGTTCGTCACCGGCAAGGGCAAGGCTAGGGCGGATGACAAGGATCTCGGCCTGCTCGGCGAACGCATGTCGCCCTTCGAAGGCAAGCCGTGGTCGGTCTATGTGCCGCAGGGCTCTGACTGGTCAGTGACCGCCGACACCGATCTCGAACTCGCCGTCTGCTCGGCGCCTGGGCATGGCGGCGGCCTGCCGGTCCGCGTCATTGCGCCGAAGGATCTCGGGCAGGAGGTTCGCGGCAAGGGCACCAACACGCGCTACGTCACCAACATCCTGCCGGAGGGCAAGCCGGCCGATTCCTTGCTGGTGGTCGAGGTCATCACGCCGGGAGGCCATACGTCGAGCTACCCGCCGCACAAGCATGACCAGGACAATCTGCCTGATGAGTCCTATCTCGAGGAGACCTACTATCACCGGCTCAACCCGCCGCAGGGTTTTGCCTTTCAGCGCGTCTATACCGATGCCGACAGGAATGGCGCTCGTTCGCTCGATGAGACGATGGCGATCGAGGACGGCGACGTCGTGCTGGTGCCAAAGGGCTATCACCCTTGTGCCGCCTGCCATGGCTATGACCTCTACTATCTCAACGTCATGGCCGGGCCGAAGCGGACGTGGAAGTTCCACAACGCGCCCGAGCACGAATGGCTGATGAAGAGCTGACCGCGCGGCTCTTCCGGGTCGGCAAACTGGCCCAAAGCGAAAAAATCGTCGGCTAATGACCCGCCTGAACAACTTTGTTATCAGCAGCGATCATCAGCTTCGTCATTTCGTCATGCAAATCGCCTATGGCAGCGGGAGTTGACGAGGACTTTCGATGCGCTACGCCATCTATTTCACCCCCCGGCAGGACGAACCGCTGGCGCGGATCGCCGCCAATTGGCTCGGTCGCGACCCATTCGGCGCCGCCACAAGGCCGGTCGAGGCCGTGGGCGAGCTGTCGGCGGCGGAGGTGGCCTTTCATACCGCTTCGGCGCGCCGCTACGGCTTTCATGCGACGCTGAAGGCGCCCTTCCGGCTGGCCTCGAACGAGACGGAGGCCTCGCTTCGCGCGGCCCTCGACGATTTCGCCGAGACGACGCCGGTGGTGACGATTCCGCGTCTGGTCGTCAGCCAGATCGATGGCTTCTTCGCGCTGGTGCCGGAAGGACCGCTGCCGGCGCTCAACCGCTTCGCCGACGACGTCGTGCGCAACTTCGACCGTTTTCGCGCGCCGCTGAGCGAGGCGGAAATCGAGCGGCGCAGCCCCGATTCGCTGAAGCCGGCTGAATTCCGCAATCTCTGCCAGTGGGGCTACCCCTATGTGTTCGAGACCTTTCGGTTCCATATGACCCTGTCCGGCCGTGCCTCGCCACAGGAAAGCCCACGTCTTCGCTTAGCAATCGACAGCCTGTTCGCGCAGGTCCTGCAAAAGCCGGTGCCGGTGGACGCGCTGACCCTGTTTGTCGAAACCGAACCTGGCGCCCCGTTCATGGTGCTGTCCCATCACGCGCTCGGACGTCGCCCGGCCAGAAAAACTGCCTGAAATGACCATTTGTTTTAACCGCATTTGTCCGACGCCAATTGATCCCAACTGGCTGCAAGATGCTCCAAGGACTGCCCTGAAATGACCGCCGAAACCGTTCTCAACAATGCCCGCATCGTGCTTGCCGACGAGATTGTCGAAGGATCGATCGTGCTGCGCGACGGCTTGATCGCCGGGATCGATGCCGGTGCCGGCCGGAGCGGCGAAGACATGGGCGGCGATTTCATCATTCCCGGGCTGGTCGAGCTCCATACCGACCATCTCGAAGGCCATTACGCCCCACGGCCGAAAGTACGCTGGAACCCGATCGCCGCCGTGCTCGCCCATGATGCGCAAGTGGCGACCGCCGGCATCACCACGGTGCTCGATGCCTTGCGCGTCGGCATGGACGACGATGCCGACATGAATTCGGCCGATATGCGCAAGCTGGCCGACGCGATCGAGGACAGCGTCCAGCAGGACCGGCTGCGGGCCGATCATTTCATCCATCTGCGCTGCGAGGTTTCGGCGCCGGACTGCCTTGCAGGTTTCACCCATTTCGACGGCGATGACAGGATCAAGCTGGCGTCGCTGATGGACCATGCGCCGGGGCAGCGCCAGTTCGTCGACTTGGAAACCTATGCCTATTACTACCAGCGCAAGCTGAAGCTGACGGATCGCGAATTCCAGCAATTTTGCGAGAAGCGGATGGCGGAGTCGGCGACGAATTCTGCGCCGAACCGCGCCTTCATCGCCGCCGCCTGCCATCAGCGCGGCATCGTGCTGGCCAGCCATGACGACGCGACATTAGCCCATGTCGACGAAGCGACCGAACAAGGTGTTCGCGTTGCCGAGTTCCCAACGACGCAAGAAGCCGCCAGGGCCTCGAAAGAGGCGGGCCTCGGCGTGCTGATGGGCGCGCCCAACGTCATGCGCGGCGCCTCGCATTCGGGCAATGTCTCGGCCCGCACGCTTGCCGGCGAAGGCCTGCTCGACATACTGTCGTCCGACTACATTCCGTTCAGCCTGATCCAGTCGGCGTTTTTCCTAGGCGAAGTGGTCGACGGCATTTCCCTGCCTCAGGCGGTGGCGATGGTTTCGAAGAACCCGGCCGAGGCGGTCGGCCTCGCCGATCGCGGCGTCATCGAACAGGGCCGTCGCGCCGATCTGGTTCGTGTACGTCTCGACGACCATGTCCCGGTGGTCCGCACGGTCTGGCGGCAGGGACGACGGGTCGCATGATGGCGTCGGGGTTGATCGAGCGTGAATTGTCGGCCGAGGCGTTTCCAATCCGCGACGGCGTCTTCATCGCCGTTGTCGGGCCGAGCGGCGCCGGCAAGGACACGGTGATCGGCTATGCCCGCACCCTGTTTGCCGACGAGAGCCGGCTGGAGTTCGTCCGCCGGGTCATCACCCGGCCGAGCGACACGGCAAGCGAGGATCACGACACGCTGGCCGACGCAGCCTTTATCGAGGCCGAAGCGGACGGCGCCTTCGCCATCTCCTGGGAGGCGCATGGCTTGCGCTACGGCATCCCGGCTGACGTCGACTGGTCGGTCGCCAATGGCCGCGTCGCCATTGCCAACGTCTCCCGCGCCATCATCCCCGTTCTACGCGAGCGTTACGCCAATCTAGCGATCGTCGAGATTACCGCTTCACCGGAAATCCTGGCCGAACGGCTGGCCATGCGCGGCCGCGAGTCGCGCGGCGAAGTGCTGGCGCGGCTTTCGCGCAGCGCCAATCTGGCGTTATCAGGGCCAGGCGTCACCTCGATCGACAATAGCGGCCCCCGCGAAGCAGCCGGCGAGCGCTTTGCCGATGTGCTGCGTAAGGCGATGGCGTTCTCGGATATGTCGGGCCTGATCTAGGCTGCCCCTTACCTTCTCCCACAAGAGGAGAAGGGAGAGGCGGAGCCACTATTCCGCCGCCGCACCAGCCGCGCTCTTGCGGGCTGCCCCCAGCATCAGCCGCCGCTCCCGGAACACGCCCCATTGCTGGTCGACCAGCACGCCGATGAGGATCACCCCGCCCATCACCGCGAAGTTGAGCGAGGACGGGATGCCGAGCAGGTTGACGAGATTTTGCAGCTCCTGCAGGAGAACCGTTCCGAGGATGACGCCGACCAGCGAGCCTTCGCCGCCGCGCAGCGAGAAGCCGCCGAGCACGGCTGCGGCAATGGCATAGAGTTCGTAGAACTGGCCGTGGCTCGCCGGCGAGATCGAGCGCGTGTACATGGCGAAATAGATCGCCGACAGCGCCGTCAGCACACCGCAGATGACATAGGCCGCTATGACGACGCGCCCGGTGCGGATGCCGGAATATTTCGCCGCCTCCTCATTTTTGCCGATGGCGTAGAGATAGCGGCCGAACACCGAACGGTGCAGCACCACCCACATCACGATGGCGATGACGATCAGCGCGATGAAGCTGTTCGGCACGCCCCAGGATCGTCCCGCGGTCAGGAATTCGAGCTCCGGAAAGTTCTGTCCGAAGGCGAAGCCCGCCGTGCCGTCGGCAGTGTAAAAACGCGCGACGCCGCGATAGATCAAAAGGCCGCATAGCGTCACCACGAAAGGCTGCAATTTGAGCCGCGTGATCAGCCAGCCATGCGCCAGCCCGATCAGGCCGCCGAGCACGAGGATCAGCGGCAGCGCCACCGGCCATGCCATACCGCGGGTGGCGATGAAATCGACGAACAGGACGCCGAGCAGCGCGACCACCGAGCCGACCGACAGTTCGATGCCGCCGGTGATGATGACGAAGGCCTGGCCGATCGCCAGGATGCCGAACAACCCGATCAGGTTCGATGTGTTGGCGAGGTTGATCGGCAGCAGGAAGCGCGGATTGATGATCGCCACCACGGCCCCCACCACAAGGATCAGGATCAGCAGGCCGAGATCTTTCTTGCTCATCGTGTTCTCCCCGTTGCCTGCGAACTATTTCGGCTGTTTGCCAACCGCCAGCAGCAACACGTTTTCCTGGCTGAACTGTTCCTTGTCGAGAATGCCTGAGATCTGGCCCTCATGCATGACGGCGATGCGGTCGGAGACGCCGATCACCTCCTCCATGTCGCTCGAGATCATCAGCACGGCGACGCCGGCATCGGCCAGCGCGCGCATCAACCCGTAGATTTCGGCCTTGGCGCCGATGTCGATGCCGCGTGTCGGTTCATCGAGGATCATCACCTTCGGGTTCATGGCAAGCCACTTGGCCAGCACCACCTTTTGCTGGTTGCCGCCTGACAGCGTGCCGGTGCGCGTCGCCACCGAGGGCGCCTTGATGCCGAGATTGCGCTTCTGCTTCTCGGCGGTGACGGCTTCGGCGCCAGCAGAGACCAGGAACCGCCGGGCATGCGCCGGCAGATTGGGGAGCGAAATATTCTGGGCAATCGACAGGTCGAGCAGGATGCCGGTGAGCTTGCGGTCTTCCGGGACGAGGAAGATCCCGTTGGCGACCGCGTCGGCGGCCGAGCCGAGAACCAGGTCCTTTCCATCAAGCCGGAGCGTACCGCCAAAGCCCTTGTCGATGCCGAAAAGCACGCGCGCCAGTTCGGTGCGGCCGGAGCCGACAAGACCCGCCAGGCCGAGGATTTCGCCATGCCTGACGCCGAGATCGACCGGCCGGTCGGGATAGGCACTGGTGCGAACGGCCTTGGCCGATAGGGCGACGGCGCCGGGCGGGCGCGCCGATTCCGCGGCCTTCTCCCTCTCCTTCAGCATGCGGCCGATCATCAGCTTGACCATCTGGTCGTGATTGATGGCGTTCTTCGGCAGAGTACCGGCGAGCATGCCGTCCCTGAGCACGACGACGCGATCGGCGACCCGCTCGACCTCGTGAAGGCGGTGCGAGATGAAGATGACGCTGATGCCCTCCGCCTTCAGCGCCTTGATGACGTCGAGCAGCTTGTCGGTTTCGGCAAGGGGCAGGCTCGATGTCGGCTCGTCGAGGATGACCAGCCGCGCCTCGATCGACAGCGCCTTGGCGATTTCGACCATCTGCTGCTGGGCAAGCGACAGCGCCGATACCGGCATGTCGGCGGAAAAATTGGCACCCACGCGTTTGAGCAGCGGCGCCGCCAGCGCGCGCAGCCTGGCGCGGTCGACAAGCCTAAGCGGGCCAGCACGCAGCGGCTCGCGGCCGAAGAAGATATTGGCGGCGACGTCAAGGTTTTCGAACAGGTTGAGTTCCTGGTGGACGAAGGCGATGCCGGACCGGATGCTGGCCTCGACGGTCAGCCCGTCATGCGCGACGCCGTCGACGGTGATCGTGCCGGTGTCGGGGGTGGTCACGCCGCCGAGGATTTTCATCAGCGTCGACTTGCCGGCGCCGTTTTCGCCGACGAGACCGATGACCTCGCCGGGCCTGACCTCCATCGAAAATCCGTCCAGCGCGACCACGCCGGGATAGGTCTTGCGCACGCCCTCAAGACCGAGGAACGGGGCAATCGTGGAAGCGATGGATGCGTCGGAATAATTCATCATGCCTGACAGCAGCCGGTGGGCTACAGACTGACGGGCCTGGCGAGGCCCGTCAATAACAGCGTCGCGCCGCCCCTCACCCTTACCCTCTCCCCGTAAAGAACGAGGGGGTCGCCAGCGCTGGAGCTTGTCGCTTCTCCCCGTTCTTCACGGGGAGAAGGTGCCGGCAGGCGGATGAGGGGCAGCGCCAACGCCGATTATTTACCCGCCATCGCCTTCAGACTGGCGGCATAGGCGTCGACGTCGTCCTTGCCGATGATCTTGGTCGGCACGATGATCAGCCCGTCGGCGGGAACGCCTGACTTGTCGCCCTTGAGATAGGCGGCCATCAGCTTCATGCCCTGGTAAGCCCATTCGAAGGGCTGCTGCACGACCGTGCCGGCGATGGTACCTTCCTTGACGCCGCCCAGCGTGATCGGATCGTCGTCGAAGCCGACGACGGTGACCGAGCCGAGCTTGCCGGCGTCGCGCAGCGCTTCATAGATGCGCGGCGTGTTGTAGGAATAGAAGCCGACCATGCAGGTGACGTCGGGGCTGGCGACCAGCGCGTCCTCGACGTTTTTCTTGGCGCGAGCCTGGTCGATGTCGTCGCCACGAACGTCGATCAGCTCGATCTTGGTGCCGGCGAGCCCTTCCTTCATGCCCTCGATACGCTCCTTGGCATTGTCGGCGCCGAGCAGGCCGACGAAGCCGAGGCATTTGCCGCCGTCAGGCATCGCCTTCTTGGCGATCTCGGCCGCTTGCTTGCCGGCGTCTATATTGGACGAGCCGATATAGGCGACCCGCTTGGTCTGCGGCGCGTCGCTGTCGGTGGTAAACAGTGCCGTCTCCGAAGCGATCTTGTTCAGTCCGTCGGTCGAGGTCTTGGGATCGACGGCCGAAACCATGATTGCCTTGACGCCGGCCGTCACCAGATCGTCCATCAGCCGCTGCTGGATGGCGACCGACGACTGCTCCGGATATTTGAGCTCGAGATTGTAATCGGGCAATTCGCCCTGCGCCTTCTTGACGCCGGCTTCGGCCGCCTTCCAGAAGTCGGAAGCGCCGTTGACGACGAAGGCCAGCGTCGGTTTGTCCTGGGCGCGGGCAATTGCCGTGATGGACAGGCCAAGAGCCAGGGCCACGGCGGCGACGGACGCACTTCGTATCGCAGATTTCATGTTCAACCTCCCGTTTGATTCAGTCATTTTCGCTGATCTGAATTGTCGAATGCGGCTTGGACGCCCTCCTCCTCAAGGGGTGCTGGCAGCGAAAGAACGGCGCCATTCCAGCCGCGATCTGAACTCTAGAGACTCATTGGCTGCTCGTATAGTCCGATTTGTCCGACATTTCCGTAATTGCGTGGCTTTACGTTTGCCGGCCCAAGAGCCGCGAACGCCGCGCCACACCTCTTCCCGTCACCGCCCTTTCGATCCCGGGCCGACATGACAAATTGACTTTAGAATGCTTACGGCTATTAGTAAATAGTATTAGTCTTCTGGGCGAACCTTGCTGCCGTCTTCCCATTGCTGCTGCCGCAGGGATGCGAGAAGGGAGGAACCCTGCCTTTCGGGACCGCACCTTGTCTCATATTGATCTCTTCGTGCTGATGGTCATTCGACTGCCAGGATGATAATAATGATTAGTCAATTGCTCTCTTATATACGCGGCGCGCCGTCCTGCAGCCTTTAACGGCGCCTAGAACGGCCTCTGGGTTAGCAAGCCGGAAATTTGGAACACAATGCCCGTAATTTGGAACACAATGCTATGAGCGACCCGACGGATCTGCGCGATCCACCTCTTGAAGCCTCCAGACGCCGAAAGCCATCGGGCAAGAAACCCAAGGGCCGCGTGACCATGACCGATATCGCAAGGGCCGCAGGCTGCTCGCAGGCGACGGTTTCGTTCGTCCTCAACAACACGCCGGGCATCAGGCTCTCGCAGCAGACCCGCGATCGGGTGATCGAGGCCGCGCGGGGTCTCGGCTATGCCCCACCTGCCTTTTCTGCTCTTCGCGGTCCTGTCGCCTCGTTCGAGGGGCTGGACGGGGTGATCGGCTTCGCGGTCGACCAACTGGCGACCAGCCCCGAAGCGGTCGTTGCCATCGAAGGTGCGCGCCAGGTCTCGTGGAATGCCGGCAATGTCGTGCTGGTCGCGCAGACTCTGGGCGATTCCGTCATGGAGCCGCGCGCCATTGCAGCACTGACCAAGCGGGGCATTTCGGCGCTGATCTATATGACGATCTTCACGCGCGAGATCGTCGCGCCCGATTATCTCTATGGCCTCGACATCCCGGTCATCCTGCTCAACTGCTATACCGCCGACTACGCTTTCCCAGCCGTGGTGCCGAGCGAAATCGCCGGCGGGCAGAGCTCCACCCGCCACCTGATCAGCCATGGCCACCGCCGCATCGCCACCATCACCGGCGAGCCCTGGATGCAGGCGGCGCAGGACCGGCTGAAGGGCTACCGCCGGGCGTTGGCGACGGCCGACATCCCGTTCGATGCAGAGCTGGTGGTCGAGGGCGACTGGTCGGCGAGCGCCGGCTACGCCGCGACAGTCAAGCTGCTGGCGCTCAAGGACCGCCCGACCGCCATCTTCTGCCAGAACGATCGCACCGCGATCGGCTGCTACGAGGCGCTCAAGGAAGCCGGCCTGCACATCCCTCGGGATATCTCGGTCGTCGGCTATGACGACGAGGAAATCGCCCGCCATCTGTTCCCGCCTTTGACGACGTCGATCCTGCCGCATATGGCGATGGGGCAATGGGCGATCGAGCAGCTTGAGCTTCCCGCACCGCCCGGCCGCGGACGGCACCCGATCACCAAGCTCGAATGCCCGCTGGTCGAACGGGAATCGGTCGGTGCTGTGGCGCCTGCACGCTAATACGGTCCGGCAACCGGCTGAGGACCTCCCGACTTCGGGCAAATGCAAAACGCCGCACTGATATATGATTGCCGCACTCTGGTTGCGGCGCAGTCCGGTTGTGGCGAAATCTTGTACTCAAGGATACAGTGGATTTGATTCCGCTCACCGTCCGCGCCGGCTTTCGAGCCGAGCTCTTCGCTGACCTGAACATGCGGATCGCAACCGCCAGGCGCGGTCTGCATTAGGGGAAAATAGGATGCCTTTGACGCTTCTCATCGATTCATATTGTGCTGCCTGGTCGGATGAGAACGCCGAGAAGCGACGGGCGTTGCTGTTGCCGATCTGGAGCGAGGGCGCAACGTACACGGACCCTACGGTCCATGCGGCTGGCGCGGAAGAACTGCTCGCGCATATCGCAGGAGTTCTGGCCAAGCATCCCCGTGCCCGCATCTTACGGACAAGTGACGTGGATGTTCATCACGGGATCGCACGCTTTGCGTGGAAGTTTGTGATGCCGGATGGATCGTCCTTCCCTGAGGGTTTGGACATCGCCTTCCTCGACTCCAGCCAGAAGCGGATAACGCGGATCATCGGCTTTTTTGGGCCGTTGGTAAGGTCTTCGGCGTCATAGGCCACAGCAAGTTATTCAACCCCATCGATCATCTTCGGTAATCACATCCCCTGCACCTCTTAAGAGACCGAGCGGCTACCGCATCTCGTCCCGGTCGCAAAATCGTCGCGTCGATCCAGGCGGCGCCCGGAGATTCAAGGAATATGTTCAGTCGGCCGGACCAGCAAACAGTATGAGATTTCCGTCCGGGTCCAGAATAATGAAATTTCGAGCACCCCACGGCTCTTTCTTGAGCGTTTGGTGAAAATCCACTCCGGCGGCTTGGAAATCCAGAAAGAGGCGCTTGATCTCGCTTGCGGTATCGACCGTGATTGAGGCGGAGAGCAGATGTTCGCGTTGTCGTATATCGTCAACAAACACAGGCTCGCAGACCAGCCGCAGTGCGAGCTGCGCTTTGTCACGTATAATCTGCCCGTAGAACGGTGGATCCCCGTAAACGAAGTCGATTGCAAAGCCGAGTTTGTCCACGAAAAAGTCACACGACGCTTTGATGTCGGAGACGAACAGTTGCGCAGAGGCGGAACTCAGAATGGGGCGGGAGGTGTTCTGTCTGGTTTGAGTGGTCATGGCATGGGCTCCTGACTTGAGCGCCTGCCATCCCTCGAATCCCAATTGACGCGCCACAAGTTCTTGCGCGTCATTTAGCTTGAAGCTGGATTCCAGTATCTGAGTATCGTCCAGGTGCTGAAATCGTGGCAAAGCAGCCCGGATCTGGGCCGCGACCGGATAATACCGCTCGCGATGCCACCGCAAATACTGCTTGGCTTGCTTCTTAAGGTTTTCGAGATTCGGCATAGGCGCTACCTCTAGAGTTCGCAGGCGGGCATTGCCCAGTCGGCCCAAAGCCGGTGCACCCTACGTAGCGCTATTTTCAAAATGCAAAATTCGCGTGAGATCGTCAAGAACCACGCCTTTAGTGCTCTCCTGCGATTAATAGTGCCAAACAGCACTTAGGAATTTTGCGACCGGGCCTTCGCATTCACGCTGATCGACCGGCGCGTGCCAGCCCGTGCGCCACCAGCCGATCGATAATCTCGGGGTAGCTGACGCCGCTTGCCGCCATCGCCTTGGAATACATGCTGATATCGGTGAAACCGGGAATGGTGTTGAGCTCGTTGATGAGGACGCGCATGTCCGGCGTCACAAAGAAATCGACGCGGGCCATGCCGTCGCAGCCGACCGCCCGGAAGGCCTTTGCCGCTATCGCGCGGATATTGCCTTCGATCTCCTGCGGCAGTTCGGCAGGGACTTTCAGCACCGCGCCGTCCGCGTCGATATATTTGGCGTCGTAGCTGTAGAAACCGTGGCTCTGTGCCGGCACGATCTCGCCGGGACGGGAAACGAAAAGGCCGCCTTGCGTATCCTCCAGCACGCTGCACTCGATCTCACGGCCTCGAATGAATTCTTCGGCCAGCAGCTTGCGGTCGTGGCTAAAACCTTCCGTCAGTGCTGCCTCGTAGTCTTTTTCAGCCGACACCTTATTGACGCCGACAGAGGAGCCCTGCCGGGCCGGTTTGATGAAAAGCGGAAGCCCAAGCGCGCTCTGCAGTTCCGCAAAGGCCGGTGCGGCGCCGCGGTCAATTGTCATGGACCGCGCGGTGGGCAAGCCGGCCTCGTTCAGCAGCCGCTTGGCAATGTCCTTGTCGAGGGCTGTGGCCGAACCGAGAATGCCGCAGCCGGCAAGCGGAACGCGCGCCACCTCCGCGAGCCCCTGCACGGAGCCGTCCTCGCCGTGGAGGCCATGCAGGGCGGGAAACAGGATGTCGATGGCAGGCAGTTCATGGGGCGCACTATTCGTCGGGATCGCCAACACCCGTCCTTTCCCGCCCGGCACCAGACAGACTTCCGTACCGCTCGAAGGTTTCGCCAGCGTGCCGTGCGCGAAGCTGCTCAGCAGCCATTGTCCCTGGCGGGTGACGAAGATGGGAACGGCATCGTATTTCGCGGGTTCCAGCGCACGCATGATATTGGTTGCCGACAGAACCGAAACGTCATGTTCGGCGGAGCGTCCGCCAAAGAGGACTGCAATACGGAGCCTGTTCGAGGTGTCGGCCATGGGCTCTCCAAATGGTCTGGCAGGGATTCCGTCAGCGTCACGTCACGCCCCGTCTTGGCGCGCAGCCTGAATATTCCCTGACGAAGGTGGCGAAAATTAAACGGGATGGTATTCGTATACCGGTATACGAAGTTCGATCTGTCCGTTCAATACCTAACCGAGCCTATCCGAGAAAAGGGGTGTTTGGGGCGGTCTTCTCCTGTGAGCGGCCGTAACAGGATGCGCATCTGACGATGCCGGGAGGACGGCCTCTTCGAGTACGTGAAAGGTGCGCTTCAATTCGCGATGCAAGTGCTGTAGTTAGACGATGAGGCGGCTTGCCGCTTACTGAGACAACGACGGCGAAAGCGTATTTTGCCGCAGTGTATGACGAACCGTAGCGGTGAGATGAGACAAAGCGGTCGAAGACAGGGTAGCCTAAGGCCCGGCATTCTGCTCAGCATGGGTGCCGGTCTGCGGCTGCTCGCTTCATTGCTCTTTTTGATCTGGACCATCCCTGCGGCAACAGCCGATCACGTCGGACAGGACCTTGCCAAAGAGCAAATGCGGCTCGGCGCAACCGAGCCAGCCACAAACCCGACTTTCCATGTCCGCGACATTGCGCGCCGTGTTGCTGCCGAGACTTCCCGTTTCAAGACGGGAGCGCCGGCCATTGCGGGAAACGGCAAGCCCTTTTGCATTATCCCGGATCTGCGCCTGCCGCTCGAAACCGCGTCAGCCGCACCGTTTGCTGTATGGTCTGAGGACGGGCCGAACCTGTCGCCGATCCGCGCCTTCGATGCGCGCGCACCTCCGCTTCTCACGGCATGACGTTTGGCCGCGCGACCGCGGCCCCCGACTTCCAAAACTTTCACATCGCGTTCCCGGGCTCTCATCGGGTGGCTCGCCGATCGGAACGCCAAAGCACTTGTCGGAGGCGGTTTTCCGCCCGATATGGGCTGAACGGATAAAGATATGCTGCACTTTTCGCGCTGGAAGACCATTCTCATCTGGCTGACGGTCCTGGCCGGTGTCCTCTACGCAGCGCCCAATCTGGTTCCCGCCTCCACTCTGGCATCGCTGCCGAATTGGCTGCCAAAGCAGCGGCTGACGCTGGGGCTCGACCTGCAGGGCGGCTCGCATATCCTGCTCCAGATCGATCGGCAGGACCTCGCCAACGAACGCCTCGAATCGGCCCGCGACGAGGTCCGCACATCGTTGCGCGACGCCCAGATCGGCTATACCGGGCTTACCGGCACCGCCAATTCCATCCAGGTCCGCATTCGCGACCAAGCTCAGATCGAAGCCGCGAAGAGCACGCTCGAGAAGTTGACGCAGCCGATCTCGACCGGCCTTTTCATGAGCGGCTCCGTGACCGAGATGGAGATGACCGAGCCGGAGCCGGGCCTGCTGCGTTTTACGCTGACCGAAGCCGGGATCGACTACCGGATCGCCGCGGCGCTGACTCAATCGATCGAGGTGGTGGGCCGGCGCGTGAACGAGCTTGGCACGACCGAGCCGATCATCCAGCGCCAGGGATCGGACCGCATCATGGTCCAGGTGCCGGGCCTGCAGGATCCGCAGCGGCTGAAGGATATCCTGGGACAGACCGCGAAGCTGACTTTCCAGATGGTCGACCACTCGATTCCGGTCGAGGAGGCGATCTCCGGCCGGCCGCCGGCGGGCTCGACGGTCATGTATTCGACGGACGAGCCGCGGGTTCCCCATCTGATCGAGAACCGGATCATCGTCTCCGGCGAAAACCTCGTCGATGCGCAGGCAACCTTCGACCAGCGCACCAACGAGCCGGTGGTCTCGTTTCGCTTCGACAGCCGCGGCGCCGGCCGCTTCGGTCAGGCTACCCAGACCAATGTCGGGCGCCTGTTCGCGATCATCCTCGACAATGAGGTGATCTCCGCGCCTCAGATCCGCGAACCGATCCTGGGCGGCACCGGGCAGATATCCGGCAGTTTCACGGTGGAAGGCGCGAACGACCTTGCGGTCCTGCTGCGCGCCGGCGCACTGCCTGCCGATCTCACCATCGTCGAGGAACGCACCGTTGGCCCGAGCCTCGGTAGCGATTCGATCGACGCGGGCCAGTTCGCGGCCATCGTCGCCGGGTTCCTGGTCGTCGGCTTCATGCTGTTCGCCTATGGCCGGCTGGGACTGATCGCCAACATCGCGCTCCTGGCCAACGTCGCATTGATCATCGCCGTGCTGTCCATTCTCGGCGCGACGCTGACGCTGCCTGGCATCGCCGGCATCGTGCTGACGATGGGCATGGCGGTGGATTCCAACGTCATCATCTTCGAGCGCGTCCGCGAAGAGAGCCGCCAAGGGCGCTCGATCGTGCAGTCGATGGATTCCGGGTTTAAACAAGCGCTGGCGACCGTCGTCGACGCCAATGTGACGACGCTGATTGCCGCCGTCATCCTGTTCTTTCTCGGCTCAGGACCGATCAAGGGGTTTGCCGTCACCCTCGCCATCGGCATCGTCACCACCGTGTTCACGGCGTTCACGCTGACGCGTTGGCTGGTCGCCTTCTGGCTTCGCCGGCAGCGCCCGAAAGCCATGCCCAGCGGCGTCATGCGCCTGGTGCCCGACGATACGCGCGTGCCTTTCATGGCATTCCGAAAGTACGCCTTCACCCTGTCCCTGCTATTGTCGATCGCTTCGGTTGCGGCGTTCTTCACTGTCGGCATGAACTACGGCATCGACTTCCGCGGCGGGTCGAGCATCGAGGTGCAGGCGAAGGGTCAGCAGGCCGACATCGGCGACATCCGCGAGCGGCTGACGGGTCTCGAACTGGGCGAAGTTCAGGTGCAGGAGTTCGGGTCGACCCGGGATGTGCTGATCCGCATCGGCACCCAGGGGGGCGGCGACGTTGCCGAACAGTCCGCCGTCCAGAAAGTAAGAAGCGCGCTCGAAGCCGACTACGAGTTCCGCCGCATCGAGGTCGTCGGTCCGACTGTCTCCTCGGAACTCGCCTTCAACGGCACAATGGGCGTGCTCGCCTCGCTGCTGGCGATGCTCGTCTACATCTGGGTCAGGTTCGAGTGGCAGTTCGGGCTCGGCGCCATCATTTCGACGTTCCACGACGTGATCCTGATGGTCGGCTTCTACGTCGTCGCGGGCATAGAGTTCAATTTGACCTCGATAGCCGCGATCCTGACTATCGTTGGCTATTCGATCAACGATACGGTTGTGGTCTATGATCGGGTCCGCGAAAACCTACGCCGCTATAAAAGGATGCCGATCGCCGAGTTGCTCGACCTGTCGATGAACCAGACGCTGGCGCGAACTGTCCTGACCGGCGTGACCACGCTGTTTGCGCTGGCGGCGCTTTCGATCTGGGGCGGCGAAGTCATCCAGTCCTTCACGATCGCGATGATCTTCGGCATCCTCGCCGGGACCTATTCCTCCATCTTCGTCGCCGGCCCGCTGCTGATCCTGTTCAAGCTGCGGCCGGGCGCCCTCAGCCCAGAAGAAACCGCGGTGGCGAAAGAGCCGCCGGGTCGGCCCGCCTTATGACGCAACGATGGGCGGTAGCGAGGATCTCGTTGACGCCGGTGGCGACCATCGCGCCGTCCCGCACCAGCACCGCGCCAAAGGGACGGCCGCCCTTGCCTATACTGGCGCGGGCGAGTTCGATGGCTTCGTCGAGAAAGCGGGTTCGTCGATTGCCCTTCATCGATGTGCCGGATCTTCAGGCGCGCCGGCTGCCAAGAGGGTTGCCTCGATCTCCTTGTAGCCGCCCGCGCGGGCGTGCTGGAGCGGCGTCATCCCCTTGCCGTCGGCGAGGTTGACGTCGGCGCCGGCTTTAACCAGCAGGTCGACGATCTGTTGGTGCCGCTCGCCGCCATCGCCGAGGATGATCGCCTCCAGAAGCGCGGTCCAGCCGAGCTTATTGATATGGTCGACGGCGACGCCGGCCTCGATCAGCGTGTGCACCGTCTCGACGTGGCCACGCTCTGAGGCAGGTATGAGGGCCGTGCCGCCATAGCGGTTAACGCTTTTCAGGTCGGCCCCGTGCATCAGCGTCATCTTGAGGATTTCAAGATGCCCGTGGGCACCGGCATAGAGGTAGGGGCTGTCCTGGATGTTGTCCTTGGCGTTGACGTCAGCGCCGGCCTCGATCAACGTCCTGGCAGCGTCGATCCGGTTGGCGTGCGTGGCGACCAGCAGCGCGGTGGCGCCGGCATCGTCGCGCGCGTCAATTTCCGCACCTTTGGCCAGAAGCCTGGCGATCGTGGCGACATCGTTGTTTCCGGCCGCTGCATGCAATGAAGTTTCGCTCATGGTTTCTCCTGTCGCGATGAGAGGGGCCGTCGGCAGCAGTAGGGAAGCGATACCTGCGAGGACAGATCGGCGAAGCATTTTCCTGTTTCCTGTCATGACGGGATGCGCGGTCGAAAGCCCGAGAGGATTCCCGTGTTGAAGCATGCCGGCACAGACATGTGTACGCACCAGAAGCGTGGTCTCGAAGGCAAGGGTTGGCAGGAGCGTGCATTTGGAAAGATTGACATACAGGGGCTTCCTACGTTGAGATCACGTAGATGAGGAAGCGTCAATCGGCGTCGATGACGCTCTCCTTGAGGATCTGACGCAGGAAGCAACCATGTCCACGATGCAACCATTCCTCATGTTCCAGGGCGGCCATGCCGAAACGGCTATGGACCTCTATGTCTCGCTGTTCGACGATGGTGAGATTCTCGATGTCACGCGCTGGCAGAAGGGCGAGCAAGGCGCGGAGGGCAGCATCAAGCTGGCCCGCTTCAGGGTTGCCGGGCAGAGCGTGCTTGCCAGCGACAGCCCGGTAAAGCACGCGTTCGATTTCACCCCCTCCTGGTCCTTCTTCGTCGACTGCACGTCGGGCGAGGAGCAGGAGCGGCTCTGCGCCGAACTGTCGGAGGGCGGCAAGGTGCTGATGCCGTTGGACGATTACGGTTTCAGCAAGCGCTTCGCCTGGGTCGCCGACCGCTTCGGCGTGTCCTGGCAGCTCAATCTCGCCTGAGTGTCAAACGCCCGATCAGAAAGGAGACGACAATGAAAATCGTGACCAGTTTGAGCTTTCGGGGCCAATGCCGCGAGGCTTTCGAGTTCTATGCCAAAGTTCTTGGCGGGAAGATCACCGCTGCCATGCCCTACGGCGATGCGCCTCCGGGCATGCCGATCTCCGATGAGAAGCACAAGACCTGGCTGATGCATTGCTGGCTCGACGTCGGCAACCAAGCGCTGATGGGCGCCGACATGGACGTCGAATGGGCTCCCAACATCGACAAGCCCAAGAACGGCTTCGACGTCACCCTGCACACCGAAGACAAGGCCGAGGCCCAGCGCTGGTTCGACCAACTGTCTGAAGGCGGCAAGGCGATCATGCCGTTCGGCGAGACTTTCTGGTCGCCTGGCTTCGGCTCCCTGATCGACAGGTTCGGCGTCCCGTGGATGGTCAACGTCATTCCGTCGGCTGACTGGAAGCCGCAGGGCTGATCCCGTATCCAAAACACTTGGGGAAGAACCCCCGGACGTCGGCGCTGGGGGCAGCTCCTTGTGACATTAACCGGCGTCCGCCGCGGGAGCGACCCGGCGCCACTCCACCGCGGAGAAGGGTGTGCCGTGCAGCAGAACAGCGGGCAACCTTCCCCGATCGCACCCCAGGCAATTCCGTGACCACAGGAATCGAAGCGCTCAGTTAGCGTCCCACTCATTATCGGCTCCGGCCAAAAAAGCGGAGTTGAAAAAGCGGCGGCTTACGGCAGTATTTGGCGCCCGCCTCGGGACCGGTCATGCATGTCACATTCCGCCGCGCCTTCGTCTTTCTCTTTCTTGACCAGCAAGGTCATGGCTGCCGTTGCGGCGATCACAATCGTGCAGCCCAGCCACTGCGGCGGCGTCAGCTCCTCGCCAAGGAAAGCCATCGCACCACCAACGCCGAAGACCGGAATCAAGGTCAGGATCGCAGCGGCCGTTCCCGCCGGCAGCACCTGAAGCCCTATCAGATAGAACCAGAAGGCCAGCGCGTATTGGACGACGCCCGAGGCAAGCGCGAGGAAAATCAGCCATGCCGGAATCGATTCCGGCAAATGCTCCAGCCCAAACAGCCAACTGCCTATCAGCAGCAGTAGAGCGAAAACGAAGCCGACGCTCTGCTGCAGGGCGGCAAGCGGCAGCGGTGCGACGTCCGCAATCAGCACACGCGAGTTGATGACATAGAGCGCCGCAAAAACCGTGCCGAGCAGGACCAGCAGGTTGCCGGCGGCGCTTCCTCTACCCACGCCTTCCGCAGCGCTTGCCGTGATCAGCACCACGCCGCCCATTGCCACGACGATCATGACAAGAAGGTGGAGTTTCAGCCGCTCCTTGAGCATCAGCCAGGCAAACAGCGTAACCAGCGCAGTTTCCGTCGCGCCGATGACCGAGGCGGACGCGGCACTGGTGAGCGCAAGCCCTGGTACGCCGGCGCCATAAGAAAGTCCCGGTTCCAGCACACCGGAGAGCGCGAGCCTCATCGCGCCTTTGTCGAGTTGGACCGTCTGCTGCGTGACGCCGACGGCAAGCCATAGAAATGCGATGCTCGCGCTGAGCTGCATGGTCAGCATCAGAAACGGCGGCACGGCCGACAGAGCGTCCTTGGTCATGACGGTCGCCAGCCCCCAGCAGGCGGCGGACAGAACCACAGCCAGGATCGCCTGCCAGAGTTTCGGGCGCCACGCGTGGCGTCGTTCGGACGCCTTGTTGTTCATAACGCCTCCTCGGTCAGGCGCACAGCTTCGCGTTCCACCGGGCAGATGTCGGACGCGCAGATGTCTTCGTCGCAAAGCCTGCAGATGTGGTCGGCGCGGTCGCGGCTCCGTGTCAGCCGGGTCAGCATTGTTGCCAGGACTTTACCAAGCACTTGCGTCGAACGAGCATCGAGGGTGGCAAGCGCGTCGGCCAGCACCTGCTCGCGCGCCGTGACAATCCTCGCACGCAAGGCGCGGCCTTTGGCGGTGAGCCGCAGCTCGACTTCCCGGCGGTCCTTGCCCGGCTTGCGCTTGACCAGCCCGTCCGAGACGAGGTCCTCGATAAGGCGAACGGCGACCGAATGAGTCAGTCCGAGGGCGCGGGCCAGCAGTTTGATGGTTGTGCCGGGATAAGGGCCAAGCGTCACAACGGCCGCGCATCCGCTGGGACTGAGCCCAGAGGCTTTTCTGCCGGCGGCCAGGATTTCGTCGGTGAGAGAGAGCGCGAAGGCGCCGAGCAGGTTTGGCGTTATGTCACGTGTCATTTATCCATTATATTCGTTCCGAATACATATTCAATGGAACCTGGCTGAGGGCCTGAGCATTCAGCTGTTGTAACAAGGCCCGACGACCGATGCCGCAGCCGTCAGGCACCGGTCCTGATGGGATGAGAAAAAGGAGGATTCGATGTCCATGCATCCTTATGCCATCATCGAGGCACCTTCCACGCTGGGTCTGGCGACCGACGGTGTCGAAGGCCTCCCCGACAGGCTTCTTGGATTCGGCCTGGCCGAGCGCATCGGCGCGCGGCGCGCCGGCCGGCTTCAGGTCCCGCAGAAGGACCCAACGCCCGATCCCGACACGCGGACGCTGAACGCCAAAGCCATCGCGGATTGGTCTCCCAAGCTGGCGAATGCTGTAGAAGCGGTGTTGGAAGCGGGCGAATTTCCGGTGGTACTGGGTGGCGACTGCACGATCGTGCTGGGCTCGATGCTCGCCCTCAAGCGGCGCGGCCGCTATGGCCTGCTCTTCATCGACGGCAATGCTGACTTCTTCCAGCCTGAGGCGGAGCCGAACGGCGAGGGCGCGTCCATGGACCTTGCCTTCCTCACCGGATACGGGCCGGCGCTGCTGACCAATATCGAATGCCGTTCTCCGCTGGTGCGACCCCAGGATGCCGTGGCGTTCGCCTTTCGCGATCACGAAGACCAAGCCAAATTCGGCAGCCAGCCGCTTCCGCCTGAGCTTCGCGCCTATGATCTCCACGCTATACGCAGCATGGGTGTGGAAAGCGCCGCCCGTGCCGCACTTGACCACCTGGTGCGGGCGGAGCTGGACGGCTTTTTCATCCACCTCGACGCCGATTGTCTCGACGACGCCATCATGCCGGCAGTCGATTTCCGTGTGCCGGACGGCCTGTCGTGGGACGAGCTTGAAGCTGCGCTCCGCATCGCCCTGACGAGCGGAAAAGCCGTCGGCCTTGAGGTCACGATCTACAATCCGCGCCGTGACGAGGACGGCAGCGCCGGTCGCGGTTTGGCGGATGTGCTAGCAGCAGCCCTTGGAACGGCGGCGCCCTGGCGTGGCGGACCCTCTCAGCCAAGGCCGTAAAGCCATCCGGGGTAAGCGCCGCCCTCGTTTCAAGAATCCATGGCATAGGAGCAGAGAAATGACTGTCAGCCACTACACGAACGAAGACGCCAAATTTTTCCAGTACCTCGACAAAGAGATTTTCGTAGGCGACGTCCTCGATCAATCCAACAGCGGCCACATGAGCGCGGGTTACTATCGCAACAAGAGGAAAGGGGAAAAGAATGAGTGGGTCGTCACGTATGACGAAGTCCTCATCGTCACCAAGGGTGCCCTTACGATCCGGACCGCCGACGATGTAAGGACCGCCAAGGCCGGTGAAATCATCTTTCTCACAAAAGGTACCGCGCTCGCCTACGAAGCGGCCGAAGACGATACCGAGGCCGTTTACGTAAGTTATCCACACTGGATGGACGCGCAAGAGCATTCTGAGCACGCGCACCTGCTCGAATCGTACCACCCAATGAGCGGCCTGGTGGAAAGGGCATAAGCTAACCCTGTTGTTTTGGCGAACCGCCGTCGCAGCGCAGCGTGATGCACCGCCGATCCGCTCGATCGTCGGCGTCTTATGCTTTCCCCGCAAGGCGGGATTCATCTGGTTCCGAAGCGGATGAAGAAGCCATGAACGGATCTTCCCGCATCGCCGCAACGAGATAGTCGATGATGGTTCTTACGCGAAGCGGCATGTTGCGCCGGGAAGAGTAGACCAGGTTGATCGGCAGGCGGGCCGGCGGGAAGTCGGGCACGAGATTGATCAATCGCCCGGCGCCAATATCGGGTGCCGCCAGGATATGGGTGAGGATCGCGATGCCGGCCCCGGCAAGCACGGCGCGGTGAACAGCAACGGCATTGTCCACGACGAGTCGCGGAGCGATTCGCACCGCGACTTCATCGGCCCCGTTGGAAAACTGCCAGGAACGACCGCCGCCGCCGCGGTTATAGCAGATACAGTCATGGCGGCCCAGATCCTCAAGGGTTCTCGGCATGCTTCGTTTTTCCAGATAGCTCGGGGATGCGACGAGAAAGGCCGTCGTCCAGCCGATCCTGCGGCATATCAGGCTGGAGTCGGCAACAGGGCCGAGGCGCACTTCGAGGTCGATGCCTTCTCCAATCAGATCGGACGGCTCTTCGCGAAACAACAGTTCAACGCAAAGTTCCGGGTGGCGATCGAGAAAGGCTGCGAACCGGTCACTTATATAAAGCCCCAACGGTGCAGGCAGGGAGAGGCGTACCTTACCAGATGCAGTTCCCACCGGGCCGGCAGACTCGCCGAGTGCTTCCACCGCCTCGATAACCCTGAGCGCCATCGGGATCATCCGTTCGCCTTCGGACGTGAGCGCCAATGCCGTGGTCGAGCGATGCAGAAGACGCGTGTCGAGTTGGGCCTCCAGGGCCGAAACCTGTCGGGAAACCGCGGGCTGCGTCAGCTTGAGATCGATGGCGGCAGCTGAAAACGAGCCCGCCTCGGCGACCCGCAGGAATGCCCGCAACGCGCAAACGATGTCCATAACCGTCCCCTTCGTTCTCGACATAAGCCTTATGTTCGCCACTTGGGTCGAAAGGTCTTTACGTCTCATACATTACAGATATTATTTATCCTCAAGGATGTCAAATATCCTTAATTAGAGGAAAGCCATGACCCAGCGCCTGAACTATGCCCAGAAATCGCCGGAGCTCCTGAAGAAGCTTTCGGACCTCAGCATGGCCCTGAAGGACAGCGCCATCGAACAGAAGATCGAAGATCTCGTGCAAATCCGCGCATCGCAGATCAACGGCTGCGCCTTCTGCCTAGACATGCATGTCAAGGAAGCCAAGATCCATGGCGAGACCGAACTCAGGCTCTATCACGTCGCCATCTGGCGTGAATCGAACCTTTTCATCCCGCGTGAACGCGCGGCCTTCGCCTGGACCGAAGCGGTGACGAAACTGCCGGAAGGCGGCATTCCGGATGAGCTCTACGAGCGCGTGCGTGGGCAGTTCTCCGAAAAGGAAATCTCAGACCTGACCTTTTCGATCATGGTCATCAACGCCTGGAACCGCGCCAGTATCGCCTTCAAGACCGTGCCTGGCTCGGCCGACAAGCTCTATGGCCTCGACAAGGCCGGTCTTAACTAGGCCGGTCTCAGCCAAGCCGGTCTCAGCTAGGCCCTTCCCCCTGACGACCCATCGAACGGCGCACGCCGCAACGGCGGACGCGAATAAAGGCATTTTGTGAAACAGGAGACAGACATGAACCTGAACAACACCCCAATCCCCGGCAGGTCAGGCTCCGAAGAGTTGGTTCCCTCGCGCTATGCAGTGAGGGTCGGCGAGATCGAGGTCCTGGTGATCAGCGACGGAGTGCTGCCGCTCCCAACCAGGATGTTGGGACACAACGCCGACCCGGCCGTGCGGACGGCCTGGCTGAACGACATGTTCTTGCCCCAGGACGCTTTCGACTGGTCGCTGAACGTGGTCGTGGTCCGTAGCGGCGAACAGACTATACTCGTTGACGCCGGGCTAGGGTTGGACCCGAACCTGAATCTGCCGCGGGCCGGCCAGTTGATCAAGCGATTGGAGGGCGCCGGCATCGATCTCGCGTCTGTGACCGACGTGGTGCTGACCCACATGCACATGGACCACATTGGCGGGCTGCTCATCGACGGTGTGAAAGACCAGCTGCGTCCGGACCTGCGGATCCACGTGGCGGCGGCTGAGGTCAAATTCTGGGAGTCGCCCGATTTCACCCACGTCGACATGCCGCCGGGGTTCCCGGACGCGCTTCGGTCGACTGCCAAGCGGTTCGCGAATGAGTACCGAGATCACCTGCGGCTGTTTGATGACGAGCACGAGGTCGCGCCGGGTGTGGTCATCTCTCGCACCGGCGGCCATACTCCCGGGCACAGCGTGGTCCGCCTTGCATCCGGGGGCGACCGGCTGACCTTCGCCGGGGACGCCGTGTTCACCGTCGGATTCGAACACCCCGGCTGGTACAACGGCTTCGAACACGACCCTGAGGAAGCAGCCCGCGTTCGGGTCCGTCTCCTGACGGAGCTCGCGGCGACCGGCGAACAGCTTGTGGCCACTCACCTGCCGTTCCCGTCCGTCGGCCGGGTGGCGGTCGACGGCGACCACTTCCGTTGGGTCCCGGTCTTCTGGGACTACTGATGGCTTGTCGGGTCAAGGCTGCGCCGGGCGTGCAGCCTTCATAACCACGCCTGCTCGGCCGGCAAAATCCACGGGTTCATAAGACAGGCCTGACCCACGACCACCCTCTGAAAGAATGAACAATGCGACGCGTTGGGCGCTCGCGAATGGAGAAATTCATGAAGATTGTCATCATCGGCGGAACCGGCCTCATCGGTTCAAAGACAGCCGACCGCCTGCGTAAGCAAGGCCATGAAGTCATTGCCGCCGCTCCGAACACTGGCGTCAATACGATTACCGGCGAGGGTCTCGCCGAAGCACTCGCCGGCGCCTCTGTCGTCATCGACCTCGCAAACTCACCGTCCTTCGAGGACAAGGCCGTCCTCGAATTCTTTGAGACATCGGGTCGCAACCTGATAGCTGCCGAAAAGGCGGCCGGCGTGAAACACCATATCGCCCTTTCCATCATCGGCGTCGATCGCCTGCCCGAGAGCGGCTATATGCGCGCCAAGGTCGCCCAGGAAAAGATCATCCGGGGGGCCGGTATTCCCTATACAATCGTCCATTCGACGCAATTCATGGAATTCCTCGGCGGTATCGCCCAGTCCGGCACGATCGGAAACACCGTGCGTCTATCGCCGGCCTATGTGCAGCCGATCGCCTCTGACGATGTCGCCGCCAATATGGCCGCCGTGGCGACTGCAGCGCCGATCAACGGCGTCGTCAAGATCTCCGGTCCGGAACGTGTCCGGCTCAATGAACTCGTTGCCCGCTATCTTAAGGCGTTGGGCGATGGACGCAAAGTCGAGGCAGATACGGAGGCGCGATACTTCGGCGCCAGGTTGGAGGACGGCTCACTCGTTTCCGACAACAATCCGCGCCTCGGCCACATCACGTTCGAGCAGTGGTTCGCAACCTCTGCCCGCAAATGATCGATATCGGTGCGCCGCCACATGCTCCGCACGGTCCAACTCAAGAAAAGGAATTTCGACATGATCAAGCCAATTCTCGCCCTTGCCATGACTGCTCTCTTGTCCGTGACGGCCGCTGCCCGTGATGCCGGCGAAAAGGATGCCAAGGTCACGCTTGTCTACGAGCACGAGCTGCCGAACGTGCCCGGCAAAAGCATGAAAGGTGTTTTGGTCGAATACGGTCCGGGCGGTTTCTCAGACGGCCACACACACCCATCGTCCGCCTTCATCTACGCGACAGTCCTCGAAGGAGCGATACGCAGTCAGGTCAATGATGGTCCTGTGAAGGTCTACAAGGCCGGCGAAAGCTTTTCGGAGCTGCCGGGCGATCGGCACGGCGTCAGCGAGAATGCAAGTAAGACCGAGCCCGCGACGCTGCTCGCGGTCTTCGTGGTCGATACCGCCCAGCAGGAACTGACGTTTCCGACCAAGAAATAGATGAACAGGCCGGGCGCCCGATCCGGTGCACGGCCGTGCTTCGACGCGATCAACCGTTATCGGTGATTCCTAGCTATGTTTGGCGATGACCACTTCTTGCCGCTCCTTCTGATCAACATCCTGGGGATTGCCGGTATCGCCGTATGGCACGTTCAAGGCAGGAACCGTCCGACAGACCGCCTGATCGTCCAGTTCCTGTTCTTCACCGGCATGAGTCTCGTACTCTACATGGGGGGCATCGCTCCGCATCGGCCCGATAACGTCTACACGGAGGGTTCTGCCGCGCTGCTCTCCAAATCGGCCAGAATTCTCTGGTGGACCCATCTCGCGTGGACGATCATCGGCTTCCTCCATATCTATGTCAGACTCAATCGTAAGCCGCGGGAAGCCCACCTCATCTTGGATATGGCTGTAGCCGTCATTTATCTCGGCGTGGCGCTGTCGGTCATGGGTTTCGTCTTCCGCATGCCGATCGCCACCCTGGTGACGACCTCGGGCGTCGTTGCCGTCATCCTGGGCCTGGCTTTACAGAATACGCTCGGCGACGTCTTTTCCGGCATCGCACTGACGCTCGGCAAGGCCTATACCATTGGCGACTGGGTCCAATTGAACGACGGCACCGCGGGTCGTGTCACCGAGACCAACTGGCGCTCCACCAACTTGCTGACCGTCGCGAACAACATCGTCGTGCTGCCAAACAGTATGCTGGCGAGACAAGGCCTGACCAGCCTCAGCCGCCCCGACGAGACGCATCAGATCGTGTTGACCGCGCGCTTTGCCGCTGGGCAGAGGCCATGCTTCGTCGAGGAAGCCATGCGGTCCGTGCTGCAAGCCAGCAGCCGGATCGTCAAGGATCCGCCACCGGCCGTCGCCCTGAAGACCATCGACGCGATTGCAATCGAAGTGGAGTTGCAGTTCCGCGTCCCCAGTCTCGCCATGGTGATCTCAGCCAGGAACGAGATCATCGACCTCATCCATGATCAATGCGGGGCAAGCGGTCTTTCGCTGGCTATGCCTGCCGCAAGCCTCGTGTATGTGCCGGTGACAACCAGCGGCGAGTCTTTCGCTCCGAGTCCTGAAGCGCGCTCATCCCGCGCGCTTTAGGACCCACTCGAAAGTATCGTTCCAGATGGCTGGAGGCGTTTCCCGCGACAGTATCTCTCCAAGATCCGCCAGCGTGACGCTGCGCAGTTTCTGGCGCCAGGCTTCGTCGGCTTCCCACATGATGCGAGCCACGGCGCAGGGGCTGCTGTCGCAATAACCCTTCGGGCGGCAAGGGTTGTTGGCGCGGATATCGGCGCAGACAAAGGTCCGCGCTTTGCCTTCCACAGCCTCCACGATATCGAGAAAGGTCAATTCCGCCGGCGGTCTTGCGAGGCGATAGCCACCGGATGGGCCGAGGGTCGAATGAACGAGCCCTGCCTGAGACAGGCTCTGCAGTGCCTTGGATAGGTATTCCTTCGGAAGCCCGTGCAATTCCGCCAACGCCTTGGTCGACAGATAGCGCCCATCGGGCAGGCCAGCGAGAATGGCGCAGCAATGCAGCACCCACTCGATTTGGCTCTTTAAAATCATTGATCCGTTCCGAGATGGAGAAAATCAGCACATATTATGGATATCAAATATCCCTATATCGGTCGCATGTAAACTTGGCGGGTGGAGCTCTCCAGCTCAGGACTTCTCAAAGCGTGGTCGCAGGCAGCCTGCACACTCACGCAGCAATCTCGGCATCAACAAGCTGGGCATCGCCCGCGATCATTCCGGCTGACCCGAGCAACGGAGCTGTTCGCCCCAGCGGCATAAGCCCTCGGCCTCAGCACAGAGCGTCGATCCGCTGTCCGTCAACGAATAGACGACCTTCGCCGGAGAGCCCGGATGGACTTTTCGGTTCACAAGCCCGTCTGCCTCAAGTTCTCGCAGCTGCTGCGTCAGCATCTTTTCGCTGATCGCTGGAATTGAATGCCGAAGCCGGCCGAACCTGCGTGGTGTCTCGCCGAGTTCGCAGATGATGTCTAGCTTCCACTTGCCGGAGACCATCTTCATCGCGGTTGCAAAACCATTCTCGGTGGGTTTGTTCACCTTGCCCTCCTTACCGGCAGGTAACCACTTACGCTTCCGTGCGTATTGGCATCGCGCTTCCCAAATCATAACTCTCCCTCGAACGACAAGCGAGCCGGAGCGTTGCGCCAATCAAATGGGGTGTCGGAATGACGCCTACAATCAGTACCCCAGACAGTGGACGTATGGGATCGGCGCTCGTCGGCGAGGCTCGATCCACCGCCGCTGCAAGCGGTTTCATGACCAACAGTATTCTTAGGAGAACAAGCATGACCAATACAAAACCGGATACAATGCAGGCCGCTGCCATCGACCGGTTCGGTGGAGCCGAGCTGATTACTGTGCGAGCCGTGTCAGTGCCCGAGGTCGGGCCGAGCGAGGTCCTAATCCGGGTCGAAGTGGCGGGCGTGGCCTCGTGGGACGCGGTCGAGCGTGAGGGTCGCTACGAAGGGGCTTTCGGAATGCCGTCGACATTCCCCTATGTGCTCGGCTGGGACTGCGCGGGCGCAGTCGTCATCGTTGGCGGCCAAGTCAACCGCTTCAAGGAAGGCGACCGGGTGTACGCCGCATCCATGCCACTTCCCAAGGGTGGAACCTACGCCACGTACGCAGTAACGGATGCGGACAACGTGGCGCTCATCCCCGCCAAGCTCACGATCGAGCAAGCGGGCGTCATGGGCTGGGATGCGTTGACCGCGCTCAGCGGCCTGGAAGAGATCGGCCTAAAGCAGGGCGGTACGATAATGATCTTCGGCGCTAGCGGCGGTATCGGGCACATGGCCATCCAACTCGCAAAACGATTGGGCGCCCGCGTCTTGGCGGTGGCTTCGGGCGACGACGGCGTGGCGCTATCGCAGCGGCTGGGCGCCGACGCCATCGTCAACGGGCGCAAGGACGACGTGGTGGCGGCCGCTCGTGAATTCGCCGCCGGCGGCCTCGACGCTGCCCTTGTCAGCGTCGGCGGTGAGGCGGCCGACCACGCGCTGACCTCAGTGCGCGACGGCGGTCGGGTCGCCTGCCCCCACGGCGTGATGCCCGAGCCAAATGTCCGGCCAGGCGTGGAGCTCATTCGCTACAACGGCGCCCGCAGCCAGGACGCGACCGACAGGCTTAACCGCCTGATCGACTCTGGCCCGTTCGACGTCCATGTCGCCCGTACATTCCCGTTCGACCAGGTTGCTGATGCGCACCGAGCGCTTACCACGCACTACGTCGGCAAGCTCGCTTTGCGGATAAGTTGAGCAAATGGTGGATTCCATCAGACAATTACCAGGCGTTGCGACGGCGAAATAGGGTCATGGCAGACATGGAAATGTGCTGGCGCGTCCCATGAGTTCCGCCGATCGCCGCTGATTTATGGTGTTGACTGCTGGCCGGCATCAAACCTCATTCAGAAATGAAGCAAGCGAGATTGTGAAGCACGCCTTAAAGACGCATTTCGATATTAGCGTCTAATCAAGCAATCGAGACCACCCTACGTTCTTCAACGGCGGATAGTTGAGACGAAGGGAAGACCATGAACTCACTGCACCGATACGTTGCGTTCTTGTTGGCGGCGGTGATCATGATCGCCCCTGCCAGCGCAACGGCCGATCAAAAGGCAACACGAGAGCCGCTGACGATCCAAGAGCAAGGGAGCTTCGCGGTCGGCGGGTCGGTTCTGAACACCCCCGGCACCTACAACAACAACGCGCCGGCTGCCGAAGGGCAGACCTTCCATGGCGACCATCTCTACGCTTTCTATCAGATTCCGGAGAATCCCAAGCCGCTGCCCATCGTCATGCTGCATGGCGCCTACCAGTCGGCAAGGAGTTGGGAGACCACGTCTGACGGTCGCGAGGGCTTCCAGAACATTTTCCTGCGCCTCGGCTTTCCGGTTTATCTGGTCGATCAGCCGCGTCGTGGTCGCGCCGGCAACAGCACTATGGCCACGACGGTCGATACCACGCCATACGACCAGCTCTTCTTCGATCAGTTCCGGCTCGGCAAGTGGCCGAAATTCTTTGATAACGTCCAGTTCGATCGCAAGCCCGAGACGCTCGACCAGTTTTTTCGGTCCGTCACCCCGAACACCGGGCCGTATGATGCTGGCGTGATCTCGGATGCCATGTCCGCGCTGTTTACGAAGACCGGCCCGGCAATCCTGTTCACTCATTCGCAAGGCGGCGGGCCTGGCTGGCTGACGGCGATCAAGAACGACAAGGTGCGCGGCATCGTCGCTTTCGAGCCGGGTAGCGGCTTCATCTTCCCCGAAAGCGAACTTCCCGAGGCGATGCCGAGCGCGGCCGGCACGCTGAAGCCCGAGGCCGTGCCGCTGGCGGATTTCGAGAAGCTTACCCGCATTCCGATCATCATCTATTACGGCGACAACTTCCCGACCGAGCCGACCACGGAGCGCGGGCAGGATAATTGGCGTGTGCGTCTTGCGATGGCGAAGCTCTGGGTTGATGCCGTCAACAAGCACGGCGGTGACGCCCGGCTCGTGCATCTTCCGGAGATCGGAATCCGGGGCAACACGCACTTCCTGATGTCCGACCTGAACAACCTCCAGATCGCCGATCAGGTCTCGCAGTTCCTCGCCGAGAAGAAACTGGACTGATCCGCCTGCGCAGATGCTTGGCGCTGCGCGCAACATCGTGTCCCCGCGGATCAAAGATTGGAGTTCGAAATGACCAACGACGTTATCGACAAGAGAAGGCGCGAGTTCCTCGGAGCCTCCGCGTTTGTTCTCTCGGGTGCAATACTAGGAGTTCCGGCAATGACGACCACAACCGCTACCGCAGCCGATTACAAGCAGAACCGGTTTGGCTTGGTCTATCGCGGCGCGATCACAATGAACGAGCCGGGCAAGGTCAATATTCACCCGGTCAAATACGCGCTTCATGGCCTGGACATCGTCGCCAACGTTTACACCCCAGCGAACTATGATGAGAGCCAGAAGTATCCTGCCATCGTCGTGGCGCACCCGAACGGTGGCATCAAGGAGCAGGTTGCGGGCTTGTATGCCCAGCGCCTCGCTGAACGGGGCTACATTACGATTACGATGGACGCCGCGTATCAGGGCGGAAGCGGCGGCGAACCGCGCAGCGTCGACAAACCCCAATTCCGCATCGAGGACATTCACGGCGCAGCGGATTTCATCACCCGCTACGCAGGCGTAGATGCCGAACGACTTGGCCTGCTCGGCATCTGCGGCGGCGGCGGATACTCGTTGTCTGCGGCGAAAGCCGACAAGCGATTCAAGTCGGTTGCGACGCTCAGCATGTTCAATTCCGGGCGGGTACGTCGCAATGGCTTCGCGGATTCACAACTTGACACCATTCAGGAGCGCCTGCGGCAGGTTACGGCAGCCCGCGCCCAGGAAATGGCCGGCGGAGAAATCCTCTACGCGGGCGACGCCAATCTGACGGACGAGCAGATCGCCGCGCTGCCGTTTGAAATGTACCGGCAGGGATACGAATACTACTGGAAGACGCACGCGCACCCCAACTCGACTTTCAAGTACACGATGAGCAGCTTGTTGGACCTGATGCGCTGGGATGCTGCCGACGAACTGGAACTGATCGACCAGCCGCTGCTGATGATCGCGGGCAGCAAGGCCGACAGCCTGTACATGACCGAGGACGCCTTCCCCAAAGCCACCGGAACGAAGGACAAGGAACTGTTCAAGATCGAGGGCGCGACCCATATCGAGACCTATTGGGTTCCCGACTATGTCGAAGCCGCGTTGGGTAAGCTGACGCCGTTCTTCGCCCGAACCCTTGCTTCCGACCGCTCATAACCGCCGATAGCAGCATGGCGCTCGGATTTATGTCCTGGGCGCTATGTCCGTCCTCCCACCAAAACCCCGAGGAGTCACACCTTGAAGAAACTCACCCGAAATCTGTTTGTCGCAACCAGCCTGCTTCTATCTGGAGGAATTTCCACCTTGGCTAACGCCCAAAGCCAGACCCCCGCGACTTCCGATGCGGCTCCTGCCCAGCAGCAGTCGCGTGCGCAGCAGCTGATGGGCGACATTGCCCCGAAACTGGCAGAACTGACTGACGGCGTGCTCTTCGGTGACGTCTGGGAGCGCCCGCAACTCTCCAAACGCGACCGCAGCCTTGTTACAATCTCAGCGCTTATCGCACTCAACCGCCCTGACCAGCTTCGCTCCCATATGAACCGGGCACTCCAGAATGGAGTGACGGAAGAGGAGATCGTTGAGGCGATCACCCATCTCTCATTCTATTCGGGCTGGCCAAACGGGGTGTCAGCTGTGGGTGTCGCAAGGGAAGTGTTCGAAGAAAATAGGAAGAAGTGAGTGCCGGAAAACGCCCGCCCTTCGACCGTTGAGGCCATGATGAAATCTATTGTTGTCGCAGCAGCCGTATTCGCAATGACCGTTCCAGCCCATGCAAACTCAGAGGTCGTCGTTACGCGTGTCGGCTCAACGCCATCCGCCGTCGGCCCTGCCGAGAATTTCACAGGATCCGTTCGTGTCGATTCCCGCTTCAAGGGAACTGATCCTGCTCGGGTCGGCGGTGCTATTGTCACCTTCGAGCCGGGGGCACGAACAGCCTGGCATACCCACCCTCTCGGTCAGACACTGATTGTCACCGCGGGCGTCGGCCGCGTCCAGCATTGGGACGGTCCCGTACAGGAGATCAGGCCGGGCGATGTTGTCTGGATCCCGCCGGGCGTCAAACACTGTCATGGCGCGAGCCCGACCGTAGCGATGAGCCATATCGCCATATCGGAATCGCTAAACGGCAACGGCGTCACCTGGATGGAAAAGGTTTCAGACGAGCAATACCGGCGCTGACCTCCAACCCTCTCAATCCATCGCAGCCCGCTCGCATCGCGGCCCGCCCAAACCCCCAACCGCCATGAGAGGCATCTTCTTGAAAAGATTTGCAATTGCCTTGAGTGCGCTGGCCGCCTGCGCCGTCTCCCTGATCGGATGGCAGGTCCAGGCCGAAACGAACCGCGTCGAGTTTCCCAACCTTGATGGGTTGGTTCACTACACGACCGTCCGGCGCGGCAATGTCATGGAGCACATCATGACCACACCCGCAGCCATGGAGGCGGCCAAGAACGGGCAGCCGATCCCGGCGGGCACGCAGTTCGTGCTGGTCGACCATCGCGACGGTGAACTCTACCGCTACTTCGTCATGCAGAAGGGCGAGAATTGGGGCGCGGACTATGACGAAAGTCGCCGCACTGCCGACTGGCAGTTCCAATGGTTCTGGCCGGACAAGTCGATCAACATGGACGAAAACACCGCACGCTGTCAGTCGTGCCATGGCAGCCAGCAAGGCAGCGATTATCTATTCACCGCTTATCGCATTCCCCGATTCAACGGAACGCCGGTCGAGTAAGGCGGGAGGCAGAGCGTTTGAACCCCGTTTTCCTGGCTCGACTGGCGTTTGATCTTATCGCTGCCGGGCTTCTGCTGTTCGGCTTCTCCTATTGGTGGCTCGGCAATGTCGCGCATGAGCTGGCCGGTACCGCAATGTTCCTGCTGCTCATCGTGCACAATTTGTTCAATCGCCGCTGGTATGGCACGATTCCAAAAGCCCGCCGCGAGGCGCGCGGCCTGTTCAACATCGTGGTGACGTTTTTACTGATGCTGGCGATGTTGGCCCTGCTCGTCACCAGCGTGTCCATTTCCAATGCCCTGTCCGGCTTCATGTCGGCGTATGGCGGCTTCACGGTGCGGCAGATTCACACCCTAGCGGCCTATTGGGTTCTCTTGATCGTGTCCGTTCATCTCGGCCTGCGCTGGCCGATGCTCATGGGCGTGGCACGCAAGCTGACAGGCATTTCACAGCCCAACGCCATCCGGACGCTCTTGCTTCGGGTAATGGCTGTCGCGGTCGCGATTCATGGCGTGTGGAGTTCGTTCGAACTGGCTGTCGGTACAAAGCTTTCCATGCAGATGACGCTCGACTGGTGGAACTTTGAAGAATCCGTCGCAGGCTTCTTCGTCCACTACATCGCGATAGCCGGTCTCTATATGTTTCTCGCCTACTACGCGATGAAATGGCTGCAGGCGAGAAGGCACAGGTCAGTTGCCGCGATACCGGAGAACGTCCACTAACAAGGCAAGCGCCGGCGATTGTTGCCGCCGGCTCGGATAGTAGAGGTGATAGCCAGGAAAGGAGGGGCACCAATCCTCCAGAACCCGAACCAGCCGGCCATCCGCGACATAGGACATCGCATGGTCTTCGGGCAGGTAGGCAATCCCCAAGCCATCGAGTGCTGAACTGAGGCGCATGCTGAGACTATTGAAGACGAGTTGTCCTTCGCCGCGTACCTTGACCTCGCGCCCATCCTTTTCAAGGCCCCAGGCGAACAATCCGCCATAGGTTGGCAGCCGTGAATTGATGCACTTGTGCGCTGCAAGCTCTTGTGGCGTCTGGGGCGGCGGATACCGTTCAAAATAGGCTGGCGATGCGACCACTGCCATTCGCAATTCTGGTCCAATACGCACGGCGATCATGTCTTTCGCAAGCTGCTCGCCCATACGAACTCCCGCGTCGTATCCCTCGGCAACGATGTCGGTCAGACCGTAATCGACGATGATCTCAACCTGAATATCCGGATAATCCGGCAGGAACTGCTTGAGCGCGGGTTGTAGAACCGAGATGGCAGCATGCTCACCGGCCGTAATACGGACCGTCCCGGCCGGTTTATCTCGAAGTTCGCTCAATGCAGCAAGTTCAGCTTCGATCTCATCGAAACGCGGCGCAATCGTGCGCAGCAGGCGTTCGCCGGCGTCGGTCGAGGCAACGCTGCGCGTGGTGCGGGTCAGGAGGCGCAATCCCAATCGCTCTTCCAGATTGCGAATGGTCTGGCTGAGAGCCGAAGGTGAAACGCGGAGCTTTGCAGCGGCTCGCGTAAAGCTGCGCTCCTTAGCGACGATGGCGAACGCAGCAAGCTCGTTGAAGTTTTCCATTTGGATTTGTTAGCTCATCTAAAAGGCTCATGCAGATTATAGCATCTTATCGCAAGCTGCGGCAGGCGCTAAAATTAGTGCCGTGGCCCTTGGAAGCTGACCAGCCCGCGTGCGTGAAGTGCCTCCGAGCAGTCGATTGGAGTTCGCAATGCAAACCCGAAAACTTGGAACCCTGAACGTTTCCGCCCTTGGCCTTGGCTGCATGAGCATGAGTTCGGCTTATGGTCCGGCTGCCGACAAGCTGGAGATGATCAAACTCATTCGTGCTGCTCATGATCGCGGCGTCACCCTGTTCGACACGGCCGAAGCCTATGGCCCCTTTGTGAACGAGGAATTGGTCGGCGAGGCGCTTGCGCCGATCCGCAACGACGTTGTCATCGCCACGAAATTTGGCTTCGATATCGACCTTGATACCGGCTCGCGCAGCGGCGGCACCAACAGCCGGCCCGAACATATCAGGGCGGTGGCCGACGCCTGCCTCAAGAGGCTGAATACCAATCGCATCGACATTTTCTATCAGCATCGCGTCGATCCCTACGTGCCGATCGAGGATGTTGCGGGTGCGGTCAAGGAGTTGATCGCGGAGGGCAAGGTCAAGCATTTCGGCCTCTCCGAGGCAGGCATTCAGACGATCCGTCGCGCTCATGCGGTGCAGCCGGTGACAGCGGTGCAAAGCGAATATTCCCTGTTCTGGCGCGGACCCGAAGCCGAGCTTCTGCCGACACTGGAGGAACTTGGCATCGGCTTCGTGCCGTTCAGTCCGCTCGGCGCGGGTTTCCTCACCGGCAAGATCGATGAGAACACCCGATTCGACCCCACGGACTTCCGCAACAGCGTGCCGCGCTTCTCTCCCGAGGCCCGCAAAGCCAATATGGCGCTGGTCGCCATCGTAAAGGCTGTCGCTGAGCGCAAAGGTGCGACGCCTGCACAGGTCGCCCTCGCATGGCTGTTGGCGCAGAAGCCGTGGATCGTGCCGATCCCCGGCACCACCAAGCTCCATCGTTTGGAAGAAAACCTCGGCGCGGTCGACGTGACACTGACCGCTGAAGATCTGGAAGAGATCGCGACAGCGCTTTCGAAGATCGAGATTCAAGGCGAGCGCCTGCCCGAAGCGGTGCTCAAGATGACCGGCCTTTGATCGGCTTTCGGAGAAAGGCCATGACTGACAATCCAACGCGAAGGGAGCTCCTCATGACCTCGCTGCTCCTATCTCTTGCGGCAGCGGGAGCAGCGCCGGCCACAGCGGCGCAGCTCCCGGCAGGCAAGATACTCGTTGCGTATTTGTCGCGAAGCGGAAACACGCACGTCGTGGCCGGTCAGGTAAGTCGCGCCTTGCGAGCCGACCTGTTCGAGATCGAGCCGGAGCGGCCTTATCCTGACGACTATTTCGAGACGGTCGAGCAGGCGAAACAGGAAACAGACCGCGGCTACGAACCGCCGTTGAAGACGAACCTCGCCGACATCGCCCAATACAGAACGGTATTTCTTGCCTTTCCGATCTGGGGAATGACAGCGCCGCCCGTGGTCCGATCATTCCTCGCCGCCCACGATCTTTCGGGCAAAACCATCATCTCCCTCATCACACATGGCGGCTACGGGCTGGGCGATAGCTTGAGTGTTGTCGCCAGCAAGGCGCGACGGGCCAATCTTGTCGAAGGATTTTCCATGCAGGCTCCCCAGGAGCGGCAGACCATAGAGCGAGTTACAGAGTGGCTGGACGAGTTAAAGGTCGCGCGGTGATTTCAGAGCGTTCGAAGCGCGGTTGCGTCTTTCCTCGGATCGAACATCGAGAGATCCGCAACGCCTGCCGTTATCGGCACCTCGCTCTGCAACACGTCCTATCCGGAGCCTACCCAAAACCACGACGATCGTTCACTCGATTGCATCACGGCGGTCCTGCAAAGACCGCGCATCCGAATTTGCCGATCGAGCCTCAACTCGTTTAAACGGCGACATAATCCGCTCGCTTTCATCCGGCGAGCGGAAATTTTATCCACATCCGGCGCTACCCTCGCGCGGCTGCTTCCGTCGCGGTTCGGACTGCCCTCACCGCTCCGACCTTCGCCTTCTCCGTCCGCTCCTGGTGCTTTTTGCCCCATTCCGCCAGCGGAGCGAGCGCCAGGTCGAGCTCGGCGCCTTCCGGCGTGGCCGAATATTCCACGCGCGGCGGCACCTGGTGAAACACCTCGCGGTGGATGATGCCGTCCGCCTCCATCTCGCGCAGGTGCTGGATCAGCATCTTCTCGCTGATCTCCGGCTGCAGCCTTTTCAGTTCGCCGAAGCGGCAGGGCTGCGCCTGGTGGATCTGCCAGAGCAAAAGTGCCTTCCACTTGCCGCCGATCACCGCGAGCGCGGGACCCAACCCGCAACTGTCCGGCAGTTCTCTTTGTTTTTTTGCCAAGGAAGTCTCCAATTCTGAGGATTTGGTAAGTACCTTACTTTTTTGTCTGTACTTGTGCAATCGAAAGCACCCGCCTAGCTTCGGTTAAGGATGCGGAGCATGCGGGCAGAAGGCCAGCGGCAAGGCTTCCACTGGGATAGTTTCGCGCGGCAAAAAGTGACCGCTCCCGATAGTTTCAAACCGACAGACCGCGGCGCCCTTCGCGCCGGGATAAGGACGAATCATGAGCAGATTTCAGGGCAAGAAGGCCGTTGTCATCGGCGGCACGCATGAATGGGACTGGCGGTGGCGCAGGCGTTGATCGACGGCGACGCCGAGGTCCTGATCACGGGGCGCAGTGAAAAGAACCTCGCGGACGCCCGTCAGGCGCTTGGCGGCAGCGTCCATGCGGTCCGGTCCGATGTCGCCAGCATGGGCGACATCGCGATGCTCAACGCGGAAGTGGAGCAGAAGCTTGGCGAGATCGATTTCCTGCACGTGAACGCCGGCGTGTCGGAGCTGGAACCGTTCGACCAGGTCACTGAAGCGTCCTATGACCGCCAGTTCGACATCAACACCAGGGGCGCCTTTTTCACCACCCAGCGCCTCATTCCCCTGATCAAGGAGGGCGGCGCAATCGTCTTTACCTCGTCGATCGCCGAGGATTCCGGCATCGCCGGCATGGCGGTGTATTCCGCCAGCAAGGCGGCGCTGCGCGCCTTCGGCAAGGTGCTGGCATCGGAACTCCTGTCGCGAAAAATCCGCGTCAACGTGGTGAGCCCCGGCTTCATCGACACGCCGACCATGGGTGTGGCCGGCGCCTCGGCGGAAGAGCGCGCCGCCTTCATGAAGATCGGCGATGAGGTGACGCCGATGAAGCGCCACGGCGCACCGGAGGAAGTGGCGCGCGCCGTTTTGTTCCTCGCCTTCGACGCCACCTTCACCACCGGCGAGCGGATCAAGGTCGACGGCGGCCTCGGCCAGGACTTGTCGCCGGCCATGGGGTGAATAGGAACGCCGCAGCAGAGCCCGCTGCGTAACTTCACAATCGAACCGAAAAAGAAAGGAAAACAGATGTCCGACGTATCCGTCATCGGCCTTGGCGACATGGGCTCGGCCTTAGCCGAGGCGCTCCTGAAAAGCGGCCTCAGCGTGACCGTGTGGAACCGCTCGCCGGCCAAGGCTGAGGCCCTCGTGGCCAAAGGCGCTGTCGCCGCCGCGGGCGTCAAGGATGCCGTCGAGGCGAGCAGACTCGTGGTCGCCTGCCTGCTGGTCTACGATACCGTGTATGAGGCGCTCGAGCCGGCGAAGAATGCACTTGCCGGCCGCACGCTGGTCAACCTCACCAACGGCACGCCAGCGCAGGCGCGCGAGATGGCGCAATGGGCAGCCACCCAGGGCGCCGACTACCTCGACGGCGGCATTATGGCGGTTCCGCCGATGATCGGCCAAGCCGAGGCGCTGATCCTCTACAGCGGTGCGCACGCGGCGTTCGAGGCCCATGGGAAAGCGCTCGGCGCGCTGGGGGCGGCGAAATATCTCGGCGACGACGCCGGGCTGGCACCGTTGCACGACATTGCCCTGCTCACCGCCATGTATGGCCTGTTCTCAGGCGTTACGCATGCCTTCGCGCTGACCGGATCGGAAAAGGTGCCGGCGGAAAAATTCCTGCCGATGCTGACCAACTGGCTCGGGGCGGTCATGACATGGCTGCCCGACATGGCACAGCGCATTGACAGCGGCGACTACCGCAGCGATGTCGTCTCGAATCTCGAGATGCAGGCGGCGGCCTTCGACAACTTTATCGCGGCCAGCGAGGGCCAGGGTGTCAGCACCGAGCTGATCGCGCCGATGTTCCAGCTCCTAAAAAAAGCTGTCGCATTGGGCTATGGCGATGCCGACCAGGCCAGCCTGGTCGAGATGATCAGGACTAGGCCGCAGCCCGAGAGGCAGCGGGCGGCGGGCTGACGGCGCGATCCAGCGCCAGCATCATGTGGGCCTGTATTTCTAGCTGCAACCCCGGCGCGTTCTCCGCGTCGGCGGTCGCGAGATAGAGATCGACGAGCGTATCCAGGAGTACGCTCAGGAAATGCAGGCGGGTGAAAGCCGAAGATTTGAGCGCCTGTCACAAATGCATCTGATGTCCGCCGAAGGGGCAATGTCCTGATGTAAACGCCGTATCCACCGAACCCGCCCAACGCTACGATAACGAATTTCGTCCAGTTTAGTCTGGTGAAGCGCGTCGAAGGAAATCGTAGATTCGGCGGAGTTGGCGCGCAGAAAGAAATTCGAACTCCTGCCCCCAGCTTCGTAGTTCGGCGATCATGATTTAGGAATCAAGGGACGATATTTGGACTAAACGTTAATGCGCAGACGCCGGTAAGCTGAACTCAAGCGACCACTGCCAAGCCGATCATCGGCGTCACCATGCCCAACTACATCGATGGTCTCGTCCGGGCCACCGATATGACGCTCTCCAGCGACGACATTGCAGCGCTGGAAGCTCTCGCTGACGCCGCTAATGTGAACACGCGCGGCTGGTGGGAAAAAGAGATGTAAGTCTAAATACGTCCGGCGGTCATCAGTCGCGGGTAATGGCCGGAGGAAGTAGCCGTTGATCATGCAGGCCGCCCTGCATTCAGGCATGGGCGGCCGGCTTGTGGAGCGGGATGACTGAGCTCGATAAGCAGTCAGCGTGTTGGCGCTGATCGCTCAGGATTTTCGTTACTCCCGCCCAGATCAGCCCGCGGCGCTTGGCACTGGCGTGTTGAGCAGCTGCTGTTCCCAAAGATACGCGATGCCGCTGCCGCCGAAGTGCTGGATGAGAATCTCGATCAGCTCCTCGACATGCTCGGTGCGCGCCCAATCGCGTTGCCATTCGCCAGCGAGTGCCATCACGGTCATGACGTTCGCGCCGGCCGCGATCATTCGCTGTATGGCAACTTCGTGAGACTCCGTCGAAATCCCGCCCGACGCGTCGGTGATCACGGTCACGTCCCAGCCTTCGCCGGCGGCCTGGATCACAGGCATTGCGACGCAGACCTCGGTCCACAGGCCGGCGATGATCAGCTGCTTGCGGCCGGTCGCCTTGACGACGTTCACCACATTCTCGTCCTGCCAGGTGTTCACCCAGGTGCGATCGATGACTTCCTGGTCCGGAAATACGTCGGTGATCTGCTTAAAGAGAAGTCCACCGCGCGCCGCGATCACGCTGGTGAGAATGGTCGGAACATTGAAGGCTTTTGCTAGCTTCGCCAGCGCGGTCGTGTTGTTGACCACCATGTGCGGATCGTGGCTGTTCAGGCTTGCGAGCTGATAAGGTTGGTGATCGATCAGAACGAGGACCGAGTCTTCAGGACGAAGAAGCGAATCAAGGCCGTTACGGGGGATCATCAAGACTTCCTTTCTCTGCCGCTATGGACGGCAATGGGTTCACGGGAGACATGCGCCAGCGGCGACGTTGCCTGGACGCAATTTGCCGTTCCCTTTGGCGATGCGGTAGTGCCATAGTCAGGCAAGCTGTGTCGCGAAACGAGGAACGCCGAATTGGACATCGAAGATCTACAGACATTCGTCGCAGTGGCCGATGCCGGGGGCGTATCGGCCGCCGCGCGCCGGCTCGGCGTCTCCAAGTCAATCGTCAGTCGGCGGCTCCTCCGGATTGAAGCGGACCTTGGTGTCCAGCTTCTTGCACGAACGACCCGCGGCGCCGCGCTCACAGAAGCGGGAGTCACGTTCAGGGACCATGCGGCCCGAGCCAGCGCCGAGATCGACACGGCCAGGGAAGCGATCTTCCCAACTGGTGATCTGCGCGGCCGCCTGAGGGTCGCGATGCCGCTTTCCTTCGGCCCAACCCACTTCGCCCCCGTGCTTGCGGAAATGGCGCATCAGCACCCGAAGCTCCAGATCCATACCTCCTACAGCGATCGCTTCGTCGATCTGATCGCAGAGGGTTTCGACTGCGCGATCCGGGTCGGGTACCTTCAGGACTCGAACCTGATTGCGAAGCGCATCGGACCGATCTATGGAAAGCTCGTCGCAAGTCCGGATTATATCAAAGCAAGCGGTTCACCTCAGACGCCAGATGAGCTCGTCACCCATCAGGCCCTCATGCAAGGGACGGAAGCCTGGCAGTTCATGGATGGCGACAAGGTCATCACGGTTCAGCCGCAGGGCAGGTTCAAGGCTGATAACGCTACTGCGCTTGCCGCCGCCGCAGTGGCAGGGCTCGGCATTGCTTGGCTCCCCGATTGCATCACGTATGACTATATGACCTCCGGAGCACTCGTTCCAATTATGACACGCTATCCCCCACCTTCGGCAGGCGCGTATGTCGTCCGACCGTCGGGTAAGCACCCCACACGGAAAGTCCGGGTCCTCACCGAGATGCTGATCGAGTACTTCGCACGAAATCCGAACGTTTGGGGTCTCGACCGTTAAAACACGAACGGGGCGAAGCCTTATTGAAGAATTGCGTTCGACGGTTGCTCTACTGCGAGCCGCTGAGCCCGACGACATTGCCCGCACGTTCCACTTACCGCGACACAGCTTGACGTATCACAGGACTAGTTGGGCAGACGGTCGCTCGTCAGTTTAGGCATTCCTCGGGGCGAAAGCGCTCTTCCCGCTCGCGCGGTCCGGATTAATCGCGATCGGGCATTCGCATCGGCAAGGGCGAGGCTCCCGTAAGCCCAAGAGAGGATGACGCTCATGAGTTGGAACCCGGCAATCGCCCCCGGCTGCCCTGATGAGGTCGGCATCGACGCGATCGAAACGCTCATCGTCCCGCGCGCTCGAGACCTGGGCGGCTTCAAGGTTCGGCGCGCCGTGCCGGCGCCGAAGCGGCAGATGGTCGGACCGTTCATTTTCTTCGATCAGGCCGGCCCGGCCGAAATGCTGACCGGGCAGGGCGTCGACGTCCGGCCGCATCCGCATATCGGTCTTGGCACTGTCACGTACCTCTTTCGCGGCGACTTCCATCACCGGGATAGCACCGGGGCAGACCAGATCATCCGTCCCGGCGAGTTGAACTGGATGGTCGCCGGGCGCGGCGTGACCCATTCGGAGCGGACCTCCGCAGCCGCCCGAACTGGTCCGAACAGCCTGTTCGGAATACAGACCTGGGTTGCGCTGCCCGACCGCCACGAGGACATGGCGCCCAGGTTCGAGCATTATGGCCAGGAGGCGCTGCCGGCGATCATGGATCGCGGCGTCTCGGTCCGGCTGATCCTCGGGGACGCCTATGGTGAGAAGGCACCCGCGACGATGTTCTCGGAGACGTTCTACGCCGACGTGACGCTCGAAGCCGGATGCCGACTGCCGATGCCGGACGATCACGAAGACAGTGGAATTTACATCGTCGAAGGTTCGATCTCGATCGCCGGCCAGGATTTCGAGGCAGGTCGGATGATGGTCTTCCGTCCCGGCGACAGGATCACTGTCGCTGCCGGCGACAGAGGCGCGCGCTTGATGATTCTTGGCGGCGCAACGCTCAGCGGACCGCGCTATATCTGGTGGAACTTCGTCGCCTCCTCGAAGGACCGCATCGAAGAAGCGAAGGCCGAATGGCGCGCCGAGGACTGGGGCAAGGGACGTTTCGATCTCCCGATCGATGACCGAGATGAGCACATTCCCCTACCGGACTGACCGGTGCTAAGACTGGCCGGTGCTAAGACTGGCCGGTGCTAAGACTGGCCGGCGCCAAGAAGGGTGTCGCCTGGGCAGGGACGCGGGCGGTTCAGACGAGATGACGCGTCGCGTGCCGGGTGTGTTCTGAATGGAGAAAGCAGAATGAGCAACAAGTGGCCCCACCTGGACTACCTCGGCTGGCGCGAAACGTCTTCGGCCCTGCATCTCTATTTGCAGATCGCCGGGAAATATCGCCTTGCTCATACCCCGTGGCTCAACCATTCCTGGAACGCGACCTTCTATGTCACGCCGCTCGGCCTGACCTCCTCGCCGATCCCCGACGGCCCAGGCATTGAGATCCTCTTCGACCTTCGGGACCATATGGTTGTTGGCACAAGCGGCAATGGTCGCGAGGCATCGTTTGCGCTCGGGCCATCCACAGTCGCGGCGTTCCACGCCAATTTCGTGCAGTTGATTTCCGAACTTGGAGGCACGCCGACCTTTAACGGCAATCCGAACGAGGTGCCCAACCCCGTGCCGTTCACCGAAGATCATCGCGACCGGCCCTATGACCGGGAAGCCGTTCAGCGCTTCCATCACGCATCGGTGGCGGTCGACAGGGTATTCAATCGGTTCCGGACCTCGTTTCTTGGTAAGTCCAGTCCCGTTCACCTGTTCTGGGGCAGTTTTGACCTGGCCGTCACCCGCTTTTCCGGGCGGCGCGCGCCTCTCCATCCCGGCGGCATTCCTTCATTGCCCAACGATGTGGCACAGGAAGCCTACGACCGCGAGGTCTCCTCAGCAGGTTTCTGGCCCGGCGGTGGCGGCATCGATTACCCGGCGTTCTATGCCTACGCCTATCCGGCGCCGAGTGGCTTCAGGAGCGCGTCAGTCCGGCCCGAGGGCGCGTTCTGGCATGAGGGCCTATCGGAATTCATCCTGCCGTACGATGCCGTTCAGTCGGCCGCAAATCCCGACGCGGCGCTGACGGAGTTTCTTGTCTCGACCTACGACGCTGCGGCCGATCTCGGAAGATGGGACCGCGACCTACTGGACTGCATGCCAGGGCGGCAGGGTCAGGCGCGGCCGCATGACGCCGAGCAGCCGGGCCCTGCCTCTCCCTTGACCGTCGAAAAGGTCGAACGGGAGGATACCGCATAGAAGGGACGCTACCGGATGCTCGTCGACGGCGTCGAAGCTGAGATGTCCTATAGCCGGGCCGGCGAAGGTTTGATCATCATCGACCATACCGAAGTTCCAGCGGCGTTGCGTGGCCGCAAGGTCGGCGAGCGACTGGTACGCCAGGCGGTCGAGGATGCCCGGCGCGAAGGGGTCGCCATCATTCCGCTTTGTCCGTTCGCAAAAGCGCAGATCGACCGTCATGTCGAATGGCAGGACGTGCTGCGTCGGCCATAGGCTGCGCGTAACTTCCTCCACCCGCCAACATACCGGCTCCGACCGACTCCTACCACCGTAAGCGGCGGACGTAGTTCCAGCGGCAATTGGCGGCAATTTTCGCTGTTGGCGCCGTGGAAATGGCAAAAATTGGCGCGCCGGAGAGGATGAAACCGGACACCGCTATATGATTGAAGTCGCTCTGTAAAAACTTTCAGGCGGATTCAGGGGCCTTAGCCTTTGCGAGGTCCTGCAGGAACTCTTCCATCAGCGGCCTGTCACCGAACCGGCGGTAAGCGCGCTCTGCTTCCAGCGAGAATGCCGGATGCGCCTCGATCAGCTTTGCCATCGTCTGCTGGGCTGCCTCGACCTCTCCGCCCCCGGCCTGCAAAGCGGCCTGAATCAGAAGGCAGTTTGCATCGCGCGGCGCTCGGATCAGGCATTCCCCTATGACCGCGGAAGCCTCATCGCGGCGGTCAGCCGCGTAGAGCGCCTGCCCGTGCACATAGGCATAGTACTCGGGCGCCATAGGATGAAGGCGGCGGGCCCGCTCTGCGTTGGCGACGGCATCATCATATTCCCCGAAGCGAACCTGCGCCTTTGCAAGCGCCATCATGCTGTCGGGATCGTTCGGGTTGAGCTCCACAGCGCGCCGGGCGGCCTGCAAGCCGCCTGAATAGTCGCCCTGAAGGGCAAGCCCGAAGCTGATGACTTGATAGCCAAGGCCAAGATTGGGATCGAGACGGACGGCCTGCCGGGCTTCGCTAAGCCCAAGATCTAGCTCCGGGGCGTTTGCCCGGCCGTCACCGCTCTGCGCCACGTTGGCGATATAGGTCAGCGCGAGGCCTGCGCGGGCGGCCGCATAGGACGGGTCCATTTCAAGGGCGCGCTGGTAGAGGCCCCGCGCTTCCAGAATGTCCTGCGCGTCATTGGTGCCGTGCCGGTAACGGTTGCGGGCCTGCAGCACGAGGTCATAGGCCTGCAGATTGTCGGTCGGGCGCTCCGCTGCCGCCGCCGCCTCGCTCCTGCCGATATAGGGCGCGATCTGCGCGACGATTTCAGTGGTCAGTTCGCTCTGGACGGTGAACACGTCGGCGACCTGCCGGTCGAAACTGCGCGACCACAGGTGCGCGCCTGTCTCTACATCGATCAACTGCGCCGACACGCGAAGCTGGTCGCCTTCACGGCGGGCGCTGCCTTCAACCACATAATCAACGCCGAGCTTCGCCCCGAGCTTGCGCACGTCCGTACCCTGCCCGTGAACGGCGTAGGTGGAATCGCGCGCGATTACCTGCAGCTCTGAATTGCGGGCAAGGGCTGTCGTCACATCTTCGGTCAGTCCGTCGGCGAAATATGATTGCTCGCCGCTGCCGCTCATCGCGGCAAAAGGCATGACCGCCACTGACGGCCGGGGGTCGGCGCGGCTCTGATCCATCGACAAGACCGCCGGGATGCGGCTGACCATGGCTGCCAGGGGGAGCGGCTGGATTTGGGTGCCGATGAGGATAAGGGCTATGGCGGCCGCGCCATAAGACCAGCGGGCAGCGGTGCTGCGTAGCACCTGCGGCACCTGCCGCCATGGCGACCACGCAGAGCCCGCGCGCCTTACGCGGTAGACATTGAGAAGCTCGGGAATGTTCTTGGCCCGCCTGCGGCCGATGCGGACGTACCTGTCCGCGCTGTTGCGGTCGGCCGCCATCACCACGGCGCCGCTGACGAATATCTGCCCCGGATCGCACATGGCCTCAAGACGGGCGGCCACATTGACGCCATCGCCGTATACGTCGCCGTCATCTTCAATGACATCGCCAAGATTGATGCCGATGCGCAACTCGAACGGGCCCTTGTCGAAGCCTTCCTGGATGGCCAGCGCCGCATCAACCGCTTCGTTGACGCTGGGAAACATAGCGAGAAAGCCGTCTCCCGCTGTCTTGACGATGCGCCCGCCATGGCTGGCAATGGTCGGATCAATGAGCTCATCGAAAACAGCGCGCAGCTTCGCGTAGGTGGAAGCCTCGTTTTCAGCCATCAGCAGGCTGTAGCCGACGATATCTGCGGCCATGATTGCCGCGAGCTTGCGTTCCATCAGCATTATTCCTGAGCGGCGGGCCATGCACGGACTATTGTTACTGATACTTAAGGCGACGCACGGCCCAAGATTAGACCCATAATCCCGGAAAGACTTATACACAGCTCACAAATGCGTGACGATTGTGGCCTACACCGTTCTGACCTTCGTCAGCCGTGATCTGCTTCGTCCGGAGCCGTCCGTCGCCGCACTGGCGGAGGGCGACGCCGTATTGAACAGCCTGGCCCTTGCCTGCCTGCCCGACCACGCGCCGCACCCCGTCCTTGCTGAATGACGGCTTCAGCCGGGGCTGGAGGGCTGGTGCCGCCCTTTCTAGGCTATCATCTCTGGTATCCAAGCCCAGCGGGCGATGATAGCCCGGCAGGGCCAACAAACCAGTTCAGCGCTGTGCTTCGCCCTTCATCGCAATTTGGTCTGTGCCATTAACTAGTAGGGATGTGCATTCCGATTGGCGCGCCCGAAGAGATTCGAACTCCTGACCCCCAGATTCGTAGTCTGGTGCTCTATCCAGCTGAGCTACGGGCGCGCAACAGGCCATGCTTTGCGTGGCCCGCGATCCGATCCTGGCGACCGGCCGCGATGTGACGTGTTCCCTAGCGACTGAATTTCCGAAAAGCAAGCCGATCCGGCAAAAGTTTTGTTGTTCGCGCTGGCCGGCTCGTTGTTTTGAGCAATTCCGGACGGAAAACCGTTACGCACTTTTCCTGGAATTGCCCCGGGTTCTGCGCAATTCCGGACGGGAAACCGTTACGCACTTTTCCTGGAATTGCCCCGGGTTCTGCGCAATTCCGGACGGGAAACCGTTACACAGTTTTCCTGGAATTGCCCCGGATCAGGCTGGGCGGCGCAGGCCGTTGCGGGCCTGGTCGAGCCGGACCGGCTCGTCGGGAATGGTGACCGCGAATGTGGTGCGGCCGCCCCTGCTTTCGACAAGCTCCACCGCGCCGCCATGGGCGCGGATCAATTCATAGGCGATCGCCAGGCCAAGGCCGGTGCCGCCGCTGCGGGCCGAGCCGCGGAACGCCGCGAACAGGTTCTCTCGTGCCTTCGGCGGCAGGCCGGGGCCGGTGTCGGTGACGGTGATGCGGCTGACGCTGCCGACGCGCTCTGCCGACACCGCCAACCGGCGCACCACCGCGCTTTCCGCGTCCGCCGCCATTGCCTGCACGGCGTTGCGGCAAAGATTGGTGAGCACGCGAAAGAGCTGATCGGAATCGGCATCCACCTCGAAAGCCAGGTCGACGGCGTTGACGAACTCGATACCGCCTTCGGTGTCGAGCAGGCCGTGGACGTCGTCGACCAGTTGGCGCAGCCTGAGCCTGCGGCGCGACGGCGGCGGCTCCTGGGTGCGGCCATAGGCGAGCACGCCTTCCGAATAGGATACGGCGCGATCGAGCGCGCGCAGCAGTTTCGGCGCAAAGGCCTGCACGGTCGGGTCCTTGACCTGGCGCAGACGGTCCGACATCAGCTGTGCCGACGCCAGGATGTTGCGCATGTCGTGGTTGATCTTCGACACGGCGAGGCCAAGGTCGGCGAGGTGCTTCTGCTCGGCAAGCATCTTTTGCAGCCGCTCCTGCATCTGCGAGAGCTCGCGCTCTGCAACGCCGATCTCGTCGGCGCGGGCGGCTGGGTGGATGATCCGCCCAGGGTCGTCCGGCGCCTCGGAGAAGGCCAGCATCGAACGCGTCATTGTCCGGATCGGCCCGATCATGATCAGGTCTATGGCGGCATAAACCAGCATGGCGGTGAACAGCGAGATCAGCAGCGAGACGAAGGCGACGTTGCGCGAATAGATGAGCATGGCATTGCGCAAGCTGTAGTCGGGCATGATCAGCTCGAATTCCTTGTCGCTGTCGCCGACAGGCCCGAACACGCGCAGCATCCGCTCGCCGCCGAAAAACAGCGTGTCCAAAGCACTGGTCATGCCCTCGACCAGGCCGACATTGGCGATGTCGATATGCTCGTCGACCTGCGGCGGCATTTCAGCCACCACCAAAAGGCGCGAGACGCCGCCGTCGCGCACGGCGATGGCCTTGGCGCCGATCGCCGTGAGCACGTCGTTCTGGGCGGAGCGGGACAGCGAGGCGGGCTCTCCCTGCACCAGCACGATCGAAACGGCGGCGGCGGTGTTCAGCCTCTCCTTCAGCCAACTCAGCCGGTAGCTGGCGATCCAGGGCAGAAAGATAAGGACCTCGGCCAGGAGCACGAAGACGATGGTGAGCAGCAGGAGCTTTGTCGACAATCCACGCGACAAGGGCACGGTACGGGCGGCGGTCGTCGCCCGATCGGTCCTGTCATCCGCGGATGGGATTTCACTCATGCTGCTTTTCTTCACGATCGCTTGATCGGCCAAGATTAGGCCATTGCGGCTTTTTTGCCAATTTCGTCCTTCGTCCCAGTACGGGATGAGACTGCCCAGGTTCGACGATCACTTCGGCCATCAGCCTGACGGCGCCTGATGTCGGCGCCGGATTGACTTCCAAAACCCTTCTTTCTATAAGCCCGCTCACGCTCGGGCCATTCGTCCCGGCGCGGTTTCGATCGCGCCAAACCGACCCGGCAAAGCTCCTGTTACAGAGTGACAGAATCAAGAAGGGCCGCACCCCGCGGTATTAAAACAAATGAAGCGTACATACCAACCGTCCAAACTCGTCCGCAAACGCCGGCACGGTTTCCGTGCCCGCATGGCCACCAAGGGTGGTCGTGGCGTCGTCGCAGCCCGCCGTAACCGCGGTCGCAAGCGGCTCAGCGCCTGACCGGAAGACGAGATCGTTGTCCGCAACCGGCAAGCCAGCGGGAGCCCATCCCAAGCGGCTTCTGAAGCGCGCGGACTTCCTGGCCGTCCGGCGTGGCGAAAAGCGCCGCGGGCGGCTTTTTCTCGTCGAGGTTCTGGACCGCAGCGACACAGAGGCGCCTCGCGTCGGCTACACGGTCACCAAGAAGGTCGGCAATGCAGTCGTGCGCAACCGCATCCGGCGGCGGCTGAGAGAAGCCGTGCGCACCCATGCCGCGGGTGACATGGCGCCTGGCAATGACTATGTCATCGTCGGGCGCGAAGACGTGCTTACCACTCCGTTCGGCCAATTGAAGGCCGAACTCTCCCGCCGATTGCGCGTAACACGATAGGCCAAGGCTTTCGATGGAAAACAACCGGAACTTCTTCATCACCATCGCACTGTCGGTGCTGATCCTGTCGCTTTGGCAGTATTTTTACGTGCTGCCGCAGAGCGAGGCACAGCGCGAGAAGGCCCGCGTCGAAGAACAGCGGGTAGCGGAGCAGAAGAAGGCGGCCCAAAGCACCAGTCCGGGCGGTAGCGAAACGCCGGTGCCGCAGCAAGGAGCCATTCCCAATGCAGCGGGCCCGAACGCACCGGGAACCGACGGCACGACGCCGGCCGGCCGCGAGCAGGCGCTGGCGTCGACCCAGCGCGTCAAGATCGACACGCCGAGCCTGGAGGGCTCGATCAATCTCACCGGCGCCCGTCTCGACGATCTCAGGCTCAAGCACTACACGACGACGGTCGACAAGAACTCGCCCGAGATCGAGCTGCTCAACCCGGCGGCGCTGCCTACCGGCTACTATGCCGAGATCGGCTTCGTCGGCAGCGACAAGACCGGCGCGGTGCCGGGGCCGGAAACGGTGTGGACCGTCGACGGCAATGCGACGCTGACCCCGGCGACGCCGGTTGCGCTGACCTTCACCAACGACAAGGGCCTGACTTTCAAGCGCACCTTCTCCGTCGACAGCGACTATATGTTCACGGTCTCGGACACGGTGCAGAATTCCGGTTCGACCGCAGTTACCCTGTCGAATTACGGCCGTGTCACCCGCTTCGACAAGCCTGCCGTCGCCAGCATCTATGTGCTGCATGAAGGGCTGATCGGCGTCACCGGCACGGAAGGCCTCCAGGAACACAAATACGCTTCCGTCGAGGAGGACAAGCAGTTCACGCCGGGCAAGTCGACCGATGGCTGGCTGGGCATCACCGACAAATACTGGGCGGTGACGCTGGTGCCGACAGAGAAGCAGCCGTTCCAGCCGCGCTACGCCTATTTCGAGGACGGCCGCCCCCGCTACCAGGCCGACTTCCTCACCGACCCGATCAATATTGATGCCGGCCAATCGGCGACGGTAGAGACCGAAATCTTCGCCGGCGCCAAGGAAGTCGCCAAGGTCAACGCCTATGCGCAAGATCGCCATATCAGGTTGTTCGACCGTTTGATCGACTGGGGGTGGTTCATCTGGATCACCAAGCCGATGTTCTACCTGATCGACACGATGTACAAATTCTTCGGCAATTTCGGTCTGGCCATCCTGGCCACAACCGTCGTGGTCAAAGCCGTTTTCTACCCGCTTGCCAACAAATCCTACGCGTCGATGGCGAACATGAAGAAGGTGCAGCCGAAGATGCTCGAAATCCGCGAGAAATACGCGGACGACAAGATGAAACAGCAGCAGGCGATGATGGAGCTCTACAAGACCGAGAAGATCAATCCGCTCGCCGGCTGCTGGCCGGTGGCGCTGCAGATCCCGGTCTTCTTCGCGCTCTACAAGGTGCTCTACATCACCATCGAGATGCGGCACGCACCGTTCTTCGGCTGGATCCAGGATCTGGCAGCGCCCGATCCGACCTCGATCTTCAACCTGTTCGGCCTCATCCCGATCACCCTGCCGCATATGTTGATGATCGGCGTTTGGCCGCTGATCATGGGTGTGACCATGTTCCTGCAGATGCGCATGAACCCGACGCCGCCGGACCCGACGCAGGCCATGATCTTCACCTGGATGCCGGTGGTCTTCACGTTCATGATGGCGGGTTTTCCGGCCGGCCTCGTCATCTATTGGGCCTGGAACAATCTGCTTTCGATCATCCAGCAAGGCGTGATCATGAAGCGGCAGGGCGCCAAGATCGAGTTGTGGGACAATCTGGTCGCGCTTTTCCGGAAGAAACCGTCGCCGGCGGAATAGCCGGCGTCCCCTTTTGCGGATTCAGAAAAGCCCCGGTCAGTTCACAGACCGGGGCTTTTTTCGCACAAGCCGAGCCGCCGCTGGACGCGAACCGATCGGCCCGGCGGTAGACGCCGCCGCGGCACATCCCTATAAGCTCGCTCTCGTTTCAGGAGCGTTCCGTCGATGAACAGGTAAGGATGATCCTGCGCGCACGCGGTTGGTTGCCGGGCGGATCGCGCTATTTTTGACCCTGTCTGTTTTTTCGCCGATGGAGCCAGACCATGATCGGACCCAACCCCAACATCAAGCACCCGATCCCGATGCATACGCGCGTCGGTTTCCTGAAGGGATTGGTCACTGCGCCGAACATCGAGATCGGCGACTTCACCTATTATGACGATCCGGACGGGCCCGACAAATTCGCCGAGCGATGCGTGCTGCATCATTATCCATTCATCGGCGACCGGCTGATCATCGGCAAGTTCTGCGCCATCGCCGAGGGTGCCCGCTTTATCATGAACGGCGCCAACCATGCCATGTCCGGCTTTTCGACCTATCCGTTCAACATCTTCGGTCATGGCTGGGAAGAGGGTTTCGACCCAGCCACCTGGTCGAAGGAATATCGAGGCGACACAGTGGTCGGCAATGATGTATGGATCGGCATGGAGGCAGTAATCCTGCCCGGCGTGACGGTCGGCCATGGCGCCATTGTTGCGGCAAAATCGGTGGTGACGCATGACGTGCCACCCTATGCGATCGTCGCCGGCAATGCGGCCAAGGTGGTGAAGATGCGCTTCGACGACAGGACCATCCGGCGGCTTTTGGCAACGGCGTGGTGGGATTGGCCGGTGGAAAAGATCAGCCGCAACCTCAATGCCATCAGAGGCGCCGATATTTCTCTTCTGGAGGCAGCGGTTTGAACGCGTTGAACAAGACCGTGATCGGCACCGAGCTGTTCACGCGGTCGTGGATATTTATCCGCGGCGTGCCGGCAATGAAATTCCTGCCGCCGGAAGGACCGCCGGAGATTGCCTTTGCCGGCCGCTCGAACGTCGGCAAATCGTCGCTGATCAACGCGCTGGTCAATCAGAAGGGGCTGGCGCGCACGTCCAACACGCCGGGGCGGACGCAGGAACTCAACTATTTCGTTCCGGGAGGATTTTCCGGCGAAGGCGCCGACCTGCCGCCGATGGCGCTGGTCGACATGCCTGGCTACGGCTATGCCACCGCGCCCAAGGAAAAGGTCGACGACTGGACGAAACTCGTCTTCGACTATCTCAAGGGTCGCGTCACGCTGAAGCGCGTCTACGTGCTGATCGACGCCCGCCATGGCATCAAGGCCAAGGACGACGAGGTGCTGTCGCTGCTCGACAAAGCGGCGGTGTCCTACCAGGTCGTGCTGACCAAGACCGACAAGATCAAAGCGGCCGGCGTGCCGCGATTGATCGAAGAAACACTGCAGAAGATCAAGAAGCGGCCGGCCGCGTTTCCGTTCGTTCTCGCCACGTCGTCGGAAAAAAACGAGGGCCTAGAGGACTTGCGCGCGGCGATCGTGCTGGCGGCCAATGGCGGCTAGGACTTTGCCTCTAGCGCAATTGTCTGGGTGCGTTCTTCCGTGGCAAGCCTTTCGGTGCCGTAAGCCTTCAGGAACATGCTGACGCCCGACCTGACAATGTGGTCGATTTCTTCCTGGCTCGGGGCTTTGGTGCGGTAGGCGAATATGCACTGACGGAAAAGACCTGCAAGGCACAGCTCGGTGAACTGATAGGCGGCAAGATCGACATCGTCGATCCGCAGCAGGCCGCGCTCGATGGCGGCATTGAGAAAAGCAACGACCTTGTCGTGGCCGCGTTTCGGGCCGCGTTCATAAAAACGCGCGCCAAGTTCGGGAATCCTGTCGGATGCGCCGATTACCGTGCGCTGCGCCTGGACGACCTTGGCCGAGGTTATCTTGAGGGACAGCACCTTGCCGAACTTCACTAACGTCTCGCGAAGGTCGTCGGCGCGATCGAGCAGATCGTACATGTTCTTGAAGATCGTGCCGCGCTCTTCTTCGATCAGCGCTTCGAACAGCTCTTCCTTGTTGGCGAAATAGACATAGATCGTGCCCTTGGAAACACCGGCCTCGCGCGTGATGTCGTTCATCGACGCCGCCTCAAAGCCCTTGTCGATGAAGACACGACGGGCGCCGTCGATGATCTGGCTGCGCTTGACCGGGTCCTGTCCCGCCGCGGGGCGGCCGCGACGCAGGCCATCCAGCAGATCGCACTGGTCCTTGTCGGGTTCGGTCATAACGTCACACCTCGAAAAATATTCGAACCGATCGGTTCGATCACCTTGATATGGGCCGCTCTCTGCGCTAAGTCAACGTTTGCATCGAACCGAACGGTTCAGTCTGACTGATTTTCCAGAGAGATGCCCCGTTTCCAGAGAAATGCCAAGAGAGATTCCATGTCCTCGAACGCAACCCCCACCGCCGACGTCCGCCCATTCCCCAACGCCAAGGTCGCGCCAGCAATCGAGGCGCCGAATGCCCCGACCGAGCCCGCCATAAGTCCTCCGGCCGACACGCCGGCCAAAAAGAAACGTTCGGCGCGCTCCTTTCTGTTGCCGATCATCGCACTTGGCTTGTTGGGCGCAAGCGCCTGGTATGGCTATGACTACTGGACCGACGGGCGCTTCATGATCTCAACCGACGACGCCTATGTCCAGGCCGACATGGCGTTCATCTCGCCGAAAATTTCCGGCTATGTCGATCAGGTCAAGGTGACCGAGAACCAGCAGGTCAAGGCCGGCGATCCGCTGCTGGTCGTCGACAATGGCGACTACAAAATAGCGGTCGCCCAGGCCGAGGCGCAGATCGCCACCTTGACCAAGACGCTCGACCGTATCGACGCCCAGACCGAGGCGGCGCGGGCGTCGCTCGAGCAAGCGCAGGCGCAGAAGACCGCCGACCAGGCCGCTGCCGACAATGCGGCGCGAGTTCAAGCGCGCGCCGCCCAATTGCTCAAGACACATGTCGGGACCCAGGCCCAGTTGGATGATGCCCAGACCGCGGTCGAGCAGGCCAATGCCGCCCTTGTAGGCGCCGATGCCCAGATCGCGGCGGCGCAGGCCAATATCGGTGTGCTGCAGGCGCAGCGTGCGGAGACGGCAAGCACGCTGGCGTCGCTGCAGCTTGCCCGTGACAAGGCCGCGCGGGACCTGTCCTTCACCGTGCTGCGCGCGCCCTATGACGGCGTCGTCGGCAACCGCTCCGTCGAGCAGGGCGACCTGATCAGCCCGGGACAGAAGCTCGCCGTCATCGTGCCGATGGACAAGCTCTATATCGTCGCCAACTTCAAGGAGACCCAGCTCGCGCGGCTGGTGCCTGGCGAAAAGGTCAGGATTTCGGTCGACGCGATCGACGGTGAGGATTTCGAGGGCACCGTCTCGTCGCTGGCGCCGGCATCCGGCGCGGTGTTCTCGCTGCTGCCGCCGGAAAACGCCACCGGCAACTTCACCAAGGTCGTGCAGCGCGTGCCGGTTCGCATCGACGTGCCGGCGGATGTGCTGAAGACAGGCAAGCTGCGCGCGGGCTTAAGCGTCGTCGTCGCCGTCGACAGCCGCACGGCGCCGGCCGCGTCGAACTGAGCGGCCGCTTGGGAGCAATGCCATGGCAACCGCGACCTTGACAGCAGGATCGCCGTCGGCAAGGCCGGCTACGCCTGACACCATTTCCACGCGGCGTGTCATAGCTTTCCTGGCCATGGTGTTCGGGATGTTCATGGCAATCCTCGACATCCAGATCGTCTCGGCCTCGCTGGCCGAGATCCAGGCGGGCTTGAGCGCCAGTTCCGACGAGATCCCGTGGGTGCAGACCGCCTATCTGATCGCCGAAGTCATCATGATCCCGCTGTCGGGTTTTCTCAGCCGGATGCTGTCGACGCGCGTGCTGTTCACCGTCTCCGCGGCTGGCTTCACCGCCGCGAGTGCGCTGGCGGCGACCGCCACCAATATCGACCAGATGATCGTCTACCGGGCCATCCAGGGCTTCATCGGCGGCGGCATGATTCCGAGCGTCTTCGCTGCCGCCTTCACCATCTTCCCGCCGTCGCGCCGCGCCATGGTATCGCCGATGATCGGTCTGGTGGCGACGCTGGCGCCGACCATTGGCCCGACCGTCGGCGGCTATATCAGCCATGCCATGTCCTGGCACTGGCTGTTCCTGATCAATGTCGTGCCCGGCATCCTGGTCACCGCTGCGGCATGGTCGCTGATCGACTTCGACAAGCCCAATCTCAAGCTGTTCAGCAAGTTCGACTGGTGGGGCCTTGCCGGCATGGCGGCCTTCCTGGGCTGCATGGAATATGTGCTGGAGGAAGGTCCTAACAACGACTGGCTGCAGGATCAGGCGGTGTTCATCTGCGCCACCATCATGACCGTCGGCGCGGTGCTGTTCTTCTGGCGCGCTTTCACAGCCGAGGAGCCGATTGTCGACCTGAAGGCCTTCACCAACGTCAACTTCGCCTTCGGCTCGCTGTTCTCCTTCGTCGTCGGCATCGGCCTCTACGGCCTGACCTATCTTTATCCGGTGTTCCTCGGGCGCATCCGCGGCTACGATTCCCTGATGATCGGCGAGGCGCTGTTCGTCAGCGGCCTGGCCATGTTCTTCACCGCCCCGATTTCCGGCATCCTGTCGAACAAGATGGACCCGCGTCTGATGATGATGATCGGCTTCTTCGGCTTCGCCACGGGGACCTGGTGGATGACGCATCTGACCGCCGACTGGGATTTCTATGAATTGCTGATCCCGCAGATCCTGCGCGGCTGTTCGATGATGCTGTGCATGGTGCCGGTCAACAACATCGCGCTGGGCACGTTGCCGCCCGAGCGGTTGAAGAATGCGTCGGGCCTGTTCAACCTGACCCGCAATCTCGGCGGCGCGGTCGGCCTCGCCGTCATCAACACGGTGCTGATCGACCGCAATGCCTTCCACTACGCCAGGCTCTCCGAACATGTGCAATGGGGCAGTGCCGCCGCGCAGGAGAAGCTGCAGAACATGACGCTCAACTTCGAGCAGACCGCAGGCCTCGACGCCTCCAAGGCGGCGATCTCCAAACTGTCGGGCATGGTCCAGCAACAGGCGTCGCTGCTGTCCTTCATGGATGTGTTTGTCATGCTAACGGTGCTGTTCGCGACGCTTGGGCTCTTCACCCTGGTGATCCGCAAGCCAGCCGCACAGGGCGGCGGCGGTGGCGGACACTGAGGAGCGCCGGATCCCCCGCCTGGCGCCCTCGCGCATGACCCCGAAAGGCGATTTTCGGGGTCATGCGCAAATCAACTGTTAGGATGTCTGGGAGCGGCGGACCCTCCGCCCCTCTATCTCTTTGTTTCCATCTCAGGCCGTGGCCGGCTTGAAGGTCAAGGCCACGCCGTTGATGCAATGACGCAAGCCGGTCGGCGGCGGACCGTCGTCGAAGACATGGCCGAGATGACCGCCGCAGCGGCGGCAGTGGACCTCGGTTCGGGTCATGCCCAGAGACCTGTCCACCGTCTCGCCGACGGCGTTGGGAATCTCCTGCCAGAAGCTCGGCCAGCCGGTACCGGAATCGAACTTGGTTTCGGAGGAATAGAGCGGCAGGTCGCAGCCGGCGCAGGCAAAAATGCCCTTGCGATGTTCGTTGAGCAACGGGCTGGTGCCGGGATATTCGGTGCCTTCCTTGCGCAGCACATTGAAGGACGCGTCGGACAGGATAGCGCGCCACTCGGCCTCGGTCTTGGTGACCTCGAAGGTTTCGGCCGCGCGTGCATCTTGCGGCCGGCCCATGCGCAACAGCGCTGCCGTGCCTGCCAGCAATGCCACGGCGGCACCGCTCCAAAGAAAGTCGCGCCGGATCATCACCATTCCTCCTGTTGTCCGTTTGCCAAATTCGACCGTCACACGGAAATCAAAAGCCAGTGACGGCCAGCTCCTGACAACGGGCACTCCGCACCTGCCCCAAGCTGGGGCGGACGGCGCGGAGTATACGCTTGTCGATCGCGCGGGTCACGCGAGCGGAAACCCGCGCCATCGGCATGGAGCCGCAGCCATATCTTCGCTGGCAGCAGGCCGTTCGTTACATCTTCGGCAGGAGAACCTTGTCGATGACGTGGATGACGCCGTTCGACTGCTCGACATCGGCGATCGTCACGTTGGCGACATTGCCGTTCTCGTCGGTCACCGTGACCTTGCCGCCATCGGCCTTGAGCGTCAGCTCGCAACCACCTGCTGTCTTGGCCTTGTGCGCGCCACCATCGTCAATGACCATCTTGGTGACGTCGGCAGCCAGCGCCTTGGCGCCGATGACATGGCAGGTCAGGACCTTGACCAGCTTGTCCTTGTTTTCCGGCTTGAGCAGCGTGTCGACGGTGCCGGCTGGAAGTGCTGCAAAGGCCTCGTTGGTCGGCGCGAACACGGTGAAGGGGCCGTCACTCTGCAGCGTGTCGACGAGACCACCGGCCTTGACGGCCGTGACCAGTGTCGTGTGATCCTTCGAGTTGACGGCGTTCTCGACGATATTCTTGGTGGCATACATGGCGGCGCCGCCGACCATTGGATTTTCGGCAAAGGCGGCGGTGCCGAGCGCTGAGACGGCGATCGTTCCGGCAAGCAAAAGGGTGGCGAGTTTACGCATAATTTCAATCTCCTCAGTTTATTTTTCCCCTCTTTGGGGGCGCAAGGAGATACGGCGGGATCAGTGCGTGAGTTTCCCCGATCATCGAAAAATTTTAACTTTCATGACGATGACTCAGAGCATGGGCTTCTTGGGCTCATGCTTCCCAATCTAATACCACCACGGAGTTTGATTTAAACCATTCTCGAGAAGGCCAGACGACAGGGGCGATCAGATGCTCTTCAAATCGCCCGCAGCGACCACGGGGCCGGTCGGCTGACCGGTCGGCGAACCGCCGGCCGGCTCGAGGCTGACCGCAAGCACGGCGCCCTGCGCAAGCTTTTCCTTAACGGCCGGCGAAAGGGTCATATGCGCGGTCTGACTGGCCGGGATGACACCCAACGAGACCGGCTGGTTCTTGCCCTCGATCATCCACAGCTCGAAATCCTTGCCGGCGGCACGCTCGCCCGAGACATGCGACAGGCCGACCTCGCGATGGGCGGCGTCATAGACGGCAAGATATCTGACGTCGCTGCCGTCGGCGGCCAGCGAGGCGACAAGCCGCGGCTGTTCGACCGGCGGGTTGAGGTAAGGCACGGCGATGGTGATCGCCAACGCCGCGACGGAAGCTGCGGCAAGACCGCGCCAGAAGGCAAGACTCGACCAGAGGCCGGAGCGTGGCTCTGCGACGAACAGTTGGCGATCTATCGCCTCCTTGACCCTGATCGGAGGCTCTGTCTCCGGATAGGCGCCTGCCATCGGCGAAAGATGCGCCTCCCAGGCATCGACGAGGCGCGCGAACGCGGCGTCCGCATCGATGCGGCGTGACGCGATCTCGCGCTCGTCCGCGTCCAGGGCACCAAGAACATACTCGGCGGCGAACAGGTCGTCGCCCCCAGGTTCCGGTCCGTTATCGTCTGCCGGCGTCATCTTTCCAGACACTCTCTGAGCTTCAGCAGGCTGCGCCGCAGCCAGGTCCGCATCGTGTTCAGCGGCACGTCATGGCGTGCCGCCAGTTCGGCATAGCTTTCGCCGTCCAGATAGGCGCCCCGGACGGCCGCCGCCCGGTCCTTTTCCAATTCGTCGAGACAACGATAGATGCGCTCGGATTCACCGCCCGCAACAGCCGCAGCCTCTGGTCCCGGCGCCGGATCGGCCACCTCGAGCGCAGCATCGATATAGGCGGCAGGCTCTCGCCGCGCCCTGATACGATCGATCGCGTGATTGCGCGCAATGGCCACCAGCCAGGAAATCGGGCTTAGATCCGAAACGGCGAAACGGTCCGCCTTCGTCCATATCTTGACGAAGACCTCCTGCAGCGCCTCTTCTGCCTCTCCCCGGTCCTTCAATACACGAAGGCAGACGCCGAAAAGTTTCGCGCTGGTCTGCCGGTAGAGCAGATCGAACGCAGCCCGGTCCTTCATCGAAGTCCGGACGATCAGATTGCTGATGTCCTGCGGCGTCATCGGCTGCCAAATTAGGCAATTGCAATGTATTTGCAACGGCGGAAGCGATCTTGCGTCACCGAGAGCATCATCGCTTCGATTGCCAAGAAAACCCGCAACCGCTAGCCTTCTCATAGCGGGGAGAGTGGCAATGTCGGTTGAACGGGTCTTGTGGGAGCACGACGCAACCGGGCTTGCCAGCCTGGTGCGCAAGGGCGAGATCGCAGCGCAGGAGCTCGTCGATGCGGCGATCGCGCGGGCCGAGGCCACCCACCCTGATATCAACGCCATCGTCGAGCCACTTTACGAGGCAGCGCGGACGCGGGCTAAAAGCATCGACCGCAAGCTGCCGTTGGCCGGCGTGCCCTTCGCACTGAAGGATCTCGGCATCGCCATGAAAGGCGTGCCATCCCACGGCGGCAGCCGCATTCCGGCTTTCGTTGCCGATTTCGATTCGGTGATGACCGAACGCCACCTGGCCGCCGGCCTTGTCCCCATCGCCACCAGCACCTCGCCCGAATATGGGCTGAGGCTGATGACCGAATCCGCCGCTTTCGGCATCACCCGCAATCCGTGGAACACGGCGCATACCAGCGGCGGCTCGTCTGGAGGTGCGGCTGCGCTGGTCGCGGCCGGCGTCGTGCCGGTGGCGCATGCTTCGGACGGCGGCGGCTCGATCCGCGTTCCCGCAGCCTGCACGGGGCTGGTTGGGCTGAAAACCTCGCGCGGCCGCGTGCCGCTGTCGCCGCTCGTCACCGAAAGCTGGTACGGTCTGGTCGTCGACCACGCGCTTGCCCGCTCGGTCCGGGATTCGGCCTTGCTGCTCGACCTGACCCATGGACCCGATCCGCTGTCGCCCTATGCGGCGGCGCCGCCCAAAGGCAGCTTTGCCGCCGCAGCAGCGCGGGACCCCGGCAAGCTGAAACTTGCCGTCTACCGGAAATCGCCGCTCGGCCTGCCGATATCGGCTGAGACACTGACAGCGCTGGATACGGCCGTGGCGCTGACGCGCGACGGCGGACACACGGTCGAAGAGATCGACCTGCTTTGTATCGATCGCGATTTCATGGCCGATTTCTGCAAGATCGTCGCCGCGGCGGTGGCCGGTACGATGCGCGCTGAAGCCTTGCGCGTCGGACGCTCCATCTCGGGCGACGTCGAGCGTGCCACACGCCTGATGAGCCGCTTCGGCGAGATCGTCTCGGCCGGCGAGATCTATGCCGGCCTGCAGCGGCTGCATGCCACGTCGCGCCGGCTGATTACCGACACCGCGCAATATGATGCCGTACTGATGCCTGTTATCGCCCATCCGCCGCTTGCCTGCGGCGCCATGGACCCGAAAGGCGCAGATGCGTTCATAGAGGACGTGCTCGACAGGCTGCGCCTCGCCCGTCTGTTGAAATTCAAGCCGCTGTTCGGCCAGTTGATGGACAAGAGCCTATGGTTCACCCACTGGCCGGCGATCCAGAACGTCAGCGGCCAGCCGTCGATCACGCTACCTGTCTATGTCACCGATGCCGGCCTGCCGCTCGGCATCCAGGCCGCCGGCCGGCCCGGCGACGAAGAGACGCTTCTGTCGCTGGCCGCGCAGATGGAGAAGATTTCAGGGTGGCAGGCGCGGCGGGCGCCGCTGCAGGTGCCGGCGTAGAGTTTGATCAATCATGACAGCAAAGCCGTTTGCGGCCAGCCGCAATTCCCGCTAAGACGCCGCCGATCATTTCAAGCTGGGAACCATGCCGATGACGGACATCGCCGCCACCGCCGAAATGCAGGCCGCGCTGCTTTCGCGGGCGCTGCCTTACATGCAGCGCTACGAGAACAAGACGGTGGTGGTGAAATATGGCGGCCACGCCATGGGCGATATTGCGCTCGGCAAGGCCTTCGCTCGCGACATCGCGCTGCTCAAACAATCCGGCGTCAATCCGATCGTCGTTCATGGCGGCGGGCCGCAGATCGGCGCCATGCTGAGCAAGATGGGCATCGAATCGAAATTCGAGGGCGGTCTGCGCGTCACCGACCAGAAGACGGTCGAGATCGTCGAGATGGTGCTGGCCGGCTCGATCAACAAGGAGATCGTCGCGCTGATCAATGCCGAGGGCGAATGGGCGATCGGCCTGTGCGGCAAGGACGGCAACATGGTTTTCGCCGAAAAGGCGCGCAAAACCATGATCGACCCGGACTCCAACATAGAGCGCGTGCTCGATCTCGGCTTCGTCGGCGAGCCGGTCGAGGTCGACCGCACATTGCTCGACCTTCTGGCGCGCTCCGAAATGATCCCGGTGCTGGCGCCGGTGGCGCCCGGCCGCGACGGCCACACCTACAACATCAATGCCGATACCTTTGCCGGCGCCATCGCCGGCGCCTGCCAGGCGACACGCCTTCTGTTCCTCACCGACGTGCCCGGCGTGCTCGACAAGAACAAGAAGCTGATCGACGAGCTGACCGTGACCGAGGCAAAGGCCTTGATCAAGGACGGCACGGTGTCGGGCGGCATGATCCCCAAGGTCGAGACCTGCATCGAGGCGATCGAGCGCGGCGTCGAGGGCGTCGTCATCCTCAACGGCAAGACGCCGCATTCGGTGCTGCTCGAACTCTTCACCGAGCACGGCGCCGGCACGCTGATCGTGCCGTGAACGTCGGCGGCTGACGGGCGCTTATCGGCCGAAAACGCAAGGTCCACCCCACCGGGGCATATTCATCGCCGGAGATGCCCGAGCGGCACATGGCCCGGCCCCTTGATGTTTTGCAGCACGAGCTGCGTGTGGACGTCGCGCACGCCGTCGAGCCGCATCAGCCGGTGCATGACGAAGGCATTGAGTTCGTCGACCGATGGCACCATCACATGCAGCAGGAAATCGTAGTCGCCGGTCATCGTCCAGCATGACGACACCTCGTCCATGCGCTGCACGGCAGCGATAAAGGTTTCGGGCGAACCGTCGCTGTGGGTTACGAGGCGCACTTGAATGAACACTTCGACCATCAAGCCGACGGCCCGCCGGCTGAGCACAGCGGCAAAGCCCTTGATGATGCCGGCGCCCTGGAGGGCTTCGAAGCGGCGCGCGCACGGCGTCGTCGACAGGCCGATCTCCTGGGCCAGTTCGGATACGGGCTTGCGTCCGTCACGTTGTAAAATGTCGAGCATCTTGATCTCAAAACCGTCAAACTGAGGCACTTTCACTCTCCTACAGCTTAGCTGTGGTGGCTTTTACCTCAAATCACGTGTTCGAGCCATCATCAAAGCGGATTTACCTCACCGGATCCGGCTAGATTTTTATGATGAGGTTAGTCGTGATTTCCAGGGAGAACAGCCATGACGATCAACGTTGCCGACTACGCCCGCGAATGCGCGGCGCAAGGCCTTCGCGGCGACTATTCGGTCTGCCGTTCCGATTTCACCGTGGAGCAGAGCTACAACTACACCGCTGACGAGCAGGCGGTGTGGCGTACACTGTGCGACCGCCAGACGAAGCTGACCAAAAGGCTGGCGCACCGGTCCTATCTCGACGGCGTCGCCACGCTGGGCCTGCTCGACAAGATTCCGGATTTCGGTGCGGTCAGCGAAAAGCTGCGCAAGCTTACCGGTTGGGAAATCGTCGCCGTGCCGGGGCTCATTCCCGGACCAGCCTTCTTCGTCCACCTCGCCAACCGGCGCTTCCCGGTGACCAACTGGCTGCGGACGAAACAAGAGCTCGACTACATCGTCGAGCCGGACATGTTCCACGACTTCTTTGGCCATGTGCCGGCGCTGACGCAGCCGGTCTTTGCCGATTTCATGCAGATGTATGGCGACAAGGCCGAGGACCTGATCGCGCTTGGCGGCGACGAGATGATCAGCCGCCTTTACTGGTACACCGTCGAATACGGGTTGATACAGGAAGCCGGCCAGCCGCTGAAGGCTTTCGGCGCCGGGCTGATGTCGTCCTTTGCGGAACTTCAATTCGCGATTGAAAGCGAGGAGGCGCACCATGTCCCCTTCGATCTGGAAACGGTGATGCGCACCAGTTACGAGATCGACAAGTTCCAGCGCGCCTATTTCGTGCTGCCGTCCTTCGACGTTTTGCGCGATGGATTCCAGAACGTCGCCGAGATGGCAGCGATCGTCGGACGCCACAAGGGCAAGCCGGCGCTCGACCCGGCGAAACTTTAAACGCAGGGGAGGCTCGCAGCCGGCGGGCGTTGTGGCGGACGACGATCCCTCGGCCGGCCGGCTGAGCCGGCCTTCTATACGCCCTATACGCCGATGACCTTGCCAAGGTGGTCGCCCAGACGGCAGGCCAATGCGACGATCGTCGTCGTCGGGTTGCATTCGCCGGACGTGCAGAACACCGAGGACCCGCCGACATAAAGATTGTCCATGCCATGCACCTTTGAGTTGGCGTCGACAACGCTCTTGGTCACGTCCGTGCCCATACGGGTGCCGCCCATATGGTGGTGGCCGGCCAGTTCCTCATTGGTCGGATAGTCCCCGCCATTGGTAAGCCAGTCGGCGATGCGCACCCGGCCGAGATCCTTCTGGACGAGCGTCGTCCCGAACAGCCTCAAGCCCTCGAGGAGCGTGCGGCGCTCCAGCTCCGACTTTTTCCAATGCAGCTCGATGCGCGGCACGCCGGCATGGTCGATATCGGCCTTCGATAACTGAACCCGGTTCGAGGCCAGCGGCGCCTGTTCCCAGGTGACATAGAGCTGGGCAGCGCAGCGCAGGTCCTGGCTGAGCTGGTAGGACACCCATTCGGCCATCTCGGGCGCCGTGCAGGCGAGGTCGGCGATGATGCGTTTGACGCCGGGGTACGGCGTCTCGATCAGCCTGATGCCGAAATTCATGATCTCAAGGCGTTCCATGGCGGCAAGCGTCGGCGAGAAAAAGGCCTCGTTGGTGGCGTCGACCTCGAACGCGCTATAGTCAGCAAGGATGGCATTGCCGCCCTCGAAGGTCGGATGCTCCATCCAGTAGCGTCCGAGTGCCGTAGCCTTCGGCACCACGCCGCCATTCGAGCGCTGGTTCGACCACAGAAGCAGCCGCGAGTTTTCCAAGCCGCCAGTACAGACGATGAAATAGTCAGCGGTGAAGGAGCCGGCATCCTGGCCGTTCGACCACAATTTGGCGCCGGTCACTCGTCTGCCATTGCCGGTAAGCTCGGTGGCATAGGTGTTGAGCACCACGGCGACGTTCCGGCTCTTGTCGAGCTCGTCGGCGAATTTTTCGCCGAAGCGCACGGCCGGGCTTTTGATCAGTTGCACCCAGCGAATGTCGTCCGAGATCGATATGTCCGGCCGGAAGTCGGCAAGTTCGAGGGTATCGTGGACTTCAGGCAGATAGGGTTCGATATCGGCGCGGCTGATTGGCCAGCCGGTATCCGGCGCCCAGGCCTTGGGCTCGAAATCTTGGCTGTCGAGCACGCGGCACCAGCCGGCCCAGTGATTGGAGCTGCCGCCCATGAAGCGCAGCCGGGTGATGTCGAGGTCGAAATAGGGATCGCCGACCGTGGCGCCGCGATAGAAATCCTGCGAATCATCGCTGAACTCACGGGAGCCGGCCTCCAGCACCACAACCGGAATGCCGGCCGCGCCAAGCTTTCTGGCGATCGTGGTGCCGGCTGGCCCAGAGCCTAGAATGCAGACCTTGGCGGTGAAATTCGCCGCCCGAAATGCCTCGTAGCTGTCGAAGATCAAGCCAGGTCGCTCCTTTTGAGGATCCAACCATTGATCTCGACGATCGCGTCCGGATCGGCATCGGGCAGCTTGCGGAACAGCGACAAGGCCGGCAACGCAATCAGCGCCTGCATGATCGTGCGGCGCGACATTTTCCTGCTGAAGAACCTCATGACACGTCTCTCGATGGGGCTTCGATCCATGCATGGCGTTCCCAGAACGGCACTTGCTCGCCAAGAGAAGCCAATTCCGTGACAAACCTAGCCGCACATTTGCTTAAACCGTGTAAACGGCCCGGCTCAGTGAAATAAGCCTTACGCTTTTGTTAGCGAGTGGGACCGCTCAAGCCGCTTCGGAAATGTCCGTGTCCAGGATGGTCAGATTGCGGCCGCGGTGCTTGGCCTGGTAAAGGCGCCGGTCGGCGGTACGCATCAGATCCGATACGGCGGCATTCTCGCCGCAGGTGACGCCGCCGATGCTGACGGTGAGGGGTATGATCCGCTCATCGACGGGACGGAAGCGGATCAGCTCGACTTCACGGCGAATGCGCTCGGCGACGCGTTTGGCTTCCTGTTCGGTGGCACCGATCAGGAACGCGCCGAATTCCTCGCCACCGATGCGGCCGATCACGTCTCCGCTGCGCACGCCGCGCTCGATCGCGCTTGCAATGAGGAGCAGTGCGTCGTCGCCGGTCAGATGGCCGTAGCTGTCGTTGATGACCTTGAAGTGATCGGCATCGATGATCAGCAACGCACCGCGATCGGATTTACGTCGGGAGGCGTCGAGCGTAGCAAAGAAGCTCTCGCGGTTGAGCATGCCGGTCATATCGTCGCGGCTCGCCTTTTCCGACAGGCGCCGATGCGCGGCGGCGAGCTGGGCATGAGCGCGGGCGAGGTCGCGATGGGCGCTTTTCAACCTCTCGCCCTGCCAGAAAGTATAGGCACTGGCGACCCAGGCAAGGGCGAGCGGGCACACTGTCGATGTCAGCCACATCGTGCGGTTGAACGGAAAACCCATTGCCGGAACGATGATCAGCGTCAGCAAAAGCGAGACCGCGAGGGAGGCGAAAGCGACGGCGGCAGACTTCAGAAATATGCGGCTCATCGCTGGCTCCCCTGGACCGTCTCTGTGCCAGCAAGCCCTGAATGCCACCTTTCCGTGATGCCTAAAATTTGAATCATGGCATCGTTTTCGTCACTCGCAACCCGCATAAGTTGTGGATAAAGCCTCTGCCAAAAGCATTGTTTCGTGCCATAAGGACTGCATGACCACGCTCCCGGATCCCGCTCGCTTCGCCCATGTTACCGACTGGGTATTCGACCTCGACAACACGCTCTATCCGCACCATTCGAACCTGTTCTCGCAGATCGACGTGAAGATGACCGCCTATGTCGGAGAACTGCTGACGCTGCCGCGCGACGATGCCCGTAAGCTGCAGAAGGAGCTCTACCGAGAATACGGCACGACGCTGAACGGTCTGATGGCGCGCCACGGCATCGATCCCGACGACTTTCTCGAGAAGGTCCATGACATCGACTATTCCTGGCTGGTCCCCGATCCCGTTCTCGGTACCGCCATCCGCCAGCTTCCCGGCCGCAAGTTCATCTTCACCAATGGCGACCGCAGGCATGCCGAACGCACCGCGCGCCAACTCGGCATCCTCGACCATTTCGACGACATTTTCGATATCGTCGCCGCCGGACTGAATCCCAAGCCGGCGCGCCAGACCTACGAGAAGTTTGCGGAACTCCACGCGGTCACCGGCCACAATGCGGTGATGTTCGAGGATCTGGCCCGCAACCTGTCCGTGCCGAAATCGCTGGGCATGACCACGGTGCTGGTCGTGCCGCGCAACTTCGAGCCGACCTTCTCTGAAATCTGGGAACGCGACCCGGCCAACGAGGACGATGTGGATTTCGTCACCGACGATCTTGCAACTTTTCTGACGGCGATCGTCGAGGTCACGGCATAGACGGCGTCGTCATCCCAAGGCGAAGAAAGAGGCGTTTCCGCCAATCTCCGACCGAAACGAGCTAAATTCCAATCAAGCCTGCGCCGTCACAGCTTGTAAAAGCGGCTGATAATTCCCCAGGCCTCGTCGGCGGTGTCGACGAAATCGATGATGTCCTGGTCGCCCGGGGTGATCGTGCCTTGCTCGGCGAGGAAATCGAGGTCGATTGCTCTTTTCCAGAAAGCCTTGCCAAACAGGATCACCGGCACGCGCTCCATGCGGCCGGTCTGGATCAGGGTCAGGGTCTCGAAGAATTCGTCCATCGTGCCGAAGCCGCCCGGAAAAACCGCGACAGCCTTGGCGCGCATGACGAAATGCATCTTGCGGACCGCGAAATAGTGGAAGTTGAAACAGAGCTCCGGGGTCACATAGGCATTCGGCGCCTGCTCATGCGGCAGCACGATGTTAAGGCCGATCGACGGTGCGCCGACATCATCAGCGCCACGGTTGCCGGCCTCCATGACGCCGGGTCCGCCGCCTGTCACCACGACGAACTCCCGGTAATAGGAGGTGGCCGACTGCTGCGAGCAGAGGCGGGCGAATTTTCGCGCTTCCTCGTAATATTTGCTGTTTTCCTCAAGGTTCTTCTTCTGCGTCTCGTTCTTGGCCGCCCAAGCTTCACCGCCCGGCTCGGGGATGCGTGCGCCACCGAACAGGATGACGGTCGAACGGATGCCACGCTCGGCCAGGATCATTTCCGGCTTCAACAGTTCGAGTTGTAGCCGCACGGCACGCAATTCGCGCCGTGTCATGAAATCGGGATCGTTCCAGGCCAGCCGGTAGGTCTCGGCGCGCGTCTGCGGCGTGTCCGGCACGCTTTTCGACCGCTCCAGATCCTCATCTGAATGCGGCAGCGGCGTCCACCCCGCCTTTTCCATAGGAGTCATGTTACCTACCCGTCCAATTATTCACTTGCCCAATTATTCACTGGCCCAATTATTCACTGGCGCCGTCCCGTGGCGCAGCCGCGATTGACCCTCATCAAGCCTTCACATAGGGTCCGGCGACTTTCAAAACAGGTTAAGGTCCGGCCCCTTAACAGCTTGGTAATGGAGCGAATTCATGTCGAAGCCCGATCTGGCGAGCCTCGAAAAGACCGTCGAAGAAGCTTTCGAGGAACGCGACACGATTTCGACGGCGACCCGCGGCGCGACGCGCGACGCCATCCAGTCGGCGCTCGACCTGCTCGACCGCGGTATCGTCCGCGTCGCCGAACGCCAGGCCGACGGCAAATGGCATGTCAACCAGTGGCTGAAGAAAGCGGTGCTGCTATCGTTCCGGGTCAATCAGATGGAGATCATCAAGGGTGGTCCCGGCCAGGCCGTTTGGTGGGACAAGGTGCCGTCGAAATTCGACGGCTGGAGCGCCATCGATTTCGAGAAGGCAGGCTTCCGCGCCGTGCCGTCGTCGGTCGTGCGGCGCTCGGCCTATGTCGCGCCGGGCGCGGTGCTGATGCCGTCCTTCGTCAATGTCGGCGCTTATGTCGACAGCGGCACCATGGTCGACACATGGGCCTCGGTCGGCTCCTGCGCCCAGATCGGCAAGAATGTGCATCTGTCGGGCGGCGTCGGCATCGGCGGCGTGCTGGAGCCGATGCAGGCCGGTCCCACCATCATCGAGGACAATTGCTTCATCGGCGCACGCTCCGAGGTGGTCGAAGGCTGCATCGTGCGCGAAGGCTCGGTGCTCGGCATGGGCGTCTTCATCGGCCAGTCGACCAAGATCGTCGACCGCGCCACCGGTGAGGTCTTCTACGGCGAAGTGCCGGCCAATTCCGTCGTCGTCGCCGGCTCGCTGCCCGGCAAGCCGTTGCCCAGCGGCGAGCCCGGCCCGAGCCTCTACTGCGCTGTCATCGTCAAGCGGGTCGATGACAGGACCCGTTCCAAAACCTCGATCAACGAACTGCTTCGCGATTGATCCTTCGCAAAAAGACGGACTGACCCGATTGCTCGACAGACCTCGATTTCTATGGCTTTTCTTCAGCCTTTCCGGGCGAGTGAACCCCAGTGCCTATGTTTTGGCCGGTCTTTTGCCGCTCCTCGTTCAGCTTTTTCTGCTCTACCAGTTCTCGCGAACGCCGCTCGGCACTGCCGCAAGTCAGTATTGGGCGCTCGCCTGGTGGATCGCGGTGGTCGTCTCGACATGGTCGACCTTTGCGCTGACGGCGAAGCGGTTCCATGATTTCGGCAAGCCTACCTACTATGCATTGATCTCTCTCGTCATCGGCGCCATTCTCCTTGTCATTCTGGCCTTTTTCAAAAGCGATCCCGGGCCCAACCGCTACGGCAAACACACCAATGCACCGGCCGAATCCTGAACGTCGATCGGGCCTCTTGCCATGCGCTACCGCACGCTTGATTCGAAACTGATCATCCAAACCGCCGAGCAACTGGAAAAACGCGTCGCGGACCGTTTTCCCGATGCAGGCCTGCGTGGCGTCGCCATTGAACTTGTGTCGCTGTCGCGTGATCTGGCGGAGGCGGCGAAGGCGCTGGAAGCGCCGATCTGGTGGCTGCGCGGCATCGTCATCGCCGCCATTGCCGCCGGTGCGCTGACGTTCCTGTTCGTCGGCACCATCCTGCCGCTCGGCCGTATCTCGGAAAGCCGCGATGCTATCCAGTCGGTGCAAGGCATCGAATCCTTGATCAATGTGGTCATTCTCGCGGCACTTGGCTTCCTGGCCTTGATCCGAACCGAGGAACGCATCAAGCGCAAGCAGGTGTTTCGTAAGCTTCACGGCTTGCGATCGTTGATCCACGTCATCGACATGCACCAGCTGACCAAGGACCCGGCTGTGCTTTCAACCGATTTCAAACCGGCGTCGCATTCGCCGGCGCGCATAACCGACCGTGCCGACCTCGCCCGCTACCTCGACTACTGCTCAGAAATGCTGTCGATCACCGGCAAGATCGCCGCGCTGTTCGCCCAGTCGATCAACGACAATGTGGTCGTCGATGGTGTCAACGACATCGAGACCCTCGCCTCCAACCTGTCGCGAAAGATCTGGCAGAAGATCACGCTGATCGAAGGCCGGCACTGATCGCTTCCGGTGTCAGGCCGGGCGATCCACGATTTTCCTGCTCTGCCTTGCGAACCAGTGCCGTGACACGCTTTATCAGCGGCGCCGGCGTGCCTGCTCTGTCAGCCAGGCGCAGAATCGCGCCTTGCAGCTCGCCGATCTCGGTCGGCCGGCCGCGCTGCAAATCGTCCCACATCGACGAGCGTGCCTCGGGATCGATCGCAAGCATGCGCCTCGCCAGGACCTTGAACAGCCAGTCGGGCAGACGGAGCAGTTTTGGCAGCAGCGCCGGGCGCAGGCCGGCGATCCGCGCCGGCTCGATGCTCGACGCCCGCATTGCCGCCAACGCCTCGTCGATCTGGCCGGCCAGGATCAGCCGCCAGCGGCGGTCGGCCAATTGCGTTGCCAGCGGCAGGCCGCAAAGCGCCACCAGCGCGTTATTCAAATTAAGCAGCAGCTTGCCCCACAGCATCGCGGCCATGTCGCCATGCGCGGCGACTGCGAACCCATCGACGTCGAGCAGTTCATCGAGGCCGGCGATCCCTTCTTCGATCATCACCTTGCCCTCGCTGGCGCGATGCACGCGAAGCGGCAATTCGCCATCCGGTGACTGGACCACGTTGAACGGCACCATGCCTGCGAGCACAGGTCGCCCAGTAAGCCTTGCCCGCAGCCTGTCGGCATTGTCGACGCCGTTCTGCAGGCTGACCACCACCGCGTCCGGGCGGGCGTGGGCGGCAATGAGCGCCGCTATTTTTTCAGTCGCGCCGCTCTTGACCGTCACAAGAATGATTTCGGCACTGCGCAAAGCGGCCGCCGGATCGGCGGTGGCCGAAAGCCCCTCCGGCTTGATGGAGCGGTCGCGGCCATCAAGGTCGGTGACCCGCAAGCCGCGCTTGCGCAAGGCCTCTGCAATGCGTGGCCGTGCCAGCAGAATCACCTGCCGCCCGGCGAGCGCCAGGCAGCCGCCGGCATAGCAGCCGACGCTGCCGGCGCCGGCAATGACGATCGTTTTGTTCTCGTTGGCCATCCGATGGTGCCTGCGACTATACGACATGAAAACCATAATGTCGGCGGGATGACTGGCGCTTATGTCTGGCCGTGACAGGCCCTACGCTTTCGACTATCGCTTTTGCCCATGACGCTGCCGACCGATCCCGCCAGAAATCTCGCCGCCCTCATCCGCTGCGCCTCGGTGACGCCCGCTGAGGGCGGGGCATTGAGCACGCTGGAAACAATGCTGAAACCGCTCGGCTTTTCCGTCGAGCGCCCGGTATTTTCGGAAGGAGGCACGCCCGATATCGAGAACCTCTATGCCCGACGCTCCGGCAACGGCCCGCATCTGATGTTCGCCGGACATACCGACGTGGTTCCGGTCGGCGACGAGGCTTCATGGACGCATCCGCCTTTCGCGGCCGAGATCGCCAACGGCGAGATGTTCGGCCGCGGTGCCGTCGACATGAAGGGCGGCATCGCCTGTTTTATCGCGGCGGTGGCGCGCCATCTCGAAACGAAAGGTGGTCTGAAGGGCTCGGTCTCGCTGCTGATCACCGGCGACGAAGAAGGACCGGCCATCAACGGCACGACAAAGCTGCTTGAATGGGCGGCCGCCAAGGGCGAGAAATGGGATGCCTCCATCGTCGGCGAGCCGACCAATCCCGACGCGCTGGGCGACATGATTAAGATCGGCCGGCGCGGCTCTTTGTCGGGCAGCATCGTCGTCAATGGCAGGCAGGGCCACGCCGCCTATCCGCAGCTTGCCGACAACCCGGTGCGCGGTCTGATGACGCTGGTCGATGCCTTGCTGCATCCCGTCTTCGACCAGGGCACAAAGGACTTCCAGCCGACCAATCTGGAGGTGACCTCGATCGACGTCGGCAATCCGGCCACCAATGTCATTGCGGCGAAGGCGACCGCCAACTTTAACATCCGTTTCAACGACACATGGACCGCCGAGACCATCCAGGCGGAAATCCACAACCGTCTCGACCAGGCGGCGAAGCGCAAGAAGTACCGGGCCGGCAAGACAGCGCCGGTCGATTACGAGCTCGTCTGGCGCGACCGGCCGAGCCACGTCTTCCTCACCCGTGACGACCGGCTGATCGAAGCGCTCAGCGGTTCGGTCGAAACGGTGATCGGCAGGAAGCCGGTGCCTTCCACCTCCGGCGGCACTTCCGACGCACGCTTCATCAAGGACTATTGTCCGGTGGTCGAATTCGGGCTTGTCGGCAAGACCATGCACATGGTCGATGAACGCGTCGCGCTTGCCGATCTGGAGACGCTGACGCAGATCTATCAGCGCTTCATCGAAGACTGGTTCGAGCGAGGCGTATCGTAATCATGCTTTCGTCGGATGAAACCTACGCTTCGCTGAACGGCGCCTGGCGACTGATGCTCGGCAAGGCCGACGGGCTGCGCCTGCTCGATCTTTCGGTCGACGGTTTCTGGAATTCCTTCTTCGCCATCGTCGTCGCGGTACCGGCGCTGATCGTCGGTTGGGTTGGCCTTGCCAACGAGATCGGCGATCCCAATGCATTCGCAGGGCGCTTCAGCATGCTGATCCGCCTGGCGACGGTCGACATCGGCGCGTGGGTGTTGCCGCTTGCCGGCCTTGCCTTGGTCGCTCCGCGCGCCGGCATTGGCGGGCGCTTCGTCCACTATGTCGTCGCCAGCAACTGGGCGTCGGCAATCACAGCCTGGATGATGCTGCCGGCGGCGTTGATCAGGCTTTTCCTGCCGTCCACCAACGAGTTCGTCGTGCTGGCATCGCTGCTTTTGTTTGCGCTGTCGATGGTCCTGACCTGGCGGATGACAAACGTCGCCATCGGCAGAGGGGCGGCTGTCGGCACCGCCGTTTTCGCCGGCATGTTCGTGGCGTCGCTGGTGGTTTGGTTCGGCATGGAGACGCTGCTCGGCATCGGTGCGCCGAGCGCGTGAATTTTATCCGAATTCCTGGTGCTGTTTTTTTCGCGGCAGGTATGATAATATCATACTGATCACCTCATAGGGGGAATGATGTCTGCCATTGAAAAACGCACTTTCAGCCTACCGGCCGAGCAAGCCGCTTTTATCGATCGGCTCGTTCAGTCCGGGACCTATGCAACCAGCAGCGAAGTCATCCGCGCTGGGCTTCGCGCCTTGCAAGAGCGCGATGCCGCCGTGGAACGTTGGCTGCGCGAGGAAGTCGCGCCGACCTATGACGCTTGGAAGGCAAATCCTGCTGGGGGTATTTCGCCAGAGGAGATGGCCGAACGGGCGCGCAAGCGCCACAAGGCCCACTTGCAGAGAAATGCGTGAAGCGTCGAGCTGTCCTTTACGCGCTTGAGGCAGGCGGCGATCTCGATCGGATTTACGACATCATTGCGGAAGCCAGCAGTGCCACCACAGCCGACCGCTATGATCAGCGTATCCGGGCATTCTGCGAACGCCTTGAATACGGCTCCGAATGTGGCACACGCCGCGACGATGTGCGGCAGGAGCTTCGCATCATCGGATTCGAACGCCGCGTCACCATCGCCTTCATCGTAGAGTCCGAGCGCGTGGTGATTTTGCGCGTGTTCTACGGCGGGGCCGATTGGCAGGACGATCTGGCCTAGGTGACGCTGGCTGACCGGCACATCTAGCTTCGTCATCCGGATGCCTGCGGATAGTCGACGCCGATAAGAAAAAGACCGTCGGGCGGCGCGACCTGGCCACAGGCGGCACGGTCGCGCGCATCGAGCGCCGCCTTCAGGTCGACAATTGTCCAGCCGCCTTCACCGACGCGCTTCAGCGAGCCGACCATCGAGCGCACCTGATTGTGCAGGAACGAGCGCGCCGAGGCTCGCACTTCGATCACGTCACCCAGCCGGCTGACATCCAGCCGGTCGAGCGTTCGGATCGGGCTGTCGGCCTGGCATTGGGTCGAGCGGAAAGTGGTGAAATCATGCCGCCCCAGTAGGACCTTTGCCGCCTCGTGCATGGCCTCGGCGTCGAGCCGCTTCGGCACCCACCAGATTTTGCCCTTGTCGAGCGCGGCCGGCGCGCGACGGTTGACGATGCGATAGAGATAGTGGCGGCCGATCGCCGAGAAACGCGCATCGAAGCTATCGGGCACGAGGGCGGCCTGGAGGATGGCGATGCGCGCCTTGGCCACTTGCAGATGGGCGTTGACGGCGTCGCGCACCTTGTCGTTCGGCCACGCCTTGACGAGATCGACATGCGCCACCTGGCCGGAGGCATGGACGCCGGCATCGGTGCGACCGGCGCCGCGCAGCGAGACCTCTTCGCCGCAGAATTTCTCGATCGCCTGCTCGATCGCCTGCTGCACCGAAGGCTGGTCGGCCTGACGCTGCCAACCTGCATAGAGGCTGCCGTCATATTCGATGTCGAGGCGAAAACGCGGCATTCCTAAAGCAGGATAAGGTTAGGCGGCGAGCGCAGAGCCGAAGGCCGAAGCGTAGACCAGCTTGCCGGTCTCAGGCGCCTCGCCCCAGGCAAGCGCCTGCAATGCGTCGCCCTGGTATTCGCTTTCGAATTTTTCAGCGCGTGCGTGGCTGTAGCCGAAACGGCTGTAATAGGCGGGGTCGCCAAGCACCACCGCCAGCAGTTCGCCAGCGTCCTTCAGACGGATATGTGCCTCGCGGACCAGCGCGCCGCCAATGCCGGTGCCATGGAATGACGGCTCGACCGCCAAAGGCGCCAGCGCCACCGCCGGAAAGCTCTTGCCGCCGTTCTGGACGAAAAGCCTGGAAAACAGGATGTGGCCGACCACCTGTCCATCTTCGTCCGCCACCAGTTCGACGACGGCATCGCCGCCGGTGACCAGCGCGTCTACCAATCCGGCCTCCGCCTGCTGGCCGAATGCATGTTCCTCGACGAGGCGGATCGCCTCACGGTCCCGCGGCGTCGCCGCGCGTATCGACATCATGCTCATGAGAATTTCATTCCTTTTTTGAGCTTGGCCCCGCGCAAAAACTCCTGCGCGGCAATGGGCCTGCCGCCCGCACGTTGAACTTCGACCAGCCTGATCGCGCCTGACCCGCAGGCGACCGTCAGCCGGTCGTCGAGAATTCCTCCCGGCTCGCCGGCGCCTTGCGAAAGCGTCGAGCGAATGAGTTTCAGCCGTTCCAGGCAGCCGCCGATTTCGATCTCGCACCATGCGCCAGGAAAGGGCGACAGGCCGCGAACATGATCGTGGACTTCGCCAGCAGGCCGCGTCCAGTCCACGCGCGTCTCCGCTTTATCGATCTTTTTGGCATAGGTCACCCCCACCGTCGCTTGCGTGGTAAATGTCAGGGCATCCCTTTCCAGCCGTGCCAGCGCTTCCGTCATCAGCGCAGCAGCAATGAACATCAATCGATCGTGCAGATCGCCGGCCGTCATATCGGGGCCGATGGCGCATTTTTCAACCATGGCCACCGGGCCGGTGTCGAGGCCTTCTTCCATACGCATCACCATCATGCCGGTTTCCGCATCGCCAGCCATGACGGCGCGCTGGATGGGGGCAGCGCCGCGCCAGCGCGGCAACAGCGATGCGTGGCCATTGAGGCAGCCGAGCCGCGGCGCCTCGAGAATGGGTTTGGGCAACAGCAATCCATAGGCGACGACGACGGCGACGTCGGCCCGCAAGGCTCGGAACGCCTGCTGCTCGGCCTCGCTTTTCAGCGACACCGGCGTCCGCACCTCGATGCCCAACCGCTCCGCCTCGCGCTGCACCGGCGACGGCGTCAGCTCCAGCCCGCGGCGACCGGCGGCGCGCGGCGGCTGGGTGTAGACGGCTTCTATTTCATGCCCGGCTTCTGCGATCGCCCGCAGCGTCGGCACCGAGAATTCGGGCGTACCCATGAAGATGACGCGCAGGGGCATTTTTGTTCCGGTCTTGGTCTGGCCGTTAAGTCGGCTCAGGCACCTGCTTCAAACGGATTTACGAGCTTTAGGTTAAGCCCGTCGAAGTCGCGTTTCCGTTCCGCCTCGATCTCGTCCGTTATCTTTGCGAACTCATCGTCAATCGCATTTTCTGCGGCGAATGCCGAGCGAATCGCGTCCCATGCTGAAAGACCCGGTTCTGGCTTGGCTTCTCGTTCCGCGATCATGCCTTTATGCAAAAGATCGATCGCCTTGCCCGACAAGCTCTGGCCGCATTTGCGCGCCGCCAGTTCGATTTCGCGCTTCAAAGGTTCGGGAATGTCCCTGATCAGCATATCGGCCATCGGCGTCTCCATCTGACATTATGATATCGCCATAAGAATGATATCGCCATAAGAGCAAAGGCTGGCAATCCTTCTCGCACGTATGTCTTGCCGTCGTTTGGCTTGGAGGGGGCTTCCGCGAATTGCCCTAATGATGCCTATCCCACCAGCTTGCCTGGCGCCTTGTTGCCCGGCGGCTTCTCCCTGGCGAGCTTCTTGAACTTCTTCACCACCATGTCGCGCTTCAACTTCGAAATGTGGTCGATGAATAGAACGCCGTTGAGATGGTCGATCTCATGCTGCAGGCAGGTCGCCATCAGGCCTTCGGCCTCGATCTCTTGCAGCTTACCGTCGCGGTCGAGATATTTCACGCGCACGGCGGCGGGCCGCTCCACCTCGGCATAGTAATCCGGGATCGACAGGCAACCCTCCTCATAGACCGATCGCTGATCGGCGCTGTCGAGGACCTCGGGATTGATGAAGACATGCGGCGCCGGCGTCTCGTCCTCCTTGGCGAGGTCGATCACCAGCATGCGCAACGGTTCGCCGACCTGTATCGCGGCCAGACCGATGCCAGGCGCATCATACATGGTCTCCAGCATGTCGTCGGCGAGTTTGCGCAAGGCGCCGTCGACGCGCTCGACCGGTTTCGAAACCTGGCGCAGGACGGGATCGGGAAGAATGATGAGAGGCTTGATCGACATGGCGTCTCACCTAAGACGTCGCACGAAAAGCGTCAACCGGGCCTTTGAAGTGCCGTTCACGTTTTGATCTGTGCCATCAGGCCGAATCATCTATGCTGTCCATATGAACGAGTTGACCACCATCCTATCCGAACCGATCGCTCGGCTCGGCGCCACCACGATCACGCTCGGCCACGCACTGGCATTCGGCGCGATCCTGCTCCTGGGCCTGTTCGTGGCGCTGGTCATCGCGCTGTGGCGGTCGGCCAAGGCGCGTGCGGTGGCTGCCGCGGAAGCCGCCGATCACGCCCGCGACGCCGAGGCGCGGATGGCAGGCATCCTGCAAAGTCAGGCCGAAATGCAGGGCCGCATGGGCGCCATCGCCGAAGTGTTCGGGGCTCGGCAGGCGGAGCTCACACAGTCGATCGGCCAACGCCTCGACGCGATGACCGGCCGTCTCGGCCAGACCATGACCGAGCAGACGAAATCGACTCATGAGAGCCTGGCCAAATTGCAGGAACGGCTGGCGGTCATCGATACCGCGCAAGGCAACATCCAGTCGCTGGCCGGCCAGGTCGTTCAGCTTCAGGCGATCCTCTCCAACAAGCAGACGCGCGGTGCTTTCGGCCAGTCGCGCATGGAGGCGATCGTCGCCGACGGCCTGCCGCACGGTGCTTACGAGTTCCAGGCGACCTTGTCGAACGGCAGCCGGCCCGACTGCCTGGTGAAGATGCCGAACGGTGCGCCCGCACTTGCCATAGACGCAAAGTTTCCGCTGGAAGCCTGGAACGCCATCCGTGCCGCCGAAGGTGTCGATTTGCAGAAAGTCGCCGCACAAGCGTTTCGGCGGGATATCGAGGTGCATGTCCGCGACATATCAGAAAAATACCTGATCCAGGGCGAGACGCAGGACACCGCCTTCATGTTCGTTCCGTCGGAATCGGTGTTCGCCGAGATCCACGAGAATTTCGAGGGGATTGTCCACAAGGCGCACCGCGCCCGCATTGTCATCGTCTCGCCGTCGCTGCTGATGCTGTCGATCCAGGTCATCCAGGCGATCCTCAAGGACGCCCGCATGCGCGAGCAGGCGCATTTGATCCAGGGCGAAGTCATCCGGCTGATGGAGGATGTCTCGCGTCTCGACGAGCGGGTGCGCAAGCTGCAGAGCCATTTCGGCCAGTCTGCCAAGGACATCGACGAGATCCTCGTCTCGACGTCGAAGGTGACCAAGCGCGGCCAGAAAATCGAGGCGCTGGAGTTCGGCGCGCAGCCTCCGGAGGGGGATGCCGGATCGGCCGCTACGACCTATGGGGCCGGCGCGAGGGCCGAAGCAGGCGCACGCATCGCCGACTCCAAGACCGGCCAGCTGAGATTAAGGGTCGTCGAAGGCGACGACTGAGAGGCTACTGCTCCTCGACGATCGTCATGCCTTCGAATTCCGGCAGCCAGTGCAGCGCCGAGCGATGCCAGATCTGTCGTCTCGGGGTCAGTTCATCGCGCTGCCGCGCCGTGCCGACCCTGATGCCGTAGACTTTCGGCCCGTCGCCGACCGACGTGGCGTAGAGATGCGAACCGCACTCGCCGCAAAAGGCCTGGGCGCGCCTGGCGCCGCTCGGCGCGGTCTTGATGTAGATCTTCGGCGTGCCCCTGATGATCCGGTAGTGATCCTCCGGCGCCGGCACGGTCACTCGAAATGCCGTTCCGGTCAGTTTCTGGCAATCGGTGCAGTGACAGATACTGGTCTTTTCCGGATCGACCTCGGCCTCGTAAGTGATGGCGCCGCAATGGCACCCGCCGTCGATTTTCATCTTCGTTCCTCCCGAAATCCGTTCAGCATCTCAGATCGCCCTGCATTTGGACGCACATAATACACGCCAATACTTAGAATCCACGCATCGAGCTTCCGAAAATTTCGATTTCTCGGGCCGATGCGGTGGCATGGCAAGTGCGCCAGGCGAACGGCAAGCCGGCTAGTCCGGCGCATCTTTAGACGCTGCTTCGATCACCTTGCGCCGCTGCTCCCACATCCCGGTCGTCTGCGGCTTGACGAACAGCCGCTTGATCTCCGGCACCTCTGCTTTCAGCCGCGCCTCAATGCGTTCCACGCAAGCCTCGATCGCGGGCGCCGACAAATGGTCCTCGAACTCGATGCTCAAGCCGGCGACGATCTCCCGGGGACCCATATGGATGGTCAGCACGCCGTTGGCCCGCTGCACCGCCGGATCCTCCTGGGCGATCGTCAGCACTTGCTTCTGCGTCTCGGGCGAGGCCGGTTCGCCCATCAGCAGGCTCTTGCTTTCGCGCGCCAGGAAGATCGCCGTCCCTGCCAGAATCAGGGCAATGCCGATCGACGCCGCTCCGTCGAGTTGCGGCATCTCCAGCACCTCCGCCGCCAATATACCGGCGAAAGCGACGATCAGGCCGAGAAGGGCAGCGCTGTCCTCAAACAGTACAGTGTAAACGCTGGGATCCTTGCTGAGCTGCACCGCCTCGATCCAGCCGAGCCTGCCTTTCTCTCGGCGGAACTCCCTCAGCGCCACCCACCAGGAACTGCCTTCGAAAAGGAAGGACAGGCCGAGGACGATGTAGTTCACCTTGGCATTGACGACCGGCTCCGGCGCCATGATGTGCATCACGCCCTCGTAGAACGACACGCCGGCGCCGAGTGCAAAGACGAGAAGAGCGACAATGAAGCTCCAGAAATAGAGCTCGCGTCCGTGGCCGAGCGGATGTGTGCGATCGGGCGGGCGGGCGGCGCGGTGCAGGCCGAAGAGCAGCAGGCCGCCATTGCCGGTGTCGACCAGCGAGTGCACGCCCTCCGACAGCATCGCCGAACTGCCGGTGAAGAAGGCGGCCGTGAACTTGGTCAGCGCGATCGCGAGATTGCCGGCGAGCGCCGCGTAGATGACCCTTTTCGACCCGCCATGCGCCGCCATGGTGTGCTGCCCTGTTCGATGTTCGCAGCTTAACGGCGCACCCGCCGAAGCTCCATAAGCATTCACAACGCGCGAACCATCCGGTCGTTCAAAGGATGCGCCGACGCTATTCGATGATCTCTTCCGTCCAGACCTTGAAACCGGCCAGCGTGCCCGGCCCGAAAATATGGGTCAGCGGCACATCGGCTGCATCGCGGCCGGAGGCGATCAGGATGCGACCTATGCGCGGCTCATTGTTGCGCGGATCGAAAGCATGCCAGCGACCGCCTAGATAGACCTCCATCCAGGCAGCGAAATCCATGTCCGACCATGGTTTCGGCAGGCCGATGTCGCTGATGTAGCCGGTGCAGTAGCGGGTCGGGATGTTCAGCGCGCGGCAGAAGGCGACGGCGAGGTGGGCAAAATCGCGGCAGACGCCGCTTTGCTCACGATAGGCTTCGGCCGCCGTGCGCGTCGGCCGCGCATTGCCGTAATTGAAGATGATGTGGTTGTGGACGAAGTCGCAGACCGCCTGCACGCGTGGAATGCCGAGCGATGTGTGGCCGAACAGCCGCCATGCCTCGTTCGCCAGGACGTCGCTCTCGCAATAGCGGCTCGGCAGCAGGAACAGCAATGTTTCGGACGGCAGGTCGCGCACCTCGTGCTGCCACGCAACCAGCTCGCCCATTTCGAAAGTTCCCGGATCGCGGATCACCGCGTCCGTGCCGAAGGTGAAGCGACCCGGCGGGGCAACAAGACGGTTGCACCAATTGCCGAAACTGTCGCGGTAGCTCTCGATCGGCACTGGTGGGTTCGAGGTCAGGAAATCCGGCCGCTCGAGATCGGAAGCGCGGGAATAGTGGACGTTAAGCATCGCGATCAGCGGCGTTTCCTGCGGAAAGTCGAAGCTCATCTCGCAGCCGATGTGGATTCGCATTGTCGTCCTGACCGGCCTGCCGGATCATCGCCCGGCGAAGGCGCGGGCTGTTGCTGCAGTGCAAAAAGATAATTGCACGGACCAACGCTGTTTACGAGCGAATTAGAAGCCGGTTGATGGCCGCCGGCCGGCACCGGCGCCAGATTATGCCTCTTGCGGTTCGGCGTTTCTCTTGGTTCATTTCGCTTGCCACAACCGGAGGAAAACGAATCATGGCTAAAGGTGCGATGAAGGCGGGCAAAGAGGCCCGCAAACCGAAGAAGGACGCGAAAAAACCCGCCGCTGCCCCGGCCCTGAAAGCGCCGCCCGTCAAGGCGACCAAACTCAAGGACAGGTGAGCCTCAGCGTTCGGTTCAAGGTGAGACCCGCAGCATTTCAGGCCTGATCGCCATCAGCGATTGGTGCTGAAATGTTGCTGGTGTCGCTGTTGATAGGGCGCCCGAAAATTTCTATATCAATGCAGCGAAGACGACTTCGCGCTTTCTCCGAAATCCGCCGGGACGACCCGCAATCCATTGGAGCGTTCCGATGTCGTGGATTCTTCTCTTCTTCGCCGGCCTGTTCGAGATCGGCTGGGCAATCGGCCTCAAATACACTGACGGCTTTTCGAAGCCGTTGCCGACGGTCCTGACGGTTATCTCGATGATCATCAGTCTCGCCCTGCTCGGACTGGCGCTGAAGACGCTGCCAGTCGGCACCGCCTATGCGGTGTGGACCGGTATCGGCACCGTTGGCACAGCGCTGCTTGGCATCTGGCTGCTCGGCGAGCCGGCGACCGCGATCAGGCTGGGCTGCATCGCGCTCATCGTCTGCGGCATCATTGGGCTGAAGCTAGCGGCCTAGTTTTGCTGCAAGGCCGCAGCACAAACGCCTTCAGGGCCGCTGCAAGGCGGCCCTGAATTTGATTCGTAAATCGCGCTCTAGGTACGCTAGCGCGCGGAAAAGCCCGGAGGCGTCCTGCCGGTGCGCTGCTTGCGCGCCGCATAGCGTGCGTCGCGCTTGGCCTTGCGCTCGGCCTCGTCGGCGAGCAAACGAGCGATGCGCTCGTTCTCTTCGGCTTCCCGGATCTTCGCTTCCGCCTGTGCAGCTTCTTCGGCAGCGATACGCGCTGCTTCGGCAGCGGCTTCGCGCTCGGCCTTTTCGGCCGCTTCGCGCGCCAGCTTTTCCTGCTTCAGCCTGGCCTTTTCGGCCTCGCGTATCGCACGAGCTTCGAGGATCGCCTTGCGTTCGGCCTGTCGGGCCAGCACCGCTGGATCGTCTGCTGCCGGTTTTGCTTTGAAGCGCTCGAGAAGCGCCTTCTTTGCCTCGTTTGCGGCATTGCGCCGCTCGAAAACGTCTTTTTCCCTGTAGATAGCCAAGTCCACTTCCCTGAAGTCAATTTGCGAGGCTTACATACGCGTGAAAGCCGAGAGTTCAAGCGCCAAAACGGTATGCCAGCCATGAAATTCTGAGCTGTTGCAGTCGGGAGACGCCTTTTCGGCTGAATTCGGCTGAAACGGACATGCACTGTTCACCATCCGGCCCTCTGGCGGCGCGGCGGACTGGTCGCTACCTGTAGCGCGAAAAACAAAACACGGGGATGACACATGATGGAACTCGGTCTCTACACCTTCGCCGACGTCAGCCCGGAACCGGGGTCCCGGCGCCATCGGTGCGCATGAGCGGCTGCGCAATTTGATCGAAGAGATCGAGCTGGCCGACCAGGTCGGCCTCGACGTGTTTGGGCTGGGCGAGCGTCACCGCCCCGACTACGCCGCTTCAGCGCCGGTCGTAGCCCTGGCCGCGGCGGCCGAACGCACCAGGCGCATAAAGCTGACCAGCGCGGTCACCGTGCTTTCCTCCGACGATCCGGTTCGCGTTTTCCAGCAGTTTGCGACACTCGATCTTTTGTCCGGCGGCCGGGCCGAGATCATGGCCGGGCGCGGCTCGTTCATCGAATCGTTTCCGCTGTTCGGCTATGATCTCGAAGACTATGACGAGCTCTTTGCCGAAAAGCTCGACCTGCTGCTTGCCATTCGCGATCATGTCAAGGTGACCTGGTCGGGCAGGCTGCGCGCTCCGATCAACGATCGTGGGGTCTATCCTCGCCCCTTCCAGGACAGATTGCCGATCTGGATCGCGATCGGCGGTACGCCGCAATCCGCCGCGCGGGCCGGCGCACTCGGCTTGCCGCTGGCGTTGGCCATCATCGGCGGCGAGCCGGCGCGGTTCGCGCCGCTGTTCGATATTTACAGGGAGGCGGCCAAGCGGGCCGGCAACGATTCGGCTGATCTCGCCACCAGCCTCAATGTCCACGGCTTCATCGCCGAGACCACCGACCAGGCGGCCGACGATTTTTATGGACCGCAGGCCGAGGTGATGAACCGCATAGGCCGCGAGCGCGGCTGGGGTCCGACGTCGAGGGCGCATTTCGACCAATCACGCGGCCCGAACGGTGCGCTGTTCGTCGGCAATCCCGAACAGGTGGCCGAGAAGATCGTTACCCAGCACAGGATATTCGGCAACGATCGCTTCCTGCTGCAAATGGCGATCGGCACCATGCCGCACGCCAAGATCATGAAGGCGATCGAACTCTACGGCACCAAGGTGGCGCCGATCGTGCGCAAGGAAACGGCGAAGGCCATTCCCGCCGTGGCCGCGCCTGCCGCCTGATTCCCAATCGCCTGATTTCCCAATTGCCTGATTCCAGTCACCTGATTCACTGGCATGGCCGTAACCGCCTGCCGTCAATGCGCCCACGCCGGCTAACGGAACTTTGAGGCGGCAAAGGCGTTTTGCCCAATGGCCTACACCATTGCGGTGTGCCCCCGAGGGTCAGAATGAAAGCCGAACCCGCCGCTTTGGGCGTTGCCGAAAGCCCGGATCCGCGCGCCGCGGCGCGCGCCGATACCCATCTGATGCGTTCGCTGCTCATCGGCATCTTCATCCTTATGGCGATCTACGCGCTCTACTTCGCCCGTGCCTTTTTTATGCCGGTCATTCTGGCTTTCCTGCTGGCGCTGACGCTGACGCCGATCGTCCGCTTCCTGCGCAAACATGGCATGCCCGACGTCATGTCGGCGACATTGCTGGTGCTGCTGTCGTTCTGCGTCGTCGCCATCGCAGGGTATCTGCTCAGCGGCCCGGTCATAGACCTCATCAACAACACCTCTTCGATTGGCCAGCAACTTACCGAACGACTCGCGCAACTGCGGCGTCCTTTCGAGAGGATCCTGGAGATTTCGCGTCGGATAGAGGGGCTGGCGGAGACATCCCAGGAGCCGGGCGTTCAGAGGGTTGCCATGGCGCGATCCGGCATTCTATCGCAAGCCGCCGGCAATCTTCTGTCGGCGGGCACCAGCATTGCCATCGTCTTCGTCCTATCTTTGTTCCTGCTCGCCTCCGGCACGATGTTCTATGAGAAGATCGTCCAGTCCTTTCCCAGCCTCAGCGAAAAGAAGCGGGCACTGCGCGTCGTCTATGACGTCGAACGTGAAATCTCGCACTATTTGCTTACCGTCGCCGTCATCAATACATGCCTAGGATTGGTCATCGGGCTCGGCCTCTGGGCACTCGGCGTGCCCAACCCGCAGGTCTGGGGCGCGGCAGCGGCTCTGCTCAACTTCCTGCCCTATATCGGGGCGCTGATCACGATCACGTTGGTTACGATCATCGCGCTGATCAGCTTCGAGACGATCTCCTACGCGCTGCTGGCGCCAGCCTTCGTCATTTTGTGCGACGTCATCGAAGGTCAGTTCGTGACGCCAACGGTGGTCGGCCGCCGCCTCGAGATCAACGCGGTGGCGATCCTCATCGCCATCGCCTTCTGGTCTTGGCTGTGGGGTTTCGTCGGCGCCCTGCTGGCGGTGCCGCTGCTGGTCGTCATCAAGGTGTTCTGCGATCATTTCGATGGCCTCAGCCATGTCGGCAATTTCCTTGCGGCGCAGCATACAGCGGTTGAGGACGAAGAGATTTCCGATGCCGAGAAAGCGGCGGGTGCGTGATCCGGGAACCGGAATAGGTCCTGAAGGGACCGCGGACCCAAATGCGACAGCGTCCTATGGTGTCCTCTTGGACGCTCGTCTGTTCAATTTTTTGAATTTGCGGCGGTGACGGTCGCTTCCTACATCCCTCCCGTCCACAGGATCCCGCCCATGACCGCTCTTTCCGTTCTCGACCTGTCGCCGATCGTCGAAGGCAGCAACGCTTCGCAATCACTCGCCAATTCGCTCGATCTCGCCCGTCATGCCGAGCGGTTGGGCTACAAGCGTTACTGGCTCGCCGAGCATCACAACATGCCGGGCATCGCCAGCGCCGCCACCTCGGTCGTCATCGCCCATGTCGCCGGCGGCACCAGGACGATACGCGTCGGCGCCGGCGGCATCATGCTGCCCAACCATTCGCCGCTGGTCATCGCCGAGCAGTTCGGCACGCTTAACGCGTTACATCCAGGCCGCATCGACCTCGGCCTCGGCCGGGCGCCGGGCACGGACATGGGCACGGCGCGCGCGCTGCGCCGCAACCTCGAGGCCGGCGCCGACAGTTTCCCGCAGGATGTCGTCGAGCTGATGGGCTATTTCCAACCGGCCGAAGATGGTCAGCGCATCCGCGCCGTGCCCGGCGAGGGCGAAAAGGTGCCTATCTGGATTCTCGGCTCAAGCCTCTACGGCGCGCAACTCGCAGCCATGCTTGGCCTGCCCTACGCCTTCGCTTCGCATTTCGCACCGGCCGAACTCGATCACGCGCTGGAGATCTACCGCTCGCGCTTCCAGCCGTCGGAACAGCTCGACAAACCTTATGTCATGCTCGGTCTCAATGTCTTTGCGGCACCCTCCGACGCCGAGGCCCGGCTGTTGTTCACTTCGCTGCAGCAGGCCTTCGTCAATCTGCGAACCGGCCGGGCCGGCCGATTGCCGCCGCCGGTCGAGGGATATGAGCGCGATCTCGACCCGATGGCCAAAACCATGCTTAGCCAGGCTCTGTCCTGCGCCGTCGTCGGCGCCCCGGAAACGGTCCGGCGAGGCATCGATGCGTTTGTGCAACGCACCGGCGCCGACGAGCTGATGGTCACGGCACAGATCTACGATCACGCAGCGCGGGTGCGATCCTTCGAGATCCTGGCCGACGTCCATAAATCCCTGTCGGAAGCAGCCTGAAGTCTTTCATGAGGCTGCGAAGGCGCGTTACGCACTGACGCTTTGTGCGATCGCCCCCAAGGGCGCCCCTAGTGGCCGGCATGAATTGCGGATCATCAGGCGACCCTTGAGCGCCAGCTTGCGTGGCGGCGCGTCCCTGTTTCCGGCGAGCCGGTCGAGCAGGAGATTGGCGGCCTGCTCGCCGATCGCCTGCACCGGCTGGGCGACCGTGGTCAGTTGCGGCTGGAACACGTCCGACCACGGAAAATCATCGAAGCAGGCAATCGAAATATCCTCGGGGCAGGACAGCCCGATATCGCGGATCGCCTTCATTGTGCCGATCACCATCGGGTTGTTGGCCGAGAAGATGGCGCTCGGACGGTCGTGCAGCGAAAGCAGTTGCATCGTCGCGTTGTAGCCATCGACTTCGTGGAAGTTGCCGTAGCGAACGAGCTCGTTCTCGACCGGCAGGCCGGCGGCCTTCAGCGCCTCGCGATACCCTTCCATGCGGTCATGCATTGGCGAGATGTCGAACGATCCGGAGATGTAGCCGATCCGTCGGTGGCCGAGATCGATCAGATAGGTGATGGCGTCGAACACCGCTCGCTGGTTGTCGAGAACGACGGTGTCGGTGTCGACGCCTTCGCAGACCCGGTCGAGCAGCACCACCGGCACGTTGGCGGCATCGACAATTCCCTTGAGGATCGCGCCGTCGCCGACGCGCGCGACGATCAGCCCGTCGACCATCCGGTCGAGCAGCAGCCTGATCTGGTCGTCCTGCGTGTTCAGATCCTCGTCCGTGCAGCACAGCATGACCGCGTAGCCGGCGCGATCGAATGCCTGCTGGATGACCGACACGACATCGGTGAAGAACGGATTGGTAATGTGGGGAACGGTAAGCCCGATGGTACGGGTCGTGCCCATTTTCAGGCTGCGGGCGATCGCGTTGCGCTTGTAGCCGATGTCGCGGATCGCCTGTTCGATGCGCTGGCTGAGTTCAGGACTGACAGTCGCGGTGCCATTGATCAGCGCTGAGACGGTGGCGACCGAAACACGCGCCACTTGAGCCACGTGCAGCATGGTCGGGGCCGTGGACTTCCGCTGCTTTTTTCGCCCTGACGCCATCATTTTCGAAACGTTTCACCGCCTTCTGGCTGCAATACCTACGGAATCTTGCGGTTCTGCGCAAGAATTGAAATTCGTTCACCGACCTCACCAGATATCAGCTTGACATGATCGAAACGTTTAGATTAGCGTTTGAGACGTTAGACAACGACGGAAGGGAGGCCGTTCTGTCATGGAGCATGGCAATTCCATCACGTCCGGAGATGACGCGGCTACGGCCGACCGCTCGGCTGTGGTTCTGAGCGCCGAGCACATCTCCAAGACGTTTGGTGGCATCGCCGCCCTTGTCGATGTCGGCTTCGATCTGCGGCGCGGCGAGGTCCATGCGCTGATGGGGGAAAACGGCGCCGGCAAATCGACGCTGATGAAAATTCTTTCCGGCGTCTATACGGATTACGATGGAACGGTGAACGTCGATGCCAATCCGGTCCGTTTCGCCGGCGTCCGCGACGCCGAGCGCGCCGGCATCGCCATCATCCACCAGGAACTCAACCTCGTACCTGAGCTCAGCGTTGCCGATAACATCTTCCTCGGGCGCGAAAAGCTGATCGCCGGGCTTGTCGTCGATCGCAAGGCAAGCAGCCAGGCCGCCAGTGCGCTGCTGCAGAGGCTCGGCATCGAGCTCAATCCGGAAGCGCGGGTCGGCAGCTTGCGCGTCGGCGAGCAGCAGCTGGTCGAGATCGCCAAGGCGCTGTCGATGTCGGCGCGCATCCTGATCATGGACGAGCCGACATCAGCGCTTTCGCCGGCCGAATGCCAAAGGCTGTTCCGGATCATCCGCCAGCTCGCCGACAGCGGCGTGGCGATCGTCTACATCTCGCACCGCATCGACGAGGTCATGCATTTGGCCAGCCGGGTCACCGTGTTTCGCGATGGACGCCACGTGCTGACCGAGGCGATGGCAAAGCTCGACGAAGACACCATCATTTCGGCGATGGTCGGGCGAAACCTGCTCGCCTCTTCCCAGGAGGAGCGCGGCTCCAGCGGCAAGGTCGTCCTCTCCGTAAGCGGCTTGTCGCTGTCCAAACCCGACCGCCACGGCTGGCGCACCGCACTCGACGGCGTCGGCTTCGATCTTGCCGAAGGCGAAATTCTCGGGATAGGCGGGCTGCTGGGCTCGGGACGCACTGAAATCCTGGAGACCATCTTCGGCTCCGGCGGCGGGCGTGCCGGCGGCTAAATCCGGCTCGACGGCGAGCCGGTTGAAATCCGTTCGCCGCGCGACGCCCGCCGGCTCGGCATCGCGCTGGTGACAGAGGACCGCAAGACGCAAGGCCTGCATCTTCAGGCGTCGATATCAGACAATGTCGCGCTGCCGCTGGTCGGCGCGCTGGCGCGGTTCGGCCTTCGCTCGCTGGCCGGCGAGCAAGGCCTGGCGCGGCACGCCGTCAAGGCGCTGGGCATTCGCTGCGGCACCATCGAGCAGCCGGCCGGCACGCTGTCCGGCGGCAACCAGCAGAAGGTCGTCATCGGCAAGTGGCTGGCGACGCGACCGCGGGTGCTGTTGCTGGACGAGCCAACGCGCGGCATCGATGTCGGCGCCAAGCGCGAGATATACGATCTCATCTTCAAGCTGGCGCGCGATGGGCTCGCCATCGCCGTCATCAGCTCGGAATTGCCGGAGCTGCTGCATCTTTCCGACCGCATCCTGGTCATGGCGGATGGTCGCCAGACGGGGATCCTCTCGCGCGCGCAAGCCAGCGAGGAGGCCATCATGCGGCTTGCGGCGCCGCGCCGGACCACAACGAGACCCGCAGCATGAGCATCTTGAACATCCTGTCCCGGACGAAACTCTATTGGGGCCTGATCGCCATCTTTCTGATCGGCGTGCTGGGCTCGCCGATCAGCTCCAAGGGCAACAACATCTTCCTGTCCTACGGCAATCTGCTCGATGTGCTGCGCCAGGTGTCGACCACCGGCCTGATCGCCACCGGCATGACGGCTGTAATCATCACCGGCGGCATCGACCTTTCCGTCGGCTCGCTGATGGCGATCTGCACCGTGGTCTGCGCCATGCTGCTGACGGTTCCGGGCGTCACGCCGGCGGTGGTGCTGGGGGTGCCGACCGTTGCCGTGGTCGCCCTTTGCCTCGGCATCCTGGTCACCCGTTTCATCTTCCTGAACATCGAGAAGTCCCGCGCCGGCGCGCAGGCCACGCACGATATCAGGCTGGATAGCCTTCGTGGGTTGGTCACGCCAGGCATTGTCGGGGTGATCCTCTGCAGTCTCGTGCTGTGGTTCCTGCTGCCGCAGGTAGGCTCGAAATTCGGCGTACTCGGCGTGTTGCTGGTGGCGCCTTGCGTCGGCTTGCTGTTCGGCGCACTCAACGGCTTCATCATCGTTGCCGGGCGGCTCCAGCCCTTCATCGTCACGCTAGCGATGATGGTGACGGCGCTCGGCATAGCCCGGCTGACGGCCGGTCAGAACAATGCGGTGCTGCCGGTCTACACAGGCTCGAACGCCACCGCCGATTTCGAGATCCTGCGCTCGCTGGTGTTCGGCGTGATCCCGATGCCGGGCCTGTTCTTTCTCGGAGCGATCCTGATCTACGGCGCCGTGCTGCGCTTCACGCCGTTCGGCCGTTATGTCTACGCCATCGGCGGGAATGAAGAGGCGGCACGCCTGTCCGGCATCGCCGCCGGCCGCGTCAAGATCGCCACCTACGCGGTGTCAGGGCTGCTGGCCGGCGTGGCGGCAGTGCTTTACGTTGCGCAATACAGGCAAGGCAAGCCGGATGCCGGCGCCGGACTTGAGCTCGATGCCATCGCCGCAGTGGTCATCGGCGGCACCAGCCTGATGGGCGGACGCGGCAGCCTTATCGGCACATTCTGCGGCGTGCTGATCTTCGGACTGCTCTCGAACATCCTGCAATTGCACAACATCAATTCGAACCTTCAGCTCGTGCTGAAGGGGATGATCATCATCGGCACCGTGCTCGTGCAGGAGCGCAATGCCTTTGATCTTCTCTTCTATCTGCGCCTGCCCAGTGGAAAAGCGGCGCACAAGGAAACGACCGCAGCAAAGCGGCCGTCACAAGAGACCCCGTCTCTAAATCTTGGAGGAAACAAGAAATGAAACGACGTGACATGTTGAAGCTTGCCGCCGTCACTGCGGCGCTGCTGACCACGACCGCTCTTTTGACCAGCGGCAACGCCTACGCGCAGGACAAGAAGTGGAAGATCGGTTTCTCGCAGGTGACGACGATCGAGCCCTGGCGCGCCCAGTTCAACAAGGACATTCTGGCTGAGGCCGCCAAGCATCCGGAAGTCGAGCTCATCGTCACCGACGGCGAGGACAAGACCGAAAAGCAGGTCGCCGATGTCGAGAACTTGATCCGTCAGGAGGTCGATGCGCTGCTGGTGTCACCGAAGGAATCAGCCGGCTTGACCGGCGTCGTGCAGCAGGCGGTCGACGCCAAGATCCCGGTCTTCGTGCTCGATCGCAATGTCGAGACCCAGGACTACACACAGTTCGTCGGCGGCGACAACAAGCTGATCGGCCGGGCTGCCGGTGAATATGCCGTCGAGCTTCTGGGCGGCAAGGGCAAGGCATCAGGCAATGTCGTCGAGATCTGGGGCGGCATGGGCACCCAGCCGGCGCATGACCGCCATGACGGCTTCCATGAATTCACCGACAAGGAGCCGGGCATCAAGTACCTGCTCGACCAGCAGTCGGGCGACTGGAAACAGGACCAGGCCTACAACATCATGGCCACCGCACTGCGCAACAACGAGAAGATCGACCTCGTCTATGGTCACAACGACCCGATGGCCTACGGCGCCTATCTTGCCGCCAAGGATGTCGGGCGCGAGAAGGACATCAAGTTCATCGGCATCGACGGCCTGCCCAATGAAGGCGTGACGCTGGTCAACAATGGCGAACTGACGGCGACCTTCACCTATGTGACGCCGGGTGCAGAAGGGCTGCGGCAGGCGATCAAGTTCCTGAACGGCGAGAAGGTCGAAAAGACCATTACCTTGCCGACGGAGAAGATCACCAAGGAGAATGCGGCCCAGATCCTGAAGGACAACGGGCTCTGAGCTAAAAACTCCCTGCCGGGCGGGCATCGCCCGGCAGGGAAAATTCACGTTTTGCCAGCCAGGCGGCACCGCTCAGGCCAGCTTGGCCAAAAGCCTCATGAAAATGGCGGCTTCCTTGGCGGAAAGCGGCGCCAGCGTCTCCTGCGTGATGTCGCGAGCGATCGGGATCAGGCGTTCGATCGCATCGCGGCCCTCGGCGGTCAGATTGACCAGCAGGCGCCTCTTGTCGACTTCATGCTTGGAAAGCTCGACCAGGCCGCGCGCCTTGAGCCGGTCGATGACGCCTTTTACCGTTGCCGCATCCATGGCGATCAGGCTGCCAAGCTGGTTCTGCGAGGTCTCGCCGACGTCGTGCAATTTGGCCAGGGCGGCGAATTGCGGCGGCGTCAGGTCGGCGATGTGCGCGGCGAAGATCGAGACATGGCGCTGGTGCGCCTTGCGCAGGATGAAGCCGACCTGCTCCTGCAAATGGTAGTCGTTTTCCTCAGGCTCCTCGGCCTCGACCAGCTTGAGCAGGTTTTCCTCGCTCACAGCAGCCCGTCCCAAGCCTTGACGCCTTCTGCGCCGACGGAAAACTCAGGCATAGCCAACTTCCTTCCCTAGGATTTTATTGGGCGCGACGAGCGCCATGGAACCACTGACGCGGCTTTGCCCGGCCAGGAAAAGCGCGGCGGCGGCAATCAGGCCATTTCGGCGAAAACCATCGGCGACAGCAAGCCCGCTGTCCAGTGCAGTGGCGATTTCAGCGGGTGAAAGCGGGCCAACAGCAATTGTGACCAGACGATCGCCTAGATCGCTATCGGGTGCCAAAGCGCGCGCCGGCACGCGCTCGATGGCAGGATGACGGGGCAGGTCGACGGCGTTGGCGATCATGGTCGCGGCGGCATCGGCTTCAGCACCCGTCCGCGCCAGCACCGTGACGGCGTCGGCAATGCCTAGCGAAAAGGACCGGCCGCGCCAGCCGCTGGTCGCAACACCGCGAATCCCGTCTTCGGCGCGGATCGTGATGCGGTCCGCCAGTCCGTGACCTGTCCCGGCAATGGCGAGGGTCATAAACTGGCCGCTGCCGAGATGGATCGCACTGTCGCCGCCATTGTTGACATAGGCGCGATCGAGCCGACGCCCGGCCAGCAGCGCACCAAGCATTTCGTCGGCTACCGAACCGGCGACGGCAGCCATCGGTGTGACGAATTGTTTCGCCAGCGGAACAACCGCCACTTCCATGCGTCGCGCCGTCAGGCCAGCGAAAGCACGTGGCCGCGAGGAGGCCGGCCGGCGCAGTTCCGGCAGTTCGTCGACGAGTTCCGGCAGGATCGTTTGGAACCGCGCCACCGCCTGGCTGTAGGCGGCGCGGCACTCGTTCGCATCGCCGAATGCCTCGATGATCAGGTCGATCGGGCCATGATTGAGATGCAGCCGTATGCCACCCTCAAGCCAATGTGCCTGCGGGCCGTTCATCACCCAGCCCCGTCGCTCGCTGCACGCCGCAACTGCGCCAGCGGCGGCCACGGATTGCTGGCCGGCGCGCCCGTGCCGCGGCGCGGGTTGAGATACTCACCGCCCTTGGCAAGGATATCCTCAACGCTGCGGATCTCCGCTTCGTAGCCTCCCAGCCTGACATAGTCGTCGCGGCGCAGGGTGAACTCGATCGGCGCCACCAGCGCCGGCGTCGGCACATAGCCAAAGGCACCTTCCGGCACTCTGATAACATCGACCATCAGCGTGATGCCGCCGCCCGGCCAGACATAGACCGGCGCGCCGCCAACGGTCACATAGGTCGTCAGGCCCTGCACCGAGCGGGTCAGATTGACCGGGTTCTCGGTGACGCCGGCGCGCAGCGAACCGCCGGCACCGCCGACGAACAGCACGGTGCACAGCGCCGGCTCGCAATTGTCCTCGATCAGGCCGACGGATTTCTGCAGCCGCTCCGGGAACGGTTTCTGCACCGGCTTCAATTCGTCGTCGAGCTCGTAATAGGCGAACTGCTCACCGGTGGTCGAGACCATCAGCAGCGACAGGCCCGGCCGGGCGCCCTTTTTCGCATTCCATTCGCCAAGGATCGACAGCGGATCGGAAATGCTGGTGCCGCCCCAGCCGAGGCCCGGCTCCGACACCTTGAAATAGCGGCCCGGCGTCGAACGGCGGCCGATGATCTTGATGCCGGTGTCCTGCCAGCCCAGCACCTTGCCGGCCTGGTGCTCGGAGACGACGCCGGTGATGTGGTCGTCGACCACCACCACCTCGTCGACTAGGCCACGCCATTGGGTGGCGAACATGCCGATGGTGGCCGAGCCGCAGCCGACCCGCATGCGATGTTCGGGCTTGCCGTCGATGACCGGCGGCTTGCCGGCTTCGACGATCACCGTGGCACCGCCGTCGATGGTGAGCTCGACCGGCTTGCGGTTGCACAGATCAAGCAACGCGTCGCAGGTCGCCCGGCCTTCGGCCTTGGAGCCGCCGGTCAGATGATGCACGCCGCCCAGCGACAGCATCTGCGAACCATATTCGCCTGTCGTGACATGGCCGATCGCCTCGCCCGCGGCGCGGACGGTCGCCGTTTCGGGGCCGATGTGACGGTCGGTATCGATCTTCACCTTGACACCGCAATAGGAGAAGATGCCCTCGGTGACTACGGTGACGAGATCGACGCCCTCGACCTGCTGGCTGACGATGAAAGGCGCCGGCTTGTAGTCGGGATAGGTGGTACCGGCGCCGATCGCGGTGACGAAGCGGCGGCCGGTGTTGACCAGTTCGCCGTCCCATTCTTCGCCCTCGGCGACAAAAGGCACGACCGCAGCACCGGTCTCGGCCGCATGGTCGAGGATGGTCAGCGGGTCCATCCGCACGATCCTGCCACCGACATTGCCATAGCGATCACAGGCGCCAGTGCGGCCATCTGATATGTAGCACATGACCGGGCAGGCATCGCAGCGGATCTTTTCCGCCACCTGCTTCTCGCCGGGATCATGCGTCTCGAAGCGTTCGGCAAGCTCGCTCATCGGCGTGCCTCCTTGTCGCGTATCGCGGCGCGGATGCGGCTCGGCGTCGCGGGAATTTTGGTGACCAGGACGCCGGTGGCATGACGGATGGCATTGAGGATCGCGGGCGCCGTCGGGATCAGCACATGCTCGCCCAAGCCCTTGGCGCCAAAGGGTCCTTCCGGATCCGGAACTTCGATCAGGATGGTCTCGATCGGCGGCACGTCGCCGACGGTCGGGATGAGATAGTCATGCAGGTTTTCGGTGCGGCCGGGGATGTACTCCTCCATCAGCGCCATGCCGATGCCTTGCGCGATGCCGCCCTCGATCTGGCCTTCGGCGAGCTGCGGATTGATCGCCTTGCCGACATCATGCGCGGCAGTGATCTTGATCAGCTTCACCGTGCCGAGCTTGAGGTCGACCTCCAGTTCGGCGATCTGCGCGCCATAGCCGTAGACGGCGTAAGGCTTGCCCTGGCCCTTGGCGTCGAGCGGCAGCGTCGGCGGGTCGTAGCTTTCCTCGGCACGGAAGACGAAGCCGTCGGCATCGGCCTTCAGTGTGGACAGATCGATATGCCGAGTCGCTTCGCCCTCGCGGATGACCAGGCTTGTGCCATCCAGAGCGATCGCTCCCTTCTCCGACACATTGGCAAAGCGCAGGATCGCTTCGCGCAAGGCGCGGCCGGCCTTTTCGGCGGCCTTGCCGGTGACGAAGGTCTGGCGCGAAGCGGACGTCTTGCCGGCATCGGGCGTGATCGCGGTGTCGGCGCTTTTCAGCGTGAATTTTTCGAGCGGCAGGCCGAGCGCGTCGGCGCAGATCTGGGCAATGACCGTGTTGGAACCTTGCCCGATATCGACCGCACCCTGATGCAGGACGACATCGCCAGAGGCGGAGATGCCGACCCTGATGGTCGACGGATTTGGCAGCGAGGTGTTGCCGCAACCATACCAGCAGGAGGCGACACCGACGCCGCGTTTCCTGCTGCCATTGCCAGTATTGAAGACATCCGCATCGACTAGCGCGCGCGTCCAATGCGGCCGCAATGCTTCGAGACAATCGGCGATGCCGACACCCGATTCCAGCTTCTGGCCGGTAACTGTTTCGGATCCGTTACGGAGGCAGTTTTTCAACCGAAAATCGAGCCGGTCCAGCCCAAGCTTTTCCGCCAGCTCGTCATAGAGTGTTTCCTGCATGATCGTCGCCTGCGGCACGCCGAAACCGCGGAAGGCGCCCGAGATCGGCCCATTTGTATGGATGGCGCGGCCCTCGGCACGATAATTCGGCGTGGCATAGGGGCCGGAGGCGTGCACCGGCACGCGGTTGGCGACGGTCGGTCCCCAGCTTGCGTAAGCGCCGGTGTTGAAATCACCGGTGAAGACCATGCCGGTGACGCGGCCATCGGCATCGGCGCCGATCGTCGCCTTCATCTCGGCGGGATGGCGCTTGGTGGTCGAGATCATCGATTCATTGCGGGTATAGGCGAGTGCCGCCGGCCGCCCGGTCTTCATCGCGACCAGACCGATCAGCGGCTGCAACGAAACGTCGAGCTTGGAGCCGAAGCCGCCGCCGGTGGCGGTCGGCACGATGCGCACCTTGTCGACGGCAAGGCCAAGCACCTTTGCCACGTCGTCGCGGTCCATGTAGGGCGCCTGCGTACAGGCGACGACGACGAGAGTGCCACCATCCATGTAGGCATAGCCGGCTTCCGGCTCGATATAGGCGTGCTCGACATAGGATGTGTCGATGGCGCCGGAAACGGTGAAGGCAGCCCCGGCAAGGGCGGCGTCGGGGTCGCCGCGCTCGACAAAGCCTTGGGTGAGCAGGTTTGCCGGCCGGTTCTCGTGGATCAGCTGCGCGCCGCCGGCTTGCGCCTCGCATGGTTGCAGAAGGTGCGGCAGTTCGGTCCAACGAACAGGAAAATCCGCAAGATCGAGGTCGAGGATGGCCTCGCGCTCGCCGGCAACCAGCGCCACCGCCTCGCCGCGAAAGCGCGAAAAACCTTCGGCCAGCGCCGGCTGGTCGGCGAAAGGCGCAATGACGCCGAAGCTGTTCTTTCCCGGAATGTCGGCAGCGGTGAAGACGCCGACGATGCCGGGATGGATTTTCACCCACGCGTCGAGATCGCCGAAGACGAAGCGGGCGTGATAATGCGGCGAGCGAACCACCAGCACTGCCAGCGCGTCGTCCGGGAAGGAATCCCCGCCGAATTTTTCGCCGCCGGTGACTTTCGGCAGGCCGTCGAGCCTGATCGGGGACGAACCGACGGCGTGGCCGGACTGCGGCATGCGATGGTCGAGGCCATCGGCATGGCGCGACGCATCCATCACTGCGGCGACGATCTTCCGGTAACCGGTGCAGCGGCAGAGGATGCCGCCCAGCGCATCCTGGGTTTCGGCCTCCGTTGGGTTGGGCTGGTTGTCCAGAAGTGCTGTTGCCGCGATTAGCAGGCCGGGCGTGCAGATGCCGCATTGCGCTGCGCCATGATCGAGAAACGAGGCCTGCAGCGCCGACAACCTGCCGTTGGCGAGCCCTTCGACGGTGGTCACCACAGCGCCAGCGGCAGACGCCACAGACATGAGGCAGGCGCAGACGGGTTCGCCGTCTACAAGCACCGTGCAGGCGCCGCAGTCGCCGGCGTCGCAGCCGATCTTGGTGCCGGTCAGGCGCAATTCGTCGCGCAGCACCGAAGAGAGGCGGCGAACCGGCGGCACGCAGACAGCAACGGCAGCGCCGTTGACCTCGAAGGCGATGTCGGCGCGCTCCATGCTCATGCCAGGCTGAGCTTCGCTCATGCCGCCACCACCTCGCTATCCGACACGTGACCCGCGGCGCCGAGCACGGCGCGGGCGACGATCTCACGCGCGGCGTCCAGCCGGTATTCGGCACTGCCGCGCACATCGCCGATCGGCGACAGCTCGTCCATCGGTGCAGACTGGATCGCGGCGGCGAGAGAATGGTCGAGCGGGAGGCCGCGCAAGGCTGCTTCGATGCCCGAGAGACGTTTGGCGACCGCCGAACAGGAGCCGACGGCGACGGCAGCATTGCCGACGATGCCATCCTTGATGGTCAGGCGGGCGGCTGCCATGGCGATGGAAATGACGAGATAGCGACGTGCGCCGAGTTTTACGAAAGCCGACGTGCCGGTGGCCGCGTCTTTCGGCACGCGGATGGCGGTGACCATTTCGCCCGGCTGCAACTCCGTGCGGCGGTTTCCCACGATGAACCTTTCTAGCGGCAGGTGGCGGACCATCGCCACCGAGCGCAGTTCGACCTCGGCGTCGAGGACGAGCAGCGCCGGCACGCCGTCGGCGGCCGGAGAGGCGTTGCAGAGATTGCCGGCGATGGAGGCGACGTTCTGGATCTGCACGGAGCCGACTTCCCGCCCCGCCTGCTTCAGCGCGTCGAAAGCCGCCGGCAGCGGATGACGGGCAAGATCGGTCCAGGTCGTGCGCGCGCCGATGATCCAATGATCCTCGGTTTCGGCGATACCGCGCAGCGTTGCGAGGCCGTTGATGTCGAGGACATTTTCGCGGAAAGGCCTATCTCCTTGCGCCGGATAGAAATCGGTGCCCCCGGCAAGGATGCGCCAGGGCGCCTCGCCCAGCAAAGCGAGCGCTTCGTCGACCGTGGTGGGTTTCGCGTAACGGATCACGCTTTGCCTTCCAAAAAGGGACCTCCTTGAAAGGGGCTCCCGACGGATCCTACCGGCATCCGGACCGGTCAAAATTCATTCGTATGCAAATGATATCAAGCCGGCAGGAATTGTCAAAGCCAGAGTTTCGAGCCGCTATCCGCATCGGCGCGGCGGCACGTATTTGTTATGCTCGCGCATGACCCTGAAAATCGGAACCGATTTTCGGAAAGGATCATGCGCAAACTCAAAATGCTACAGCGTCCTTTGCGCGTCCAAAAGACGCGCGGCGCTGTAGAGGTTGACGCAGCCAGCCATCTGGTCAAGTTTCTGCATCCGGTCGCGACAGCGGCATTTTTCGGTGAAGCCTGGGTTCGAACACGGATACCACGTCTCGGCAGACTTCCGGTTCGGGTCATGCCTCCGGGACAGACAAGAGGGAGGCTCCATGGCCGACGAAGCGCTTGTTATCATCGACCTGCAGAATGATTTCTGCCCGGGCGGCGCGCTGGCGGTGGCCGGCGGCGACGAGATCGTGCCGCTGGTCAACGACCTGATCCGGCGGACCGAACATGTCGTGTTGACGCAGGACTGGCATCCCGCCGGCCATTCGAGCTTTGCCTCCAGTCATCCCGGCAACCAGCCGTTCGAGACGATCGACATGCCTTACGGCCCGCAGACGCTGTGGCCCGACCACTGTATCCAGGGCAGCCTGGGTTCTGATTTCCATTCGGGCCTCGCCTGGACCAAGGCCGAACTGGTGATCCGCAAGGGCTTTCGCCCGGAGATCGACAGCTATTCGGCTTTCTTCGAGAACGATCATACGACGCCGACCGGTCTTGCCGGCTATCTCCAGGAGCGCGGCATCGACACGCTGACCCTGGCCGGCCTGGCGACCGATTACTGCGTCGCCTTCTCAGCGCTCGATGCGGTCAAGCAAGGTTTCAAGACGACAGTGCGGCTCGACGCCTGTCGCGGCATCGATCTCAACGGCTCCGTCGAGACGATGCTGAACCGGATGCGCGATGCCGGCGTGACGCTGGCTTGAACAATCGCACCCGACACAATTCGAGAGGGGGCTTTATGCGCTTTGCGGCGGCTTTGACGGCGGGCGCTGTGGTGGCAGTCGCAACCCTGTTTCCGGGAATAGCGCTGGCAGCCGAGGCCCACGAGCTGCCCGGCGAAACAATGTCGCTATGGTGGGCGCTGCCCTTTGCCGGCCTGCTTCTGTCGATCGCCACCGGACCATTGCTCTTCCCCCATCTATGGGAGCATCACTACGGCAAGATCACCTTCTTCTGGGCGGCTCTTGCGGTCGCGCCGCTGGCGGTTGCGTTCGGCATGTCTTCGGCCACGGAGGCGGTACTGCATGCGCTGCTTACCGAATACATGTCGTTCATCATTCTCCTGTTCGCGCTGTTCACCATTTCGGGCGGCATCCTCGTTGCCGGCAACATCCACGGCACGCCGCTGGTGAATGCCGGACTGCTGTTGGTCGGGGCGATGCTCGCCTCGGTCATCGGGACGACCGGCGCCTCGATGATCCTGATCCGGCCGATCCTGCGCGCCAACGATAACCGGCCATTCAACGCCCATGTCGTCATCTTCTTCATTTTCCTGGTGTCCAACATCGGCGGCTCGCTGACGCCGCTCGGCGATCCACCACTGTTTGTCGGCTTCCTGCGCGGCGTCGATTTCTTCTGGACCACCACCAATCTTTATCAGGAGACACTGTTCGTCGGCGGCCTGGTGCTGGCCGTCTTCCTGGCTTTGGACATCATCCTGCATCGCCGCGAGGCTGGTACGCCGAAGATCAAGGATCCGACACCGGACACCAAGGTGCGCATCCGAGGCCTGGCCAACGTCCCGCTGCTGGCCGGGGTGATCGGCGCGATCCTGCTTTCGGCGACCTGGAAGCCGGGCGTGGCTTTCTCGGTCCAGGGCGTGAGCCTTGAATTGCAGAACCTCGTGCGCGACGCCATCATCCTGGCGCTTGCCTTCCTTTCGCTCGGCGTCTCGCACAAGAGCCACAGGCAGGCGAACAACTTCCACTGGGAGCCAATCGCCGAAGTGGCGAAACTGTTCGCCGGGATCTTCATCTGCATCGTGCCGGTCATCGCCATTCTCAGGGCCGGCCCCGACGGCGCGCTGGCGCCGCTGGTCTCGCTGGTCAGCTCGCCCACGGGCGAGCCCTACGACCTCGCCTATTTCTGGATGACCGGAGCGCTGTCATCCTTCCTCGACAATGCGCCGACCTATCTGGTGTTCTTCGAGCTCGCCGGTGGCGATCCGCAGCATCTGACGACCACCTTCGCCTCGACGCTGGCGGCGATCTCGGCCGGCGCGGTGTTCATGGGCGCCAACACCTATATCGGCAATGCACCCAACTTCATGGTCTACGCCATTGCCAGACATCGCGGCGTCAAGATGCCGGGCTTCTTCGGCTACATGGCGTGGTCGGGCGTGGTGCTGATTCCGATATTTTTGCTTGCCGGCTTTTTGTTCTTCGGGTGATTACCCTACTCCGACATAACGGCGCACCGCCGATGGGTCGGCGCGCAATTCCTCGACATCGACCGTCTCGCGGTTGCGGCCGTTCTCGATGAACGAGACCCGGTCGGCGACGGACAGCACGGCATCGACCCGCTGCTCGACCAGGATCGTCGAGACACCAAGGTCGCGCAGCTTCGACACCGTATCGCGGATTTTTGCGATCATCGACGGCATCAACCCTTCGGTCGGCTCGTCGAGCAGCAGCACCTGCGGTTCGAGGCACAGTGCACGCGCCATGGCCAGCATCTGCTGCTCGCCGCCCGACAGCGTGCCGGAGCGTTGTCTCAGCCGCTGGCGCAGCAGTGGGAAGAGCTCGAGCACGTTCTCGCGCGTCGTCTTGCCCTTGCCGCGCGCCATCAGGCCGATCTCGATATTTTCCGCCACCGTCATCTCGGCGAAGAGCCGCCTGCCCTGCGGCACATAGGCGACGCCGGCCTTCGGCACGTCGTGCGCCGGCAGGCCGGTCAATTCCCGCCCTTCGAGCCTGATCGAGCCGGCGCGCGAGGGAACGAGGCCCATGATCGCCTTCAGCGTCGTCGTCTTGCCGGCGCCGTTGCGGCCGAACAGGCAAAGCACCTCGCCCTTGTTCAGCACGAGATCGAGGCCGTAGAGCACCTGGACCTCGCCATAGAAGCAGTCGAGCCCGGAGATGGTCAGTGCTTCAGACCGGGTTTCAGTCACGGCGTCGCTCCGAGATAAGCGTCCTGTACCTCGGAATTGGCGCGGACCTGCTCGGGCGTGCCTTCGGCCAGGATCTTGCCGCCGTTGAAGACGGTGATGCGGTCGGCCAACTGCATGACAACAGGCATGTTGTGTTCGATCAGAAGCACGGTGGCGCTTTTGGCGATCGCGCGCACCAGCCCGATGAAATTGTCGATCTCGCTGTCGGCCAGCCCCTGCGTCGGCTCGTCGAGGATCAGCAGGCGCGGCTTCAGCGCCAGCCCCATGGCAACTTCGAGCAGGCGCTGATGGCCATAGGACAATTGCCCGGCCGGCATGTGGGCGCGGTCGGCAAGGCCGGTGCGCTCCAGCGCCATCATGACGCCGGTATGGACGGCGCCTTTCGAGCGGCCATCGGTCAGCGTGCGCTGCACCGGCAGCGCGACGTTGTCATAGGCGGTGAGATTGGCAAAGACGCTGGTGATCTGGAAGGTGTAGGCGATGCCAAGGCGGACCCTGGCGTAGGCTGGCAGATTGGTGATATCGGCGCCGTCGAAGACGATCATGCCCTGGGATGGCTGGATGCGGCCGCTGACCAGGCTGACGAAGGTGGTCTTGCCGGCGCCGTTCGGACCGATAACGGCGCGGATCTCGCCCGGCATGAGGGCGAAGTCGACGCCGTCGACGGCGCGCAGGCCGCCGAAATTGCGAGACAGACCTTTGGTCGTCAGCAACGGCGTCATGGCAGCCATCCTAGCCAGCGTTGGCGGATGGTGCCGAGAATGCCCTTGGGGAAAAACAGCACCAGCAGGATGAGGGCGATGCCGACGATCAGCAGATAGGCCGAGGTGTAGCCGCTGGTGATGTCGACGACATAGTACATGAACAGCGTGCCAATCAACGGACCGAGCGTGGTCGCGGCACCACCGAGCAGCACCCAGAGCAGCGGCAAGATGGAATATTGCACCGAGGCGAAAGTCGAGCCGACATAACCGAACAGCAGCGCGTAGGCGGCGCCCGAAGCCGCACAGATGGTGCCGGAGACGACGACGGCGACGAGCTTGTTGGAAAACGTGTCGTAGCCGAGCATTTTGGTCCGCTCCTCGTTCTCGCGGATGGCGACCAGCACACGGCCATATCTGGAGCGGACGACGGCGAGCGTCACCAGCAGTACGATCGAGAACAGGACGAGCGCGCTCATGTAGCGCACGGTCGGATTGGTGAGGCCGAGCGACGTGCTGCCAAAAACGAGAACACGCGCCGACTGCGGCACCACCAGACCCTGGTCGCCGCCGGTCCAGGCCGCGAAATAGAGGATTATGAGATAGAAGACCTGCGCGAACATCATGGTGACGATCATGAAGGCGACGCCGGAAGTTCGCAGCGCCAGCACACCGATGATGAGCGCAAGAGCCGCGCCGCAGGCAAGCCCGGCGGCGAAGGCGGCCGGCACGTTCCAGCCGAGATGGATGACGGCAAGGCCGGCGCCATAGAGCCCGGCCGAAAAGAACATGGCGTGACCGAGGCTGAGCAGCCCGACATAGCCGAACAGCATGTTGTAGCCCATGGCGAAGACCGCCAGCACCATGATGCGGGCGAGCAGCCCGTGGTGGTACTCCGGCAGGACGAAGCTTAGGGCAAAAAGCAGGGCGATGACGCCCAGATTCAGCGCGTAGGCTTTTGCCGGTGAAGCCTCCTTCATCGCGATGCCGTCCCGAACAGGCCTTGCGGCCGGAACACCAGCACCATGGCAACCAAAAGCGTGGCGATGATCTTGGCCAGGGTCGGCGAGAAGAACACCGAGATGATGCCGTCCGACAGGCCGATGAGCACGGCGGCGACGACAGTGCCGCGCAGCGAGCCGAGCCCGCCGATGATGACGACGATGAAGGACAGCAGCAGCGGGTCCTGCCCCATCAGATAATGCGCCTGGCTGATCGGAACGATCAGCACCGCGGCCACCGCCGCCAGCATGGCGCCGAGCGCGAAGACGCCGGCATAGACGCGGTCGACCGGAATGCCGAAGGCCTGCGCCGTCTCGCTGTCATATTGCGTGGCGCGCATGACGAGGCCGATTTTCGTGCGCGTCAGCACGAACCACGTCGCGACTAACAGAAGCGCCGATGCGGCGATGATCGAAAGCTTGTAACCGGAATAGCCGAACCACGGCAGAAGGATGCGGTAGCTGAAGGGCGGCTCCACCGGCCGCGCCTCCGGACCATAGAAGGTCAGTGCCAGTTGCTGGATGATGTAGAGCATGCCGATGGTGGCGACGATGGTGGCTTCCGGATTGTAATTCAGCCGGCGCAGCACCAGCCGTTCGGCGACCAGTGCGATCAGGCCGACGATCAGCGGCGCCAGCACCAGCGCGGTCGCGAAGCCGAGCGCCGGATGGCCTGATAGGGCCGTAGAGATCGCCCAGGCAAGCACCGCGCCCAGCATGAAGAACTCGCCATGGGCGACATTGACGACGCGCATGACGCCGAACACCAGCGACAGGCCGAGCGCCGTCAGCGCCAGCACGGCGGAGGTGACAAGGCCTTCGAGGGCGGCGAGGAGGAGATGAGGTCCGAAGTGCATCGGTTATATGCCCATGGCCGGTGCGAGGCGCACCCCCCTCTGGCCTGCCGGCCATCTCCCCCTCAAGGGGGGAGATCGGCTGTCATCATCGATTTCGCCAATCGCCAAGGTCAGTAGGCAGCCGCCTTCGCGCGAACTGCCAATCTCCCCCCTTGAGGGGGAGATGTCCGGCAGGACAGAGGGGGGTGGCTTGGCTCCCACGCTTACAGACAAGGCCGTGTCTAGAGCGCCTGCGTCGTGTAATCCCCTTCCGGCTCGTAGAGGCCGTCCTCGATCTTGGTCTTATGGACGACATTCAGCCGGCCGCCTTCGACCTTGGAGATGTTCTGGATGCCGAAGCACTGGTGGATCTTGCCGTTGAAGGTCTTCGGCCCTTGCGGATGCTCGGGGCCTTCGGCGAATTCGGTCAAGGCCTCGGTCGCCTCGACCAGCTTGGCGCGGTCTTCCGGCCCCTTGTAGCCGGCATCCTCCATCGCCTTCTTGACGACATAAAGCGTTTCCCAGCAGCCGAACATGTGCGCGGCGGTGGAGACGTCCTTGGGATCGCCGACAGCAGCACCATTGTCGTCAATGCCGACGGCGGCGCGATAGGCCTTCTGCGCGGCGGAATCATCGGGTTGCGCGTAGCGCGGCGAGCCTTCCCAGAAATGGCTGCCGTCGAGGAATTCGAGGCCGGGGCTGTTGATGTCGGTGGCTTCGAGCGAATCGATAAAACCGAACAGCTGCGGCCGGTTGGAGCCGTAGAATTCGCCGAGTTCCTTGACGAAGGTCAGCACAGCCGGGCCAACCATGACGTGGTAGATCACTTCGGTCTCGGCTGGGATCTGCGGAAAATATTTGGTGAAGGACGATTCCGTCGGCGGGATGGCGATCTGGGCGATGACCTCAGCACCTTGAGCCTTCAGTGCCGGCGGCAGGTAGTCGCGATGGTCGTAGCCGAAGGCGAAATCGGGGAAGATCTGCGTCACCTTCTTGCCGGCGTTGGCCGCGATCCACGGCGCCATCGACTGGATCTGGCTCTTCACGTCGGTGATGCCGGGCTGGAAGACGTAGCGGTTGAGCTTGGTCGAGGCGACGTGATGGCCTTCGCTGACGACAAAATAGGGCATCTTGGCCTCGCCGGCGGCCGGCGCCGAGCCGATGACGACATGCGAGAACAGCGTGCCGAAGACGATGTCGGTCTTGTGCTGGGTGGCGAACTTGCCGACCACTTCGGCGCCGCGGCCGGGATCGGTGCCGTCATCCTCGATGATCACCTCGACCGGCCGGCCGTTGATGCCGCCGGCATCGTTGATCGCCTTGACCGCCGCGGCCGTGGTCTTCTCATACCAGCGGCCATAGGCGGCGCCGATGCCGGTGCGGTGCGACTGGAAGCCGATCTTTATCGGCGCCGAGCTTTGCGCCTGGCTGTAACGCACGAACCCAGGCGCGACGGCAAGGCCGGCCCCCGCGGCCAACCCCTTCAGCGCCGTGCGGCGGGTGAGACCGGTTTTGGAAAGATCGAAAAACCCATTCTTGTCGGTCACGGCAGTTCCCCTTGTTTTTTGAGTTTTGACCAATGGCTGTAGCGAGACTGGTTGCTCCTGGTGAGAGCGCCGAAATTGCATGTGTACAAACTAAATCATCAAAGCCCTGATGTGGCAAGCGAGCTTCCCCAAGGATCGATCGACGGCATCGAGCCGGGCTTCTGTGTCATCCGGCCGCCGGCGTAGCAAGCAACCAGAGCCCAAAGATCGTGTAGGCGATCATCAGCACGGTGAGTGGAAATTGGCTGAGCGCCGCCTGAGCGGGAACCGTATGCAATCGCCAGGCGAGGCCATGCGCGACGAGCACGGCGAGCATGTGGCCGGCGATGATGACGCCGGCCTGGACGTTCCACAGCCACCATGCCGAGCCGGCGCCGGCAACAACGCCGGCTTCGATCTGCATGTCGGCGGTGCCGAACAGGTTCGAGCCCAAAGCGAACGGGTCGGACAGAGCGGCAATGGCGTATTGGCCGTCGACGAGCAGCGCCGTCAGATAGTGCGCGACATGATAGGCGAGCGCGATCGGCACGATCGACCAGACCAGCAGCCCCGCAGCCTGACCGAGGGGATGCGGGCTACCGGCAAGGCGCTGACCAACGACAATTGCAAGGATGAACGCCGCAGCAAGCAACACGAACGTCAGCACCAGTCCGAAGGTGCCGATGCCGATCACTGTCGTGCGGCCCGGAAACTCTAGCGGATTGATGCCGAACAGGCCGAGCCAGAAGAAGGTTTTCGACAAGCCGTCGAAGGAAACCGACGACAGCGCAAGCAGCAGGAAAGCAATGCCGCTGGACGACAGCGGCGCGACATTGCTGAGCTTGGCGCCCGGCCAACAGAGACTGAGCCGGCGGTCTTCGTTGCGCTCGAGGAGGGCGAAGCGCGCAATCATGGCGAAGAACACGGTCAGGAACTCGCCGCTGCGGCTCCAGTCGCGATAGCCGAACACCAGCATGGCGGCAAAACTCAGCAGCCAATAGAGGCCGGCGGCCCAGGCGAGCCGCGCCGGATCGTCGGGCGCCGGGTCCATCAACTCGAACCAGGCGAAGGCGAAGAACAGCACGAAAGCCGGCCAGCAGCCGAGCCGCGGGGGCGGACGCCATGTCTGCCACTTGCCGAACAGGCGCAAAATGACCCGCCAAGGCCCGTACCAGGGGTTCAGCCATGACCAGAGATTGCCGAACAGCCCCTGCAGCAAAACCAGCCCAACCCAGAGCAACGTCCAGATCGTCAGCGGCAGAGGGTTGGAAAGCGGATCGCGGCTGCCGAACAGGCCGGCCGCGACAAGAATTGCAAAGCCGGCAAAAGATACCAGACTGACGATTGCCCGAGCGCCCTCGCCGAATGCGAAAAGCGGCAGACGCCGCCGCCAAAAGCGGCCGAGAAAGTCTGACGGCAGCAAGGCCAATACGAGGAAACTGACGGCCACGGCGAGCGCGCCACCGGCGGCGTAGTAGCCGGTCGGCAGAAGCAGGACATGGCCGCGATCGGAGGCGTGGGCGAAGGCGGGGCTGGGTGACAAGAGGATTAACGAAGCCGCAAAGAGCATTACTGTTGCCAAGCGGCAGCGCTCTACGGCGCCCCCCTCTGTCCTGCCGGACATCTCCCCCTCAAGGGGGGAGATTGGCTGTAATTTCTGCCTTCGCCAGCTTTCGGTCCGGCAAGAAAAGCGCTGAGCGAGCGAGCGGCCAATCTCCCCCCTTGAGGGGGAGATGTCCGGCAGGACAGAGGGGGGCGCGAAGGAACTCATACTGTGCAAGAGTTCCCTCACCCTCACACCTTGACCAGTTGCTCCACGCGGTCTTTTTCGCCGAAGATCCTGATGTAGCGCGCGATCTCTTTCTCGTCGCCGGTCGCCTTGGCCGGATTGTCGGAGAGCTTGACCGCCGGGCGGCCATTGGCCTCGGTGACCTTGCAGACCAGCGAGATGGCGTCGAGACGGCTGGTTTCGGTCGGTGCGCAGCCTTCGAAATCATTGGTCAGGTTGGTGCCCCAGCCGAAGGACATGCGCACCTTGCCGCGGAAGTGGCGGTAGGTTTCCTCGATGGTCTCGACCTCGAGCCCGTCGGAGAAGATCAGCAGCTTCTGCTTCGGGTCCTTGCCCTTTTCACGCCACCAGGAAAGGATCTTCTCGCCGCCCTCGATCGGCGGTGCGCTGTCGGGACGGAAGCCGGTCCAGTCGGCGATCCAATCCGGCGCGTCGCGCAGGAACGAAGCGGTGCCGAAAGCATCGGGCAGCACGATCAGCAGATTGCCGCCATAGTAGCGCTGCCAATCCTGCAGCACCTTATAGGGGGACTGCTTCAATTCCTTTTCCGAATTGGCGAGTGCGGCAAGCACCATCGGCAATTCATGCGCATTGGTGCCGAGCGCTTCGAGGTCGTTATCCATGGCGAGCAGCACGTTGGAGGTGCCGGTAAATGCCTCGCCGATGCCTTCCTTAAGCGCCTCGACGCACCAACGCTGCCACAGGAAGGAATGGCGGCGACGCGTGCCGAAATCCGAAATGCGGATACCGGGCAGCGCTTTCAACCGCTCGGTCTTGGCCCACATCTTGGCCTTGGCGCGGGCATAGAGCACGTCGAGCGCAAACGGTCCGAACGCCCGCATGGCCGCGCGCGAGCGCAGCTCGTTGATGATGGCGAGCGCCGGGATTTCCCACAGCGTCGTGTACATCCACGGACCGCTGAAAGTCAGCTCGTATTGGCCATTGCGCTTGGAAAGCTCGTATTCGGGCAGTCGGAAATTTTCGAGCCAGGCGAGGAATTCAGGTTCGAAAATCTGCTTGCGGCCATAGAAGGTATTGCCGCCGAGCCAGATCATCTCCTTCTTGGAGAAACGCAAAGTGCGCGCATGGTCGAGTTGATCACGCAGTTCCGCCTCGTCGATCTCTTCAGCGAGACGGACCGAAGTGGTGCGGTTGATCAGCGAGAAGGTGGTGTCGACCTTGGGATACATGCCCCAGATCATCTGCAGCATCAAAAGCTTGTAGAAATCGGTGTCGAGCAGGCTGCGGACGATCGGGTCGAGCTTCCAGGTGTGGTTGTAGACGCGCCGCGCTATATCGGTCTTAGTCATGTCTCAATGCCGCCTTCGCTGCTCGCTCTAGCTTTTTTGTTTAACGCAATTCCGGACGGAAAAACCGCTGCACACTTTTCCTGGAATTGCTCCAAATGCCTCTTAGCATTGAATTTTGGAAAGTGCTGCCGCTTTGCGGGCTGGCCCGACAAAAAGAGAACCCTGCGGCATGTATGCGGCTTCGGCAATTGCAGCCTCAGGATGCGGTCTTAGTGCCGACCACCCGCAGCGCCGGGCGCTTCCTGCGGATGCCGATACGGCCCGCCACCGGCGCATCGGCGCGGCCGTCGGCCTGCTCCTTTTCGGCAAACAGCCAGTCGATGAACAGCTGCACGATCGGCGCCGACCTCATCTCGTTGCGACAGACGACGTAGAAATCGTCGACTGCCGGCACCGACAGGCTGAACGGCGCGACCAGCAGCCCCCTGGCAAGCAGCCCGCTTGCCGTCACCGTATCGCCAAGCGCAACGCCATGACCATGAACCGCAGCCTCGCTCGCCATGCGGGCGTCGCCGAGATGATGGCGGCGGCCGCGCTCCAGGTCCAGCGCGTCGGCGGCGGCCAGCCAGGTGTGCCATTCACGACCGTCGTCGCCATGCAGGAAGACATGATCGGCGAGATCGCGCACGGTGCGGATCGGACGGTTGTTGATCAGCGTCGGACTGACCACCGGGAACAGTTCGAGACCCGACCATTTGCGCATCCAGCAATCGGTCCAGCTGCCGTCGCCATAGTGCACGCAGATGTCGATATGCGGTGCCCGGATGTCCTTGGCGTCGTTGGACGGGATCAGCGTCAGCCTGATATCGGGGTATTGCGAGGTGAAGCTGCCGAGCCGCGGGATCATCCACAGCAAAAGCAGCGCCGGCACGCAGGACACTGAGAGTGCGCCGGTGCTGGCCGGCCGGGTCATGCGCTGCGTGGCGGCAGCTATGCCGTCGAAGGCGGTCGACACCGCCGGCAGCAATTCGGCGCCGTGCGGCGTCAGCTTCACCCGCTGGCCGGCGCGCTCGAACAGCTTGACGCCAAGCGACTGTTCGAGCGCCTTGATCTGGTGGCTGATGGCGCCATGAGTGACGTTCAGCTCAGCCGCTGCCTTGGTCAGCGAGGCGTGACGCGCCGTCGCCTCGAAGGCCCGCAGTGGATTCAAAGGTGGCAGACGCTTGGCCATCAGAGCCTCAGAGCAGCACGATCCCGAAAAGTGGAACCCGGTTTTCGGACAAGATCGTGCTCGAGATGATGTGAGATTTCCTCACAACGAAGACCCTAACAATATCAATTGATTTTTCAATGCGGCTACAAGACACTTTGCCCGGGAACAGTATCAAGGCCTGAAATCCGCAGGCAGCCGGCGGGATGGCGACCGTCATTGATGGCCGCACTGCACCAGCCATGGAGGACCGACATGGGTTATAACAGCGGCAAGCTCGAAGCGTTGCGTCGCAAATATGGCGAAAGCCATGGCGGCGAAATGTTCGACCCGAAATTCCGAAAGGTCGCCGACAAGATCTTTTCCAAGAGCGGCACGCGGCTGGCGCCCTATTCCGGCATCCCGACCTTCCTCGCCGCGCCGTACCGGCAAATTGCCGCCGACAACCCGGATTTCGGCGATCTGCAGGTGGCGATGATCGGTGTGCCGATGGACCTCGGCGTCACCAACCGGCCGGGTGCCCGTTTCGGGCCAAGGGCACTGCGCGCTATCGAACGCATCGGCCCCTACAACCATGTGCTGGAATGCGCGCCGACACATGAGCTGAAGGTGGCCGACATCGGCGATGTGCCGTTCCAGAGCCGCTACCGGCTGGAGACCAGCCATGACGACATCGAGCGCCGCACCAACCAGATCGTCGACGCCGGCGTCATCCCGCTTTCGGTCGGCGGCGATCACTCGATCAGCCATCCGATCCTGAAGGCGGTCGGCAAAAAGGCGCCGGTCGGCATGATCCACATCGACGCCCATTGCGACACCAGCGGCCTGTTCGACATGACCAAGTTCCATCACGGCGGGCCGTTCCGCAACGCGGTGCTGGACGGCGTGCTCGACCCGACCCGCACCATCCAGATCGGCATCCGCGGCTCGGCCGAATATCTATGGGAGTTCACCTACGAATCCGGCATGACCGTCGTGCATGCCGAAGAGGTGACCGGCCTCGGCGTCCCCGCCATCATCGAGAAGGCGCGAAAGATCGTTGGCGACGGGCCGACCTATGTGTCCTTCGACATCGACAGCGTCGATCCCGCCTTCGCGCCGGGTACCGGCACGCCTGAGGTCGGCGGGCTGACGACGCGGGAGGTGCTCGAACTGCTGCGCGGCCTGAAGGGCCTCAACATCGTCGGCGGCGACGTCGTCGAGGTGGCGCCGCAATATGACGCGACCACCAACACCGCCCATGCCGGCGCGCAGGTGCTGTTCGAGATTCTCAGCCTGATGGTGTTCAGCCCGGCAATAACAGGCAAGGGAGCCTGAGGCAGCAAATCCAAGGCGACCGCCGCGCTGGAGCCGGCGGCCGCATTCAAACAAAACAAGCTTCCAGCAGGGGAACGACAATGACATTTCACATGAAGCTCAGATCATCCATCGCCGCCGCGCTGATGCTCGCCGGTTTTGGTATCGCCACCCAGGCCGCCAATGCCGACGCGGTCGACGACATCACCAAGGCCGGCGCGATCAATGTCGGCATTTTCTCCGACTTTCCGCCCTTCTCCTCGGCCAGTGCCGATATGAGCATCAAAGGCTATGACATCGACGTGGCGCAGTTCATCGCCGACCAGCTCAAGGTCAAGCTCAATTTGGTCAGCGTGACCGGCCAGAACCGCATCCCGTATCTTACCGACAAGCGCGTCGATATCCTGATGAGCGTCGGCTATTCCAAGGAGCGTGAGCAGGTGATCGATTTCGCCGCCGCCTACGCGCCCTACTATATCGCCGTGATCGGCCCGGCTGCGCTCAAGGTCGAAGGCAAGGACGACCTCGCCGACAAGTCGATCGCCGTCAACCGCGGCACGCTGGAAGATACGTCGCTTACCGAGGCGGCACCCGCCTCGGCCGATATCCGCCGTTTCGACAATTATAATTCCGTCATCCAGGCCTTCATCTCGGGTCAGACCCAGTTGATGGTCGTCGGCAACGACGTCGGCGCTCAGGTGCTCGCGCGCCAGGAGGCGCTGAAGCCGGAGCAGAAGTTCCAGCTTCTCACCTCGCCCTCGCATATCGGCCTCAACAAGAACGAGGACCGCCTGAAGCAGGCCGTCAACGACGCGGTCGCCAAGATGCTGGCCGACGGCAAGCTGGACGAAAGCTCGAAGGCCTGGCTCAAGACGCCGCTCAATCCCGACAACCTCAAGGATTGACAGCGGGTGGGCTATAGCCTCGACTTCGGCTGGCTTGCCGATGCGACAGGCGCGATCGCGCGAGGGGCGGCCACGACGATCCTCTTGATCGCCGTGACCACGCTGGCGGGAACGTTCCTCAGCATCCTCGGCGCGGCAGGGCGGCGAAACGGCCCTGTCCTGCTCAAGCGGGCGATCGGCGTCTATGTCGAGGTCATGCGCAACACACCGTTCCTGGTGCAGCTGTTCTTCATCTTCTTCGGGCTGCCCAGCATCGGCATAAGGCTCGATCCGGTGCTGGCCGCCATGCTGGCGATGACGCTCAACATGGCGGCCTACACGATCGAGATCGTCGGCGCCGGGCTCGACGCCGTGCCGCGCGGGCAGACGGAAGCAGCACTGGCGCTCGGGCTGCGGCCCCGTCAGGTCTTCGTCAAGGTCGTGCTGCCGCAGGCACTCAAGGTGATCTATCCGGCGCTGACCAGCCAGATCATCATCATGATGCTGGAGTCCGCCGTCGTGTCGCAGATCGCAGTGCGCGAGTTGACCTACGAGGCCGACATGCTGCAGGCGCGGACCTTCCGCGCTTTCGAGACCTATTTCGTGGTGACGATGGTTTACCTCGTCCTGTCGATGGGGCTGCGCCGGCTATTGGTCAGCGGCGGCCGCCGCGCTCTGGGAGCCGGGGTGTCATGATCGAATTCACCTTTTGGGATATCGTGCGCAACCTTCTGCTCGCCGCGCGCTGGACGGTGCTTCTGTCACTGGCCGCCTTTGTCGGCGGCGGCGTGGTCGGCATGGTCGTTCTGTTCTTCAGGATCGCCAAGAACAAGTGGAGCCGGCGAATTGCTTCGGGCTACATCGCGCTTTTCCAGGGAACGCCGCTGCTCATGCAGCTCTTCCTGATGTTCTTTGGCCTGCCGATGCTGGGCTTGCGTATCGAACCGTGGACCGCCGCCGCACTTGGCCTCACCTTCTTCGCCAGTGCCTATCTCGCCGAAATCTGGCGCAGCGGCGTCGATGCGCTGCCGCGCGGCCAATGGGACGCCGGCGCCAGCCTCGGCCTTCACTATTTGCAGGAACTCAGGCTGATCATCCTGCCGCAGGCGTTTTCGATCACCCGCGCGCCGACCGTCGGTTTCCTGGTGCAGCTGGTCAAGTCGACCGCGCTGACCTCAATCATCGGTTTCGAGGAACTGGTCAGGACATCCAACGCCATCAACAATGCAACCTTCGAGCCGTTCACCGTCTATGGGCTGGTCGCTTTGATTTTCTTCATCATGTGCTTCCCGCTGACGCAATATGCACGTTCGCTTGAACGACGGGCGGCTACAAACTAGGATGCCGGTTCTGCGCTGTGGAAACGATCGATAGCGATAACCGTGTTTCCGGCTGCCTCGTCGGAGCGATCCGGTAAGAAGAGTTTTGTGTACTCTCCACAATGCTTTAGGGAAGGCTCGGGATGAGAATTGCAATGTTTGTCGCGTTGGCGGCGACAGTGGCTGGATGCGCGACCTCTCCGGTCGACTATGGAGCGTCGCTTTCGAAGCAAGACCAGAAATGGGTGTCGCCGGAATGCCAGCAAGCCCGCCTGGAGGCTGTGGACTACGACGCACGCGAAAAGAAGCAGCCGGGTTGGGGGACCGGCGTCTTTCTTGGCCCGTACGGATTAGGGCTCGCAGCAGCCATCAAGGAGCACCAGCAGAAACAACGAAAATTGTTCGCCCGCGAGGTGCACTTGCGGTGCTCAAGTCTGCCATTGCCAGAGGAGTTGCAGAGCGATCCAACGGCCGCAAGTGCAAATCAGACGAAATATCCATAGACGTCACGCCGTCCTTCGCGACGAAAGCGTGAGGGTCGACACACACAAAGTTGGACAGCCGTCGGACGAACCGGCAGCCGCTTTCATCAATGCGCAAAGGAGAGCGGTGGCGCGATCCTGTCCCGCCGCAGCCAGCGCGCCAGAAGCAGCACCGCCACCACCGCCAGACCCAGCGACAGGCCGATCCAGATGCCGACGCCGTCGAGCCCGGAATAGAAGGCGAGCAGCACGCCGAGCGGCAGGCCGATGCCCCAATAACCGATCGCCGCATAGATCATCGGCACCGTGGTGTCGTGCAAGCCGCGCAGCATGCCTGCGGCCACGGCCTGCGCGCCGTCGAAAATCTGGAACAGCGCGGCAAAGGCAAGGAACGACACGGCAAGCCCGATCACCCTGGCATTGGCCGGATCGCCAAGGTCGATAAAGGCGCTGATCAGCAGCTGCGGCCACAGGATCATCACCAGCCCCATCAGCGCCATGAACGAGACGCCAATGACAAAGGCGGTCCAGCCGGCGCGGGAAACGCCTTCCGCATTGCCGGCGCCATGGGCGAGCCCGACGCGAACCGTCGCTGCCTGATTGAGGCCGAGCGGCACCATGAAACTGATCGAGGCGATCTGGATGGCGATGGCATGCGCCGCGAGCGAGGCCGCGTCGATCAGGCCCATGAGAAGGGCTGCCGCGTTGAAGATCGTCACCTCGAAGGCGAGGAGGCCGGCGATCGGCAGGCCGAGCCGCAGCAACCCCTTGAAGCGTGGCCAGTCGGCTCGCCAGAAGCGCCCAAACAGCCGATAACGCCGAAATTTCGGCTCAAGCATCACCACAGCCGCCATGCCGACGAACATCAGCGTGCTGGACAGCGTCGTGGCGAGACCGGAGCCGGCAATACCCATCGCAGGGGCGCCGAGATTGCCGAACATGAGCACCCAGTTGAAGAAGACATTACAGGCGACGGCGACGAAGACGATGACCAGCGCCCAGCCCGGCCGCTCCAGCGCCGAGATGAACGAGCGCAGGACGATATAGCCGTAGAAGGGCAGGACCGCCCATTCGAGCCAGCGCAGGTAGATGCCGGCCTGGTGCGCGAGCGCCGGCTCCTGGCCCATGGCCAGCAACACGGCCTCGCCGTGCCAGAGAAAGATCCAGATTGGAATGCAGATGAGGATCGCCAGCCAAAGGCCCTGCCGCACGGTGCGGCGCAGGTCGCGCACCGAGTGGCGGCGGCGGCCGAGTTCCGTAGCGATCATCGGCGAAGTCGCCAGCATCAGGCCAAGCCCGAAGATCAGCGGCATGAAATAGAGGTTGGCGCCGAGCGCGCCGCTGGCCAGCGTGTCCGGACCCAGCCGCCCCATCATCATGACATCGGTGGCGGTCATCGCGGTCTGGCCGAGATTGGTGAGCACCATCGGCCAGGCGAGCGCCAGCGTCGCCCTGATTTCCTGACGCCAAAGGTTTTCCGGCGCGCGAGCGCCGGCTTCGATCGCAGACATTTTTTCGCCTATCCGATTGCGGCGCGTCGGCAAACACCGGAAGCCGCGTCTCAACGCGAAAAATGGCCGACTGGCCCGGATTCCGCATCAACGGCACGGCTTGTCTACGAAATTGGTAAGGATGGCAAGAGGCTGACGCAGGCAAGGATTAAGCCAGCAAAGGCCGAGTTTGTCTCAATCCCGCCTATTTGGAGAGAGCATGGAAGCCGCTATGGTTTGCGCCGTGGCCAATCCGACAAGGGGCGGCGTACAGAGTCCATCGAAAGGCATGCAGATGAGCGCGTTTCCCGAAATCTACCTGGTTCGGCATGGCGAGACGGAATGGAGCGCTTCCGGCAAGCATACCGGCCTGACCGATATACCGCTGACGCCTGCCGGCGAGGCGGCCGCCGGACGGATCACCGAGCGGCTGCAGGGGCTTTCGTTCCAGGCCGTCTGGTCGAGCCCGTCGCAGCGTGCCTTCAAGACTTGCACGCTGGCCGGCTTCGGCTCGGCCGGCGTGAAGAAGGCCGATCTGGCCGAATGGGATTACGGCGCCTACGAGGGCCTGACCACCAAGCAGATCCTCATCGAGCGTCCAGGCTGGCGTCTCTTTCGCGACGGCTGCCCCGACGGCGAGGCGGCAGAGGATGTCGGCGCGAGGGCGGACCGGATCGTCAATCAACTGCGCGAGGTCAGCGGCAATGTCCTGGTGTTTTCAAGCGCTCATTTCCTGCGGGTGCTGGCCGCACGCTGGCTCGGCCTGCCGCCGCAAGACGGCGCCCTCCTCGTCCTGGATACCGCCAGCATAAGCGTGCTCGGCTACGAGCACGACCTCGGCGAACCAATTATCCGGCGCTGGAACCAGAGATAGCGGGCGCATTGCAGGCTGTTCGATCCTATCTGATCGCGTCCAGCGCCTGCCTCTGCCGATGCATCTCCAAAAACACGCGGTAGTCGCGATCGAACCGGCCAGCGGCAGCCGGATTCGACGCCCGCTTCTTGCCGCCCTGCTGCATGGCGACGCAAGCGGCGTTCAGATCAGGGAAAAGCCCGGCGGCGGTGGCCGCAACCATGCCGGTGCCGAGCAGCACCGCCTCGTCGGCGAGCGGCTCGACCACGGTGCAGCCGGTGGCGTCGGCGTAAAGCTCCATCAGCAGCGGGTTCTTGGTGTGCCCGCCGGTGACATGCAGCGTGTCGATCAGATAGCCGTTCTCGTTCAGTGCCTCCAGCACATGGCGCACGCCAAGCGCGATGGCGACGGCGGTGCGCCAATAGAGCTTGCACAGGCTGTCGAAGGACGAATCCAGCGTCAGCCCGCTGATGACGCCGACGGCATGCGGGTCGGCCAGCGGCGAGCGGTTGCCGTGGAAATCCGGCAGCACATGCAGCCTTGCCGCGAGGTTCTCGCCCTCTATGGCGCGCAGTTCGGCGACGCGGCGGGCGATCCTGGCGTGCATGGCGGCATCCGGCTCACCGCCGGCGCCATGCCAGCGGATGATGTGATCGAGCAGCGCGCCGGTGGCCGACTGGCCGCCTTCCGACAGCCAAAGCCTGGGTAGGCCCGCGCCATAATAGGGACCCCAGACGCCGGCAAAGGGCTGCGGATCGGGCGACATCGCCATGACGCAGCTCGACGTGCCGGCGATCAGAGCCAGATGCCGGCCAATGTTGGTTTCGTCGCCGGCAAAGCCGCCGAGCACGCCAAGAGCGCCGGCATAGGCATCGATGACGCCGGCGCCGACCCGGCATTTTTCGGTAAGGCCAAGCTCGGCCGCCGCTTGCGCGCTCAGCCGGCCGATGTCGGTCCCAACCGGGCTGGCCTTGGCCGGCAGATTGCCATGCTCGAACAGGTCGGCAAGGCCTACCGTTTCGAAGAAGCTGCGCTGCCAGCCGGTTTCCTCATGCGCCAGATAGGTCCATTTGGCGGTCAGCGTGCATTGCGAACGGGCGAGCGAGCCGGTCGCCTTCCAGGTGAGGAAGTCGGTAAGGTCGAATAGAAAGCCGGCTTCATTCCATGTCCCGGGCAGATTGCGCTTCAGCCACATCAGCTTCGGCGTGGCCATTTCCGGCGACATGACGCCGCCGATATAGTCGAGCACGGCGTGGCCGCTTTCGGTGCATTCATCGGCCTCGGCAATGGCGCGGTGGTCGAGCCAGACGACGGTGTCCCAACGCGTTTCGCCTGACACCGAGACGCTGAGCTGGCCGCCTTTCCTGTCCCGTACCACCAGCGAGCAGGTGGCGTCGAAGGAGATGCCGACGATGTCCTCCGCCGCCACGCCGGCCTTTTCGCGGGCTGCCTGCACGGCGGTGCAGACCGCCGACCAGATATCCTGCGAATCGTGTTCGGCGTGATCGGCCTTCGGCCGGTTCATGGCGATCGGATGCTCGGCGCGGCCGAGCAAGGTGCCTCCGGTGTCGAGAATGCCCGCACGGGCGCTCCCGGTACCGACATCGACCGCGCAAACGAAATTGTTCGTCAAGGTGTTCTTGCTCTCGCTCCCAGGCCTGCAATCAGATCGGGCAATTGCAGCATGTCGGCGAATATAAAGTCCGGTTCACTCGACGCAAGCCGCGCTTTCAATGCCGGGTTGCCGGCATGCGAGCCGCCAGTGAAGGCAAGCACGCGCATGCCCGCGGCCCGTGCCGCTTCGACGCCGGCCGGGCTGTCCTCGACGACGAGACAATTTTGCGGGATCGCTCCCATTTCGGCGGCGGCGTGGAGAAAGAGATCCGGCGCCGGCTTGCCCCGCGCCACCATGGCGGCGCTGAACAGATGCGGCTCGAGCAGTCCGAGCAGCCCGGTGACCTCGAGCGCATGGCGGATGCGCTCAAGCGTGCCGGAAGAGGCAACGCAGCATGGCATGCCAAGGCTCGGCAGAACCTGCCCGACGCCGGGGATCGGCTTCAGCTCCTTGCTAAACTTGCGCATCAGCTCAACACGCATCTCGCTCAGATGCCGGTCGGTGATATCAAGCTCGAAGTCGCGAAGAAGAATTTCGCGAACGCTTTTCATGCTCTTGCCGAGGAAATGCTCATAAGCGATCTCCTCGCTGATCGTGCCGCCGGCAATCGTGATCATTCCAAGCAGCGCCGCGACAGACAGCGTCTCGCTGTCGACCAGCACGCCGTCGCAGTCGAAAATGACCAGCTCAGGCGCCATTCAGAGCTGGCCGGCGAGGTAGCGCGTCAGCGTCGTACGCGCGCCATCCGCCCAGAGTGCCTTGAGCGCATTGGCAAAGGCTTCGGCGAACGCCGCCGAGCGGCCGACATCGCCATAGATGTCTTCCATGGCAAGCCAGGCGGCAGGCGCGTCCTTTGCCGCTTTGGCAGTCGTCTGCAGCCGGTCCCAGCTCGGATCGTTGGGTTCGATGACGGCGCCGCTATCGGTCGTGCCGAAGCAGTAGCGGCACCAGAGCGCCGATTCCAGCGCCAGGCCGGCGACGCCCTTGCCGGCTTTCAGCCGGTCGGCGATGGTCGGGATGATGAATTTCGGCTGCCGGTTGGAGCCATCGAGACAGAGCCTGCGAATCGTGTCGCCGATCTTCGGATTGGAGAAGCGGTGCTCGATGAGCTGATAGTAATCCTCCAGCACGGTGTCCGGCACCGGCGGCACGGTCGGGATGATCTCGTCATGCTCCAGCCTGTCGAGAAAGCCGCGCACCAACGGCTCCTGCATCGCCTCGTGGACAAAATGGATGTCCATCAGCCCGGCCGGATAGGCGATAGTCGCATGGCCGCCGTTGAGGATGCGGATCTTCATCAGTTCGTAGGGCGCGACATCGCTGACGAACTGCACGCCGACCTTTTCCAGCGGCGGGCGCCCGTCGGTGAATCGATCTTCCAGGACCCATTGCTTGAACGGTTCGCAGAATACCGGCCAATTGTCGTCGAGGCCGAATTCGCTCGACAGAATGCCGCGCTCACGGTCGGTGGTGGCCGGCGTGATGCGGTCGACCATGCCGTTGGGAAAGGCGACTTCCTCGCTCACCCAGTTTGCCAGATCCTCGTCGATCAGGCGGGCGAGGCCAATGACGCCATCGGCGGTGACATGGCCGTTGTGGGGGATGTTGTCGCAGGACATGATCGTGAACGGCACGATGCCGTCTTCGCGTCGGCGCAACAGCCCAGCCAGGATGATGCCGAAAACGGTTTTCGGCGTAGCGCCCGGCTGCGCATCGGCGACGATGTCGGGATGGGTCGGGTTAAACAGCCCCGACGCCGGATCGATGAAGTAGCCACCTTCGGTGATGGTCAGCGAGACGATCTTTATAGCAGGATCGGCCATGCGCTCGATGATCGCTGCCGCATCGCCCGGCATCAGGAAGTCGATCATGACACCGGTGACGCGGGCGCTCATGTGGCCGCTGTCCTGCTCGACCACGGTGGTCAGCCAGTCCTGTTCCTGCAGCTTGCCGCGGCCGAGCTTTTCGCCCTCGAAGACGCCGGCGCCGATGATCGCCCACTCGTGGCCGACGCTCGAATTGAACAGATCGTCGAGATAGACTGCCTGGTGCGAGCGGTGGAAATTGCCGACGCCAAAATGCACGATGCCGGCTTTGAGCGCGGCGCGATCATATTTCGGGCCGGCAACCTTGGGCGGAAGCTTGGCGAGGATGGAAGACGAGAGTTTCACGGTCATTTGCTTTTTATCCTTGGGCGGGACGGCTCTTCTCCCCGTGGAGGAAACGGGGAGAAGAGCGCCTTCGCCCCCTCAACTCATCCACTGGCCGCCATCGACATTGTAGGTCTGGGCGACGATATATTCGGCGTCTTCGCTGGCCAGGAACACCGCCATGCCGGTAAGGTCTTGCGCGGTGCCCATGCGGCCATAGGGAACCGCTTGGCCGACCAGTCTCTTCTTCTCGCCCTTCGGCCGGTTTTCATATTTGGCGAACAGTGAATCGACGTGATCCCAATGCTCGCCGTCGACGACGCCCGGCGCAATGGCGTTGACGTTGATGCGGTGCTTGATCAGGTCGAGACCCGCCGACTGGGTGAGCGATATGACGGCGGCCTTGGTGGCGCAATAGACGCCAACCAGCGCCTCGCCACGGCGCCCGGCCTGGCTCGCCATGTTGATGATCTTGCCGCCCTTGCCGCGCGCGATCATCGAGCGGCTTGCTGCCTGCAGCATGAACAGCGTGCCGGCGACATTGACCGAAAACAGCCTGTCGTAGCTTGCCTTCGATATTTCGACGATCGGCGCCAGGTCGAACAAAGCGGCGTTGTTGATCAAAATGTCCAATCCGCCGGTCCTTGTCTCTACCGCCTTGACAGCCGCCTCGATCGAAGTGAGGTCGGTGACATCGAGTTTCACGGCATAAGCCGCGCTGCCGATTTCCGAAGCCGTCTTTTCGGCCGCTTCGAGGTTGATGTCGGCAATCGCCACCGTGGCGCCCTCGCGCACATAGGCTTCGGCGAACGCCCTGCCGATACCGCGCGCCGACCCGGTGATCAGCGCCGATTTACCCTCAAGCCTCATTGCATCATTGCCTTTCCGTCGGCGCCGAAACGGTGCAGCTTCGCCTTGTCGGGGGTCAGATAGATCGTGTCGCCGTGATCGGCGGCCAGTTCGCCGTCGGCACGCACCGTCAGCGGGCCGACGCCGTCGGCCTGCACGTGCAAGAACGTGTCGGAGCCAAGGTGCTCGGCGACGCCGACAGTGGCCTTCCAGTCGCCTGATGTCTTCGAGATGTTCATGTGCTCCGGACGGATACCAACGGTCCTGGCGCCGTACTTGGCTGCCGGCGCGCCTTCGATCAGGTTCATCTTCGGCGAGCCGATGAAGCCGGCGACGAACAGGTTCTTCGGCGTCTTGTAGAGCTCCATCGGCGAGCCGACCTGCTCGACATTGCCGGCATTGAGCACGACGATCTTGTCGGCCATGGTCATCGCCTCGACCTGGTCGTGGGTAACGTAGACCATCGTCGTCTTGAGCTGATGATGCAGCTCGCTGATTTCCAGCCGCATGGTGCCGCGCAGCGCCGCGTCGAGGTTGGACAAAGGTTCGTCGAACAGGAAGGCCGAAGGCTGGCGCACGATGGCGCGGCCGATGGCGACGCGCTGGCGCTGGCCGCCGGAGAGCTGGCCTGGACGGCGCTCGAGATAGTTGGTGAGGTTCAGGACGCGCGCCGCGTCCTTCACCTTCCTGTCGATCGTCGCCTGATCTTCGCCGGCCATCTTCAGCGGGAAGGCGATGTTCTTGGCCACCGTCATATGCGGGTAGAGCGCATAGGACTGGAACACCATGGCCAGCTTGCGCTTGGCCGGCGCCTCGCCGGTGACGTCACGGCCATCGATGTTGATGGTGCCGCCGCTGGTATCCTCCAGTCCGGCGATCAGCCGCAGCAGGGTGGACTTGCCGCAGCCCGACGGGCCGACGAAGACGACGAACTCGCCATCTTCGATCACCAGGTCGATGTTCGGGATGATGGTCGTCGCCCCGAAGGACTTGGAGACGTTCTTGAGCGTGATGTTTCCCATGGTTTCCTCCCCGAGGGGTTGTTTTTCGACAGATGCTTCGAGCAACGTCCCTACTTCACGGCGCCAAATGTCAGGCCGCGCACCAGCTGCTTCTGGCTGAACCAGCCCATGATCAGGATCGGCGCGATCGCCAGGGTCGAGGCCGCCGACAGCTTGGCCCAGAACAGGCCTTGCGGGCTGGAGAAGGAACTGATGAAGGCGGTTAGGGGTGCTGCCTCGGTGGTGGTCAGCCGGATCGTCCAGAACGCCTCGTTCCATGCCAAGATGATGTTGAGCAGCATCGTCGAGGCGATGCCCGGCACCGCCATCGGCGTCAGTACATAGACGATCTCGTTCCAGAGCGATGCGCCATCCATGCGCGCTGCTTCCAGGATCTCGCCTGGGATCTCGCGGAAGTAGGTGTAAAGCATCCATACCACGATCGGCAGGTTGATCAGCATCAGCATGATCATCAGTCCGATGCGGCTGTCGAGCAATCCGGTATCGCGGAAGATCAGATAGATCGGGAACAGCACGGCAACTGCCGGCATCATCTTGGTGGAAAGCATCCACATCAGGATGTCCTTGGTCCACTTGCCCGGCGAGAAAGCCATCGACCATGCCGCCGGTATGGCGACAAGCAAAGCCAGGATGGTCGAACCGACCGCCAGGAACACCGAATTGAGGAAGAACTTGAAGTAGCCGTTCTGCGCCTCGACCGCGGTATAGCTCTCGGTGGTTCCCGACGGGAACAGGTTGAAGCCCTGGATGGCCTCCTGCTCCGACTTGAACGACGTGATGATCGTATAGAGGATCGGGAAGAAGATCAGCAGGGCGACGATCCAGGCGGCCGCGGTCGCGATCGTCTTGTGCTGGGTGCTGACTGCACGTGCCATTGTTTCCTCCCTTATTTGTCCAGGTTCTTGCCGACCGCGCGCATGGCGAAGAAGGCGACGATGTTGGCGAGAATGACGGCGATGATACCGCCGGCCGATGCCTGGCCGATTTTGAACTCCAGCAGCGCCTTCTGGTAGACGAGGAAGGGCAGGTTGGTGGAGGCGTAGCCCGGACCGCCATTGGTGGTGACGAGGATCTCCGCATAGACCGACAAAAGGAAGATGGTCTGGATCAGGATGACGACGGTGATGGCGCGCGACATGTGCGGCAGCGTCAGATAGATGAAGCGGCTGATGAAGCCGGCGCCATCCATCTCGGCGGCTTCCTTCTGCTCGCCGTCGAGCGACTGCAGCGAGGTCAAAAGGATCAATGTCGCAAATGGCAGCCACTGCCAGGCGACGATGATGATGATCGCGGTGAGCGGATACTGCCCGAACCAGTCGATCGGCTGCCCGCCGAAGAAGCGCGCAATATCGGCAAAGACGCCGTATTGCGGATGCATGATCATGTTCTTCCAGACCAGTGCGGCCACCGGCGGCATGACGAAGAACGGCGAGATGACGAGGATGCGGACGATGCCCTGTCCCCATATCGGCTGATCGAGCAGGAGAGCCAGCAGGATGCCGCCGACCACTGTGATCAAAAGCACGGCCACGACGATGGTCAACGTGTTGAGGATCGACTGCAGGAACGCCGGGTTGGAATAGAAAAGCGCGTAGTTCGAGAAGCCGACGAAACCATCGCGGATCGGGTTGAGCGGATTATACTGCTGGAAGGAAAACCACAGGGTGAATGCCAGCGGAACAATCATCCAAACCAGCAGCAGCACCACGGATGGCGCCATCATAAAGCGGGCAAGCGAACGGGTCTGCTGAGTAGCCATGACGGTCACCCTTCAAAGGTCAGCCAATTTTCAAGAGAGTGGAAGTGGCCGCCCGAACTGGGATTCGGGCGGCCTCTGCTGCCGGCCATGATGGGCAACCGGCACCGGGAGGAGCCTTACTGGATGTAACCGCCCTCGGTCATCGTCGCCGTGGCGGCGTCCTGCGCCTGCTTCAAAGCGTCGTCGACGCTCGTCTGGCCGGCGAGTGCGGCCGAGAAGAGCTGGCCGACGGTGGTGCCAAGGCCCTGGAACTCGGGAATGGCGACGAACTGAACGCCGACATAGGGCACCGGCTTGACGGTCGGATGCGTCGGATCAGCGGCATTGATCGAGTCCAGCGTCATCTTGGCGAAGGGCGCCGCCTTCTGGTATTCGGGGTTGGCGTAGAGTGAAGAACGCGTTCCGGGCGGAACATTGGCCCAGCCTTCCTTCGAAGCGACGAGCTCGGCATAGGCCTTGCTGGTCGCCCAGGAGACGAACTTCTGAGCGGCATCTGCCTTCTGGGTGCCGGCGGGAATGGCCAGCGACCAGGCCCACAGCCAGTTGCCGCGCTTACCCAAGCCATTGTCGGGCGCCAGCGCATAGCCGACCTTGTCGGCAACCGTCGAGTTCTTCGGGTCGGAGACGAACGAGGCAGCGACGGTGGCATCGATCCACATGCCGCACTTGCCCTGCTGGAACAGCGCCAGATTTTCGTTGAAGCCGTTCGAAGACGCGCCCTCCGGGCCATTGGCCTTCATCAGGTCGACATAGAACTGCAGCGTGTTCTTCCATTCGGGCTGGTCGAACTGCGGCTTCCAGTTCTCATCGAACCAGCGTGCGCCAAAGGAGTTCGACATGGCGGTTAGGAAGGCCATGTTCTCGCCCCAGCCGGCCTTGCCGCGCAGGCAGACGCCGTTCACGCCGTTGGCGCGATCGGTCATCTTTTCGGCGGCCTGCTTGATGAAGTCCCAGGTCGGCGCGTCGGGCATGGTCAGCCCAGCCTTCTCCATCAGATCCTTGCGGTACATGACGAAGGAGCTTTCGCCGTAAAACGGTGCGGCATAAAGGGTGCCATCGACCGACAGCCCGCCTGCTATCGCCGGGATGATGTCCTTGACGTCATAGTCGTCGCCGAGCTTGTCGAGCGGCAGCAGCCAGCTCTGCTTGGCCCAGATCGGAACCTCATAGGTGCCGATTGTCATCACGTCATACTGGCCACCCTTGGTGGCGATGTCAGTGGTGACGCGCTCGCGCAGCACGTTCTCCTCGAGCGTGACCCACTGGAGCTGGATATCGGGGTTCTTGGCGGTGAAGTCGTCGGTCAGCGTCTGCATGCGGACCATATCACCATTGTTGACGGTGGCGATGGTGATGGATTCGGCATGCGCGGCGAACGCAAATGCGCTGGCCGACAACAGACCCAGGGTTAGCGTGCGAAATGTCATCAATTCCTCCCATAGACCAAGCTGAGCATTTGCTTTGGCTATGGGCAATTACTCACTCTCCGTGAATTATGTCAAGCCGGATTCGTTGCTGCAGCGCAGCACGCTGGCTCCCGCGGCATCCGGTTCCAGACGCTTGCGGCGATATTTGAGGCCAGGTTGAATGAGCTTGCCAGCGCGTCAGAAGGTCAGGCTTCGGCGCGGCTGGATCGACCTATCGGCCGGCAATCTCGGCCAGGATCCAGTCGCGGAAGGCGCGGATTTTCGGCACGTTGCGCCGCGCCTCGGGATAGACCAGCCAATAGGCGTGGCCATCGTCGCCGACCAGGTCGAAAGGCTGGATCAGGCGGCCATCGGCAAGTTCGGCGCTGAACAGCGCCTTGGTCACGATCGCCACGCCCTGTCCGGCGATGGCGGCGTTCGCCTCATATGCCTGCGCGCCCATGCTCGTGCCGGGGCGCCTTGCCAATTCCTCGACCGGCAGGCCGGCGGCGATGAACCAGTCCCGCCACCATGGGTCGCCAGGATCGAGGATCGGCAAGCGCAGCAGGTCGGCCGGCTCCTTGACGCCACCGATGCTGGCCGCAAGCTGCGGGCTTAGAACCGGTGTGAAATCCGCGTTGAAAAGCTTGTGCACCTCGACGCCCGGCCAGGTGCCGCCGCCGGAGCGGATGGCGATGTCGATATCCTCACGGGTAAAGTCGACGACCCTGTTCGACGTATCGAGGCGAACTGCCAGCGACGGATGCGCGACCTGGAAGGAGCCAAGATGCCGGGCCAGCCAGTTGGACGCAAACGTCAGCAGCGTCGAAACGCACAGCACGCCATCGGCGCCGCTGCGCGCAGCGGCATAGGCTCCGCTTAACAGGGCAAAGGCCTCGCTGACCGCCGGCGCCAGACGCTGCCCCGCCTCGGTCAACACGATCTGCTTGGGACGGCGCAGGAACAAAGGCGCGCCGACGCGCTCCTCCAGGAGCTTGATCTGGTAGCTCGCCGCCGCCTGCGTCATGCCGAGCTCGCCGGCGGCCTTGGTGAAGGAGAGATGCCGCGCCACCGCCTCGAACACGCGGATCGCGGCGAGCGGCGGGAGCTGCGAAATCTGTCGCGCATTGAGTTCGGGCATAAGGTCTCCTTATGGGCGGTGATCGACGTTTGATTGGCGGCAAGGCGCCGTCCAGCCGATATTTGAGATCGACGATCACTCTCGTCTACAGCGCCGCGCGTCCTTTTGGATGCGCAAAGGACGCTGTAGCACTTTTGATTTTGCGCATGATCCTTTCCGAAAATCGATATCGATTTTCGGGGTCATGCGTAGCCATAACGAAGGCTGAGGATCATGACCACGGTACAGGAAAAGCTATTTTGGACGCCGGGCCAAGGCTGGTTTTTGCGGGTGGCGCGTGGATTGGTACGACACCTACCCAGGAAACGGGCTTATCTCGACATCAGGGAATTGCCGCCGCACCTCCAGCGCGACATGGGTTTTCTCGACGGCAACGATCCTTCCGGCCGGCGCAAATAGCCTTGCGGGATTTATCGCCAACTCAGATGCGCCGCGCGTCCTTTCGGGCTATGCGCCGGCCAGCAAAGCGGCGGCGGTCCGCTCGTCGGTGATGAGGCCATTGACCAAACGCCGGTTCACCGCCGCAAGGATGCCTGGCAGTTTCCGCTCGCCCATGGCGAGCGCGATCACCAGCGACTTTTCGCGCGATGGCAACGATGCCGACGACACCCTGTCATTGGTGATGCCCTCGATCATCCGGCCTTCGCGATCGAACACCCAGCCAACGATTTCGGCGACGCCGCCCGCCTTCTGCAGCGCTTTCAGTTCACTTTCCGAAATGAAGCCGTCCTCATAAAGCGGCGCTTTCGGGCCGAGATCGCCGATGCCGACGAAGGTGACGTCGGCCTCCGCGGCAAGTGCCAGCGTCGGTTGGATCATCGGTTGGCTGAGCAGCATCTCGCGCTCCTCCGGCGAGGAGGCGATGACCGGCAGCGGCATCGGGAAGGACCGCGCCTTGACCCTGTCGGCCATGGTGAAGATGACGTTGTAGAAAGCGGCCGAACCGTCCGGCGAGATGTTGCCGGTCAGCGACACGACCCTGTGCTGCGGACATTCCATCGGCGGCAGTTGCTCGATCGCCGCCTTCAGCGTGCGGCCGGTGCCGATCGCCATGACGATCGGCGTCGGCGACCGCAGCCGCCGCTCGATTTCGGCAGCCGCCGCCACGGCGACGCCGATGGTGGAGGAGGAAGCGGGATCGCTCGGCGCCACCTCGACCAGGTCGAGCGCAAAGCGCAATTTCAGCCGCGCGGCGAGGTCGAGGCAATTGGCGATCGGATGGTCGACACGCACTTTGATCAGCCCCTCCGAAACGGCCAGCGACACCAGCCGCTGCGCCGTCTGCCGCGAGATGCCGAGCGTCGAGGCGATCTGGTCCTGGGTGTTGCCGGCAACATAATAAAGCCAGCCGGCGCGCGCTGCGTCGTCCAACCTGTTGCTGCCGCTGTCCTGTCGGGAATTCACGTCTTGCCTCCCAGCCCGTCGACCGTTTGAAACGGATTGTATAGTCTTGCAGGGAACGCGGCTGTGCGCAATTGCCTATCATCAGAGCAATTGCTTGCATGTTTTTGACAAGACGAGAGAAGATTCGCCCGTGCCGGCATCGCTGACCGCGACCCGAAGGTTTATCTCGGAACACAAACGCCGTATGGGGATCGAGAAAGGATTCTTGCATGACGCCGAAAGCAGTTTTCTGGGACATGGACGGTACGCTGGTCGACAGCGAGCCGTTGCACGAGGCTGCGCTGGTGGCGGCGCTGCACAGCGTCGGCATTGCGGCGCCGGCCAATCTGCATGAGCGCGTGCTCGGCATTGCCGCATGGCCGGTTTACGAGATGCTGCGCGACGAGTTCGGCCTCGACCTGCCTTTCGATGACTGGATCGTGCGCAAATACGACCATTATCTGCCGATGGCCGAGACGCTGAAGCCGCGCCCCGGCGCGATCGAGATCTACAACGAACTGCGCGGGCTTGGCGTGGCGCAAGCGGTGGTGTCCAATTCCGACCGGCTGATCGTCGACGCCAATCTGCGTATGGTCGGTCTTTTCTATCCCGGCATGAAGACGGTCAGCCGCAACGACGTGCGCGAAGGCAAGCCACATGCCGAACCGTTCCTGCGTGCCGCCTGGCTGGCGGGGGTCGATCCGGCCGATGCCGTGGCCGTTGACGACAGCGTGACCGGCGCCACGGCGGGGCTGGCGGCGGGAATGAGAACGATGTTCTGGCCGGAAGCGCCTATGGAAGGACCGCTGGGCGCGATAAACATCAACAGCGCCGACGAATTGCGGGCCGAACTGGGGCTCTGAGCTGGCAACCCGGACGCTCTTCCTGCAACGCTGATGATTGGCGAACCGGGATGAGAGTGTCCTTCTCCCCGCCGCTATACCGGGAGCCGGGCTCTCTCAGTTCCGGTAAATGGGCTCCTGCTCGTCGAGGATCGCCTTCAATTCGGACAGGTGCCTTTCGGCCTGGCCGGGATAGTCTTCCTGTTCCTTTGCCGCCTTCTCAGCGATTTCGTCCGACAGGACCCGCAGCGGCCGGCCGGTCCACAGCGCCTTGATGTAGGTTTCGGCGGCGCGTTCGAAATAGAACATGCGGTTGAAGGTGTCGGCGACGGTATCGCCGATGACCAGAACGCCATGGTTGCCCATGACCATCACCTTGACCTTGGGATCGGTGAGCAATTGGGAGCAGCGTTCGCCCTCCTCCTCGAAGGCGAGCCCGCCATAATGGCCGTCGACGACGTGGCGATTGAAGAAGATCGCCGAGTTTTGGTCGATCGGCGGCAACGTCGAATCGGCAAGCGAAGCGAGCACCGTGGCATGGATCGAGTGCACGTGCATGACGCAGCGCGCATGGCGCACATTGCGATGAATGGCGCCATGCAAGCCCCATGCCGTCGGGTCGGGCGCATTCGGGCCGGAGAGCGTATCGGGATCGTTGGCGTCGATCAGCAGCAGGTCGCTCGCCTTGATGCGCGAGAAATGCACCTGGTTGGGATTCATCAGGAATTGCGAACCGTCATCGTTGACGGCCAGCGAGAAATGATTGGCCACCGCCTCATGCATGTTGAGCCGCGCCGTCCAGCGGAAGGCGCAAGCCAGATCGACGCGCTCTTCGTAGAAGGGCAGGTTGGTCAGCGGTTCTTTCTGCAGGCGGGCGATGCTCATCGAAAACCTCCGTGAAGAAGCAAGGATGCCGCGCACTGCCGACGCGCGCAACCAGTTTCGTTTGGTGCAGGCGAGTGCCGTTGGCTTACGCCGCAGTGCTTCTGGCGGCGTCGACCCTGAGCCCGCCATGCTCGACGATAAAATCGATCACCTCCTGCAGGCCTTTGCCGCGCGACAGATCGGTGAAGCCGAACGGCCGCTTGCCGCGCATGCGGGCGGCATCTGCCTCCATGACATCGAGATTGACGTTCACATAGGGCGCGAGATCGCTCTTGTTGATGACCAGGAAGTCGGATCGGGTGATCGCCGGTCCTCCCTTGCGCGGGATCTCCTCGCCCTGGCACACCGAGATGACATAGAGCGTCAGATCGGCGAGATCAGGCGAGAAGGTAGCGGCAAGGTTGTCGCCGCCGGATTCGATGAAGATGATGTCGAGATCCGGAAACTTTTTGTTCATCTCGGCGATCGCCTGCAGATTGATCGAGGCATCCTCGCGGATGGCCGTATGCGGGCAACCGCCGGTTTCGACACCGACAATGCGATCCTCGGGCAGCGCCTGAAGCCTGGCCAGCATCATGGCGTCTTCCCTGGTGTAGATATCATTGGTGACGACGGCGATCGAGAATTCCTCGCGCAGCGCCTTGCAAAGCTTTTCGGTGAGCGTCGTCTTGCCCGACCCGACGGGACCGCCGATACCGATGCGAAGAGGACCGTTGGCTTGGGTCATGCAGGGAACTCCGTGATGGCAAGAATGGCGAAGCCGAACCCTACAACCAAGCAGAGCGGCGAATAATAGCTGATATCGAGCCGCGCGAAAGGCTGTTCCGGCGTCAGCCGGCGCCACCAGGGCGTGAAACCGACAACGCCGCGCGCTAGGAAGACCAGCGCGATGAGCAGCGCCGTGGCGGCGAGCCCGGCCTTGGGAAAGGGCGTGGCAAAAACACCCTCGAGGGCCATCGGCCACAGTGTTGCCAGGCCGAGGCAAGCGGCGACGGCAAAACAGGCGAAGGGCGCCGGCATCTCGTCGACGCCGCGAAAGCCGACCACTGCGTGGGCGCAGGAGACGCCGTCCCTGCCCGGCCAGATGCCGCCAATGCCCCAATAGACATGCAGCGTGGTGATTAGCAGCAGGACGAGCGAGAGCGCGAAGGCGAGAATGATCATGAGCGGAACAATCGCGAATACTGGGTTTCGTGCTTCATCGCCATGACATCCGAGACGAACGCGCAGCCGCCGAGATCGTCAAGCGTCGAGCGGGAAGCGCGAGCGGCAGTTTCCAACGCCAGCGGCTCGAAGCCGGCGAGCAGCGCGGTGGCCCCGGTCTGGCCGACGACGCCGAGCCTGATTGCGGCTTGGACGAGATTGGAAAAGAAGGTCTGCAAGAAGGCGGAGAGCGCGTCCTGCAGCGCGATGCCGTTGCCGCCGGCCACCGCGCCGACGGCGACGCAATAGGCGCATTCGGCCGGCAGGCGTTCCAGCACCTGGCAAGGCCAGGCCGAAGCCGCCTTCAGGAAGGCCGCCCCTTGCAGGATGGTTTCAGTGTGGCGCTCGCGTGAGCCGGCCAATGCCTCGGCGAGGGCCGCTATCTCATCGAGATCGCCGCCCTCGCGGGCGCGCCGCCAGCTCTCGGCGAACAGCACCGCGTCGTTCCAGCCCGAGCCTAGCTCGACCAGCGTCTCCAGCCATGCGGCGAGATCTTTGCTGTTAGCGACCAGCCCGGCATGCACGGCTTGTTCGAGACCATGGCTGTAGGAAAAGCCGCCGACCGGGAAAGAAGGCGACAGCCACGCCATCAGCCGCAGCAGGGCGATGCCGGAAGGCTGGTCAGTCATGGTCATGATGATGGCTGTGGTGGCTGTGCGAATGGGAATGCGATTCGCCATGGGCGTGGGAATGCGCTTCGGCATGGCTGTGTGCCTCGGCATGACCGGAATAGGCGCCGCGCACCGGCACGAACGGTTCGGAGACATCGATGACGGTAGCGCCAAGCCCTTCCAGCATCGCCCTGATGACATGGTCGCGCAGGATGAGGATGCGGTCCGCCTCGATGCTTGCTGCAAGATGACGATTGCCGATATGCCAGGCGAGTTCCGTGAGATGAACCGGGCTTAAGGCGCGGATATCATAGAGCGGCTCCTCCGCGGCGATGATCTCGACATGGCGGCCATCCTCAAGCACCAGCCGGTCGCGGTCGCCCAAAGCAACCGGCTCGGGCAGATCTACCAGTATCTTGTCGCCGCCTGAAGTCTCGATGGCGCGACGGCGCAGGTGCCGCTCGTCATGGGCAAGCACGGCCCGATCATATGGCGTGACCGCTCCCGCTTCGCCGGCGGCGAGCACCGAAACGGCACGCGGGAATTTAGTGAAGTCGGTGCGGATATCGAGCTTCATGTAAAACCTGCCTCGTAAAAGCTTAGTCCATTCCAGGCATCGACCCAATGCCAGCGCATGACCCCGAAATCGAATTCGATTTCGGGAAGGATCATGTGCCAAATCAAGTTTCTACAGCGTCCTTTACGCGTCCGAAAGGACGCACGGCGCCGTAGTCAAACGATCGTGTCGAAGAGCCGCAGGATAAACGATATTTGATAGACCAGCGCGGCGGCGACAAAGGCGATGTGGAAGCGACGGTCGCTGACGAGGATCGCGATGATGCAAAGCGCAACGAACACCGGGGTGCGGAACAAATATTCGACGCCGAAGCGAGCAAAATGCTCGGGCCCTTTCAGCAACGTATCGATCACGTCGAGCAGATAAGTCGCCGCCAGCAGGCCGAAGAACCAGGCGCGGCGCGAGTAGAAAAAATCCTCGTAGCTGGTGTAGTCCAGCATCGAGTCCGGAAACAGCAGCGCGCAGAGCAGGAACAGCGTGACCGCGTAGAAGATGATGAACAGGTACTTGCCGAAGGTCCAAGTCTCGATCTGGAACAGACCGAACTCCCACCACCAGAAATGCACCAGCATCAAAAGCACCGACGCAACCCAGGCCAGATGCACGGGATAGAGCCGGTATTGGCCTGGATGCTGGACAATGCGGGCCACCCCGGACAGCAGCCGCGTGACGCCAAGCCCGATCACCATGCCCAAGATGATGCGGATGTGCGGGAAGATGTCGTGGGCGTAGGGGAGTTGCTGGTTCATAACCGCCCAAGGAGGATACCGGTGCGAAGGGCTGTTCAAAGCGTCGCGGTCTAAAGGCTTAATCGCGGATAAGTTGATCCGACGACCAGGGAGCGCCCGGGAAAAAATCGTGGTGGAGAATGTCACTGATCGAATACGGGCAGTCGACAGGAAAATCACGCTCGTTCAGACCCGTCTCGTCCGCCGTCTTTAGCCTCGCCATCCTGAATTCTCGTCCGAGCTGTTGCCCAGGATAAGCTTTCAGGCCCGGGCTTTCGTCGAGCAGGTTTTCGATCTGATATCGCTGCTCGCGAATTGTCATCAACCATCCGGCTTTACGCTTCTCGGCTTGAAATTGCCATTTGAGGAGGTGCAGTAGCAAGGTGCCCAGCCTGCTTCTGATCTCTCTTTTGTCGCTACGCCCCAAACTCTCGATCTCCTCCGCCAGATTTTGTCGATCGAGGTCGGACAGACGACCTTCGCGCAGCAGTGCGCCTTGTTCGGCGCACCACTGAGCATAGTCGGCCTCGTAGGGCGTCAATTGCTGTTTTCGAAAAATCTTGTTCATCCAGCGTATATTGCTCCAAAGGGTCTAGATTTCCAAGTTGGAAGCAAAAGATGGAGCCGATCAGGTTCTTCTCCGAAGCGTTTTCAGCGCGGCGGTTGACAATTCGTGCACAGTTATGGGCGAGCAGTCGACACGCGCGCGCTTTGCCGTCAGAGACATCTGACCAAATTCATGAACTTTGGCGAAGTTGATTGGTTAGAACAAAAAGTACCTCTGCGCCATCGGCAGCACGGTGGCCGGCTCGCAGGTGAGTAGTTCGCCGTCGGCGCGAACCTCATAGGTTTCAGGGTCGACCTCGACATGCGGGGTAGTGTCGTTGAGCACCATAGAATGCTTGCCGATGCCGCCGCGGGTGTTCTCGACCGCGACCATCTGCTTGTCGACGCCGAGCCTGCCGCGCAGGCCGGCATCGAGCGCCGCCTTGGAAACGAAGGTTACCGACGAATTGGTCATCGCCTTGCCATAGGCGCCGAACATCGGCCGGTAGTGCATCGGCTGCGGCGTCGGGATCGAGGCGTTGGGGTCGCCCATCGGGGCGGCGGCGATCATGCCGCCGATCAGCACCATGTCAGGCTTGACGCCAAAGAAGGCCGGGTTCCACAGCACAAGGTCGGCGCGCTTGCCGACCGCCACCGAGCCGATCTCGTTCGACAGACCATGCGCGATGGCCGGGTTGATCGTGTATTTGGCGATGTAGCGGCGGACGCGGAAATTGTCGTTGTCGCCGGTTTCCTGCGGCAGCGAACCGCGCTGGCGCTTCATCTTGTCGGCGGTCTGCCAGGTGCGGATCGCCACCTCGCCGACGCGGCCCATGGCCTGGCTGTCCGACGAGATGATCGAGAAGGCGCCGATATCGTGCAAAATGTCCTCGGCGGCGATGGTCTCCTTGCGGATGCGGCTTTCGGCAAAGGCGATGTCTTCCGGGATCGACGGCGACAGATGATGGCAGACCATCAGCATGTCGAGATGCTCGGCCAGCGTGTTGACGGTGTAGGGCCGGGTTGGATTGGTCGAGGACGGGATGACATTGGGCAGGCCGCAAACCTTGATGATGTCAGGCGCATGGCCACCGCCGGCACCTTCGGTGTGGAAGGCGTGGATGGTGCGGCCCTTGATCGCCGCGACCGTGTTCTCGACAAAGCCGGACTCGTTCAGCGTGTCGGTGTGGATCATCACCTGCACGTCGTAATCGTCGGCTACCGACAGGCAGCAATCGATCGCCGCAGGCGTCGTGCCCCAATCCTCGTGCAGTTTGAGCGAGCAGGCACCGCCCAGCACCATTTCTTCAAGCGCAGCCGGCAAGGACGCGTTGCCCTTGCCCGACAGGCCGATGTTCATCGGGAAGGCGTCGAAGGACTGGATCATGCGCGCCATGTGCCACGGCCCCGGCGTGCAGGTGGTCGCCAGCGTGCCATGCGCCGGCCCCGTGCCGCCGCCGAGCATGGTGGTGATGCCGGACATCAACGCTTCCTCGATCTGCTGCGGGCAAATGAAGTGGATATGCGCGTCGAAGCCGCCGGCGGTGAGGATCTTGCCTTCGCCGGCGATGATCTCGGTGCCGGGGCCGATGATGATGGTGACGCCGTTCTGCATATCCGGATTGCCGGCCTTGCCGATCGCGGCGATGCGGCCGTCCTTGAGGCCGATATCGGCCTTGAAGATGCCTGAGGCGTCGACGACCAGCGCATTGGTGATGACGGTGTCGACCGCGCCCTGGGCGCGGGACACCTGGCTCTGGCCCATGCCGTCGCGGATGACCTTGCCGCCGCCGAATTTCACCTCTTCGCCACGGAGGGTGAAATCCTTTTCGACCTCGATGAACAGCTCGGTGTCGGCAAGCCGCACCTTGTCGCCGACGGTCGGGCCGTACATCTGGGCATAGGCGGCGCGGGTGATTCTAGCCATCGGCAATTGCTCCTGAAATACGACCCAAAATACAGCCTGTCGAAGCCCGGCCCCACATTGTCGCCATCCTATGGTCACGCAATGACCCGCTGGGCGACACTTTCCGATCCCATTTAGCGTTTGAGGTGGCCGGGTCACCCCAAAACGACCGTTTGCCACTCGATGGAAAGGAAGATCCATGCGCAAAACGATAAGTCTCGCAGCCGCCGCCACCCTGCTGTTCGCCACCGCTGCCAGCGCCCAGCAACAGCCTGCGCCGCAACCCAGTGAGCCGCCGGCTTCGCCCGCTCCTGCGGCGCCCGGCGCTCAACCGCAAACGCCGGCGATTCAGTCCGTCAACGTCGTCGACATCGAAGAACTGCCCAAGGAAACGCAGACGAAGGTCAACGACGTGATCGCCAAGCGCGGCGAGGACGGCCTGCAGAAATTGCGCAGCTCGATCGACGCGACGCCCCAGGTCAAGTCCGCGCTCGAAGCCAAGGGTTTGACCTCGGCGCAAGTGATCGCCGCCAGCATGGACACCAATGGCGCGCTGACCTTGATCACCAAGAAAGCAAGCTGACGATGCGCTATGGCGGGCCGGCACAAGGCCGGCCTGCCGCATCGGGGAGGGAACCTTCGCAGGACAGAATACGTTTCGACTTTTTGGCGTAGAAACGAGTTTCGAAAGAGGCTCTGAGAGCAAGCGATGGCGATCACCACCTTCCCCGATACCAGATGGCTGCATATGATTGCCGCAACTGCCTTTCTCGCGGCGAGTGTTCCCCATGCCGCGCTGAATGCGCAGGGGCTTGAAGGCCCTGATGGCCCTGATACCGTCAACAGGATCATCGGCTCGGAGGTCGGCCAGGAAGAGACCAATACGACCGTGGAAGCCGGCAAAGTCGCCACGGCGATAGACCGGACGCGTGAAAACATCGGCGCGGTGCGCAAGACATCCAAGCTCGACAAGGTCGACATCGTGTTCCTCACCGATGCGGCGCGCACGGAAGGCGGTCCGCCGCCGGAGATCGAGACCAAGGTTAAGGAACATCAGGAAGACATTGCGGAACTGCGCAAGGAGATCGAGGCGAACGCATTGCTGTTCAACGCTATCGACTCTCGACGCGTGCTGACCGAAGACGTCCTTGCTGTGGAATTCGACGATCCCGGAAAGGTCGTCATCTACGCGGCGGCCAAGCCGCCCGGCTGAGCCGAAACTGCTTGGCGTCCTGGATATCACAGCGCGCCCATGATCTTCTGCTGAAACCCATAGACCTCGCGCTTGCCGCCGAGCGGCACCAAAGTGACGTCGCGCTCCTGGCCGGGCTCGAAGCGCATCGCCGTGCCGGCAGCGATATCGAGGCGCATGCCCCGCGCCTTGTCGCGATCGAATTTCAACCCCTCATTGGTCTCGAAGAAGTGATAGTGGCTGCCGACCTGGATCGGCCGGTCGCCGCTGTTGGCCACTTTCATGGTGACGGTGGGCTGGCCCTTGTTCAGTTCGATCTCGCCGCCTGCCGTGATGATTTCGCCCGGGATCATCGCCCGCCTCACAAGACGCCGAAGGCGAGGCCGGCACCGACGGCGGCACAGGCGCCGCCAGCGGCGCGGGCGAGACCGCGGAACCGCTTGCCAAGCCCAAGGCCGGCAGCGAGGCCGGCGGCATGGAACAGCGCGGTGGCGACGGCAAAGCCGGCCATGTATTCGAGCCCGCCGGCGTTTTCAGGCACCTCGGTGCCATGGGCGTGACCGTGGAACAGCGCAAACAGGCCGAGGATGGCAACGCCGGCCAAAACCGGAAGGTCGACCGCGAGCGCGACCAGCAGCCCCAGCGCCACGACGGACGCCAATATGCCCGGTTCGACGAACGGCAGCGGCACCTGCAGCATGCCGAGCGCACCGCCCGCCAGCATGACGCCGACGAAGGCGAGCGGCCAGGCAACAACCGCCTTGCCGCCCTTGAGCGCTGCCCACAACCCGACCGCGATCATCACCGCCATGTGGTCGAGGCCGGAAAGCGGATGCATGAAGCCGGCTGACAAGGACGAGGCCGTGCCGATACCGACATGGGCATAGGCGGGCATTGCGGCGGCGAGAAGCAGGATCGCTGGGAGAGACGTGCGTTTGATGGTTGCGGGGATCATCGATATGCCTTCCGTTGTCAGGATCGAGCCGTCACGCGGCATTGCGGGCCGGGCCACAGCCTTCGGCCTTGAGGACGCGCTTTGTCGAGGCGGGATATTTCTTCAGCATCGCTGCCGGCCGGATCGGGCGCACCGAGAAATCGCCGCCGCAATTCGGGCAGACGCCGCCCAGCACATGTTCCACGCAATCGGCGCAGAAGGTGCATTCGAAGGTGCAGATCAGCGCATCCGTCGTCTCGGGCGGCAGGTCCTTGTCGCAGCATTCACAATTGGGGCGCAGCTCAAGCATTTCCTCTCCTCACCTTATCGACCTCACCTTATCGGCTGGTGCACGGTTACCAGCTTGGTGCCATCGGGAAACGTCGCTTCGACCTGGACGTCATGGATCATCTCGGCGATGCCCTCCATCACCTGCGCGCGGGTGACGACGTGGGCGCCGGCCTCCATCAGCTCGGCGACCGGGCGGCCGTCGCGGGCGCCCTCGACGACGAAGTCACTGATCAGCGCGATCGCTTCCGGGTGATTGAGCTTGACGCCGCGTTCGAGCCGCTTGCGCGCCACAATCGCCGCCACGGCGATGAGCAGCTTATCCTTTTCCCTTGGCGTGAGGTTCATGCGTTTCCCTAGGATGGCGTAAACAAGATTGGCGTAGTCACCAGTGGCGTAGTCGGAATCAGAGTGACCATAATTTGGGCAGACCCGCCCGTCCGTTGAGCAATTCGACAAGCGGAACCAGCCGCTTGCGGAGCTGGTAGCCGTCCTCGGCAAACAGCCTCGCAAGAAGCTTGCCAGATTTTTTCACATTCCAGACGCTGGCGTCGCCCTGGTCGCCGATGATGTGCCGGGCCGGATCGAGCAAAGCCTCCACCCGCGGCGAGATCATCAGCACCGTCGCCAGGGCGATGGCGCCGCCGGCCACCGCTGAACGGCCCAAAGTGGCCGCAATACCGGGCCCGATGCGGAAATCCTCGGCATGAACGAGCGCTCCGTCCTGGCTGACGCGCCAGCGGTCGTGGAAACTGCCCTGCGCGGCGCGTTCGCCCATGGCAAGGCGGCCGAAAACGGTTGCCTCAAGCACCAGCGCCTCGGCGCCGGCGGCAAGCTCCAGGTCGAGCCTGCGGGCAAAGGCCGATCGATCAAAGACGATCGTTTCCTGCGGCAGCCAGGCTATTCGGCCGTCCGCGCCGACAGTCAGCTTCACCCGCACCTCGGCGCGATCGGACGCGGCGCGGTAGACCTTCTCGCAGGCCTGGGTCGTGATGGAGGCGGAGGCGCCGGCGCCCACATCGACTTCCCAGCCCAGGCGGTCGCCGCCGGTCAGCCCGCCGGCCGTGTTGATCAAGACGGCTTCGAGCGGATCAGCCGATACGGCCGGCATGCGGATCTTGGCGGAACCATCCTGATAGAGGCGCCGAAGACGCGTGCGGCCGCCGGTCCTGTCGCAGGCAAGCTGCGCCATTCCGGCGACGCGCTGGGCCGGCAGCGCCGAGATCAGGCCATGTTCGATCATATCCACAGCGCCAACGTTAAGCACAGCGGCGGCTTTGTCGATATATAGCTTGTTGCTTGACAACGTTTCGGTTTCTATAGAGGGAGCCACCTTGGTACTGTCACGCAGCGCCTGACGGGGTAAAAGGCGCGATGACGATTTGAATCCGGAAAAAGGGGCGCTGATCAGTCGGCGTCGAGAAACGATAAGGTTGGGGAAGGAACCGAATGGCTGACCAGCTGGCAACAGACATCATCGCGAAGATCAAGGCTCATGCCGAGCCCGGTGGCGAAGAAATCACCACCAATACCGAACTGACCTCGCTTGGCATCCATTCGCTGGAACTGACGGAGATCATCTTCGACCTCGAGGAACAGTACGGCATCGAGATCGAGATGAACACGGTCGATGCCTGGAGCAACCTGAAGAACGTCGGCGACATGGTCGAGGCGGTTCGCGCGCTGATCGCGAAAAAGCCTGACTGAATGCACAAGCGCGTCGTCATTACCGGCATCGGCGGCATATGCGGGCTCGGCGCCAATGCACCTGAGATCTGGGGCGAGATGCGCGCCGGCCGTTCGGCCATCGGTCCGATCGTCAATTCGGAACTGTATGACCTGAAAGTCAGGGTCGGCTGCGAAATCAAGGCGCTTCCCGATCACGGTATCGACCGCAAGCAGGTCGTGTCGATGGACCGCTTCAGCCTTTTGGCGACGATCGCCGCACGGGAGGCCGCGCAACAAGCCGGGCTGACCTCGCACGCAGCCAACACCTATAGGATGGGAACCATCGTGGGCGTCGGCGTCTGCGGCTGGGAAGCAATCGAAGAGAGCTATCGCGCCATCCTGCTCGAAGGCAAGAACCGCGCCGGCATCTTCACCGTGCCGAAAGTCATGCCCGGGGCGGCGGCCGGCCATGTCAGCATGAATCTCGGCTTGCGTGGACCGGTTTTCGGTATCACCTCGGCCTGCTCTTCGTCCAATCACGCGATCGCCTCGGCGGTCGACCAGATCAGGCTCGGCCGCGCCGATATCATGGTCGCCGGCGGCACCGATGCGCCGCTGGTCTGGGGCATCCTGAAAGGCTGGGAGGCGCTGCGGGTGCTGGCACCCGACACGTGCCGGCCGTTTTCGGCCGATCGCCAGGGCCTGGTGCTCGGCGAAGGCGCCGGCATGGCGGTTTTGGAAACCTATGAGCATGCGGTGGCGCGCGGCGCCACAATTCTCGCTGAAATCGCCGGGGTCGGCGTTTCCGGCGATGCCTCCGACATCGTCGCGCCGACCATCGAAGGGCCGGAAGCGGCGATGCGCTTCTGCCTCGTCGACGGCGGACTCAATCCGGAAGACATCGATTATCTCAATGCGCATGGCACCGGCACCAAGGCCAACGATCAGATCGAGACGGCGGCGATCAAGCGCGTCTTCGGCGATCATGCCCACAGGCTTTCGATCTCGTCGACCAAATCGATGCACGCCCACTGTCTCGGCGCATCGGGCGCCCTGGAGCTGATCGCCTGCATCATGGCGATCCGCGACGGCATCGTGCCGCCGACGGCCAATTTTCGCGAGGCCGACGCCGATTGCGATCTCGACATCACGCCGAACGAAGCGCGCGAGCGCAAGGTACGCGTTGCGATGAGCAACAGCTTCGCCTTCGGCGGCACCAACGCGGTGCTGGCGGTCAAGGCGATCTGACCGCAGGTGGCTCACGGCTGGTTGCCCGGACACGGCGAGACTTTTCACCCGTCATATTGATCGGGCCGCCCGTCGCGCTTAATTCTCGGCGAGCCGCCCCTCCCGCTTGCGCGCAAAAATCCCCGCCAAGGAGTTTTTCAATGACCGACCTGTCCGTCTTTCCGATCGCCTCGCGCTGGCCGGCCAGCCAACCCGACCGCATCCAGCTCTATTCGTATCCAACGCCGAACGGCGTGAAGGTGTCGATCGCGCTGGAGGAACTCGGCCTGCCATACGAGGCGCATGCGGTGAACATCGGCAAGAACGAAAGCTGGACGCCGGAATTCCTGTCACTGAACCCCAACGGCAAGATACCGGCGATGATCGATCCGAACGGTCCGGGCGGCAGGCCGATCGGGCTGTTCGAATCCGGCGCCATACTGCTCTATCTCAGCGACAAGACCGGCAAGCTGATCCCGGCCGACCCGGTGCGGCGTTACGAAACGATCCAGTGGGTGTTCTTCCAGATGGCCGCGATCGGCCCGATGTTCGGCCAGGTCGGCTTCTTCCACAAATTCGCCGGGCGCGAGATCGCCGACAAGCGGCCGCTGGAGCGCTATCGCGACGAATCGCGGCGGCTGATCGGCGTGCTTGAGACGCGGCTGAAGGGCCGCAGCTGGATCATGGACGACGACTACACCATCGCCGACATCTCGATGCTGGGCTGGGTGCGCAATTTGATCGGCTTCTACGAGGCGCGGGACCTTGTCGGTTTCGACGATTTTCCCAATGTCGCGGCATGGCTGGAACGCGGCCTTGCCCGGCCGGCAGTGCAAACGGGCCTCGACATTCCCGCGCGGGGCTGACTGGCGGCTAACCGGTCGAGCCGCACAAAGCGGCGGTTTATTTCGGCGGCGGTCTTATTTTGCCTTGGGTTTGGGTTTCGAGCCGCCCTTGCCCATGACCGAAGCGGCCAGCGATGCGGCGCCCCTGGCGGTGGCGACAACCGCACCGGCCGCCACATTGGCCGTCGTTTTGACCGTGCGCATGGCGCTGTCTGCCATCGAGCTGCCGCCGCTTGCCGATTTCCTCGGCTTGGCGGCTTTTGCCGTTGACTTAGCTGTGGCCTGGCTCACTTTCTTCGGTGTCGCCTTGCCAAAGGCGGGCTTTGCCCCATCCTTGGAGCGAGCGGCCACTGCCGGGCCAGCGCCCGTCTTTGATTGAGTTGCCTTTGATCGAGTCGCCCTGCCCTTGGCGGGCGCAGGCTTTCTTGCCATGGTTGCCATTGGACGTTTCCCTCATGTCAGCATCATTGCCGTATCCGACACAACGGCCGGAAAGTCCTAAGGTTCCGGCAGGGCCGCCCTGCGCCGATCAGGCTTGATCGCCGATCACCAGATCGGCGGGCCGGCGGCGGGCAAGCACGCGGTCGATATTCGGCATGTCGTTGGAGGCGATCCAGGCGCGGGCGTCCTCGTCGGAGCGGCCATGCTCGTGCCATCGCTCAAGCAGCCGGCGCTCGAGCTCGGCGCGCGGCACGCCGATGAAGATCGAGAAATCGAACAGCGGCGCCAGTCGTGACCAGGGTTCCTCGTCGAGCAGGAGATAATTGCCTTCGACCAGGATGAACTTGGTATCGGCAGCGATGATCGAGGCGGCGGCGCGCGACAATTCCATGCTGCGGTCGAACACCGGAATGGCGATGTCGGGCTCGCCCGCGCGGATGCGCTTCAGCAGGGTTTCGAAGCCGGCAAAGTCAAACGTTTCCGGAGCGCCCTTTCGCGTGCGCAGGCCGAGCCGATCGAGCACGACGTCGTCGTAATGGAAGCCATCCATCGGCACGATTTCGGCCGCACCCTCCGGCAGCAGTTCATGCAAGCGGGCCGACAGCGTCGACTTGCCGGCGCCCGGAGGACCGGCGATGGCAACGACAAAACGCTGCGCCTTGCCGGCGCGTTTGAAGATGGTAGCGGCGAGATGAGCGGTCTCGGACATCGGTGCCTTTCTGGCTGGTCGACCGCATCTTGGCGATAGTTCGCGGAAATTTCAAACCCCGGATTGGTTCCTCGACACGAAGGCGGGGAGGAGAGCGCTCAACCTGGGACCGACCTGCCAATCCGCAAGAAATCGCTGTCGAAAGCGACATCCCTCACCGAACCATCGGCAGCCGCGATGTGCATACGTCCCTGCGCGGTCGCAACGTCGCGCGGCGGCTCGCCGCCGGCTTCTTGGGGCAGGGAGCCGATGACGTGGCGGAACGAGACGCTGCGGCCTTCGCCAAGAGCAAAGGCGGTCGCCACCCCTTCCCGCTTCAGCCAGTTGTCGCCGAGCGAGGCGGCATGGCCGAGCGCCGTGCGGCCGTCCTCGATGCCGAGCACGCCGCGATGGCGGCCGCTCCACGGCGCGTAGTCGCGTCCGCCATTGCTGACCCACAGCATGGTGACCGGCAGTTCGGCCGGGTTCTTCAGCACCAGAACGAGATCGGCTTCGGCCTTTCGCGCCAGCGCGGTCCAGCCCGGCCCGTCATGATCGGCCTCGACCAGCGTGACGAAATCCTCTCGGCTCTGGTCCATGCGATAGTCGGTCAGGTCGAGCGTGCCGCCACCGGCGGTGGGAAAGCGCGTCAGGTCGGTGGAACGCGAGGGATAGGCCAGGAGAGAACGGCCGCGGGCCGGATCGGGCTCGAGCGAGTCGTCCGGCGTTGCGGCAAACCGCTTCGGCGAAAAGGCGAGCCTGCCGCCGTCCTTCATCACCGTCATCGGATGATGGGCGACCGAAATCGCGCCGGAACCGCCGGAAAAAACATGCTCCTGGTAGAGAAAGGGATGGTCGTCGCGCACAGTAAGTATTTTGTCGACCGTCGCGCCCATGACTTTGCGCTGCAGCCTGAAAACAGCGCGCCAGCCATCAGCGGTGGCCTTGGAGTCGATGACGTCCCACGGGCTGTTGGCCGGCCAGCCGTGCAGGGGTGCTTCTTCGACATCGCTTCGCGAAAACGGCGCGCAGAGAAAGTCGCCGGACAGGCGAACAGTGCCGGCCGGCAGGTCCTGCGGCAGCGTCTCGCGCGGCTCGTCGATCCACGGCGCGCGATGCAGCGGCCGCAACCGGCGCCCATCGATGTCGACTGCCATGTCGGCGAGATGGCCGACGGTGAGATCGACCGTCACCGAAATGCCTTTTGCCTTTATCGTCAGCGTTTCCATGGCGCACCTCGTGATTCTATCGGCGCCAGCAAAACCTGCATGTGCCGGTTGCGCAAGCCGCGTGGCCGGCATTTTACGTCAGACAGCACTGGCGTCGGCGCAGCAGATCGCCTTACTGCCTGATGTACTCCCGCACCGGCGACTGGGTGCCGTCGGTGTAGGTAACCTGGACCGACATCGACGTCACGTCGTCGGCGACCTTGAAATAGGGCTGGTATTCGTAAGGGATGGCGTAGGGGTCCTTGGGGTCGCAGGGCGGCATCTCGATCGCTTTGTCGAGCGCAGCACCGTTCAGGCCGTAATGCACCGCCTTGATGGCGCAGCGGTAGGATAGCATCTGGGTGAAATAGACCAGGCCGCGGTTGCCGCTGGCGTCGAAGGCGATCCACGACGTCCAGAACTGGTCGAGGATCTGCTTATTGCCTTGCTGAAGTGCCGCCTCGGGATCGAAGCGGATGTCGAACGGCCCGGTCTCGCGACCCCTGACATCGAGATATTTGATCGCGATGCTGCCGGCGGCGGTGCTGTCGGGCAGTTCGAAACTCGGATTGGGCATCGGCTTGCCGGTGGTCTGGTCGTTGAGCGCCAGGAAACCCGTCTCGGTGAACGGACCGCTGTCGCCTATGCGCCATGAAATGCCGGTCGCCGCTTCCGGAATGGAAATGGTCATCGACCAGCCCTGGTTCGAGCGCATCGGCGTCAGCGTCGGGGCAAAGCGCCCGGCATCGAGCACGTCGCCAAGCGCTGCCAGCCGGCTGCGGCTGCGGTCCAGCCAATCGGCGAGCTGGGTCTGATCGACGAAATATTTGAGCAGCCCGCCGTCCTTCTCATAGGACATGAACCTGGTCAGCGCCGTCGCCTCGCTGCGCTTGTCGGACAGCGCCTGGAAGCCGAGACGATCTTCCGAAAACTCCTGCGACAGCAGGAAATAGGCCGGCGCGAAATCGGCATTGGCGGCGACGAACGCATTGAGTTTTTGGAGACGCTGGGCATCGTCGAACTGCAAGGCATGGACGAGCTTGATCGACAGCGCCTTGCCCTTGTCGGCCAATGCGCCGAACACCTCGCGGGCGCCGGCCTTGCCGTCCTGCACCCGAAGCAGAGTGGCGAAGCGCGTATAGGGGTCGATGGCGTCGACATCGAAGCCGGCGAAGGCGAGGTAGGAACGCCGGGCATTGAGCATGTCGCCCGACAATTCGTAGACGCGGGCATTGTGATAAAACTCGTCCGGCCGCTTGGGCTCGGCGATCGCCCCGCCCTGTGCGGCAAGTGCGGCAAAGCCCTTGGCGATGGCGTCGATCGAAACGGCGATCTGCTCGGTCGTCGCCTGCAGCTTTTCGGCCTGGGCCTGCTGCTGCTGGCCGGCAGCCACGGTGTCGGCCAGCGTGTCGGCCAGGGCGTCAGTCGTCTGCTTGACCGCTTCGACGGTCTTTTGCGTCTCGGCACCCTGCTCGGTCTGCTGCTGCTGGACCGAGGCGATCTCGTCGGTCTTTTGCACGACCTTGTCGGTCGATTGCTTGACCGTCTCGACCGTCTTTTGCGTCTCGGTGACGGTCTGCTCGATCTTCGCCACCTTGGCCGAGACAATGCCCATCGAGCGCTGCAGCTCGGCCACCGCCGGCACCAGGCCGGCGATCAGCCCGTTCTGGGAACTTGTCTGCTGCTGAATGGCAAAGACGCCGCCGGCGACCGCCGCGGCGGTGCTGGCGAACACCAGCGCCGGCAGCGCCTTGGCCGCCAGCACCAGCCGCAGCACGATAGCGATGGCGATGATCGCCGCGGCGATCGCGGCGACCAGCGCGATATAGGCGGCGAACGGCGCCAGCGGCGTGAGGATGTCGGAAATGAAGCCGCCGACGAAGGCCACGCCCGTGGCCCATCTGCCGGTGCGGCCAAGAGATGCCCTGATAAGCGACGGCGCAGCGCCGCCCATGCCGATACCGCCCGCCATGCAATCCCCCCAATACCCAATGCCGCGTTCTTTCTAGCCGGAGCGCGACCGCGTGGAAAGGTCAGGGCGGAAACAGGCGATTGCGCGGCCCAGTGGCCATCGACGGCGCGGTCGCGAAAATGCGTTTATCCGGGGATAACCCTGGGCAAGACCGGCATTAACCAAATGGACGGGGCAATCGGGTTAGGCTAGTTTCCCACTCGTTTCAGCAACTGCTTACCTTCAGAACAGACCCATCTTGTCCAAACCGCGCCTCTTTCCGCTCATCCAAAGATTTGTCGCGGCGTTTGCGCTGCTGGCGCTCGTCGCCGGCTGCACGACGACGCCGCCGGAGACCATGCTGGCGGTGCCGGCGGCGCCGCAGAAATATGCGGCCATCGTCATCGATGGCAGCACCGGCAAGACGCTGTTCGAGGTCAACTCGACGGCGCCGCGCTATCCGGCGTCGCTGACCAAGATGATGACGCTCTATTTGCTGTTCGAGGCGCTGGACCAGGGCCGCCTAACCAAGACGACGCTGATCCCGGTTTCGGCCAACGCCGCCAGGCAGCCGCCGACCAAGCTGCGCTTCAGGCGCGGCGAGGCGATCGACGTCGAATCGGCGATCCGGGCGATCACCGTCAAATCGGCCAACGACGTGGCGGTTGCCGTCGCCGAATATCTCGGCGGCAGCGAAGAGGCGTTCGCCGCAATGATGACGGCCAAAGCGCGCCAGATCGGCATGCGCAGCACCGTCTTCCGCAACGCCTCGGGCCTGCCGGACGGCGTCCAGCAGACGACGGCGCGCGACATGGCGGTGCTCGGCATGGCGCTGCGCGCCCGCTTCCCGCAGCATTTCCACTATTTCTCCGAAAGCGACTTCATGTTCCGGGGCCGGCTGGTGCGCGGCCACAACGACATGCTCGGCCGCGTCCGCGGCGTCAACGGCATCAAGACAGGCTATATCAGGGCCTCAGGCTTCAACATCGTCACCTCCTACGATGCCGACGGCCGCCGGCTGATCCTGGTGGTGATGGGCGCCGACAGCGCGCGCCAGCGCAACGACCACGTCGAAGCGCTGATCCAGCGCAGCCTGTCGACGGCATCGAACACGACGACAAGGCTGCTGTATGCGCAGGAGTGAGGGAGGGTAGGAAACTCCGGAAGCGCTCTGCAGGATTGTCTTCAGGCACACAAGTGAGCGAATAAAAGCCGTTGGTAAACAAGTGTTCGTAGTTTAGTTTGCCTATTGGGGCAGCGGTTTTCTCCATATTGGGATAGCCGCACGGAGGCAAATCCAGCGTGGCTGTCAAGATTGTGGTCGCGGTGACGGATGGGGATTGGTTTAAACAGCTCCGCCGCCAGCCTGATTTGACCGAGGTTAATTTCTGGTCGCCGTCACCAAAGGCGTTTCGCGCCTTGCAACCTGGTGAGCTCTTTCTGTTTAAGCTGCATTCACCGATCAACATGATTGTGGGGGGCGGGGTCTTTGCGTCCTCTACCATCATGCCGCTATCGTTGGCGTGGGAGGCGTTCGGAACGAGCAATGGCGTTACAAGCTTACCGGAAATGCGATCCCGTATCCTCCGTTATCGGAAGCTCGATCCGAACACGCCTGGGCCTGTCGAAATCGGCTGTCGCGTTCTCACGCAGCCCTTCTTTCTTGATGAGAGCCGCTGGTTTTCGCCGCCGTCGTCTTGGTCAAAGAACATTGTTTCGTTCACGACTTACGGGACTGACGACCCCGAAGGAGCGGCGCTGTGGAACACGGTGCAAGATGCAATGGCTCCGGCTGCTTCCGGCACAGGGTTTTCGGAAGGAAAGTCGCGATTTGGCGAGCCCGTACTTATTCGGCCGCGTCTCGGCCAGGGCGCATTCAGGCTATTGGTGACCGACCTTTATGACAGGCGCTGCGCCATCACGAAAGAACGTACCTTACCAGCTTTGGAGGCCGCCCATATTCGTCCGTATGCGGAAGGCGGGGAACATGCGCCAAGCAACGGGATTCTGATGCGGCGGGACATTCATAGCCTGTTCGATCAAGGGTATGTAACGGTCACACCAGATCATCGTTTTGAAGTGAGCCGACGAATCCGCGAGGAGTTTGAGAACGGTCGGCATTACTACGAGCTGCATGGATCGGCAATTGCCGTTCCTTCCATGATCAGCCAGCAGCCCGACGCAAATGCCTTGGTTTGGCACAATAACAACCGATACTCCGGATAGCTCGCTCACACTCGAACAAATGGGTTGCTACATTCCGTCTCGGCATGGCCGATGCGCGTAGGAGAAAACGGGCCTGCGACCTCTGCTTCCCGGAATTCGCACAACCTCCCACTTGACCGTTGAAGCCTGCCCCCGCATCAGATAAGAAGCCGTGGCTGGCCGGTTACCGGCTAGTTCGTTTTCCGGATCGTCGATCCTGAAGGCACCCGTAGCTCAGCTGGATAGAGCGCTGCCCTCCGAAGGCAGAGGTCACAGGTTCGAATCCTGTCGGGTGCGCCAATGATTTCAATAAGTTAGCCGCAGACACACGAGCGTTTATGCAAAGGCTGCTCACCAATCGCTCGCAAGCTCTGGCGTAGTTTGGCGAAAATGGAGCTTAAATTCTGGTGCGAGGATGGCCAGCAGGCGATCGGCTATACATCGCAGTTGTTTCAATCTGAGTGTCTATGGCAGCCCTGCACCACGCAGCTCAACCTGGACTGCGAGCAGCGCACCCTCCGTCACCGTCCCATGATGGATTGGACGGACTTAGGCCGAAAAGACAATAAAAATCAAGGCTTAAGGGGACTTCAATTTGCGATGCAGTACTAAATGCAGTACCGCAGGCGATGCCGCGGCTTCTCTCAGGCAATCTCAGCACCAAGCGCGGGAGGGATTTCTTCTGTCGAAGTTGTTTTACGCGCTCGCTGCTGCGTGAGTGCAATGCCCGCGAACGCCGCAATGCCAAACAATCCAACCAGAGTGTTGATCCATAGTGCCGGAAACACCCCGACTCCCGCCATCATGAAAGTAAGACCGAATGGCGCGAACGCCGAACTGAATTGCCGCGCTGCCGTGCTCCAACCTACATGCGCGCCGTAGCCGGCGCGGCCGAACAGTTCGAGCGGCAGCGTGCCGCCAACAATGCTCATGAAGCCTGAGCCCAGCCCGAATAAAATCGCGAACACGATTGCGCCCGGGATGGAAGGTGCGGTCATGAACAGGACCGCAAGGCCGAGTGCCAGCGCGAGAGCCTAGTCTAGGTCCTCGGCCGGATCTGCGCGATGAGAGCGCTCCGCCACCGATGCTCGCTGTGTAAGCACCGCGACCCCGAAGTCGTAGAACGGTGTGAGCCAATGATACCCGGCGGCGGGTGTGTAATCAGGCGGCATGGCGATCCTTTCTTGATTCGAGGAGCATGCATCCTGTAGCGCGTACAGAATCAAGATCGCGCTCCGCAGAGCATCGCGCTCGGCCGCAGCAGCCGGCAAATGACTCCCGCTAAAGTCGACCGTGTAAATTCCGCGCTCAGCAGCTCGGCGTCGGCGACATTGAGGCGTTTGCAAAAGGAAGCTCGGAGAGCTTTCGCGCCACGGTCGCCGCCGCGGCTTTCTTTACCTTCCGACAGGACAAGCCCGTGCCGCTCCCGGCGCGGGCTTGTCCATAGAGAAACCTGTGGTTTCAGCCCCAGCAGAATGGCCTTGCCGGGCCGGTATTGCGACCCATTTTGAATAGACCCCTGGGTGAATGCGAATGAGCACTGCCGACACCTCTGAGCGCGGGGGCGAGAGTCGATCGGCTGGAATTTGAATAATATGATCTCCAGAACCATTCAGCGCCGAACATTCACCTTCATCAGCTTGGGCACGGCACTGCTCGCGGTAGTGGTCAGGTCCTTAATAGATGAAGGTGGATCGTCCGGGCTTTTCACATTGTGCCTCGCGCGTTTTCCCGCGGCGGATCCGGCGAACCTCTGGCGCGAGTGGAGTTTCGCCCCCGCAGTCGCGTTCCCTATGGCCTTTGCCATCCTCCTATACGTGTTTGGTTTCAGGCGGCTTGCGGTTTCAAGTGAGCGGCCCACGATTGCTGAGAGGGTTTTCTTCACCGGGGGGATGTTGGTGCTCGGGGCTGCCGTGCTCTCGCCCCTTTGCCGAATGGCATCAACGCTGGCATGGGCTCACATGTTGCAGCACGTTGCGCTCGTTGCCGTCGCTCCGCCACTGCTTTTACTAAGCAATCCGGGAAGGGTACTAAGCAGGGCGCTGTCGTTGGGCTGGGGTCGATCACGCGCCCCACGACCTATCCTGAGCAATCATTTCCTTTTCGTCAGTGGCGCCTACGGTGCGGCGATATGGTTCTGGCATGTTCCACTTTTTTACGAGGCTGCGCTGCTCAATGACAGTGTTCATCTTCTCATGTACGGCACTCTGCTGACTGTCAGCTTCACCTTTTGGAAGGCAGTGATCGACGCAGTACGGGCACCTGGCGAGCGCTCCGGCGTCGTGGCTTTCAGCCTCTTCGGAACGATTCTGCACACAGGTCTGCTCGGCGCGCTTCTGACGTTCTCGCAAGCGATCTGGTATCCGTTGATCGCAACGAGGGCGATGGCTTGGGAAATGTCCCCACTTCAGGACCAGCAGCTCGCTGGCCTCATCATGTGGGTGCCCATGGGAATGATCTATCTTGCTGCGGGGCTGGCTGTTGTCGGATCCTGGCTAAGCGCATTGGACCGGCCAAGCCGAGTTCGAGGCTGGGACGCTTGACTCTGCGTGGACGGCAAGGCGGATGGAGCGGGTTTCGTCCGCAACAGGCGAAAGGCGGACGCAACGACACGGGATCGCCTCATCGCCAGCGGCTGTAGCACCTATAACCGAGGAGACGGCCGTCCGGAAGACACTACGCGCAAGGATTGCGTGATGTGGCTTGCAACCGCCATTGTCGCCATCGCCATCCGTTCCAAGCAATTCAGGACGTGGAATGCATATGGGCCGCCATTCGCACATTGAGATGGAAAAAGGCACTCGGCTTGTCATAGCGCTTGCGCTGAACGTCGGAATTACGGTGGCGCAAATCGTCGGTGGCCTGCTCTCGGGCAGCTTGGCTGTGCTCGCGGACGCCGCCCACAACGCCAGCGATGCGGCCTCGCTTGGCATCTCGTGGGCGGCATGGCGGCTATCGCGACGCAAAGCCGACGAGCGCCGGACATTTGGTTATCATCGCGCCGAAACGATCGGCGCGCTTATCAACCTCACGACCTTGTTCTTGATTGCTCTTTATTTGCTCTATGAGGCTGTAGACCGGTTCCTCAATCCTCAGGAGGTCGGAGGGTGGGTCATGATCATCGTCGGAGCGATCGCGGCGGTTGAGGACGCGCTATCTGTCTGGGTCCTTTCGAAGGATCGCGGCCTCAATATAAGAAGTGCGTACCTGCACATGATTGCCGACACGCTGGCCACGGTTGGTGTGGTGATCGGGGGCGTTCTCATTCTGCTGTTCGACGTCATATGGGTCGATCCGGTGATAACGGCCGTCATTGCCTTGTATATCTTCGTCCATGGCTATCACGAAATTCGGAAAGCAATCGACATTCTAATGGAGAGCGCGCCTGCCGATTTCGATCTCCAGGGCATGGTAGCCGAGGTGCGAGGTTTCGAAGGCGTGGAAGACATCCATCACGTCCATGTTTGGCGACCGGATGAAGAAAGGCTGGCAATGGAAGCGCATCTGATGGTTTCAGAGCGAGACCTGATGAAAGCCGATATCCTGAAGCGAGAAATAAAGGCCCGGCTCCGCGATCGATTCGGACTGGACCACGTCATGCTGGAAGCCGAATACGCGCCAACCGTCGATCACGATCGGGCTGTAATCCGTCGAGAGTAACGATCAGTTGCAGCCAATCGTGCGCCTTATGAACGCGTCGCGTTGGCGAAGCGAGCTTCCAAAAAGATGCTGTATTTCGAGATGCCGAAGCAGATCACGAAATAGATCGCCGCGATAAACAAGTAGGTCTCAGCGAAAGGACTCGGCCAATCCGGGTCGGTGAGGGCAGCCTTTCCAGCGCTTAAAAGATCGAAGAGTCCGACGACCAACACGAGCGCGGTGTTCTTGACCATGACGATGACGGTATTGGTAAGTGGTGGGATCACATTGCGCAACGCCTGCGGAAGCACAATGAGACGCGTCGTCTGGAGCCAGGAGAGCCCCAGCGCGCGAGCTGCTTCCGGCTGGCCAGCCGGGATCGATTGAAGACCTCCACGCACCACTTCCGCGATGTAAGCTGCGGAAAAAACAGTTAGGGCCACGCAAGCGCGTGCCAGCTTGTCCATGGTCATTCCATCGGGCAGCATGACTGGCAGCATGATCGAGGCCATGAAAAGAAGGCTAACGAGAGGGAGACCGCGGATGATCTCGATCAGGCCTATCGAGAGAAGTCTTGGCACGGGCAAGACCGACCGGCGCCCGAGGGCCAGAACGACACCGAAGGGAAACCCAATACCTAGCGCTGAGATAGCCAGGAGCAGAGTTACCGGCAGCCCGCCCCAATAGGCCGTCGGGACTGGGGCGAGTCCAAAAACACCTCCAGACATGAGCGTCAAGAATGCGGCGGTGCCGACAATCCAGCCGACCAGGAGCGAGCGCCGCCAAGCGGCGGGCTGAAGGCTCACCACGACAAGGATCATGACCACAATCGATCCCAACAGCGGACGCCATTGCTGTTCTGGCGGATAGATGCCGAACAGGATCTGGCGGTATTTGGCGCGCAAAAACGCCCAGCAGGCGCCGTCCGCCTCGCGGCATGCCGTTCCTTCCGAGGGTGACCAGATTGCATCCAGAATGCCCCACCGGATGAGGTTCGGAAGCGTGAGGAGAAGAAAGGCAAGGGCCGCCAGCGTCAGCGCGGCGCTTACGATGTCGCCGAAGAGGACGTGCCAGAGGGGTTTCTTGGCTTCCACCGGGCGCTCGACAACGGTCGCATTGACCGAAACCGTGTTGAATTGCTCGGCGATCATAGTCATCGCTGCACCAGTGCCACGCTGGCGTTATACCAGTTCATGAACAGAGAGATCGACAAGCTGATAGAGAGGTAGACCGCCATCAGGATTGCCACGCCCTCTATTGCCTGGTTTGTCTGATTGATGGTCGTGGCGACCACTGCGGCGAAATCCGGATAGCCGACCGCCAGAGCGAGGGTCGTGTTCTTCACGACATTGAGATATTGGCTGGTCATGGGGGGAACCATCAACCGTAGCGCCTGGGGCAAAACAACCAGCCGCAGGATTTGTCGCTTCCGAAGGCCGACTGCCCGTCCGGCCTCCCATTGGCCCTTCGGGACCGCGGCAATGGCGCCGCGAACGATTTCGGCAACAAAGGCGGCCGTGTACAATACCAGGCCGACCATCAGCGCCGTGAATTCCGGCGTCAGGGTAGCACCGCCTTCGAAGTTGAACCCGGACAGCGCTGGCCAGTCGAAACGGACGGTGCCCGTGGCAATGGCAGCAGCAATACCGACTGCCGACGCAGCCAAGATGGTTTTGTGGACCATAGATCTTCGCTTGAAAAGGCGGCCGTCCCGTCGGGAAATCGCCGCAATTGAGATGCTCGCCGCAATTCCGGCGATCCCAATCATCAAGAGAAGTGCGATTGTTTCGTTCCACACCGGCCAGGGAAAGAAGAGGCCGCGCAATGACAGAAAGACACCCGGAACCGGTTCCAGGGCCGCGCGGGAGGCTGGCATGGCCAGCGTGAGAAGCCCGTACCAGAAGAGAAGCTGCACGACGAGGGGTGTGTTACGGAAGACCTCGACATAGACCCCGGCCATATTTGCCACGACTGGATTCGCCGAGCGGCGGCCCATGCCGATAACGGCGCCGAGGATCGTGGCGATTGCGATCGCCAGGATCGAGACGTGGAGCGTATTGATCAGCCCTACCGTAAAGGCCCGCAGGTAGGAAGACGTCGGATCATAGGCGATCAGGCTCTCGGCAATCGGGAAGCGCGCGGCGCCGGACAAGAACTCGAAACCAGTCCGGATGCCTCGCCGCGCGAGGTTTTCGGCGGTGTTCACCGCTAGCCAGGAGATCGTGCCTACGAACCCGGCGAGGATGACGATCTGGATGAGCCCGGCGCGAACACGGACATCGTACCAAATCCGGCCCATCACGTTTGACATCCCTGTCCCTTGCCCGTCAGTTGAAGACCAGCGGGAACATCAGACCGCCATCACGCGCCAAGCGATTGTAGCCGCGCTCCAACTTGATGGGGCTATCTTTGCCGACGTTGCGGTCGAAAATCTCGCCATAGTTGCCGATCTGCTTGATGATGTTATAGGCCCATTTTTCATCGAGCCCGAGCGCCTTGCCATTGCCCGGCTCGACCCCAAGGAAGCGCTGAACCTTCGGATCGTCGGATTCCACCAACTGATCCACATTCGCCTGGGTTATGCCCAGATCCTCGGCGGCGATCAGTGCCTGGAACGACCACTTGACGATGTCGAAGAACTGTTCGTCGCCATGTCTGACCGCCGGCGCCAGCGCTTCATAATGGCCGCTTGCGGGAATGATGGCGTAGTCATCCGGATTTTTCGCCTGGGTGGCGCGGGAGGATGCAAGCGCAGAAGCATCGGAGATGAGGGCATCGCAGCGTCCCCCGAAGAAGGCCTGGCGCGTCGCCGGCACGTTGTCGAACAGAATGGGTTTTAAACCGAGGCTATATTTTCGGTCGAGGTCAGCGAGTGTCACCTCCGTCGTCGAGCCCGACTGGAGACAGACGGACGCCCCCTTCATGTCCTTGGCTTCGGTAATGCCCAAGCTTTTGGGGAGTATGAAGGCGTCATACTCGTAATAGTTGGCGAACGTGAAGTTCACGCCGTTGGCGTCTCGCCGCAGCGTCCAGGTGGTCGTCCGTGGAAGCACGTCGATTTCGCCGGTTTGCAGAGCGATGAGGCGTTGTGCACCGTTGAGTGGAACGAAACGGGCCTTCTCCTTGTCCCTGAGAATAGCAACCGCGATCGCACGGCAGGTGTCTACGTCGAGCCCTCGCCAGACCCCTTTTTCATCCGGTGCGGAGAAGCCCTGGTTTCCCTGGCTTGCGCCGCAGATGACGTAGTCACGCTTTTTGATTTGCTCGACGGTCTGCTGGGCAAACGATTGTTCGGGAGCCAACACGGAAGCCGCGAGCAATGCCACATAGGCAGATATACTCCATTTCATTTCAGTCACCTCTGGATTGCCATGTTGTTTCCAGCCCGGTGCCGGCAATGCGACCGGGCCGCGCCTGCTTTGCGCCGGCGATTACGGAGAGAAAACCGTTCAGATCCTCGATCAGGTCAATGACATTTTCGAGTCCGATCGAGAGGCGCACCACCTGTCCATCCGGTAGCCAGTCAAGGTCGGGCCGGCTGTCACGGGGATCGCTCGGAGCCATCAGACTGGTTGCCCCGCCCCAACTCGCCCCAATCTTGAAATACCGCAGCGACCCGAATGCTCGCTGCAGGGCTTCTTTAGGCGCTGGCGCAAATACAAGCGAAAACACGCCGTTGGAGCCGTCGAAGTCTCGTTTCCAAATCTCATGCCCGGGATGGCTTTGAACAGAGGGATGGAGCACCCGGGCGATGGCATCATGAGAACGAATTGCCTCGAGGATCTGAATTGCCGAGCGCTCTGACTGGCGCAGGCGGAGCGGCAATGTCTTCAAGCCACGGGCGCATAGAAAGCAATCGTCTGGATTCACACCCAGACCGAGCAGGCGGGCTGTGTCCTTAAGCTTTCTGAACAGCTTTTCGTCCCGTACAGCGAGCGAGCCCATCAGAAGGTCGGAATGGCCGCTCGCATACTTCGACAGCGACTGCATCGAGATATCCGCACCATGGATAAGCGGATTGAAGAGGATCGGCGTCGCCCAGGTGTTATCGGCAGCTACCACAGCACCGACCTCGCGTGCGGCCGCTACAACGGCAGGCACGTCTTGGACTTCAAAGGTCACCGAGCCCGGTGATTCGAGCCAAACCAGGCTGGTCCGCGCGTCAAGCAACTCGGCGATGCCGCTCCCGATCATCGGGTCGTAGCCGACGGTCTCTATGCCCAGCGCCTGAAGCAATCTGCTGGCCAGCAAACGCGCTGGCCCGTACATCGAGAACGGCATCAGGATTCGGTCGCCGGTTTTGGCCACGGCCAGGCATACCAGGGCGATTGCCGAGAGGCCTGAGGGCGTCAGCAGCGCGCGTGTCGCGCCCTCAAGCGCTGCGATCTGCCGTTCGAGCGCTCTTGAGGTGGGCGTGCCGTAGAGCCCGTAGGAATAGCCGTCATAGATCCGCTCGTGACGCGATTCGAATGCCTCAGCTGTTTCGAATACGACCGTGGAAGCCCGATGTATCGGAAGGGATAACCCCCAGAACTCGCTGTCTTCAGCGGAGGGGGGATGGACATGTAGCGTTTCGTTTTGCATGCGGTTCCTGCTTTCCGGCAGCTACGAAACCATAATTGGCCTATTCAAGCCATGACCGCAGTAGTACGACTCCATTCAAATTTGACATGGACGGCCGAATGAACCTGAGAGATGTTGAAGTATTCCATGCCATCATGATCAGCGGCGGCGCCAGCAGCGCCGCCGAGCTGATGGGGATGTCGCAGCCGTCAGTGAGCCGGTCGCTGGCGAAGCTCGAGCGCTCAGTCGGTTTTTCCTTGTTTCAGCGCGTCAAAGGAAGGCTCGCCGTTACGAGAGAGGGGCGGCTCTTTCACGAGGAGGTCGTGCGGAACTTCGTCGGCTTGGACGCTTTGCGGCAAGCAGCGCTGAGAATCCGTGAGGTCGGCGAAGGTACCGTTCGTGTCGCCTCGCTCGCTGCGCTCGGAACCAGCCTGGTTCCCCGTGCCGTCGCTCAATTTCTGCAACAGCATCCCAACGTGCATGTCTCGCTTCAGGTCCGAACGTCGTCAATCGTCCGCGATCTCGTATTATCCGCACAGGTGGATATCGGCCTGGCGGCCGATGAGATAGATACCAGCGGCCTTCATTCCAGCGTCTTTGCAACGCCACGCGCGATGTGTGTGGTGCCGAAACATCATCGGCTTGCTTCTCGCGCGGTGGTTCGATTATCCGACCTGCACCACGAGAGATTTGTCGCGCTGTCGCCGGAGGATACGGTCCGCCACACACTGGACCGGATGCTCGCTGCGAACAACGTCGAGCCTCATATTGTGGTCGACACGCCGTTTTCGGCGACGGTCATCACACTGGTCGCCGAAGGTGCGGGGATCGGAATCGCCAATCCGTTTTCCATCGACCCGGCAAGGCGGAGCCAACTCGCGATCATTCCGTTCGAGCCGCAGCTCAACTTCCGGGCCCTTATTCTGCGTCCACCCGGCGATGCCGCCTCGCGCCTCGTGAGCGCCTTCGTGGGAATGCTGTACGACGCGCGGAATGCATTTCGCCCACTTACATCAGGTGAAGTCACGTGACTGGGAGGCAATAGGCTCGCGAAAACTGCGGCCGCCATCGTCACTTTCCCGAGTTCCTCGAAACGGCCACGCCGATCGGATGCTGTTTCGTTAGAACGCTGGCCGCGAGACGCTCTCGCGGCCAGAACGGGTACTGGATCTTGCCTATTTTACCGATCCGGTCGGCATGTGTTTGGTCTTGGAAGGGATTTGCGAAGCGTAGGCGATAACGTGATAAATCAGGTTCTGCTCGACCACGCCGCGGAACAGGTGTGCCCACGGGCCAGCCGCGAAAATTGCGACGTCATCGCCCGCATGTGTTTCGCTCTCTTCCAGTGGAACCAGCGCTTGCTGAAGATAGTCAACCTCGGTCGTGTCGACGCCACTAAGGTCCGCGCGCGGTTCAGCCTTGGCGCCAGGCCCGTTGGCGTAGCTCAGCGTCGTGTACGGCTTCTTGTCGTCGCCTTCGCCGGCAACGCCTAGGATCGGATTGTTGCGCTGCGGGTAGCCATTGATCGTCATTGTATGGCTATGATCGGCCGTCAGGATTATCAGGGTTTCCTCGGGATTGACCTTGTCGAACGCGGCTTGGACCGCATCGGCAACAGCAATCGTGTCGGTCAGCGCACGAGCAGCATTGCCGGCATGGTGGGCGTGATCGACGCGACCAGCCTCCACCATCAAAACGAAGCCTTGGTCGTTCTTCGAGAGGACGTCGATGGCCTTCGATGTCATTTCGGCGATCGAAGGTTCTCCACCCTTATCATTGGCGCGATCGGCTTCGTATTGCATGTGGGAGCGTTCGAATAACCCGAAGATACGGCCGGTATTTTCCGGATCGATTGCGTCGAAATCCGCCTTGTTCCAGACATAGGCGCCGTCATTGTACTTCGCCTTCCACTCCTCGACGAGATTGCGGCCGTCTTTGCGCGAGCCCGTCTTGTCCGCCGCTTCAGGGTCGGCGAGTTCGGCCGGCAAGAAATTGCTGCGGCCGCCGCCGAGCATGACCTCGAAGCCGTTGCCGGCGTTCCATTCGATCAGCTGCGTCGCGATATCCTTGCAGCCGTTCTGCTTGGCCTCGTCGGTCAGGTTGGCGTCGCTTTCCCAGTCGCGCGCCACAGTGTGGGCATAGGTCGCAGCCGGAGTCGCGTGCGTGATGCGTGCCGTCGAGATGACGCCGGTCGCCATGCCGGCCTTTTCAGCGAGTTCGAAAATCGTCTCGGTCTCCGCGCCTTTCTGGCTGGCGCAGTTTTCGAGCTTAGCCTTCTGCGTCACTCCGATCGTGCCGTTCAGCGATTTGACGCCTGCCGTCATCGCGGTCGCGGTCGGTGCGGAGTCGGCCACCTGAGAATCGTGGGTGTAGGTCTTCGCGAGAGCGGTGTAGGGCAAGAGCCGTTCGTAGGCGAGGGAATTGGATTCACCGTCGACACCGCGCCGCTGGCCTTCATAGATGCGCGCGGCAGTGATCGTCGGAATGCTGAGGCCATCAACGACGAACAGAATGACGTTCTTGGCGCGACCGGTATTTGGCTGCTCGGCAAGCTTGGAGAACAACTCCTGCTGGGCCGCCATGAAGTAGCTGTCGGTTGCCTGCGGCAGCTCCGCCTGCTGCGCTAGAGCGGCTGCGGGCAACCCCGCGGAAGCTGTGCCGAATAGGAGTGCCTTGAAGAGCCTGCTCATCGAAATGGTCCCTTTCCCGAGGATCAATGAACGGCCTGTCTGCGTTGAACTGCGGCCGGTCTCATCCATTTAGAAGGTCGATGTAACAGTGGTGTGTAGCCTCTGATTTTTCCATACAGAAGTCGGCTTACAACCAGATCAACTTGTGTCTCGGATAGCATCCGGCCAGCAGGGCGCGGAGACTGCCGTGCCTGACGGCCTCACTGCGTCCGGTATTTTGTCCGTGCGACAAGACCTCAGTGCTCGACCAAGAGACGCGCAGAGATATGGCGTTGACCCCGGCATTCCTTTCCTGAATTCTCGATGCCGCATGATGTCCGCGCCGATTGCGGACGCGACAAGGCCCGGCACGAGGTATGCAGCATGATCCCGTTTCACTCGCCATATCGACATGGGTTCGTCCGCATTGCCGCCTGCGTGCCGCGTATCGACGTCGCGAATCCCGTGTTCAATATCGAGCGCACAAGGGAATTGCTCCAGCAAGGTCAAGAAGAACGGATCGCATTGATGGTCTTTCCCGAGCTCGGCCTATCGGCTTATGCAATAGACGACCTCCTGCAGCAGGATGCGCTGCTGGATGCGGTCGAGGCCGCTATCGCGCAGCTTGTCGCCGACAGTTCGGAACTGTTCCCCGCTTTTGTTGTCGGCGCGCCGCTGCGTCTCCAAGGTAGGCTGTACAACACCGCGGTAATCATCCACGCAGGCCGCATTCTCGGCGTGGTCCCTAAAGCCTATTTGCCCAATTATCGCGAGTTCTATGAGAAGCGGCATTTCACGCCGGGCGCGCACGTTCGCGGCGGGAATGTCGAACTACTCGGCGCCACGGTTCCGTTTGGCGTGGACGTGCTCTTCCGCTCCAACGGCACTTGTCCGTTCACCTTCCACGTCGAGATCTGCGAGGACGTGTGGGTGCCTCAACCGCCAAGTACGGCCGCTGCGCTTGCGGGAGCCGAAATCCTGCTCAATCTGTCGGCAAGCAATATCACCATCGGCAAGGCCGAAGACCGGCGCCTCCTGTGTGGCTCGCAGTCGATGCGTTGTATCGCCGCCTATGCGTACTCGGCCGCCGGACCAGGCGAATCGACGACCGATCTGGCTTGGGATGGTCACGCGGCAGTTTTTGAGAACGGCGTTCGGCTCGCAGAAACGGAACGGTTCTCCACCCGGTCGACGATTGCGGTGAGCGACGTCGACCTGGGCCTGCTTCGGCAAGAGAGAATCCGGCGTGGCAGCTTTGGCGACTGCAGCCGCGCCATGGGCGTACGGCCCGATGATTTTCGGACAGTGATCCTCGAATTGAATGCTCCCGAAGACCCATTGCTGCTCCGGCGCGGTGTTGAGCGGTTCCCGTACGTGCCGTCTGATCCTGAGAAGCTCGCCGAGAATTGCCACGAGGCATACAACATCCAAGTCCAGGGACTGGCAAAGCGGCTGGAGGCGACCAAGATCGAGAAGGTCGTCATTGGCGTTTCGGGCGGCCTCGACTCCACGCAGGCGCTGCTTGTCTGCGGTCGCGTCATGGATCGGCTCGAGCTCCCGCGCACAAACATCCTCGCCTATACCTTGCCGGGCTTCGCCACGGGAGAGACCACCAAGAGCAACGCATGGGCATTGATGAAGGCAGTAGGCGCGTCGGCTGAGGAGATCGACATCCGTCCCGCCGCGCGGCAGTTGCTAGCCGATCTCCATCACCCCTTCGCCGCTGGAGACCCGGTCCACGACGTAACCTTCGAGAACGTGCAGTCGGGCCTGCGGACCGACTACCTGTTCCGCCTCGCCAACTATCACAACGCGCTGGTGGTCGGGACGGGCGACCTTTCCGAAATCGCACTCGGCTGGTCCACCTACGGGGTCGGCGACCACATGTCCCATTACAATGTGAACGCGTCAGTGCCGAAGACCCTGATCCAGCATCTGATCCGCTTCGTGGCGGCATCCGGCGACGTACAGAACGCGACCGCCTCACTTCTTCACGCAATTCTCGCCACCGAAATATCGCCGGAACTTGTCCCTGTCGCTGAGGGCACCCGCCCGCAGTCGACGGAGGCGGCGGTGGGTCCGTATGCGCTCCAGGATTTCAATCTCTACTATGTCACCCGGTACGGCTTCGTGCCGTCCAAGATCGCTTACCTTTCATGGAATGCTTGGAGCGACGCGGAGCGGGGAGCGTGGCCAGCCAATATCCCGGATGAGGCGCGGCGCGCCTACGATCTTGCCGAGATCCGGAAATGGCTGAAGCTTTTCCTATACCGCTTTTTCACGATCAGCCAGTTCAAGCGGTCGGCTATGCCAAATGGCCCAAAAATCTCCTCCGGTGGGGCACTCTCGCCGCGCGGCGATTGGCGCGCGCCCTCGGATTCCTCGGCCGGGGTGTGGCTGGACGAACTGGAGTGCAACGTTCCAACATAGTATGCGAAGGGGCTACAGAGCTATTTTTCGCCGTCGCGCTTTTTCTGGTATAGCGCCCTCAGCCAGAACAGAAGGAAAAAGGCCGCCACGAAAAGGATGGCAAATCCCCCTGCGGCGCCGGTCGAAAAGCTGCCGATCGCGATCATTACGGTAGATAGATAAAGTGGCGCCGTCGCGAAGACGGCCATGATGCACGCTGAGGCAATAAGCGCATTCCGGTCTTTGCGTTCTATTTTCCCCAGATGTCGACGCCAGCCGGCGACGAATTGTGCGAGGATTTGACGGTCTGAGCCCTTGCTTCCATGCCCGCGCAACTCGGAGACAGCCTCGTGCCTCTTTTTCGTTCGACCTCGAATATCTTTTGAGCCCTTTGTTGAGCGCACGTCAGTCAATCCTGCGGATCGGCCGCCGTTGAGGCTTCGACGTAAACCTGCAGGCGATGGCCTACGACTTTATAACCGTGTTGAGCGGCCAAATTGTCCAGCAGCGTCTCAAGTTCGGGGGAGTGGAATTCGATGAGCTTTCCAGTTTTGTGGTCGACTAAATGATCATGATGCAGGCGACCTGCCAGTTCATAACGCGAGCGACCATGCTCAAACGTGTGACGGATGACCATTCCAGCCTCGACGAGCTGCCGTAGGTTGCGATAGACCGTGGAAAGAGAGATGCGTCTGTTTACTGCCTGGATGCGCCGGTGCAACTCCACCATATCGGGATAATCCGCCATTTCGGAAATGACGCTGATGATGATCCGTCGTGGCCCGGTGATCCGGAGCCCTTTCGAGCGGCACATCGCTTCGACTATTTCCCTTTGTTCCGGCGCGGGCTGGTTTGGTTCCATGAGAGGTATTGGCGCGCACTTGCCGCTATGATTCAAGAGCTCAGTTTCACGCCTGAGCAGAACGGTGCGAACTGATGACCCGCCCACGGTGAGCGTTCTGATGCTCTTGTTTTGGAAACAGGTGGCCACAGAGGACAAGCGGCACTCCTCCTGGCGGCGGATTCCCATCCCAAATCGTCCTGCGGCTTGGCCGATTAACGATTTCTCGGCTTCTTTCGACTAGTGAGTGACCGCCTAACGAATAACGTCCGACGGATCGGGTTTCATGCCAGCACCAGTCTTTTTACGATGCGTGTTCTTTCTGATTTCGGTTGCCTTCGTCGTTGCGCCGGCGACTGAACGAGCCTTTGCGAAGGCCGCCGAATGCACCGGTGGTGACCTGATGGCAGCTCTAGAAAAAAGCGATCCGGCGCTTCTCGAGAAGATAAAAGCGGAGGCCGCGGGCACTCCGAATGGCAAGGGGCTGCTATGGAAAGTTGAGAGAGACGGGCAAGAGCCATCGTACCTCTACGGCACGATGCACGTGACCGACCCGCGCGTCGTCAGTCTAAAGCCGAATGCTCAATCGGCCTTCGACGCCTCGAAGACCGTTGTGATCGAAACGACGGAGGTTCTGGATCAGGCAAAAATGTTGGCTAATTTGATGCGGAAGCCGGAGTTGATGATGTTCACCGACGGCACGACCCTCACATCACTGCTTTCGTCCGAAGATGCGGCTACGTTGAACAAGGCGCTAGAAGCGCGCGGCATTTCCCCCGCCAGCGTTTCCAAGATGAAGCCCTGGATGTTGTCAGCCATGCTTGCACTGCCGGCATGCGAAATGGTGCGGAAGGCCGGCGGAGCAGCGATCCTCGATGTGAAGCTCGCCGAGGCATCCAAAGCGAATGGCAAAAACCTTGAAGGTCTGGAGACAGTCTCGGATCAATTTGAGGCGATGGCGTCCCTGCCGATGGAATTCCATATGAAAGGCCTCGTGGATACGGCCGGGCTGGGCGATCGCATCGATGACGTCACGGAAACGATGATCGTCCTCTATCAGGAAGGGGAGATCGGAACATTCTGGCCGCTGTTTCGCGCGGTGATGCCGAGCGGAAGCGCCAGCGAGTCCGGCTATGCGGCGTTCGAGGAAACAATGGTGACAACCCGCAACAAAACCATGATGGACAGGGCGGCGCCGATCCTTGGCAAAGGCAGCGCGTTTATCGCCATTGGCGCCCTTCATCTGCCTGGTCCAGACGGGCTCATCGAACTGCTTCGCAAGAACGGTTACACGGTTTCTGCCGTGAATTAGCTTGCCGTTTTGAGCCGGACCGCCTCAAGAGCGAAGTTGGCGGCCTTTGGACCTTAGGCCGTAGCTGCCAAACGCCCCATGACAATTTCAGCGGCGGGCCGCCACATGCCAAGCCATACGCTTGGCGCGCGGGGAACAACGCTCGCCATGCCCGGAACGTACCCATATGGATTCGCCATGAAGAATGGAAAGACCAGGTATGCGAGCTCGGTGATCCCGCTGGGGGTGAAAAACGTGCACGCGAGATAATGGCAAATTTGATACCCACGTCCCACGAGGTACCGGACAAGAAGCCATGCTCCGGCGAAGGCGGAGAGTAGAATCAGTCGAAACGAGCTGATCCGACAAGCCTTCCAACACGAACGCAGCCGCTAAGCTGGCGACAATGAGATTTGTATCTTGGCGCAAAAAAACCCTTGTCCCTCTAGTTGCTAGAGGGATTAGCGTGTGGGTTGATGATGGATCCGGAAGGCAATCGGAAGGCGCGACGCAATGGATGAAACTGTGCTCAAAAGTCGGTTCAAGGTCGAGGGCATGGACTGTGCTAGCTGCGCCAAAAAAGTCGATGTCGCAGCGAGACGGGTCGACGGCGTCAAGGACGTTTCGGTTTCGGTCACGGCCGGCACCATGACGATCGAACATCGTCCCGAGGCTGATGTCGCAAAGGTTGCAAAGCTGGTGAGGAGCCTTGGCTACAAGGTTGCGCCCCTCGGCTTGGCGCAAACAAAAACCGGCCCCCAGCTCGAGATCGACACAACGGACCATGATCACCGCGATCATTCCAAGCCCGCGCACGGCACAGACCGTCACGAGGAAGAAAAGGCCGATCGTCACGACCACGGGGCCGCTGGCCTTCATGGCCACGATCACGGAAGCGAAGAGGGCCCATGGTGGAGGACAGCGAAGGCGAGGCTGACCATCCTTTGTGGCATGGCACTCGGCGCAGCCTTCGTCCTCGCAAAACTGGTTCCTGATACCGCGCCCTGGGCGTTCATCGCCGCAATGGCGGTTGGACTCATACCAATCGCTCGACGGGCCGTGATGGCGGCCCTTAACGGTTCGCCGTTCACCATTGAAACGTTGATGACGATCGCAGCAGTCGGCGCCGTGATCATCAACGCCAGCGAGGAAGCCGCAGTCGTCGTCTTCCTGTTTCTTGTCGGTGAACTGCTGGAGGGTGTAGCAGCCGGCCGGGCTCGTGCCAGCATCAAGGCTCTCGCCAATCTGGTACCCAAGACAGCGCTCTTGGAAATTGACGGAAAAACGTCGGAGGTTCCCGCCGAAAGCCTTGCCGTGGGCGCGACCATTCTCGTGCGGCCGGGAGACCGTGTTCCGGCGGATGGGACGATTATCTCGGGGTCAAGCTCGATTGACGAGTCGCCGGTGACCGGCGAGTCCGTGCCGAAACCGAAGGCCCCCGAGGATCAGGTCTTTGCCGGAACGATCAACCAGGACGCGCCGATCCGGGTCAAGGTTACGGCCGCCGCGGCCGACAATACGATCGCGCGCATCATTCAACTGGTCGAGAAGGCGCAGGAATCAAAGGCGCCTACCGAGAGGTTCATCGATCGCTTCTCGACATACTATACGCCCGGGGTCATGGTCGTCGCCGCCCTGATTGCGGTCGTGCCGCCGCTGGGGTTTGGCGGGGGCTGGTCGGAATGGATCTATAAGGGTCTCGCGATATTGCTGATCGGCTGCCCCTGCGCTCTTGTCATCTCCACGCCGGCCGCTATCGCGGCAAGTCTTTCGGCGGGCGCCCGCAGGGGACTGCTGATGAAAGGCGGCGCGGTGCTCGAGTCCCTGGGCAAGATCACCAAGGTTGCCCTCGACAAGACGGGTACGCTTACCGAGGGCAAGCCGAAAGTCACCGATGTTATTGCCGCGGCGCGATCCGAAGCGGAAACGCTGACGCTGGCCGCCGACCTGGAAATTGGGTCCAGTCACCCGCTTGCGACGGCCATCTTAGCAAAAGCGCGAGAGCAGGGCATCAATCCGACCTCGGCTAGCGACGCACGGGCGATCGGCGGCGAGGGCGTCGTCGGAACTGTCAACGGCGTTGAGCTTTTCCTCGGCTCTCCGCAAGCGGTGGAAAAGCGGACGCCGCTCACTCAGGAGCTTCGGGATCGAATCGCGACGCTCAACGACGATGGAAAATCGGTCTCGGTTCTGCTTGTCCGCACGGAGGTGGCGGGCATCATCGCCATGCGCGACGAACCGCGCGAGGACGCAAAGGAAGGCATTGCCGCGCTAAAACAGCTCGGCGTTGACGCTGTGATGCTGACCGGAGACAACAAGCGCACCGCCGCAGCCATAGCAAAGAGTCTTGGCCTCGAGCCTCGAGCCGAACTGTTGCCCGAAGACAAGCAGCGGATCGTCGGCGAGCTGAAGAAGGCCGGTCATTTCGTGGGCAAGGTGGGCGACGGCATCAATGATGCGCCGGCGCTCGCTGCAGCCGACGTCGGCATCGCAATGGGTGGTGGCACCGACGTAGCGCTGGAAACTGCGGATGCCGCAGTTCTTCACGGCAGGGTAAAAGACATCGCCGCCATGATCGCGCTGTCCCGAGCCACGATGACAAACATCACTCAGAACATAGTGATTTCCCTTGGCCTGAAGGCGGTCTTTTTGGTCACCACTGTCGTGGGAATCACCGGGCTTTGGCCGGCAATTCTCGCGGATACCGGCGCCACGGTGCTCGTCACGGCCAACGCCATGAGGTTGCTTGCCTGGCGCGGGCTCAAGTGATTCCAGCGTTCGTTCCCGAACGAGGTTGCTGGATCCTTGCATGACGTGCTCTCTCCAAAGCCACGCAACCGTGTAAGGAAAACTCGTGTCAATCGAAGTATCGGCAATTGGATTGGTAACGGCGGCGCTGGCCGGCGCAATTTCCTTCGTTTCCCCTTGCGTCCTGCCTCTCGTTCCGGGCTATCTGTCGTTTGTCTCCAACGGTGTTGATCCGGCTTCGAGTCGCTTGATCGATCGCTTTCGGGTGACGTGGCCTGCGCTCTGCTTTGTCACCGGCTTCACTACGGTATTCGTGCTCCTTGGTCTGGGCGCACAGGCCCTAGGCGGACTCCTGCTTCGCTACAGTGCAGAAGCAAACCTCGTCGGTGGGCTGCTGGTGGTCGTCTTTGGACTGATGATGACGGGCTTGTTCAAAATCCCCATCCTGATGCGCGAATTTCGATCGCTCGGACCACGTTCGGTAGCAGGTCCAGGCAGCGCATACGTGCTCGGTCTCGCCTTCGCGTTTGGATGGACGCCCTGCATCGGACCTGTGCTGGGTTCCATACTGACCGTGTCGGCGATGTCGGCAAGCAGCGGCGCCGTCTTGCTCGCGGCCTATGGTCTTGGCCTGGGCGTACCGTTCCTGTTGGCGGCATTGCTCTTTGGCAATGCCGCGGCGGGGCTGAAGCGCCTGCGCTATACCGGGCGGATTCTGAACTTGGTGGCCGGCGCAGTGATGATCACGATGGGCGTGCTGATGATGACCGGACGCCTACAGCTGATTGCTTTTTGGTTGCTCGAGCGGTTTCCTCGATTGGGATCGATCGGCTAATGCGCCGCCCAAGCCCTACTTCACAGCAGCAACGTGCTGCTCCTGACCTTCGCGTATCGCGATCCAGCGTCCTGTATGCTCGCTCGCCTGCCGTTTCAGGTATAGGTAGCCTGTCTCGTCCCAAGGACGGACGTCATCGTTCAGATTATCGAGGATAAAGTCACCGCGATCCGTTCGGACAGTAAGAACCGCGTGGCCTTCGCCATTGCGTTGGCGAACCACCGTGATCAGGAGATTGGACGCAGGTGTCCCTTCTTGCATCAGTATGCGACGCTTCAGAAGCACGTAGTCTTCGCAATCTCCCGTGTTCTTCGGGTAAGTCCAATATTCATCCTTGCCGAAAATGTCGCTGTCGCTCATCGGCCTGACGGCCTTGTTGACAGCCAATGATACGGCCGCAAGCCTCATGCGAAATGCGTCCGTCATGCGCTCTGGCTCAGGATCGACCGAACGAATTGCGCACTCCCGCGGAAACCGCTTGCAGAACTCCAGGTGGCCTATCGGTTGCGACGTCAGATCGCCCGTCGGCATTGGGCCGGAGCCCGCGTACGCGTAGTCCGCCTCAGCGTTCGCTAAGGCAAGGCCTAACAGCAGGCTCGCAAAAAGGCGGCCTTGTGCCCCGATGCCGATCATCGTGAACCCCCGTGCCCATGTATTTTTCTCATTAAGGGAACGTTAATAGTTCACGCGGTGCCTGGTCAATTGCAGGAAAGTCACACTTTCTGTGGAAACGCCGACGGCGATTTGTTGGGACCAGCGGGAAATTAGAACCCGACTCGACAGCCGCGCTTCTTCCCGAATTGCGGGGGCAGTGCCCGAACAGGGTCGCGTTCATTTTGTGACCATTCGCCCGAACGTGAGCGATGCCGCATCATCTGTTTCCGGCGTAACCGGCGTTATAGATAAATTCACGTCGCGCCAGGCGCAGCAACCGGTGCTGCCGATGCCAAAGGAAGATCCGAGCAAAGAGCGAGATAAAGAGCGTTATCGAGCCTGCATCGATCTCGACCCGGTCGGTGTACCGCGTTTTGCCATCCGCGAGCCTTTCTACGGAAATCAAGTGGTCCCACCGTCTGATAAAGTCGCTGCTCCCGTTGTCGTGCAGGAATCTGATCCGATCCGTCTCGGGCGGCCGATCGATATCGATGACCTGCCGGCCGATCGGAATGAAGCCGAAAAGCAGCATCCGGACGTGATGGTCATTCGCTTCCCAGGCCGAGTCGATTGCCAACGTTTTCGAGGGGATGAAGCGCATCAAGGGTCTGGCGACCTCGATCAGCAGGAGCGGTTTGTTGACCTCCATCCAGACCCGGTCAGCGTCTGCGTCCAACACGATTGATCTGCAAATAGTAGCCATCGCCTTCATCTTGCTGCCGGCCAGGATTGAAGCGCGGGCAGCCACCCAGATCATGGAAATTGACGGCTCCAGGTTCAGCGCCTTCTTCGGCTTATTCTCGTGGTCCGATCAAAATGATTACGGTAGGCAAGGCAAATGCTGGATACACTCCTGGAGATTAGGCGCGCTGCTCATTCATCCTCGCTGTGTGGATCCGCTAAAGCGGCCTCCGGCCTGCTGACCGGCACTGATGTGACGGAGGTCATCTTCGCCAAATCCTTCGCACCGCGATTTCTGAGAAGCTTGCGGAAACTCGGATGCATTCCGCCGTCCGAATAAGCGTGCGCGGACATCGCTCGGCTACCGACCGGTTTTTCAGCACCGCCTATATCGATTCCGTGGCTGGTGGCGACTGCCAATCCTTCGGCGTTGAGTTGAGGCGGGCAGGCGGCCAGGGGATCGCTTGGCTCGTCGGGGCCGAACTCGGCGTCGAACACATAACGCCCGTCGCAATATGAGACCTTCGGCTGACGTTTGTTGGCTTCAAAAATATCATTGCCCCGCTTGAGGTCGGCCCAGAAGCTGAAATTGGGATCGTTACGGTTCTTTGCCATATTCTCAGCCGTCATCCGAAATGGAAAGGCTTGAACCTGAAACGCGGCCTGGCCGCCCCGTAGAGCTTCACGCGCGACCGCATATATTTCGGCCACACCTTGGTCGGTCAGAGCGTAACACCCGGACGATGAACAGGCGCCGTGGACCATCAGCGCTTCGCCGTCATAGCCGAGCGCGCTTTCCAGTCTGTTGGGATAGCCGAGATTGAAGGAGAGGTAGTATTGCGACTTCGGGTTCAGCATGCTTGCCGAGACGTGATAGAAGCCTTCCGGCGCTTGGCGGTCCCCGTCTTTCTTCTTCGGCCCAAGTTTGCCCGACCAACGGCACATTGGATAGGTCTTTAGGAGCGCATAACGGCCCCTCCGATCGCGCTTCCAGATCTCCAGTTCGCTTTCTTGCTTAAATATCCGGACGAGAATCGGGTCGGCGGGCGACATCTTCCTCTTGCTCATCTCGCCGACCAGCTTTGCAGGAATGGGCTGGGCGGATTTGTTGTCGACCTCTAAGACGGTGGAAACGCATCCTGAGATCACCGCCGAAAGCGCGATGAATGCCAATAGTCCGAACAATCTCTGCAGCAAACAACACCAACCTGTTTCGCGGACCGATGGACGAGCCGAAGGGAGTTTTGCGTATACTGACCCCTCATACCAAGGACCTCATTCTTCGTCAGCATGATTAACAGAAAATTGATGCCGGAACGCTTGCACCTCACCCTGCTAGAGGCCTCACCGAATAGATCGCCAAATTCTATGACAATAAAAGGTGATCGCGATGGCTGCATATCGAATCGAACCAGCGAATTTGATGTTCGCCTTGCTTTTCATGATCTCCGCAGTTTCGGCGGATCAATTCGCAAAAACAGTCATGGTCGAACTGGTGATGCAGCCGCCCCGGAGCATCCCGGTAACGAGCTTTTTCAATCTCACGCTCAGCTACAATGAAGGGGTGAGTTTTGGGCTGTTCGCGGACTTCTTCAAAACGCGGCCGCAAGTGATCATTGTCGCCACATCCATTGTTGCTCTTATTCTGATCCTATGGGCAGCAGCGGCAAAGAACCGCACCGAGGTCGCAGCACTCGGCCTTATTTCTGGCGGGGCGATTGGCAATATCGTCGATCGTTTCCAGCGGGGTGCGGTTACAGATTTTATCGATTTGCATCTCGCTGGGTGGCATTGGCCGGCGTTCAACCTGGCGGATGTAGCAATCGTCGGCGGAGCCGCTTTGTTGGCAAAGGCGTCGTTTGTTTCGGGATCGCCATCCGGTGAACACACGCTGCGATGATGAACCGGTTTGCGCGAAGCTATAGCGCCGGCAAAGGATGAGGATATGGAAATGGCGGTGCTCAACTTGTCGGAGCCTGAAATGCGTGAGCTTGTTCGCAAGCGAAAAAGAAACAATGCGATTCTGATGATCGCACTCCTGCTTTTTGTTACCGGCATGTTCGCGGGTAGTTTCCTGCATTTGCAAAAGGAAAGCCGCCTTTCGGCCCCATCGATCACCAATCAGTGAGTGGCTTGTCGCTGGCGAGCGGGTCATAATTCCGGCAAAAGAAGCTTACCGCCGGATCGAGATGCCCGTCCTGAACAGACTTGGAATTTTTGCCGCCGTTGGAGCCATGGCCTATATCGGATTGGCGTTCGTATTTTGGCTCAATTGCGTGATCGGCGGACACAATCTCATGGAAATGTTCTACGGCGGAACCGCCACTGTTCTCCTCGCGTTGGCAGCCGGTGTGACGTTCGCATGGTTGGCGCCAGACCGGAGTTCCGCTGGCAAATGACGGGTCAGTCAGCCGCTCGCAAGGCTGACCCAATTGTTCGGGTCCGTCTGACCTTGCCGCTTCAAGAAGTAAATTTCTGCGTCGCGCAACAGCAGGATCTTCTGCTCGACATTGTCCAACACGAAATCTCCCATGTCAGTTACGACGGTGAGCACTGCATGTCCACCTCCCTTTGCGTCGCGCCCTAAGGTCAACAAAAGCGCGGCTAACGGGAAGCCTTTCTCGTCGAGGAGCTTGCGCTTCATTGCTCTGTGAGCAGGCGCCGGATTTTTTGCAAGGCCATCTCCGCAGGTTCCTCGCGATCGATCGTTCCGGAAAACCTGCCGCTTCGGAGAAACTGGCGGTGTGGTCCATCGTGTAGGCGCCGTCTTGCGTCGGAACCTTCGCATAATAAATCTTTAAGCCTTCGCGAACCTGGCGAGTTCCGCAGACTCCGGCCTCAACGCAATGATGCGTCTGTCGAACAATGAGATGTACTGCCCAAGAACGTCGACCGTGTCGCGGTCCGGGTCGACCGTCACCAGGAAACCGCGCAGATCGTCTGCCTCGGCGCCAAGGGCAGCAAACCAGGACGTCATTTCCGCAAGGGTGGTTGGGCAAACGTCGGGGCAATTGGTAAAGCCCATGAACATCAACCAGCCTTTGCCGGCATAGGTCTTTTCGGTGACGGTTTCCCCTGTATGCGAGACCATGGTGAAGGGTCCGCCGAGCGCGGATCCGCCAGTCTCGGCGCTCGCGAGAGTTGGCGCGCTATTCCAGGCATCCGTTCCGACGACAAAGATGAGATAGCCCCACAGCACCACGGTTGCCGCGATCAGAGCCCAAACGATCTTCCGTATCACAGCGATGTTCATTCGATGTCGTCCGGATCGTCTTCTCCGTGGCGATGCTTGGTCGGTTTCCGCCCTATTTGCCGAGTTGTAGCCGTCGTCGACACGGTCGTTCCATTTAGAAATTTCAGCAGCAAATCAACTCCCTCGCCAGGCTTCAGCTCGACTCGAGGCTCCATGAGCATCATGTGAATTCCGCCCGGCTTCATAAGGAGCTCGGTATGTCCTGGTATCGTCAAGCCCTCATTTATCGGCCGCATCTTCGCTACGCCGAAAACGATCTCGGTTCGATGAAGGGAGACGCTGCCAAACGCAGCGCTTTGGACGGAGGCAAGGTCTGCCTGCTGCTGCGTGCCGTTCCATACCGTAACATATCCTGCCATCATGCCCGCGCCGGGAGGGGCAAGGATGATCTCAGCGTGCTCGACTACGAGCTTGTTTTCTGTAGACGCATGGCTCTTGGGTTCTTGGCCAATAGCATCCGGAACGACCAAAGTCGGGGCCACCGCAGCACAGGCGAAAATTGCAAAGGCACGTCGAAACATTTTCAAGATCTTCCCTGTCTGACGGGCAGTCGCGATGCCGCAACGCCGACCTATCGCCCTAATGACGATGCCGGCGGGCTGGCGTCAACGTGGCAAACCGCGCGGCCGTATCGGTATTTCCGAGCATTCAACGAAGAATGCCGGCCGCATTGGCGGCCGCCGGTGTCCATCGGTGACCGTCCGCTTTGACTGCGGCAAATCCTCCCAAGCGTCTGCTATCGATTGACGAAATTCAAGGCAGCCGCCATTTCTCTAGTCACCATAGGAATTGGAGACGGATATGCTCACAATCGGCGACCTTTCCCGAAGGACCGGGGTGAAAATTCCAACGATCCGCTATTACGAGCAGATGGGCCTTATGAACCCCGCCGAGCGGTCGGAGGGTAATCAGCGCCGCTATACGCGCCAGGAACGCGAGCGGCTTTCATTCATCAAGCACGCCCGCGAACTCGGCCTGACAATCGAAGCAATCCGGGAACTGATCGATCTCAGTGCCCATCCAGAACGGCCTTGCTCGCAGGCCGACCGTATCGCGGCCGAACAGCTTATCGCTGTCCGGGAGAAGATCGAGAAGCTTCGGCGATTGGAAAACGAGCTGGAGCGTATCGCGACGCATTGCGCCGGCGAGCAGGTTAAAGATTGTTACGTCATCAGGGCGCTGGCAAACCATGAGCTTTGCGAAGGCGACCACTAGCCCGCCAGGGAATCTGTTTGCTGATCCAAGGGGGACATCAAACGCTTTTGCAACTCGTTAGCAAATAAGCAAAAATCGGCGGCCTCGCGAGAGAGGGCCCCTGCACCGGATAGTCGCACCGGCGTCAATGCCCGCGGAAGCGCGCACGCCTCGTGGCGACGCGGCTTGCTAGTTGCTCTCCGAGCCACCCCTTGCCCGCGCAGCGCTCATAGCTTTGTCTTGGCTCGCGATCTCTGCTGAAGAAATGCCCGGAAAGCTTCCAAAGTTTCAGCGCTCACGTGATGCTCGATCCTTCAGCATCAATCCGCGCAGTTTCCGTGCTGATCCCGAGTGCGCAAAGGAACGCTTCGACAATTTGGTGTCGGGCCCGGCTTCGTTCGGCGAGCAATCTTCCTTCCGTCGAAAGGAACACGCCACGATAGCGACGCTGCTGGATCAGGCCATCGGCCGCCAACCGCTTCAGCATCTTCGCAACGGTCGGTTGCGCTACCCCCAGCCGCTGGGCGATATCGACCTGGCGCGCCTCGCCGTCGTGGTTGATGAGGTCGGCGATCAATTCGACGTAGTCTTCCACCAGTTCGCTGCGCCGGTTGCTTCTGGTTTGGCGGAAACTCTCGACTTGCGTGCCAGCGTCAACCAAAGCGCCAGGGTTTTCGCCGGAAACCGCATTATCGACCATGCCTCATCTCCTTGGATATCCTCACCTTAACCAACAATCATAGCCAAGGCTATTGGTTTTGATATCAACTTTCAATTCTTTCCATACCCACGAGAATCGCTGGCGGTCCCCATCGCCTCAATATAGCTATTGCTATAATTGAGGCGCTGTGCTTTTATTAATCGAAATTGCTATTTGGAGCTCCCGGCCATGCGACAACGGTTATCATTCAATCCGGCTCGACGCGGCTTCTTGGGCGCGGGACTCCTTGCAGCGGGTGGTGCCGCATTGAGCGCCGGCCGTGCGTCCGGTCAGTCCAGCCATGGAGCCGGGCACCAGGCCCCGCCGGCGACGGGGACGAACGCGAAGCCCGACCATCGGTCCGCCCACGGCGCGATGATCACGGTCGGAGATGTCGATAACGAACGCAACGGATTTGATCCGACCGCGATGCTGACGGAATGGTATACCGGCACGGTCTCAACGATGCCGGATGGTCGCAAACTTCGTACGTTTGAAGTCACCGCCGAGGACAAGGAAATCGAGATTGCGCCAGGGGTCATGTTCCCGGCCTGGACCTACAACGGCCGCGTGCCTGGACCGGCGCTCCGCGCGGTAGAAGGCGAGAGGCTCAGGATCGTCTTCAGGAACAACGGCTCGCATCCGCACTCAATGCACTTTCATGGCATCCACGCCGCACGCATGGATGGTGTCCCTGGCGCCGGGCTGACCAATCCGGGCGACGAGTTCGTCTACGAGTTCGACGCGAAGCCATTCGGCTGTCACCTCTATCACTGCCATGCGCTTCCGCTCGCCCGCCATATCCACAAGGGAATGTACGGGCTGTTCGTCATCGACCCTGATCCGCAACGTCATCCTGACCAGGCAGACATGGCGCGCGCTCGTCTTTTCGGTTCGCCGGAGAATGCCGAATGGCAGGAAATGGCGATGGTGATGAATGCCTTCGATACGACTTTCGACGGCGAAAACGAATTTTACGCCTGCAATACGATTGCTCATTGCTATGCGAAAAAGCCGATCAAGCTCGTTCGCGACCGGCCGGTACGGATTTATCTGGTCAATGTCACCGAATTCGACCCGATCAACTCTTTCCACCTGCATGGCAATTTCTTCGATTATTACGACCAGGGGACCACGCTGACGCCAACGCTGAAGACGGTCGACCTCATCACGCAATGCCAGGCGCAGCGCGGCATCCTGGAATTTACCTTCAAGGACCACGAGCCCGGCCTGTACATGTTTCACGCCCATCAATCGGAATTCACTGAACTTGGCTGGATGGGCATGTTCGATGTGGTGGAGGCGGTGTCGTGAACGAACACATTTCTCTCCAAAAAAGCGAAGAGTTGATGACCGCCGCCCCGGTCGAAAAGGGTCGAGTGAACCTGCTTTGGCTTCTGGCGCCACTGGTCGTCTTGGCGATTGCCATCGCATGGCTGTATTCCGCCAATCCATTGTCCAGCTTCAACAATGGCGCACCGCCCGTCGAAAACTTGACGGTCGAGCGGACGATCCTTGATTCAAACGGGCTTCGTCTGCATGTGAGGGCCGGCGGCTCGGAAGCGATGTCGATCGCCCAGGTCCAGGTCGACGCGGCATATTGGGAGTTCACGCAAGATCCTGCGGGTGCGATCGCGCGAGGGGACACGGCCTGGGTGAGCGTTCCATTCCCTTGGGTTCTTGGCGAGGCTCACAAGGTCACGTTCGTCACGAATACAGGTGCGACATTCGACCATGAAATTCCTGTCGCGGTGCCAACGCCCGTGCCTACGTCCGGGAACTTGGTCCCGCAGGCGCTGCTCGGCGCATTCGTCGGCATTCTTCCGGTCGCGGTCGGCTTGATGTTCTATCCGGCACTGCGCGGGGCCGGCCCCGCAACTATGAACTTCCTGCTGGCGATGACCATCGGCCTGCTTGGTTTCCTGCTCGTGGACACCTTCGAGGACGCATTGGAGTTCGCCGGCGAGTCAGCGGCGATCTTCCAAGGTCCCACGATGGTCGTTTTGGCCTCAGTGGCAAGCTTCCTTCTCCTGATGGGCGTTTCGCGACGTGAGGGTCGACCGAGCGGCCTTGCGCTTGCCACCTATATCGCTTTCGGCATCGGCCTTCACAATCTCGGCGAAGGGTTGGCGATCGGCGCTGCTTTCGCCGCCGGGGCTGCGGGGCTGGGCACATTCCTCGTGATGGGCTTCACACTTCACAACGTTACCGAAGGAATCGGCATCGCTGCACCGATGTTGAAGGTGAGACCGCCGCTATGGACGTTCGCGGGTCTCGCACTGCTCGCCGGTGGTCCAGCTGTGATCGGAATGTGGATCGGCAGCCTTGCTTACGCCCCCCATTGGTCGGCGCTGGCGCTCGCTGTCGGAGCCGGAGCTATCTTGCAGGTGATCGTTGAGGTGAGCCTCTATCTGATGCACTCCGAGCGGCGAGGATCGGCTGCCATCTTTTCTCCGTCCGTGCTTGCGGGTCTGGCGGCCGGAGTCGGCTTCATGTATGCTACGGCGATGCTCGTGAAAATCTGATCGCAATCGCGTTTTCCGACAAACCGCCGTTCTGAAATGTACAAATATCGTCTGACCGTGGTTGCCGTCTCTGCGCTGGTTGCCACCAGTTCATTGGCCCATGAGGGCGCCATGGGGGTCATCGCCGAACGCATGACGGTGATGAAGGAAATGGCGCAAACCATGAAGACGCTAGGCGAGATGCTGAACGGCCGCCGGGAATTCGATGCACGCCTTTCGCGTGCCAGCATCGCTGCCCTGCATGAGAAATGCCATCAAGCCAGCGAACAGTTCACGTCTGGAACAAGCGACCACGCCAGTCGTGCGGCGCCAGCAGTCTGGGAAAAGCCGGACGAATTCAAGGCTGAAATGGAGCGGTTCGACGCCGCCGTCAAAGCGCTTCTGGCCGCTTCAGAGGCTGGGGATCTTGATGCAATAAGGGTTCCGTTCAAAAAAGTCGGGCACGCGTGCTCAAGCTGCCATGGGGCATATCGAGTACCTGAATAGCTTGGTCTGGATCGGCATGAGGAATTGGCCAGCAGCCGCCTTTTGCTGACCGTCAGGTTTCTGTCGCGGGCTCTTCGAAACGACAGTAGTAAACAGTCCGATCTTCGCCGGCGTCGTCAACGGGGATATCGTGAAGCGTCACCGCTAACACTTGGCTGGCTGGCTTTGCAACAATCGTTCCCGTGATCGTTGTGTCAGGATGATCGTCGGGAATGAGAGTGACCAGAGTTTCGCCGTTCTTCGTCGGTCCGAGTTTCACATCGCCGCTGTCATAATCGCCTTCGGCGGAGAAAGTCGGCTCCATTCGGGTATCCGAGAGAACAAGATAATACGATCCCATGCCTGGATCGATATCCGGCATCCTGCCCCAAAGCCATTGTTCGACCTGCTTCTTTGAAGGCTTTACCCTCTCCACTAGGGCTTGACAGTCGGCGTCGGATTTGGGTGCTCCGGGACCGGGAAACCAAAGAAATATTCCGATCGGCGCCTCTTCGGACGACGCCGAAAGCAACGCATCCGCATGCGACTGGAATGACGAGGTCGCGGCGATGAGCGAAGCTGCGATGCACCTAAACACGTCTCGCCCTCTAGATTTGGGACGGCGCCTCTTCGGCGCGCAATTCCTCATCTTCGATTTGAACTGTGACATGTTCGAGACCAAATTTCTCCTTCATGGCGGCCCGCACTGCTCGAAGGACGTTGGGCGCTTCGCTCATATCCGTCACGACGATATGTCCGCTCATCGAATCCAGCCCTGAGGTGATCGTCCACACGTGAAGGTCGTGAACGGCTTCGACCCCCGGAATTTCCTTCAGGGCGTTTTCCAGCAGCCCCAGATCCACATTCGGCGGAACCCCCTCCAGCAGTATGTGAACCGCCTGGCTGATCAACCTCCAGGTTCGCGGTACAATGAACAGGCCAATCAGGGCGCCGATGATTGGGTCCGCCAGCGTCCACCCCGTCCACATGATGACGAGTGCGGCTACGATAACGCCGAGAGAGCCGAGCATGTCGCTGAGGACTTCGAAATAGGCGCCCTGAACGTTAAGGCTTTCGGACGATCCTCCAGAGAGCAGGCGCATGCTGATGAGGTTCACGACGAGGCCGATCACAGCCACGATCAACATCGGCAAGCTCAGCACTTCGGGCGGATTTTGGAAACGCTGATAAGCCTCGAAAAGAATGTATCCGGTGAGCGCTAGCAATACGGCCGCGTTCAAAAGAGCGGAAAGGATTTCCGCACGCAGATAGCCGTAAGTCTTCTTTGGCGTAGCGGGGCGCATCGCAAAACGGATGGCCAGGAGCGCGAGCGCCAATCCACCGACATCGGTCAGCATATGCGCTGCGTCGGCGAGCAAAGCCAGACTGCCGGTCACGAAAGCGCCAATCGTCTCGGCGACCAAGTAAGTCAGTGTCAGCCCGAGCGCCCAGGTAAGGTTGCGCTGGTAGCGCCCGCTGGCCGTTTTGCCCGTGACCGCGGTTGTGCCGTGACTATGACCTTGTTGCATGGGCTCCTACTTCGTTTCTTTCCACAATCCGATCCGGGAGAGTGTCTGAAAACTGGTTTCGGCTGATCAAGCCAGGCGACCAGCACCGTTTGACCAGAAGAGCATCGATGCCGCTCGCCCGGCTGACAACTCATCCGAACAAGCTAGCCCGTTTCGCTTTGAACGACACTGTTTCTTGCTTCGAGCACCAGCGTCGCCGTTAAAAGCAGACGCCGAGCCTCGTCTCGAACCGAAATCGACAGTTCCGCGCGGTCAGAGTGTGGCAGTGTGTCTTGGCTGATTTCTGCCAATATCTTCAGGGCCTGGTCTTTGGCTGAGGCCAACTCCTCCAGTTCCAAACCTTGGTCGTCGGTATAGAGCTCACCGCCGGCCCGATAATCGAAATAGTAGCGAGGCATTCCATTCCAACGAGGCTGCAGCCTAAAGGTTCAAGGAGGAAACGGTCGATCGCGAAGACACCGCGGAATCTTGGCGCGATAGCACTGGGTCCAACGGAGGAAATCGGGGTTGCCGAACGTGGCAGCATCAGCCGTATGTCCGCGATCGGACGCCGCCAGTATCCGGCCTATGGTGCGTCGCTGCGCCTTAGTCGATCCGCGCGATCCGAAGTAGGAGCGGTAGGCGACACGAACGACTACGCAAAACTCCGCGCCAGCGGAAGGATCAAGGCGAGCAGAAGGGGTTGGTGCAAAAGATAGATTGCGAGGCTGTGTCGACCCATCCAGACCAGCGGCGTGAAAACGTAGGTCCGGCGCAGGGGTTCGCACACCGGCATCGAGAACTTGTGCAAACGCAAGAATTTCGTCGCCGAGATTGCAACAAGCGTCAAACCAGCCCAGGGGAAAATTGGCACGTAGTCGTTACTCGCCGGAGTATCTGCGGCAAACCCGATCCATGCCAACCATCGCGTATCGAAAGCGGAGTAAGAAACGGCGAAAGGCAGAATGAGCATTGCTGTCCCCGCTGCAACTGCAGCGGCCGGAGGGAGCCTTAAGAAGGCACAGCCTATCAGGGTCGCAGCTGCGATCGCGTGGAGGATTCCGAAATAGACAAATGTGGATGGAAATATCAGCCACGTAATTGTTGTGATCGCGACGGCCGACAGTACGATTATTCCCAGCCTGCGCGCGAACGGCCGCCACCGAACCCCATCGGGATGGGCAAGAACGAGGCTGACGCCCACAAGAGCCATGAACGTGCCGGCAAGGGTGCGTCCGAACGCGAGCCACGCGGGATGACGAGCGATTCCGTCGACAAGACCTGCATACTCCAGGTCCCAGATCAGGTGAAAGACCACAACACCCAGAATGGCCGTTCCGCGTATCGCGTCCAAACCGGCGAGCCGTTTACGGGTGAGGTGGACCAAGACAATCCCAAACAAGTCGACAAGCGTTGGCAGGATTCTTGAACCTCAACCTGCTTGAGGTTCAACCCCATACGGCAGCAATTCCAACGTTCGCCCTCAGCGCCCTTGCACCTCAACCTGCTAGAGGTCTTACACTTCGACACACGAAAAGAGGAGTGATCATGAACCGCCGCCATTTCATTGCCGGGGCGTCCGCGCTGGCAATCCTTTCCAAACCGCATGCGGCCCTCGCCGCGTCCACGCCCGAGCAACTTCTGAAGCCTGGGCCATTACCCGAACAAGCCTTCGGTGCCGCGGATGCTCCGGTCACCGTTATCGAGTATGCCTCGCTGACGTGTCCGCATTGCCGGACCTTCCACGTCGAGACCTGGCCAGCAGTGAAGGAGAAGTACGTCGACACCGGAAAAGTGCGCTTCATCATGCGGGAGTTTCCATTCGATCCCCGCGCCTCCGGCGGCTTCATGCTCGCCCGATGTGCGGGCGAGGACAGATGGTATCCCACGGTCGATCTTCTCTACCGCACCCAGGACAAATGGGCGCGGGTCCAGGATGCGACCTCCGCCTTGAAGTCGATCATGGGTATGACCGGAATGAGCGGTTCGGCAGTCGAGGCCTGCCTCAGCGACCAGGGGCTCCTGGACAAAATCACGCAAGTGATGCTGGCGGGCCAGGTCCATGGCGTCGCGTCAACGCCGACCTTCTTCATCAATGGCGAGATGCGCAAGGGCGCTCTCACCATCGAACAATTCAGCGCGATCGTCGATCCGATGATCGCGGCGGCGGAGTAGCCCGATGAACATGAGACACACGACGCACGGTGCATGTCACGCGCAAATGCAACTCCTTAGGCGCCTTGCCTCGAGATCGATCCTCAAGGCGTTGCTGATTGCTTCCTGCATTTCAGCCGCTACCCCTGCGGCTGCCCAGAACGATAAAGTCCTCGCACGAGTAAACGGCGTCGACATCACCGCGGCGGATGTTGCCTTCGCCACGGGAATGTATGCGAACCGCCTTGGAGACATGCCGGAAGATGCGCGGCTCTCGGCGGTGGTGGATGAGCTGATCGGGCTGCGGCTCGCCGCCGATGCCGCCAAGGCGGCGAACGTTACCAATGACGAAGCCTACAAGCGGCAGATGGCGTTCTTCGAGGCACAGACGCTCCGCTCCGTGTTCGTGGCCCGCGAGGTCGCCAAGCGCGTGGACGAGGAGGCGGTCCGCAAGGCTTACGACGACCAGATTGGGCGGATGCCTTCTGCCCAAGAGTCCCGTCTGCGACATATGCTGCTTTCCACAGAAGCCGAAGCACGCGACGTAATCGCAGAGCTAGACGCAGGCAAGGACTTTGCGACGCTTTCCGGCGAGCGTTCGAAGGACGAAGCTTCGAAGGCAAGTGGAGGTGACCTGGGCTATTTGACGCCCGGCCTGACCATGGCTGAAATCGATGCGGCGGCAGTCGGACTTGAGCCCGGCCAGTACACGCGCGAGCCCGTCGCCAGCGCCTTCGGCTTCCACATTGTAAAGCTCGAGGACCGCCGCACCCGGCCTGCGCCCTCGTTCGAGGCGTTGTCCGGGCAGATCAGGGACTCTCTGGAAGCCGCCGCCACACAGTCCATCATGGCCGACCTGCGAGCAGCCGCGACCGTCGAGAAGCTGGTGCCGGATGTCGCTCCGCCGGCCGCGGACGATGGACATGATCACGGCGCCGAGTGAGGCGGACGGCCATGGCGACACGTCGTGCCTTCCTGCTCGGCATTTTCGGCGCGATCGCAGCGCCGGGCCTGGCGTGGGCGCACAAGCGGCGCAAGCCCTTCGTGCTTGATCCGGTCTTTCAACCGCAGTTGGTCGCGTTTCCGGGTCAATTCAAGCCCGGTGCCATCGTGGTCGATCCGGCGGCGAGATTTCTCTACCTCGTGGAGGATCTGGGTGCCGCCCGGCGCTACGGCGTCGGCGTCGGCAAGGCAGGGCTGGCATTCAAGGGGAGGGCGGTTGTAGGTCGGAAGGCGAAATGGCCGTCCTGGCGCCCGACGGACAATATGATCCGGCGCAATCCCTCCAAGTACGCCAGGTATGCCGGCGGGATGAAGGGCGGACCTCGAAACCCGCTCGGCTCGCGCGCCCTCTATCTCTACCGCGCCGGCCGCGACACCTTTTACCGCATCCATGGGACGACGGAGCCCTGGACGATCGGCAGGGCGGTTTCGAACGGTTGCATTCGTATGCTTAACGAGCACGTGAAAGAGCTCTATGAACGTGTGCCGATCGGCGCCGAAGTGTTTGTGTTGTGACGGTCCAGCACATGGACGTGCTGGTGATCGGTGGTGGCCAGGCCGGGCTCGCTGCAGGATATCACCTGCGGAACGCCGGATTGACGTTCCTTAGTGCGGGAAGATCTGTGTTGGGCGGCGACGAACGCTTCGGCCTCAGCGAGTCCTGGTGTTTCTCCAGCAGGTCTGTGAGCGGGCGATCAACCGGTCATGGCCATCTGCCGCCAGGATAAGCAGACGCCGACTGTCGAGCGTGTCATCAAACGCTGCTGCACCTTGCCGATAGGGTCGCCACACGCCTGCGCGCGAAGTCTCTCGCGGCAGCACGGTCATAGTGCGCGTGCGGTTCGCCGGCCTGCGCGCCGTGACGCGCGATCCATGACGCTCGATGTGCCGATCTCAGCCACGGTGATGCTGGCCGAGATCGGCGAGGAACTGGTTCGCGCAGCGCTTGCCGATCACCCGTAGGAGCGAACGATTACGCTGCTTCCCAAGGTCAGGCTCTTCGCCGGTGTTATGAGCATGAACTATTATGGTGAATTGGCTCGATTATGCCACCTCCTGTGCATGCTAGCGGACCCGCATATTGGCGAATAGATCGCCGGCGGACGTATTCGGACTTCCCGCGGGGCGGGATCAGGAGACCGAAATTATCGAGCGATTTGGGTGGCTTCATAAATGCCGACCGATGTCTTGGTCAGCGACGGACAGCGCTCGCCCGGACGAGACCGAGCAGGAATTGCTGCATCTGCTGCGACAGCGCAGGCTGCTCATGCTGCTTGCGCCACCTGTATGCGGCGGCACTGCTGGCCACTGTCAAGTAGATGGATGGCGTCGTGGCCGCTGACATGTTCGCCCCTGGGCTGCCCCTAACGATCAAAGCCGAACCGGGCGACCGCCTCGTGTTCGCGTCGATGTTCGCCAGTCGAATAACAAATTCCTCGCGACAGATTCGGCAGGCATCGACCTGTTTGAGGGTCAATATCCTATAGCGGGCGATCTGACGTCCAAGGTAGTTCTGTGGGACGCTGGAACGGAAAAGGACGAAGCGCCGGGGTCCCGATGAGCATGGGGTTGTTCGAGCGACAGACGACAGATTTGCCTACCCTGCGGTTTCCGATGTCATTCAGCTCACGGTTCTGCCGCGAGGAGTGAAATCGAAGTCGGGCTCTTAGCTCGGCATCGGTAAAAAGTATGAACGCATCTCCACCTGGCTGCACAAGGCTCCAGCGAAATGATGCCGGAATGCCCGATAATCCGAGGCTTTGCCCCTGAAGGTAGCATTGGCGCATCACGCTACGGCAGCAATTCGTCAAGATCGTTGGTGTCGGGCAGGCCCTGTCGATCGCGGAGCTGTGACATTTTGGTGAGCGCCTTTTCAATCGGAGCGCGTTATGCCAGACTTTCCATGATGACGTCGCTGCCATCCATCGGTCGAATGCTGGCTTTTCTTGCGGTCCTTGGGCTCCTGCTCGGGCCGCTCGCGACTCCTATGACTGACCCAGTAATGGCCGGGGCCGCGCCAATGGAAATGGCCGACGGCATGCCGTGTCCCGAAAGTCCGCCCGCGCTCCCGGATTGTGGCAAGGACTGCCCGCTGGTGGCGCTGTGCCTGACGGCATTCACTTCGGCGATGGCGTCCGCCGACGAGTCGCTTCTCGGTCCCTCGGTCATCGGAAGCAAGATTCCGCCGCATGGATATTCTCCCGGCGCCTCGCTTCACCACGAACCTCACCCCAGACCTCCCAAAGCCTGAGCCATCCGAGACGGCCAGCGGCCGTCTAACACCGTGCGAAGATTCGCGCGGCGATGGGGCGTGGCTTTTCGCCACGAGATGGCATGCGCCGGCTGTGATCCGGCGAGAACACAGGAATTTGGAAATCATGCGAATTCAGATCAATCGGCGCGCTCTGGCGGGAGCGCTCGCCGCAGTCGTTGCCGCGACCGCTTACGGTCCAGCGAATGCCGGAAGCGCGGACTATGCATTCGAACTCCTCGAGAACGAGGTCAAGCAGGGCGAAACCGCCACGGTCGCGGTGCGGCTCGTCGACAAGAGAAACGGCACACCTGTCAGCGACGCGGTCATCTTCGCCACCCGCATGGACATGGCCCCGGACGGCATGGAGGCGATGACGACGACGGTCGAGGCGATGCCTTCGGACCAGCCTGGTGTCTATCGCTTCAAGACCAACCTGATGATGGCGGGCGGCTGGCGCTTCTCGGTCGCGGCCAAGGTCCAGGGCGAAGCCGAGACGGTACAAAGCAAGCTGGTGTTGAAGGCGGTGGAATGATGGGGGCGATCGCACGCATCACCGTCCTTGCGGCCCTTTCGGCCGCGGGCGCCGGCGGGTACTGGGTTGGGCAGCACGGCCTCTCGGCGACGGACATTTCCCGGATGACGGAGACTTTCGTGGAGCGCGCACTGGGCGGCGAGCCGGAGCCGACAGCGACTCCACCTGCCGTCAGCGGTTCGATTGTCTATTACCGGCATCCAGACGGCGAGCCAGCCTATTCGGTAACGCCGAAGCGCACCGGCGATGGACGTGAATTCGTCGCCGTCCACGCCAGCGAGGACGTGAGTTTTGACGCCGTGTCCGTGCCGGAAGGCACGGAAGACAACGGTGCGAAGAATGATGCTGCGAGCATCACCTCGGGCGAGCGGCGCATCCTCTACTATCGCAACCCGATGGGGCTGCCGGATACATCTCCGGTCCCGAAGAAGGACTCGATGGGGATGGACTACATCCCCGTGTACGAGGGCGAGGCCGACGATGCGTCTGTCGTGAAGGTTTCGGCCGGGAAGCTTCAGCGCTCCGGCGTCAAGACCGCGCTGGCGGCGAAAAGCGCGATCTCGCGCCCCGTCCGGGTGCCGGGCACAATCGTCCTAGATGAACGCCGTGTCAGCGTCGTGTCGATCCGCACCGAGGCCTTCCTTGAGGAGGTGGCTGCCATCACAACTGGAGACGTAATCGAGCAGGGTCAGCCACTCGTACGCTTCTATGCCAAAGAAATTGCGGCTGCTGGAGCGCTCTACGCTGCCGACCTGAAAAGCGGCGGCGGACGCAAGGCCGCTAGCGGCAGTTTCCAGCGCCTCGAAAATCTCGCAGTCCCGGCGGAGGCGATCGAGGAAATCGAGAAGACGAAGAAAGTGCCGATATCGGTTACGCTGACGGCCCCGCGAAGCGGCGTCGTCCTCGAAAGGATGGCCGTCGACGGGATGATGGCCGAAGCAGGAGAAACGCTGTTTCGGCTCGCCGATGTCTCCGTCGTTTGGGCGGTGGCGGACGTGCCGGAATACGAGTTGAGCTCGGTTCGGGTCGGGGACAAGGCAGCCGTGCGCATCCGCAGCCTGCCGGGCAAGACGTTCGAGGGCACGGTTGGCCTGATCTATCCCGAAATCCAGGGGCAGACGCGCACCGCGCGGCTGCGCATCGAACTGCCCAATCCCGATAGGCTGCTCATGGCGAACATGTATGCCGAGGTCGAGATCGCCACCGGCGGGGCCGAGCCGGTCGTGACGGTGCCTGACGGCGCCGTCATCGACACGGGTGCCCGCCAGATCGTGATCGTCGACAAGGGTGAAGGCCGCTTTGAGCCGCGCGATGTCAAGATCGGCGTGCGCGGCGACGGCATGCGCGAAATCACGGAGGGCATCGCCGAAGGTGACCGGGTCGTCGTTTCAGCCAATTTCCTGATCGACGCCGAAAGCAATCTGAAAGCCGCGCTATCCGCACTCACGCCGGAAGCGCAGCCATGATCAGCAAGCTCATCGCGTGGTCGGCGCGCAACCTGGTCCTGATCTTCTTCGCCACTGTGCTGGCCTCCGCCGCCGGTGTCTACGCGGTACGCACCCTGCCGCTCGACGCCATACCGGACCTTTCCGATGTCCAAGTGATCGTGCTCACCGACTATCCGGGCCAGGCACCGCAGGTCGTCGAGGATCAGGTTACCTATCCGCTGACGACATCGATGCTGACGGTACCGAAGTCGAAGGTCGTACGCGGCTTTTCCTTCTTCGGCGTCTCCTTCGTCTACGTGATCTTCGAGGACGGCACCGATCCTTACTGGGCGCGCAGCCGCGTGCTCGAATATCTGAATGCCGCTGCCAGCCGCCTGCCGGACGGCGTTACGCCGGCGCTCGGGCCGGATGCGACCGGCGTCGGCTGGGTTTACCAGTATGCAGTGGTCGCCAAGGAGCTCTCACTCGCCGAACTCAGATCCCTGCAGGATTGGGTCATCCGCTTTGCCGTCTCGAAGGCAGAAGGGGTGTCCGAGGTCGCGAGCGTCGGCGGTTTCGTGAAGCAGTACTCGATCGTCGTAGATCCGTCGCGGATGCGCGCCCAGGGCGTGACGCTTGCCGATGTCGGCGAGGCGGTGCGCGCGAGCAACATGGACACCGGCGGGCGCACGGTCGAGATTTCCGAGTTCGAGTTCATGGTGCGCGGGCGCGGCTATCTAAAAAGCACCGCCGACATCGAGGCCATCGCGCTCAAGTCGATCGGCGGCGTGCCGTTGCGATTGGGCGACGTCGCCTCAGTCGAGATCGTGGCAGACGAGCGGCGCGGCATCGCCGAGCTCAACGGCGAGGGCGAGGTCGCAAGCGGCATCGTACTGCAGCGTGTCGGCGCCAATGCGCTGACCGTCATCGACAATGCCAAAGAGAAGCTCGCCGAGATCGGCAAAAGCCTGCCCGGCGGCACCGAGATCGTTCCGGTCTACGATCGCTCGAAGCTCATCGACGCTGCGATCGAAACGCTCAAGTCGACGCTGGTCGAGGAGAGCATTGTCGTGGCGTTGGTCACCATCGTGTTCCTGCTGCATGTGCGCAGCGCGCTGGTCGCCATCATCATGCTGCCGGTCGGCATCCTCATGGCCTTCGCCGCCATGAAGGTGCTCGGGCTGGGGTCCACCATTATGAGCCTCGGCGGCATCGCGATCGCCATCGGCGCGATGATCGACGCCACGATCGTCATGATCGAGAATGCCCACAAACACCTGGAACGCGCGCCTCCGGGCAAGCCCCGCATTGAGGTGTTGATCAAGGCTGCAGCCGAGGTCGGGCCAGCGCTGTTCTTCAGCCTGCTGATTATCACGGTCTCGTTCCTGCCGATCTTCACGCTGGAAAGCCAGGAAGGTCGTCTGTTCGGTCCGCTCGCCTTCACCAAGACCTTCGCCATGGCGGCGGCGGCACTTCTGTCGGTGACGCTGGTGCCGGCTTTGATGGTCGTGTTCGTACGCGGCCGCATCATCCCGGAGCACAAGAACCCGCTCAACCGGCTGCTGATCGGTCTGTATCGGCCGATCATATCAGGTGTGCTGAAAGCCAAGACCTTCACGATCCTGCTCGCCATCGCCGCTTTGGTCGCGACCGTCTGGCCGGCGCGCCAGCTCGGCAGCGAGTTCATGCCGAACCTCGATGAGGGCACGCTGATGTATATGCCGACGACGCTGCCGGGTCTGTCGGTGACCAAGGCCGCCGAACTGATGCAGATGCAGGACCGCATCATCAAGTCGTTTCCGGAGGTCGAATCCGTGTTCGGCAAGGCGGGACGCGCACAGACCGCGACGGACCCGGCGCCGACGGAGATGTTCGAGACGATCATCAATCTCAAGCCGAAGTCCGAATGGCGGCCGGGCGTGACGACGGACAGCCTGAAAGCTGAGATGGACGCGGCGCTGCAGTTTCCCGGCGTCTCGAATGCCTGGACGATGCCTATCCGCGCACGCATCGATATGCTCTCGACCGGCATTCGGACGCCGGTCGGCGTCAAGGTCTACGGCACCGATCTTTCCGAGATGGAAAAGGTCGCGCGTCAGATCGAGGCGGTGCTCAGGGCGGTGCCGGGTACGTCCAGCGCCTATGCCGAGCGGGTGATCGGCGGCTATTACCTCGACATCGTGCCCGATCGCATGGCGCTTGGCCGCTACGGCCTGTCCATCGGTGACGTCCAGGACGTTATCTCGATGGCGCTCGGCGCCGAAACGATCACCTCGACGGTCGAGGGCCGCGAAAGGTACGGCGTCGCAATCCGCTATCCACGGGCCTCCCGTAGCGATCCCGACGCGATCGCGCGAGAGGTGCAGATCGCCCTGCCGGATGGCGGCTTCGTCCCGCTCGGCGAGGTCGCCAAGGTCGAACTGACACGCGGCGCGACCTCGATCCGCACCGAGAACGGGCAACTCGCGGTTTACATCTTCGTCGACATCGCCGGACGAGACCTTGGTGGCTATGTCAGCGAGGCGCAACAGGCCGTCGCCGCCGAGGTCAAATTGCCTGCGGGCTATTCCATCGAGTGGAGCGGTCAGTTCGAGTATCTGCAGCGCGCCGAGGCGCGCCTCAAGATCGTCGTGCCGCTGACGCTGGCGCTGATCTTCCTGCTGCTCTACCTCAACTTCCGGGCGCTCACCGAGACACTCATCGTTATGCTGTCGCTGCCCTTCGCGCTGGTCGGCGGCATCTGGATGATGTGGTGGCTTGGCTTCAACACATCGGTCGCGGTCGCGGTCGGCTTCATCGCGCTGGCCGGGGTTGCGGCGGAGACCGGAGTCATCATGCTGATCTATCTCGAGAACGCATGGAACGAGGCGAAGGAGCAAGCCGAGCATCATCGAAGGCATCTGACCAAAGCCGACCTTCACAAGGCGATCATGGTCGGAGCAGTCGAGCGCGTTCGACCGAAGATGATGACCGTGGTGGCCATCATGGCGGGCCTGCTGCCGATCCTGTGGAGCACCGGTACCGGCTCGGAAGTCATGCAGCGTATCGCAGTGCCGATGATCGGCGGCATGATCTCCTCGACGCTGCTGACGCTGATCGTCATCCCTGCGGTGTACGGCATTGTGAAGGGTTGGCGCCTGCCCGAACGGACTGTAGCCGAGAGCCAACCTCGGACGATGCTGGCCGAACTTAAGCTCGCGGCAGAATAGCGAACTCCATTCATAGTGACTCATCCAAACCAGGGGAACCTGCAAACATGCGTCAGGATGAACGTCATTCTCACAATCATCCGATGACGATGACGTGAAGTAGCAATGCACTCAAGCAGTCTTGTTTTCGGCACAGTTTAAGGCGATCTTTGGTCCGCTATGAGGCACTGGTCGGTTCGACAGGTCTTCGTTTTTTTCCTCGCCGTCTTTGTGACGGCGGGCATCACTTCGTCTTATGTCCAGGCTTCCGACATGGCGGCAAAAATGGCGTCCGATATGGGCGCGATGGACAATGGCGACTGCAAAGCGTGTCTGCCGACGGGCGATGGCAATGGCAAAGCCATGATCTGCATCAGCGGCTGCGTAACTCCGGTTCTTGCTGTACTTCCGCAGGCAGAGCCCATGGCGATCGGTGAAGTGCCAATCTCCTTCACGGTGCTTCATCCGTTGCTCCACGGCACAGATCCGCTTCCCAATCCCAGTCCTCCCCGAACCACCGACATCGTCTGACGCTCCGGCTGCTGCCTAACGCCGCTAGCCGAGCGAAAGGACGCGTCTATGCAATCGTCTGATCGGAGGGGTGTTCCCTACGGTCAAAGGCCGGCGGCGCGTTCCCACATCCACGATGATCGGAAGGGTCGAACGTGAGTATCGATTTCAGTCATCCCATATCGCGCCGGGGACTGCTCCTGGCGGGAGCTGGACTCGCTCTTGCGGCGCCGCTGCAGCCGCCACTTGTGCGAGCCGCAGGGTCCAAGGAACTCCGCCTCGCCGCTGAGCCGGCCCGCGCGCAGCTTGCCGGCGCAGACCACCCCCCAACTGATGTTTGGGCCTATGACGGCAGCATTCCCGGCCCGACGCTTCGCCTTCGCCAGGGTGAGCCGGTCCGCTTCCTGGTCGAGAACCGCCTCGACCAGGACACGACCGTACACTGGCACGGCATCAGGCTGCCGAACGCCATGGACGGCGTGCCGGGCCTTACGCAACCGCCGATCCGACCGGGAGAATCCTTCCTCTACGAATTCACGCCGCTCGACGCTGGAACCTTCTGGTACCACCCGCACGCCAACAGCCTGGAGCAGCTCGGCCGCGGCCTTGCCGGCGCTTTGATCGTCGAAGAACCGGAGCCTGTTCCCGTCGACCGCGACGTTCTCTGGGTGTTGGCGGACTGGCGCATTGACGAACAGGGCCAGATCGCGCCCGGTTTCGGCAACATGATGGAAGCCGGAATGTCGGGAAGGGTCGGCAACACGGTTACGCTGAACGGCGCTGTCCCATCCGACCAGCCAGCCCGCGCCGGCGAGCGCATCCGCCTGAGGCTGCTGAATTCCTCGCTGGCGCGGATCATGGCTCTGCGTTTCGAGGAGCATGACCCGGTGATCATCGCCCGCGACGGGCAGCCCTGCGATCCGCACCCGGTCGAGGACGGCCGCTTGCTTCTCGGCCCTGCCATGCGTGTCGATCTTCTGGTCGACATGAAGGCTGAGCCCGGCGGGCGCTACCGGATCACCGACGACTTCTACGAAGGGCTCGGATACGACCTGACGCGGTTCACCTATTCCAGCGAGGTTCCGCTCCGGACCACGACGCCGGACTTGTTCCGGCTCCCGCCGAATCCTCTGCCCGAGCCGGACTTGGCGGCTGCCGAGCGCCGTGAGCTGACCCTGGAGGGCGGCATGATGAGTGGGCGTGGCATGATGGGTGGCGGAGGCATGATGCAAGGCGGCGGCATGATGCACGGCATGGGCGGGATGTCCGGCATGGGGCAAGCCGTCTGGTCGATCAACGGCACATCCATGACCGGCGACAGTCACACGGGCATGGCGCCGCTGTTCAACCTGGCGCACGGGAAGAGCCACCTCGTCACGATCCGCAATAGGACCGCGTGGTGGCACCCGATGCACCTGCACGGCTTCAGCTTCAAGGTGTTGACGCGCAACGGGTCCGCCGTGCCGCACAGCCAGTGGGCCGACACGGTGCTGCTTGCCCCCGAGGACGTCGTCGAAATCGCCTTCGTCGCGGACAATCCCGGAGACTGGATGTTCCACTGCCATGTCACCGACCACCAGACGGCGGGCCTGATGACGGTGCTCCGCGTTGTCTAGAGATCCGAACCGAGAAAGGAAACGAATATGCTACGCATCCTTGTCCTGACCGCGCTTATGGTCGCAGGGCTCTCCTCCGCCCAGGCCGAAGAGACGCTCAAGGCGACGCTCTACAAGAACCCGCAATGCAGCTGCTGCGAAGGTTACGCCGACTACCTCCGAAAGAACGGCTTCGAAGTCGACGTCAAGCCGACGAACGACCTCGCCTCGATCAGCAGCAAGGCGGGCGTCCCCGCGAACCTCCAAGGCTGCCATACGATGTTCGTCGACGGCTATGTCGTTGACGGGCACGTTCCCGTGAAGACCGTCAGGAAGCTGCTCTCCGAGCGGCCCGACTTTGCAGGTATCACTCTGCCCGGCATGCCGATGGGCTCTCCCGGCATGGGCGGCGGGAAGACCGAGCCGTTCACGATTTACGCAGTCACCAAGGACGGCAAGCCGCCCACGGTCTACTCAACCGAATGAGGCCATGGCGATGGGAACCGACATCCTCGAATGCAGTTTCAACGGCTTGCTTGCTATGGCATTCATTTCGGCCGGCGGCACGCTCGGCCTGCTGGTTCTGCTGCTCGCGATCGCGGCACTTGGTCGGTACGCACTGACCGGGCGCCGGACCAACCGCCCGAGCGCGCCATGACCGCCGGTGATGACATCCGAGCCACTGCAGGTCCGCCCGCAGTCGGGCGGCGCATGCTGCCGCGCCGGCTGGTCGTACTCTTGCCGGTGACGCTTTTCGCCATGCTTGCAGGCCTGCTCGCGTGGGGGCTTACGCGCAACGCAACCGACATTCCCTCGGCGCTGATCGGCAAGGCCGTGCCGGAGTTCAGCCTGCCGCCGGTCAAGGGCCGCACCCTTGGGCTGTCGAGCAGCGACCTTCGCCACGAGGTCTCGCTGGTCAACGTCTTCGCTTCCTGGTGTGTGGCATGCCGCGAAGAACATCCCGTGTTCATGCAATTGGCAGCAAGCAAGAAGGTGCCGCTGCATGGACTCAACTACAAGGACCGGCCTGACGATGCGGCGCAGTGGCTCGACACGATGGGCGACCCCTACACGCGGACCGGCGCAGACCTGAATGGCCGCGTCGCCATCGACTGGGGCGTCTACGGCGTGCCGGAGACCTTCGTGGTCAGCGCCGACGGACACATCGCCTACAAGCACATCGGCGCGGTGACGGAGCAGGCGCTCACCGAAACCATCTTGCCGCTCGTCGAGCGCCTGCAGACCGAAGCGAAGGAACGGCAGCCATGAAGACGCTCGCTCTCGCTTTGCTCGGCATGTTGCTCGCTCTAACCCAAGCGACATTGGCCACCGAACCGCCAGCCAACTTTGCCATCCATGAGACACCGCAGCCAGTGCCGGAAATCTCGTTCCAGAATGCGGACGGCCAGTCCAAGACGCTCGCCGATTTCTCCGGAAAGGTCGTGCTGCTGAACATCTGGGCGACGTGGTGCGCCCCTTGCCGAAAGGAGATGCCGACTCTCGATCGCCTCCAGGCTGAGCTCGGCGGACCGGATTTCGAGGTCGTCGCGCTGTCGGTCGATCGCAAGGGACACGAAGCCGTGAGGAAGTTCTTCGACGAGATCGGCATCAAGCACCTCGCGCTCAACATCGACACGTCGAGCAAGGCGATGTTCACCCTCGGCGCGTTCGGCCTCCCGCTGACGCTCCTGATCGACCGCCAGGGCCGCGAAGTCGGCCGAGTCGTCGGCCCGGCCGAATGGGATTCCCCCGAGATGCTGGGGTTCATCCGTGATCGCATCGCAGCCAAATGAAGGAGCCAGACATGACCACGACCGAATCCTCCCAGCCGTCCGACGCTTCGCTCGGCAGCGATACTTTTCATGCCGTTCGCTACTACCTCGGCGGCTGGCGCGGCCCGGTCGCACTGACTGCCGTCGTCGCCGTCATCGGGATTGCATTCGGCTGGGGTTGGCTGGTGGCCGCCGGAGTTGCGCCGCTCATTCTCAGCGTCCTTCCCTGCGTCGCGATGTGCGCGCTCGGCCTCTGCATGAGCCGGCTGACTGGTCGGCAATGCTCGACCGATGCCATGTCGCAAAAGGCCGTCGAGCAGGCCGGGGCTGAGTCCGATCCCACGGAGCTGCGATCAAGCCGTGATTGAAGCAAAATCGGTCCAGAGCGTCCTCTGCAGACCTGCCACTTCCGGAGGTTTGACGCGCTTCTTTACACTGTGGATCGCGGTCCTGGTGTGGGTCTTGGCGTTCGCGCCCACAGCGCAGACCCACTCGCTTGACGAAGTCGATGCTATGCTCGGCGACAAGGAGAAGTATTTCCAGGTCATCGACAAGCCGGCGCCGGATTTCAAGCTGCAATCATCCGATGGCCGCGCGGTCCAGCTTGCGGACCTTCGCGGCAAGGTCTTGATCTTGCATTTCATCTACACGTCCTGCCCCGACGTCTGTCCACTGCACACCGAGCGGCTCGCACAGATCCAGGCGATGGTGAACTCGACGCCGATGAAGGACCGCGTCAGGTTCGTCACCATCACCACCGACCCATCGAAGGACACGCCCGAGGTGCTGCGTGACTACGCCGCCGCGCGTGGGCTCGACACCGCGAACTGGCTGTTCCTGACCACGACCCCGGATCAGCCGGAGGACACAACCCGCAAGCTGGCGGAAGCCTTCGGCCACAAGTTCAGCAAGACCGACGACGGTATGCAGATGCACGGCATCGTCACGCACGCCATCGACAAAGGCGGCCGATGGAAGGCGAATTTCCACGGTCTCAACTTCGATCCCGTCAACCTCGTCACCTTCGTCAACGCGCTCACCAACGATGTCGGCGTCCCGCATGGTCACGAGAAGAAGAGCTGGCGGAGCTGGATGTGGGATTGGTGATGAGGACCGACATAGGCAAGCCGATCCGCCCACAGCTGGGCGGCAACACGGAACAGGGGAGGCTTTCATGACAAGCATCGGCACGTATCTACGAGTCATCATTTGGTTCGCACCCGCCCTTCTGCTGAGTGCCATCGTGTTTCAGGCGCCGGTCCGCGCCGACAGCATGCCCCAGGCGGAGTTTGAACAACGCGTCCGCGACTATCTTCTGGCCCACCCGGAAGTCGTCGTAGAGGCCTTGCAGGCATATGACGCTCGCCAGAGACAAGCCCAAGAAGACCAGATACGCGCCATCCTGGCCGAGCGGGCCGACGAAATCTTGCGCGACCCGGTGAGCCCGGTCGGCGGCAACGCCCAGGGAAACGTCACCCTGGTCGAGTTCTTCGACTATAATTGTTCGTACTGCCGGCAGATGATGCCGATCATGGCGCAGGCCGAGGCTGCGGATCCCGAGTTGCGGATCGTCTACAAGGAATTTCCGATCCTTGGTCCGGACTCCACCTTCGCGGCCAAAGCGGCGCTCGCCGCTCATCGGCGGGGAGGCTACGTGAAATTCCACAGAGCACTGTATCAGGTGAAGAGCAGAGTGACAGAGGCGGTCGTGCTCAAGGCCGCAGCCGAAGCCGGCCTCGATGTCGAGCGCCTGAAGACCGACATGGAGAGCCCCGAGATCAAGGCTTCGATCGGTCGCAACCTGCAGCTCGCTCAGGCGCTCAACATCAACGGCACGCCGGGATTTGTCGCCGGCAAGCAGGTTTTGCAGGGTGCGACCGACCTAGCGACGTTGATGCAAGCCATCGAGCAGGCAAGGAAAGAAGAATGACGCAGTCGCCGAAAAACGAAAGGCTCTGACCGGTGCTCGAGATTTCCAACATCGGCGTGCTGACGGCCTTCGTGGCAGGCATCCTCTCGTTCCTGTCGCCCTGCGTGCTGCCGCTCGTGCCGGGATACGTCTCCTATGTCGCCGGCCGGAAGCCGACGGCCGTGGCGCCCGACAGCGCGTTTTCACCCAGCTTGCCGGCAATGGGTCTCAGCCTCTGTTTCGTGCTCGGATTCTCGACGGTATTCATTGCCCTCGGAGCTAGCGCGACGGCACTGGGTCAAATGCTTCTCAGCTACCGCGTCGAGCTCAACCTCGTCGGCAGCGCGATCGTCATCCTGTTCGGGCTGTTCCTCACCGGCCTCCTTCGTCCGTCCTGGATGATGCGCGAGGCGCGGTTTCATTCCGACATGCCGGGCGGACGTGCAGCATCGGCCTATGTTCTGGGGCTTGCCTTTGCCTTTGGCTGGACGCCGTGCATTGGACCGATCCTCGGCGCGATCCTGACGGTCGGCGCAGCATCTGCCACTGTCGGCCAGGGCATTGCGCTGCTCGCGATCTATTCGCTCGGCCTCGGCATACCGTTCCTGCTCGCCGCCCTGTTCACCGACGGTCTTGCCAGGCGGCTGAAAGCGCTGCGCCGAGCGGGCTGGATGCTCCAGCTCGCCGCCGGCGGGATCATGGTCGTCATGGGCCTCGCCATGATCACCGGGCAGATGTCGGCTTTTTCGTTCTGGCTGCTGGAGAACTTCCCGATGTTTGCGCGCATCGGCTGAAGAAAGGAGCACGAAAATGATCAGGCACGTGGAATGTCGATGCAATCTCTCCCGTCGAGACTTTTCGATCGCGGTGGGTCTTTTCGCACTGAACTTGGGCATGCCCCGGCTTGCGGAGGCTGCCGGGCAGCAGACCCTCGACAAGCGCTTCGAGTTCCTGAGCACGCATGGCAATAGCACCTGCTCGCCGGCATTCACCGATTCGATCGCCAAGATGTCGACTGTCGCGCGACTGCAGGGATCCTGCTGCTCGCCGATGGACAGGCATCGTTATGGCGAGCAGGTGGAGGCGCTGAAGAATTATGCTTCCATCCCCGAGATCCCGCCGGACCCATACGATATCGCGGCGGGTGCCGCGCAAAAGGCGATGAGCTATTTCGACCTGGCTCTCTCGCCCGACGAGCAGAAGGCCTACCAATATGCGATGGACAACTCAGACGAGAAGGGGCCGTGCTGCTGCCAATGCTGGCGCTGGCGGGTCTATGGCGGCCTCGGCAAGTTCCTGATCCGCGAGCATCACCTCACTGGCGAGCAGGTCGTCGATATATGGAACCTGTCGAGCGGCTGTGGCGGAGGCGCGGAGCACCATCACGGCTGAGGAGCCGTCCTTCGTACCCCCAGCGGTCAATGTGCCGAGCGCTTCGGCCGATGTCGCGAGTCGTCGTCGATCAGGAGAACGGCCTCTGTGAGTACCCCTTCGCAAGGGCAGCTGGCATTCAGACGTTCCAGGGCTTGCAGGATCAGCTCTGCCACTTCGAACTCTCGTTCGCGCAGGGCCTGTTTGAAAGTCAGGGCAATGGTCTCAGCGAGCAGCGGTTGGTGCGGAGTCATTGTACGGCTTCCTTCGACCGGCAACGCATCGACGCTACGGCTTCCAGCCAATGGAAGGTCAAGCCGAAAATTGCTCGTCACTTCGCGGCGACGACCTATTTTTGTTTGGATCTAGCGACTGAAAAATAGCTTGCTGCCGGCTGCCGGTGAATAGAGGCGAGCACGAATGGCGGAACACAAAGGCACAGTGATCGTGACGGGCAGCACCGGCTTCATCGGTTCTGCGCTCATCAACAACTTCGCGGGGCCGTTCTCCCTTGTCGGCCTGGACAGGGCAGCAACACGCCAGCCACCGCCCGCTGCGGAGTGTATCTGTATCGACCTGACGTCCGAAGAAGCAATTCCTGCCGGCCTGCAGCGCGTTCGGGCGGCCTACGGCACCCGCATAGTCTCGGTGATCCACCTTGCCGCTTACTTCGATCTCACTGGCAAACCGAACCCGCTTTATGACGAGATCACCGTCCACGGCACCGAAAAGCTCCTGCGCGCCCTTCAGTCGTTCCAAGTCGAGCAGTTCGTCTTTGGCAGTTCGATGCTGGCACACAAGGCAGGTCGAACGGGTGATTTGATCACAGAGGATTCACCGCTGGAATCGGACCTCCCTTACCGTGCTTCCAAAATCGAGGCCGAGCGCCTGATACACAAGCAGCACGGGCCTATCCCTGTCGTCTATCTGCGACCAGCCGGCGTCTATGACGACCTCTGCCACAACGCCTTTCTCGCCAATCAGATTGCGCGGATTTACGAGAAGAATCCGACAGTGCGTGTCTATCCAGGCGACCTGCGTACCGGGCAGTCGTTCCTTCACCTGGACGATCTCACAGACGCAATCGCGCGTCTGATCGAGCGGCGCAAGAAGCTCCCCTCCGAACTGGCGCTGCTTCTCGGTGAGCCGGAGGCAATTGGCTACGGCGAGCTGCAAGCCGGGATCAGTCGGTCAATTCATGGCGAGATCTGGGAGACGCGGGAAATTCCAAAGGCTGTCGCCAAGGCTGGCGCATGGGTTCAACAGGAAGTGCTTGGCGAAGATTCCTTCATTCGATCCTGGATGGTCGATATTGCCGACGACCACTATGCGGTCGACATCAGTCGTGCTCGCAAGCTCCTGGGGTGGAAACCGAAGCATTCATTACGCGCGACGCTTCCGCGGATGATCGACGCGCTCAAGGCAGATCCGGCCAGTTGGTACCAGACAAACAAACTGAATGCGGCCAAGGTAGCTGGCAAGGGGAGGCAAGCGCGCAAGCGGGCTGAAGAGGCCCACGCAGAACACCAGGGAATGAAGCACGGGCACGTGGCCGAGATGGCGGGGATAGGCCAGCAGATGCTCTGGGCGCATTTTTTGGTCATCGCGCTCGGCGTCTGGCTGCTCACGAGTCCATTTCAGTTCGCGCTGTTCGATCCGGCTGCTGCAGGAACAGTTCGGGACGTAACCCAAGAGCGCGGATTGTGGGAGCCGGCTCAGCGCAACGCGCTGACGGGATGGAGCGACATTGTCTCCGGCCTGCTGCTGATGCTGTTCGGCTCACTCTCGCTGTCGCCGCACTTCTCCTGGGCGCAATGGGGGACGACCGTTGTCGGCCTCTGGCTGTTATTCGCATCACTGTTCTTCTGGACGCCAAGCGCGGCTGCTTACATGAACGACACGATCGTCGGAGCCCTGGCGATCGTCTTTTCGGTGCTCGTCCCGATGATGCCGGGAATGAGCCACGAAGGTATGATGGACGAGAGTACGGTGCCGCCTGGCTGGACCTACTCGCCTTCTTCCTGGCTGCAACGCTGGCCGATCATTGCGCTCGGCTTGTTCGGCTTCCTCATCGCCCGCTATCTCACTGCCTATCAGCTCGGGCAGGTGAGCGCGGTTTGGGAGCCGTTCTTCTCCGGTGGAGACGGCAAGAATGGAACGGAGTTCATCATCACATCCGACGTCTCGCAGGCATGGCCGATCGCCGACGCCGGGCTGGGCGCCACTACCTACATGATCGAGGCGTTGATGGGTGCCATGGGCACGGCCTCGCGCTGGCGGACCATGCCGTGGATGGTGACGTTCTTCTTCATCCTTGTGGTGCCGCTCGGCGGTGTGTCGATCTTCTTCATTATCATCCAGCCGATAATGATCGGCACCTACTGCACGCTGTGCCTGATCGCAGCCGTCGCCATGCTGATCATGATCCCGCTCACGCTCGACGAGGTGGTCGCGATGGGCCAGTACATGCTTCGCAGCTTGCGGGAAGGCCGGCCTTTCTGGCGCACTTTCTTCCAGGGCGGACCTGATCCGAGCGGTGGAGCAGACGAGAACGATCCCGGCTTCTCAGCACCTCTTGCCGTACAGACCGCGGCCGCAGCACGCGGCGTTACGGTCCCCTGGACCTTGCTGGCGAGTTGCATCCTTGGCGCGTGGCTGATGTTTTCGCCGCTGGTCTTCGGCACGTATGGCGCCATCGCCGACAGCGATCATCTCGTGGGCGCCATGATCATCACGATAGCGGTCTTCGCCATGGCCGAGGTGGCGCGGCCGTTGCGGTTCCTTAACCTGCTGTTGGGGCTGTGGCTGATCGCAGCTCCGTGGCTGCTTGTGGGTGGAACGGCAGGTTCAGCCTGGAACGACATCGTCATCGGGCTTGCCGTGACCGGCTTCAGCCTGCCGCGTGGCCGGAGAGGCAAAGAACACTATGGATCGTGGGATCAGTATGTTGTCTGAACGAGAGATTGCCTTTGCTCATCCTTCCTTTGACTGCATGTCGGCAGAACCGGCTGGATATCGCCGCGCATTTTCTGCGTGCACTCGAGACTTTGGAACAGGAGCCCGGCATTCGATAACACGCACGCTGTCGACGCGCCTTGATGGAGGCTTATGACGAGTTGGCTCTACAGCAGTGATGTCCGGCAGCGTCGCTGCGTTCGCTAATGACCGTGCTCACAATCGAGGAGTTCGACCATGATGGAAGGTACCGGCGGTATGTGGATGATGGGCGGCATGGTCCCGGTCTGGATCCTGACTGTCGTCATCCTCGTGCTCGGAATTGCAGCACTCATCAAATTCCTGCGGAACTGAGCCGGCCGGTCGCTTCGCGCGCAGCACCGCGGCCAAACCGGGTGAAGCCAGCTACGCCTCTTTCGGCTGTACGACCATCATCGCATGGATTGCGGCGGCGACCCTGTCGGCTGCCGAGATCAGGACGCTGTCAAGATGATGAATGTATCGGCTGGTGATTGAGCCCGCTGCATGACCCAACATCGCTGCAATCGTCGGTTCAGTATAGCCGAGCTCTCCGGCTACCGAGGCGAAGGAATGCCGCAGGGTATGGGGCGTCACGCCCTCGAGTTTCGCCTTCTTTGCAATCCGCTTCCAGCCCCTTGCCATTCCGCCAAACACCTGCCCGTCGCGCACGGGTGCGAGCACGGTCGGGCAGTCTTCCACTGCCTCAATGGTTGCGAGATAGTCCAAGACCGTCCGTCCGATCGGCCGCAGCGATGCTCCCTCCTTGCTGTCCTCCAGCCGGAGACAGCCACCTGCCCGATCCACCTCGACGTGCCTCAGGTGGATGATCTCCCCCAACCGGCAGCCCGTGAGGGCGAGCAGCCAGACTGCATCGATCAGTTGCGGCGTCTCTTCCTCCGCTCGTGCTTCCGCCAGCGCTTGGCCGAGCCGTCCATAGTCTTCGGGTGAAAGCCGACGGCGGCGACGCCCATCCGCGGGGCGCTTCACGCCGTGCACCGGATTAGTCTCGATGATGCCCTGGTCGACCGCGAAAGAGATGATGCCGCTCAGCAAGCCGGTCGTTCGTGCCGCGGTGCCTGCCCCGCCCTTCACAATCGATTTGCCGCGTTTGACGGTCTTCTCCACCTTGGCGGTCTTGCCACTCGCCACATCCCTCAGGAAGCGGTTAATGTCAGCCTTGCTGAGATCGACAACGCGCATCGAGCCGAGCAGCGGAATGATGTGCCGGTTGATCCGTCCCCGGTCAGTGTAAAGGGTGCTCACCTTTTTGGAGCGGTTTCCCTTGCCGAGCACCAAGCCTTTCTCGGCTGCTGCAAGATAGTCTTCACACAGCTCGCTGACTGTGATCGATCGACGGCGTGTTGCCCGATCGTCGGCAGGATCCCTGCCTCTCACGACACCGCCAAGCTCTGCCATAGCCAGCTTGCGCGCCTGCTCCACGGTGAGCGGTCCATGCCGCCCAATGGTCATGCGTTTACGGACGCCGTGGACGTTGCGATAATCGACGAAATAGGTGCGCGTCCCACTCGCCTGGATGAAGATGCCGAAGCCCTTGAGTTCACTGCACCAGATGGTGAACTGCTTCTCACGTGGGACGGCCTTATCGACGATGGTCTTAGTCAACTTCGGCACAGCCCGATCCTTTGCTCACCATGTACTCACCAGATCGAAGCTGGTGTTAGTGCGGCTTAGCGTACAGACGGTCGGTATCAAATTCAACAAGTTATTGTTAATATGGGCGTTTTCGCACGCTAGCGAGGTTTCGGCGGCACGCTTCGGTGTGGGGAATTGGCACTCCGAAGGCAGAGGTCACAGGTTCGAATCCTGTCGGGTGCGCCAATAGTTTCAATAAGTTAGCCTCAGGCACACCCGCGATTGTGCGAAGGCTGCTCACCAATCGCTCGCACGCTCTGGCGTAGATTGGCGAAGATGGAGCTTTGATTCTGGTGAAGGGAACGCCAGCAGGAGACCGGCTCTACGCCGCAGTTGATCTGATTGTCTATGGCAGCCCTGCACCAGTCAGCCAAACCTGCCGGACGACGAGAGTACGCACTCGGAAGGTGAGAGTTTGACCCGAAGCAGACCCTCGCAACCGGAGCCGTGCATGACAGCTTTGCGCCTCATGTAGATCATTCCGGCCGACTTGGCCGCCTACCAAAAGTTTCTGGTGCCGACGCTGAGGTCGCGATTGCGTCAAAGGCAGACACTTGCACGCAGGACTCGGCGGCCGCCCTATTTATTCGAGCAGCGCGGCACCCAAGACGAACCTTCATAATCCAGATTTTCACCGACCCCGCCGCACTCCCTCGCAACTCGACATACCGTAATTGCGGGGGGCGCGAGTGCCGCTGCCGAACGCCGCAAGCGGCAGGTGCTGGCGCAGGCGAGTCCTGGCGGCTGCCGATCGATCCCAAGCTCGCCGCCTGCAAGACCGCTCATCGGCCGAAATCGTCGCTCGCCAGCGATCAAATCCGCCGGCGGGTCCGTCAAACTTCTGTCCTCGATCGGAATTCATCCGATGCGCCTTGCGCTGGAGCGCTACGGTGCGCGCGAGGTTGTCCGCATCTATATCTGGGATCTGACCCACGGAGGCGGTCACCGTTCCAAGCACGAGTTTCGCATCCAGATTGCGGGTATCTGATCCTTTGAACTCGAGCCCTAGACGGCCGTTACCATGGCGACCGCCTCTTCACCCTTCTTATTTGGGTAACCTACCATCTGGGCGTGAGCCAATCGATTGCGAGCTTTGCTTAGTGCGTGAAGCCGGTTGTTCAGGCCCTTCCAACGCTGCAGATATGTCGGGTGTTTCGACAGCGCCGTCTCTTCCTTTGATGTCCCGTCCATCAGTTCCCCGCTCTTGTTGCCTATGATGTGGTTCGGGCGCAAGACTGCGGGCTACCTGTTTCTAGCGAGAACGCAGATCCACTTTCATTGCGGTGCGCTCCAAAGGACCGTCCGTCTCCTTTCGACCTCTCATCGGGAGATTCGTATTTGCCAAACGATGTAAGCTTTGTCAGCTTCGCCACGCTTGTCGTCGCTGTAAGCAGCTTCTTCCTGGCTTTCGCCATTCTCATCAACCCATACGAACAAAAGCTCCCTGGCGTCGGTGCGGCGTTCAAATACGCCGTGAAGATATTTGCCGTATTGCTCCTAGCGCGTGGCTACACACTGACCGGACACCCATTCGCCGCATCGGTTTTGGCCGATTTCGCATATGGATTGGCTCTGGGGCCGGCATTTTCCTTATACACCCTTGTGCGCGGCGGAAATGCGATTACCAGATGGTACATCGGCAAAATGGAGGATTTTGCAGACGGGTTCTTCGCCGCGATCATCGTCGCGGTGATAGCGTTCGTGCTTAGTTTTGTCACGAGCCGGGACCTCGGTAACGCCATCATGTGCGTCCTGGCAGCTCCCTTGGTCTTTGGAAAGATGGGCAAGTTCGCCCTAGCTGCCGACGGCTACACGCGCCATCTCCGCATTCAATCCATCACCCGGCGTTTGCTTGTCTTCTTACCAGCGCTGGCGGTCACAGGCTCACTGTTCCTCCAGATTTTGCCATACTTCCAACTCTCAACAGCAACCATCACTGACCGCCTTCTCGGTCTGGTTCTCGGCGCGCTGCTGTGCTTTCTCTGACCCCGATTTTCAGGCTGTGACCTGCCACTCATCCAGCGGCGACTAGAACCTTGGACGTTTCCGCCACGCCGCACTTCGCCGCAAGGCTTCATCTACCCAACTCCCGACGAAGCGGAGATCCCGTGCCGCACACAACCACCAACGTTAAATTCGCGCGGGTCAGGAAAGTCCTTGCGTTCTCCGCCGCGAAGCGGCCCTCAGCTAAAACCAGCGCTCGTAGCCGAACCTGAGCGCCGGTCCTAACAGAAGGGAAGGGGACAACTCACTCGTCGCGCACGGGGTACAATCTGCTCACCGCGTGCGTGATTTATGCCGGCGGATATAGGCGGCCCTTACGGGCCGCGCTGATTTCGGATTCATTCTGCTGGTAGGACGACTACAGCGATACCACCGATGATCAAGGCGGGGTCCGCGGGGTCTTCTTTGCCCTTGGGAATGCGGCGCTGGATCACCTGCAGCACGCCGAAGGTGTTGGGCTTGAGGTCAGTGTTCAGCATGAAATTGAGGAACAGCGGGCGGATCTGCTGTTCCTCGAGGGCGAAAACCAGCGAGGTGCTGGAAAGTTCATCGGGTTGCTCGGCCAGCTTGGCCTCGACGTCGAGCGGCACGTAGTCACCGCGATCGACGCGCCGGATCAGGCGATCGATAACGGCGTCTTCCGGGGGCGACACGAAGATCTCGAATTCCACGAAATCGGGAAATGGATTGCCCGCGTCGAATCCGATCGAGTGAATCACCGATGCCTGCGCCGGCTGGAAGCTGAGGTTTTCCTGCGCCCAGTGCCGGTATATGCCCGGGCTCGCCTGTTCGAGGTACAGCGCTTCGTCGAGCTCGCTGCGGACGCGGGCAATCAGGCACTGGTGGTTATCGGCGTCCGGAGGAATCTTTATCGTGGTCTGCGCGGTCGCCACCGCGCGGTCACTGATGGTTTCAGGCACGCTGTCGTCGGTCGGCGGTCCGACATCGACCGGCAGGTTCGAGATCACTGGGTCACGCCCCGCCATGCTGAGTCCGGTGCTTGGTTTGATCAGCCAGACATCGACGATGGCCCGTCCGAACTCCGCGAAATTGCCGACCCAGACCCTGACGTCGAGATCCTCTCCCGGCTCGTAGTCGCTGTGCTCGATGCCGGCGCAGATGTAGTTGATCTCCGGGGGCTCGATCGGGCGGTGTCCCTTCTCCGCGATATCGGCGTCGGAATACGGAATGAAGAAACGGGGGCCGGACTTGTCGCTATCGGGCATGTGTCATTCTCCTCTGTATCAGCCGATCAGACGAATGCATTGCTGTTGAGATGGCGCCAGCTGGGCGCCGAACTGTTGGCTTGCTGCGGGTCCAGCGCCTTGACGGAGCCGACGATGGCATTTCCGGCGATGCTGACGACTTTGACGGGCGACTCCGCCTCGAGCATATAGTAAAGCGCCAGTCGACCCGCGGTCGCTGTTCCCTGCCGATTGATGATCGTGTTGCCGGTGACGGTGCCGAACGATCCGCCCTTGATCCAGACGAGAAACTGCAACCGCTGCCCCCTGATATTGTTGCCTGCAACCGTCAAAGTGGGTTCGGTGGACTCGTCGAGGTGAACCAGCAGATTGCTGTTGCTCTGCACTTCCCCCCCGTCCTGCGGCGCAGGCAGGGTTGCGATGTGGTTGCCGGTGATCCGCAGCGTGGCCGCAGCGGGAAACTTCTCGTTCAATACGCGGAACGCTGACACCGCCAGCGCCTTGAACGCGGCCTCCAGCCTGTCCCTCGACGGCAGCGCCGCAACTTCCGAGAGCACGCGTTCCTGTGCCTCGGGGCTGAGCGCCGGGTCGGCGTTGAACCCCTCCAGCAGCGCGGAGTTGAGCGCTTTCGCCTGCGACAGCTTCGCTCTGAGGGCACGCGCCGACAAACGCGGCTCGCCGAACGTCGCAACATTGCTGGGTTCGAGTTCGGCGGGCAGCGGCGTGGCCGATAGCGCCTGCTGCACACTCTGCATCAGGCCGAGATGCGCCCCCTGAAACGCGGCGAGGATCAAGCGGCCGTCGGACGGCGCGCCTGCCCCTCGCTCGAGCGCATCGAACAGCACCTCGCGATCCATCACCGTCGCCGCAACGAAGAAGCAGCCGTTCTCGCACCCGCTGACCAGGTTGTCCTCGCAGCGGACGACGCCGAACAGCGCACGCAGATAGATGGCCGCGGTCAGGTTCTGGAATTCGTTGCGGCTGATCTGCAGTCCGGTGAGAGCGGGGGCCTCGGCCTTGGCGCTGCCGTCGCGAGGGTCGATGCCTCCCACGATGCCGAGGATCGCACCGCTTTCGGACCCGGAATCGAGCGGCGTTTCACCGGCGATGCGATTACCGAGTATCCTGAGGTTGGAACACTCGCTGCTGATCCTGAGCGCGATCTGGATCGTCGAGCTTTCGTGCTGCGGCAGGCGGAACACGCAGTCCTCGATCCTGATGTCGCTGGATTTCGCCACCCACACACCCTGGGCAGGTCCTTCGCCCCCACTCGGAAGCACCAGTCCCAGCCGCCGCAGCGTGAGGTTCGAGGTCCCTTCGACCAGCACCAGCCCGCGCTTGAATGCGCCCGGGTCGCCCTTCTTTGGCTCTAGCCAGGCGCCGTCCCGGCATCCCGCAAGCACAAGATTGTGGAAGCGGCTGAGGTCCAGCGTTTCGTGCAGCACGTAACTGCCGGGAAGCAGCGAGATGCTGATGCGCCGCGACAGATCGGCCCCAACCAGGTCGCGGGCGAATTCCTCCAGCGTGGTATTGGCCGCGGCGAGCTCATCCGGTCCGATGGTGACGCTGCAGCTCGGCCCGCCGGCTGCATCGGCCTTGAAAAACCGCGCCCCGAAGGTGAGCGGCGCCGGGTTGGGCTCCGGCGTCCCCGCGACCGTGGCGGTGATTTCAACCAGGCCATTGTTCTGGATCGGGTCGCTGCCGGCGAGGATCGAGGTCTCGGCGATGCCGTCGGCATTGGTGAGCGTGCTGGCGTCGGTCACCTCGGCGTCGCCGCTGACCACCGCGAAATCCACGCGCACATCCTTGAGAGGTTGCTTCCCCCAATAGACCCCGACGCGCAGCGGACGCTGCGACTGCTGCTGGCTGTGGAGCAGCTGGCTGTCGCCGCCGACCATCCGCAACTCGATCCGCGGGCAGAGCCGGTCGATCGCTTCCTGCACGGTTTTCGCTGGCGTCGGCGCGATCCTGTCGCTGGATTGATAGGCACATTTGCTCGGGTCGAACGCTACGGCCGCAGCGACCGAAGCGCTGGCCGTGAAGCTGATCGGCAGGTGCGACGGCGACGCCTGCGCCGGCACGGTGGAATCGAGCAGCTCCGCGGTGACGTGATACTGCCGCGCGACGCCTGGAATGCTGAGGCTTGCCTCGGCAACGCCGCCAGCATCGGTGCGCAGCACCAGTGTAGTGATGGCGGTGCCGGTCGACTGATGCCCGATCTCGGAGCCGCCCGGCAGCAGCCCGAGGCTGGCGCCCGAGCCGGCCTCGCGCAGCGTGAACCTCACGGCCCGCCCGGCAACGGGGTGGCGGCCGCGCGTCACCCCGACCCGGAGCGGCGAATTGAGCGTCACAAGGTTCGCCGGCGCCGTCAGGTCGGTCGTCGCCTCCTGCCCGTCGCCACCCAGATAGGAAAACACCTCGAGTTCGCTCAGCGGCTCGAAGATCGGCCGGCAATCGCTGATAACGCTGAGGCCGGCCGCGGCCTTGTCGATGATGGCAAGCGCGCAATAGGCATGACGAACGCCGTGCGGCGGCAGCGCCAGCGGCGCGCCGGACGTCGCATCCGCCGGCCATTCGATCGCGGCGGTCAGCGTCCGGGCCGGGATCAGCCAGTACATGCCGGTGGCGGCGCGGCCCGCGGTGACCGTGACCTCGATGCCGTCTTCAAGCGACAGCTTGCCATCGGCGGGGATGGCCACCGGTCGTCCTCCCTCCCAGCGTCGCACCGTGCCGGACTTGGGCAGCACGTCGGCGTTGGGTTTGCCGTTCTGCACCTGCGGTTCGAGCGTCAGCGGATGAAGGATGGTCCTGATGCCGAGCCGCGTGCCCACCACCTCATCGACCTCGACGAAGTAGCCGGGCTCGCCGCCGAGCGCCCCCTCCTCGTCGCACAGTTCGAGCCAGTCGGCGGCGGCGATGCTGGCCGGGCTGTCGGGGCCGATCTCCTCCAGCACCAGGCTGCCATTGGCGACATTCAGCAGCCGGTGGCGATGGATCGCGTTGTCGCGTGACCATTTGAGCGTGATGCCTGCGGCCCCGGCCTGCCCCCCGGTGTGGATTTCGACGCGGTAGAGCTGGTTGTTGAGGCTGCGATAGCCACCATCGACCGGCAGTTCGCACGGGCTCTGATCGGCCGCGGCGGCCCGGGCAGCAGCGCTGAGCCGCATCGGCTCATCCCGCTCGGGCGTCCATCCAGGAGGAAACGTGCTGCAGCTCGGCGGCGACGCGATGGCGCCGGTATCGATCAATGGCTTTAGTGGTAGGGTCTTGACCTGCCAGACGACCTGGCTGCGCACCGCGGTGTCCGGTCCGTTGAGCGCGGTCTCGGCAATCAGCGGATCGTCCAGTACAGTGATCTCGCGCTCCCACACATCGAGATAGGCGAGATAGAGCCCGGGATCACCCTCCGGGTTCGGGTCGCGGAGGTCCGGCTGTACGCGCAGCGAGGCGAGGCCCGAGACTTCCACCGTGTCGTTGATGCCTATGACAGCGGAGAAGCGCAGGCGCTGGGGGCCGCCATCGCCCTCCTCCTCCAGTTCCTCGGCCACCCTGGCGCGTGTCAGCGCCCCTGCTGCGACGGTTTCGATCCACTGGTCGACCCGCAGCGGGGGACCGGCAATCACCTCCCACACAGTGGCCGCATCGGCGCCCGAGACGCGCTGCAGCACGCTGACCGGGCCGGTCTCGTGTTCCACCAGGATACCGCCGACATAGGCCCGTCCGGTGCCGATCAGCAGGTCGGCTCCGGGCGCTACGGGCACCACCGACAGCGCGAAGCCTGGCGCCGCGCCCGGCATGCCGGTGCGGCCGATGACGTCGCCGGCGGTCGTCCGCTCGACATGCCTGCCGATGTCGAACGCTTCGTTCCAGTCGGCATCCAGATGCACCCGGCCCTGTTGCTGCCGGACACCGGAGAAATGCCGGGAGGGCCGAAAGGTATCGCGCGTATAGTCAGCCATGACCGATCCTCAACTCTCAAAAATGACGTCGGCCGCGAGGCCGAACGGCAGATATTCCCTCAGGGCGTCTCGCAAATTGGCGAGCCGCTGCGGATTGCGGAGGTGGTTCAGGGCTCCCATCTCGGTATGGGCCTCGCCCCCCTCGGCGATTTCAGGCGGGCAGCGTTGCGCAAGCTGGCCGAAGGCGGCCTCCTCGCCCAGCGTCGAGGTGAACACCGGACGGATGCGCTGGCGGATGGCCATCTCCGCCGCGGCGGTGAACGCGGCGCCCAGACGCTCCCTCGCCTCGCTGACCTGCAGATCCGGAGCACAATGGAAGCGCCGGGGGGCGCGGGACCCAGTGGGCAGGTAGCTGAACCGCACATACCCGGCCTGGCGGCGCGCGATCGCGAGCGGTGCGGTGAAGATGCTGTCGGTTGCTACGAGGGTGCGGCCAGCGGTGCGGCCAAACACCGTCGAACGCTCGACCAGGAGATCGGCCGACCGGGCGTCGATCACCACGGGAGCGGCAGCCGGATCGCCATCGGCCACCCGATCCTCGCCCACGATGCTGTCGGTAATCCTGAGCGCCCCCGCGGCATCGGCGAGCCCGATGCGCCCGCAGACGCTCCGCTCAACCCTGAGGCTGAGGCCGGCATTGCCGGCTGCGACAGTCAAGCCGTCTCCCAGCGCCGACGCGCCGGCGCCGAACGTGCCGCAGCGCAGCTCGAGCCGCCCCAGTTGGCCATCCTCGACCTGCACGCACCCCTCCAGCAGCAACCCATCGAGGATGAGCGTGCCGGCGTCCTCGTCCGCCGTCGCCGTACCATGCACGTGAAGATCGCTCGCGACATGCGGCCGCCTCCCGGCCGGGATCAGATCCCCGGCCTGGCGCTGACCGGCCCCCGCGGCGCCGCGCACTGGCCAGCCGGCCGCGACGATGGCCAGCCTCGCGCTCTCGGGGATGACAATAGCCTGCGCCGTCAGATCCTCGTCATAGCTGGCGCTGTCGAGCAGCGCGATGATGCCCCGTCGGCCGGGTGTCGCACTGTCGTTCCAGAGCGTGATGGCCTCGGCGAGCGTTGCCACGATGGTCTGGTGCGGGTCGGCGCTCTGCTCTTCGGTGCGGCGCGTCACGCCGATCTGCCACAAGGGCGACGGCGCGTCGGTTTCGGCGAACGGCCCGATCCAGTCGGCCACGGAAGCGCGGCGGTCGCCGGGACCGGCGCCGAAATCGCCGGCGGCTCCGAACGCGTAAGTCACCTCGACGGCCTTGTCTTCATCGTCGGGATGCAGCGACAGGCGACCGAGCTCGGGGTCGAAATTGATCGTCCCGGCGACCGCCGGGCGGGTCCAGCTCGCGCCGCCCGCCTGCTGCCGGTCCTCGAGGTTGCAGCAATAGAGCTGTTCCGGTCTGAGGCTCGCGCCGTCGAGCCGCGCCGCAAACACCGGTCGCGTGCGGAAATAGAGCCCTCCCCCGGGCTTGCCGCAGCGCAGTGCTTCGAGGTCGGCCGCGATCCGGCGGCGGCGCAAGGGGGCGCGGACAGACGCCTCGGTGGTCGACTGGTCGGTACTCTGCTCGGTGCGCGGCCGGTTGAACAGCCTGAGCGACCGGCCCACCGGATCAAGGAAACGATAGCCAGCGCCATGCTGGGACATCAGTGGCACCACCCCGCCGAGATAGCCGCCCTCGCGTTCGTCGATAAGGAACGGCAAATCGTTGTTCTGCAGGCGCCAGACGAACAGCCCGACATTGGGGATGTTGTAGCGGCCGGACTCGCCGCCGATGGTGCGCACGTCGATGGAATGCGCGGCGCTTTCGAACGGCCCGCCGGTGAGCGAAGCGGCATCGGCGTCGCGTAACGACACGGTTGCAAAAGCCCCGCTCTTCTGCCGGTTGACGTTCCGCGTCTGGGTCAACAGGCTGAAGAACTCCACCGCTACCGCCGGCCAACCTGACACATCGCGGGCGAGCTGTTCGAGGATCACCCTCGTGCCCTTGGCCTGCCGATAGGTCAGGGTGTTGGCGACATAGGCGCGGAGGCTCCCCTCGCCGAACTCGCGCAGCGTCCGGGCGCCCACCAGATCGCCGATATAGGAGACGGCCCAATCCTCACAGGTTTCGATGAACCAGTTGTCGTAGAGCGCATCGATGTCGCGTTCGACGAGTTCCAGCTCCCGCGTCAGGATCTGCATCAGGGCCAAGAGCGGGCGCCCCTCGTCGGCGTCGCGCGCCGTGATGTAGCCCGGCAGCAGCTGGTACAGCCGATCGGTCGCACTGTTACGCATCGGCAACCTCCAGCGTCAGGGCGATGCCGGTGGGAATGGCGACCAGCAGTTCGGCGGCATCGATGGCCAGCGCATTGGCATCGACGACCCGCGCCGAGCGTGCCGGCATGACCGATTGCAGTGTCGTGGGGCCCCCGGCGGCCGCGCCATAGGTCGTGAGCTGGTCGAGGTCGGTATAGACGACGCCCGGCACCCGCTGCATCGCCGCGGTGATCTCAGCCGCGCTGATTGGGGTGGCCAGTGCGCGCTCGGCATAGCCGAAGCGGCGCAGCAGCTGGTCCTCGAGCGCCAGGCGAACGTCTTCGGGGCGGTGGCGCGGATCGTAGGCCACCTTGGCGGCGATCTGAAAATAGCGCTGCAGATGCGGGGCAACGAACAGCCGCTGCCCGGGATCGCGGCGGCGTTCGATCGCTTCGGCGAGGCTGCGCAACGTGCTGTCCGCTGCATCGAACACCCCCTCGATCTGCGGCGCCACGGTCAGGTGCACCACCTGCCGGCGGCCAAGCCGGAGCGCTGCGACCCTCGCCTTGCCGATGCCGGCAAAGGCGCGGGCGAAATCCTCGTAATCGGTGAGCGACACGATGCGGCCGAGGGTTCTGACGCTCTGCGGCGCACTGATCCGCGCGTCCTCGAGCGTCTCGGCCGGCGCAGCGCCGCGCGCCGGGCTGCGGTTGACCGCGGCCCGAATGCCCAAGGGTCGCGACTTCAGCAGCGTCAGGCTGTCCTCGACCACCTGTCCCTCAACCCCCATGCCGCTGCGATAGCTCGCCGTGACGTTGAGACTGCCGGTCGGCAGTCGCTTGCCATGCACGCCATCGCCGAACACCACCCGGGTCGTGCCGTCGTCGTCGATCCGCACGGCGTAGACCGCATCGTCAGGCCCGGCATCATAGAGGGCATCGACTTCCGACCAGGCGATGCCATCGACGCGCACCAGCAGCGTGGTCGCCGTGCCGCGGTCCGTGGCGGCCGGAACGAAGGTCAGCAGCGGACGCGACAGCTTGAACGCCTGATGGGCGAGCAGCGCGTCGCCGCTTCCCAGCACTTCCTCGCCGAACTCGCCATGGGTCGCGGGCGCCACATTGGCATTGGCGCGCAGGCTGGTCCGCACATAGCTGCGCGAAACGCCGACCTCGAACCCCAGCGTGGTAAAGCCGCCGACATGCGTTACGTCAGAGATCACCAGCGTTTCGCCGTCTGTGAGGCCGGGCGCATCGGCCCTCTCGCCGACGATCGAGACAGCGCTGCCCGGCAGCACATCGAGATAGAGCCCATCAAGCGTCAGGCTCCTCGTCTCCGCTTCGAGGGGATCGACGATCGGTAGCCCGCCCAGCGGCAGATGCTGGCACGCGACGCGGGCGATCGCGGTGCGGAAGTTGAGGTTCAGGCCGTTCTTGTCTTCCTGTTTGAGGTCGTCACTTTCGGTCCGGAGGAGGAGGCCGGTGGCCTTGCCGCTCAGGGCAAAGTCGGCGCGGGACTGCGTCGCGACTTGCGCCACGCGCAGCGCCCTGACGATCGACCCACTGGGATTCTCGAACAGCACCCAATCGCCGGGAACGATCTCCGCGATCTCGCGCTCAAGGAAGACATCGACCGGGTTTTCGTCATCGTCGTTGCCTTCACCGGTGAGCGAGACGCCCTGCGAGTCGGTCCAGATTTTTACCGGGACGTCACCCTCCTCCCAGTCTTTCGGATAGGCCTCACCCTGCGCATATCGCGCCTTTCCCAGCGACTTCCATTTCGGAGCGGCATTGCCGAAAAACCCCATGCTCTGCCGCAGCACAAACAGGCCCGGACTGACCTGCTCCAGCGGCGGTGCCTCGATTTCCCTGGGCACGCGGAACAGCAGCATCAGCTTGATGCGGGGCCAGGATTGAAACTTCACGAAGCTCGACAGCGTGTTGCCCGACCAGGTGGCCCGCTTGATGACCTTGGCGGCGGTCGTCACGTTGAAGGCGATCGGCCGGATATCGAGCTTGGCCTCCGGCAGCAGCGCCGTCATGAACTTGAGTTTCAGCGGCTTGGGCGGTGTCGGCTTGGTCTTGGGCTTGGGCTTGAGCGGCGCCAGGGCGACTTCCGTCAGCTGGTGGCCGATATCCTCGCTGACCTCGACGATGCGAAAGGCGCGCGTCTGCGCGGTTTTTCCGACGCCCGCCGCGATCATCCGCATGCCGGGCTTGAGGGCGAGCCCGAGCCCGCGCAGCTGGATCCGATCGACAAACACCCCTTTGATGACAGGCACGATATCGGCGTTGAGCTTGGCGTCTTCGATCAGGTCGCGCAACGCTTGGGCGATATCGAGTCCGGGCGCCACCGGCAGGTAGTCGCCGACATTGGCCTCGGTAATCTCGATGCGGTCGGCGGCATCGACCTCGCTGAGGTCGAAGGCAGAGTCGAGATCGAGCAGGCAGAGCTCGCCATGCCGTGGCTCGGCCTCGCTGCGCCAGAACATCGCAAGGTTCTGCGGCCGTTGCGTACGCAGCGCAATATCGTTCCATTCAGCCCGGGCGGTGATCGGCGCCACGGTCTCGAAGGTCTGGGGCCGTTCATCTGGCTTCTGCGGAACGCTCAGCACCTGCGTGCCCAGAGGCACCCCGACGACGCGGAACGGATCGTCGCGATCCTCCACCGTGAATGCGAGGCTCGCCGAAGCGGCGACGCCGGGCCTGAGCTCGTAGCCGATCTCGCGCGCCAGCTCGACGACGGAGTCGCGTTCGAGGGCAGTTCTGAGATACCCCTCGTTGGCGATCCGCTCCTGATAGAAAGTCAGGACATCGAGCGTGACTGAAAAGGCGTCGGCCAACGCAATAGTGGGATCGTCGGTCGCGCGGGCGGTGAGGCCGGCGAGCGGCAGCTTGCCCTCGAGCGTGGCCGGATCGATGATCCGCTCGCGCGGCAGATTGTGGAGCACGCGCGAAAGAAAATCGCCGTGGCGCCCGACGCGATTCTCGATAGCATCGAGACCGGATCGATTGCCCGGTCGCCGGGGGGCAAAGGCGGCAGGCACGTCGTCGCTGTCGCTGCTCATCGACCGCCCTCCACGTAAAAGCGCAGGCGGCCATGCTCGGGTGCGTCGGGGTCGTTATCGAGCCGCGCCACCTCCCGGCGGCCGATGGCGATGACGCCGTGCTCGGCATAGTCCACGCCCTGATCGTAGAACCGACGAAAGCGGCCGGTGGCCGCCGAGCCGGGAAGCTGCATTCCGACCCAGCGAACGCCCGGCACCGACATGGCGTCGGCGATAATGCTGCTCAGCATCACGTCCTGTCCGAACGTGAAGGCGTCGGCGTGAAAGAACCCCTTGGTGCGATCTTGCCTGAGACCGGAAGTGAACCAGCTGAGGAGCGCCGCCTCGACATGCTCGGCATAGTGTCCATCGGCGGCGCAGACGACCAGCGCGACATCGAGCGGCACGAAGACCGGCGGCTCGATTTCGAGATCGTGGCCGGCCAGCCGGAACGGCTCGAGAAAGCCGATGAGTTCCTGCTCGAAAGCCGCGTCGACCGGCCGCCCGCCGCGCTGGTCCACCGCGATGAACATTGTCTGCCAGCTGCCCGTCCAGCGCCGCTCCGCTATGGCGCGCTGCACGTCCGGGTGCCGCTCGGCAAACCCAGCGTAATCCTCGGCAGTCACCGCGCGGCGCTGCCGGTGGAAGGCCCGTGGCGCCGCGAGCTTGATGGCGGTCAGCGTTTCGGGGTCGGTGCCGCCCACCGCCGGCAGCGGATTGCGGATGCCGGTGACGAACTTCGCATCATCCAGCACGATGTGCCCCAGCGCGTCCGCGCCAATCCGGCCGGCCGAGCCGGTGCCGACCCGTAGCCGCGCCAGATAACGGACACCGGGTTGCGGCACCGCCCCGAACCGGTTGTCGCCGAAGCGCAGCTCGGCGCTGCCGTCATTGCCGGTCTCGACCACGAACTCGGTGGCGAAACGATCGCTGTTAAGCAGGTCGTTGCTCGCCACCCATCTTTCGCCGGCGCTGAGCTCGATCACCGGTAGGGCCGCGGCTGCGTCCTGCGTCAGCGCGTCGACCGCCGGACGTTGCCGGGCCGCTGCGGCATCGAAGGGCACGGCGCGGGTGAGCGGGCCGATGGTCACTCGTGGCCGGTAAAGCGGCGCGCCATAGCCCCGGGGATCCGGCTCCGGCGGTGTATCGGGATCGAGCGCGTTGCGTCCGACCAGGCCGGCGTGCAGCGATTGCCGGGCTTCGGCCAGCGGCGCGAGGTTGGCATAGGCGTAGTCGAGAGTGCGGCCGTCATCGGCGACGACGATGTTCCCCCGGGCGACCGCGCCCGGATTTGCGCCATCGACGCTCAGGTTGAGCGCGAACGGCAGGGCGTCGGCCAATGCCCAATGGATTTCGAGCACCGTCTTGCCCTCGAGCGGATCGGTCAACTCGCGCGGCTTGCGATCGAGCCGCACCGCATGCCGATGCGCCGGATCCGGCGGATCGGCGGCCGTGCCTCCGATTGGAAAGCGTTCCTCGAGGATCAGCACATCGCCCACCTCGAGATGGGTCGCGGCCAGCGTGCCAACGAGATGCGCCGCCGTCGCGCCGAGCGGCAGCCGGCCGCCGGTGGCGCTCCAGGTGTGAAAGCGCAGCTCGTTCTGCGAGAAATAGAGCGCGGTCACATCGGCCATTGTCTCGAACACCCGAACGCCGGCATTGAGCACCTCGTCGATCTGCTGCGGATCGCGGGGCAACGCCTTGGGAAGCGCGCCCAGGCCGCTCCGGCTGTCGGGCCGCGTCAGCAGCATGGTGCCTGATGGCACCAGCGGCGGGTCGATCCGCTCGCGATCCTCGCTGACCGCGATGGCGACCAAGGTGCGGGCGTTGCAGCTCTCGCCCGCCCGATAGCCGAGCAGCCGCGCATGGCGCCGCGCCGAGGCGCGCAGCCGGGCGCGCGACAAATAGGCCTCGGTGCCAACCGCATCCTGGTAGTAGCTCGCCATGTCGGCGCCGAAGGCGAGAGTTTCGACCAGGGTGACCCCGAGGTCGGCGGCGCTGCGTTCGGTCCAGCCCGGCATGGTCACTGCCATGCGGTCGATCATCAGCCGCCTGAAGCTCTCATAGTCCTTGGCGAGATAGTCGATGGCGGGCGATGGCGGCAGCTCGGGCTGCTCCGCCTCAGGTGGCAGGGCATCGAAATCGGTCGGGCAATCGGCCTTGAAGGAGAACTCGATCACCGCCAGCGCGGGGTCGAAATTGGCGGGCGCGTCGAGATGGCTGCCGCGCAACCGCAGCTTGTAGCGCGAAAAGTCGCCGGCCTGGTCCAGCGTCAGGCGCACGGTGTGGGCATCAGCGCCCAAACCGGCCGAAACGATGCGGATGCCGACAATCCGCACGCCGCCCTCGATGGCGAAGTTCTCCGCGCTCAGCCCCGCAACGCCGTCGGGCCTGAGGAACACCACGTCGAGCAGCCGCTGGCGCATGGCCTCGGTGGGCGCATCGTTGTCGAGCACTTCCAGATAATCGAGGCCGTTGAGGCGGAGCCCGCCGACCACGACGTCCGAGCCCAGGAGCTTTTGCCGTCTCTCGCTGCTTCCGCAAGGCTGTCGCCGGTCCATGTTCAGGCCTGCCTTGCCACTTGCACCGACCGCTCCTGGTCGCTGTCGAGCGGCCTGAAGCGGACGTCCACCGTGAGCGTGGCGTCGCTCGCCTCAACCTCGACGCCGCGCACCTCAATGACCTCGGAGAGCCAGCGCTGCAGGCTCGACAGCACCAGGTGCTGCAGCGCCATGGCCAGTTCGGGGGCATTCTGCGAATGCACCAGTTGCCTCGCGCCCGAACCGAAATCCGGACGGTTGACCCGCTCGCCCTGGCCGGTGAACAGCACCATCGCGATGAGGTCGCGCACATGCTCGTCAGCCGTGGCTGTCGCCGTGCCGCCGGTCGCCGCCACCCTGTAGGGGAACCCGAACTGCGTCATGAGGCGATCACCTTGGTCTGCACCAGCGAATAGATCAGCGGTCCGCCCGGGATCTGCTCGGGCGACACGCCCAGGTCCGCGACGCCCTGGAGGATGACGGGCTTGCCTTCGATGAACACCTTGCTGGAGAGGCTGGCGAACTTGGCCGTTGTGCAGGGCTGGGGTTTTCCGGGGGGCACGGTGAAGGGGCAGCCGGCAATGCTGGCGAGGTCCCCCGCCAGCAGCGATAACCCATTGTCGATCAGCACCTTGGTACCGCTGGCCTGCATGATCGCCGGAATGCCGTGCGTGCATTGCAGTTGCGTCAGTTGCGTCAGGATCGGAAGGACCATTATCGCCTCACTGCATGACCTTGAGACTGGTGCCGTTGATCGTCACGAAGCCGGCCTGGAGCTCGATCTTGTTGCCCGCGGCGCTGAGCGTCAGGCCCATCTGGTCGACGCTGATGGCCGCCTTGCCCGCGACGCCGCCCGCCGCGATCTCGATCTTGAGCGTCGGCAGCGCCGGATTGTTGTCGATCTCGAGCGTGAACTTGTCGGTCTTCAGCATGGTGACGCCGCTCGCCAGCGGCCCGGGCGGCACCGGTGCGTCGAGCGGCTGCGCCCAGAAGAAGCCCGAATAGATGGCGTGGCTCGGATCGCCCTGTTCGAACTCGACCCAGACGCCTGCGCCTTTTGGCGGCATGGCGAAGAACCCGACGCCCGGCCCGGCATAGGGCACGCATGGCCAGGCCCAGCCGCTGTCGCCGACGGTGATGCCCGGCACGCTCACCTTGATCCTGCCGCGTCCCGTCAGATCGACATTGTCTTCGACCGTTCCGCGGAATTTGCCGTAGTGCCGCTGGGTCATGTTCACGCCACCCGGACCAGCGGAAGCTTGGCCCCCAGTTCGGCGCGCGACAGCGTAAAATCCTGGTTATAGCCGCCGCGGGCGATCTTGTGGATGACGCTGCGCACCAGATATGTGCCGTCATGAGTAGCCCCGGCGCCGCGCAGATCGACCAGTTCGCGGGCTTGCAGCACATCGTTGTAGCGCGTGCTGTCGAGCGTGCCGCTGACGGTGAGGACATTGTCGGACGAGCTGTCGAGCTTGGCCTGGGCCCGCGCGAGCGCCTCGATACTGTTGAGGCCGGTGGTTTCCATGCCCACCTCGCGCAGGCTCGGAAAGCCGGTCAGGAAGGCCGGCAGCAGCCCCAGCGGCGGCCGCGTCGGCACGATCGAGAACACCGGCATGGTCTGGCCGGTGAGCGCGTCCTTGACGCTGCTCTTGACCGTGGTGATGGCGAGCCCGTCCTGCGTGAAGCTGAGGCCCGAGACATTGGTCGATGGCCCCATATTGGCGCTGAGCGCCGGCTGCGGCAGCAGCGGGGCGATGGGCGGTCCCCAATAGAGCGAATTCTGCAGCGGAACCGGACCCGATTTCACATAGGTGACGAAACCGAACCGCGCCGCCATCTCCTCGAGATAGTCCCAGTCGGTCGCCGTCTGCTGCGGCACATGCTCGATGCTGAGCGGGGGTGTGCTGAGCGTCGGCTGCCGGATGTCCGGCAGCATCGCATATTGCGGGTAGCTCGCCGCGATCTTGGCCGCGATTATTGGCTCGGGCTGATTGGGGTGCTCGGCGGGGTTGTACTTGCGATCGAGCGCAATGCTGAGATCGTAGCCGCTCAGCACCAGCTTGCCCTCCCCCGGACGATCGCCGGGCACCAGGTCGCGCCGTGTCACCAGCCCATCCATGATGACGCGCGGGCGGATGTCGAAGATCGCCGTCAGCACCACCCGGCTATGCACCTGCAGCAGTGGATTGAGGATGAGCTCGTAGTCGATGAGGTCGAACGGACCCGACCGTCCCACGGTAAAGGTCAGGCGAAAGCCGGAGCGCTCGCGATCGGAGTGGCTGACCTCGACCTCGGCCAGCGCCTCGAGCATACGGATCGGGGCCGGCATAGCCACCGGATCGGGTCCGATCAGCAGGTTGAGCCGTACCCCGAGGATGTTCATGACCCGGTCCCCGGCAGCCGGGGCAGCGGAATGACCAGCCGCCGCCCGGGCTGCGCCGTCAGGTCCAGCGGATGCATCGCTTCGTTGGCGTCGGCAACCTGATAGAGCCCCTGGGGATCGCCGAGATAGCGGTGGGCGATGTTGTCGAGCCGGTCGGAATCGGTGGTGGTCACCCCGCCCGCTGCGACATAGGACGCAGCAGGCGGCACCGTACGGCGCGCCACATAGGTGATCAGCCGGCCCTCGGGTGTGGTGGTGGTCCGGGTCGAAAGACCTGCATAGCGGCTGGTTTGCTCGAACATTCCTGCTCAGCCTCTTATAGCGTGAAGATATTGGCGTCATGTCCCAGCACGGCGCCGAGGTTGTTGACGGTCCCGATGGTCGCCATCGTCTCCTTGACCAACTGGTGGGCGAGGAAGGTCGCGTAACCGGGATGGGTCAATGGAAAATCGTTGTAGGTGAGGACCTGCAGCGACAGGTCGGCCGTCGCCCGGGTCGGATTGAGACCAGGATCGTGCATCACCTCGGACACCGACAGGTGCGTGAGCTTGACCGGCACAACGCGCTGCCAGCCGTAGATGAACAGCGTCAACGGCCCCATGGGCGGCACTACTTCGATGGTGCCGGTTGCGAGCAGCACCGTATTGGCGATCACCAGCGTGCTCTTTGGATAGGCCAGCATTTCGAGCGCGGCGAGCTGCGGGTTGATCCCCAGCTTCCTGGTCTTGCCATCATCGCTTTCGAGCTGGTCGACGGCGTCGATATTGATGGTGGCCGAGATCGTCTCGCGCGGCGGCCCGTTGAGCCGCAGAGCCTCCACCCGGGCACCGCCGGCCTCGCCATATTGCGGCTCGAGCGAGCGCGAAAGCTGCTCGGGGTTGTATTGAAACACCACCACAGAGGCGAGCGGGTTGAAGATGTCGATACCGACAATGGCACCCTTGAGGATTTTTGGCGAGCGCGGGAAATCAGTCATCTGCGGTTCCCAACATTGAAGCGAGTATCGTTGCGGGCATGTGGCATCTCAGTAGATGACGGTGATGCGGATCTTTTCGGCCAGGTACGGCGGCAACCGCTCAAGCGCCGTTCGAGCGACTGCCGCATCTGCTTCGCTGTGCAGTTCCCACAGGTATTCGAGCATGTCCCAGTCCTTGGCGAATTGCGCCTGCCGCCGCATCTGGTCGGCAGTCTTCTCGATGGTCTGCTTTATGAAGCGCTCGTCGGTGAGCGCTCCCGGCATCTTGACCTCCTTGGGCGTGCGAAGCTTCGGGTCGTAGTCGTCGACCTGGATGCGCTCGCCGGTTTTGGTCTGCCCCTCATAGGTGAGGTTCTTGGGGTTGCCGTGCTCGTCGACGGTCCAGCCGCGCTCGAACTCGGTTCCTTCCACCCCCATGCCGTGCCCCTTGGTCGTGTTGGTGAAGGGCGACGACGGCTCGACGACTGGCCTGCCGGCATGATCATACGTCACCACCGTCCGTTGGCTCTCGGCCGGATATCCAAGCCTCACATTCTCCCGCATGGCCTGTTCCTTGCGGATCAACTGGTCGATCTCGACAACGTCCTTGCGCAGCATCCTCGGTTTCTCAAAGGCTCTGGTGATGGCATCACGGATGTTCTTGGGGTACTTCCTGAGGTTCTGCTGGAAGAACCGCATGGCGTCGCGGACCGGAACCCTGGTGACGCTGTTTGCGTGAGCGGGCAGCTCGGGAGCGATCGGCTTCATCTTGGGTTTCGAGTACCCGCTCGACGGCTTTGCCGGAGTGTTCTTCGGTCCAACGGCACTCTTGGCGGGCGCCGGCAGCTCGGGAGTGATCCGCTCGGGCAGCTGCCTCGGACGCGGGCGGCCGCCGCCCCCCCGGGTCGGTTTCGAACCGCCGGTGCCGCGCGTGACACGGCCCTGCCGGGGCGGCGTCGGCTTGGTCAGGGGAGCCGCTTTCGGCCGATCGAGCGCGGCGCTGATTTCTGGCGGGCGCTCGCCCTTGAGCGCGTTCCCCGGCACCTCGGCCGGTTGCCCCACATGGCCATCGCCCGGACCGTAGGTTCCGGTGCCCTTCTGCTCCAGCGGCATGGCTTCCGCCGCGGCTTCCCGCTCGAGCTTTTTCTGCCGCGCCTCATCGAGCGAGCTGACCTTGGGGTCCTTTTCCGGCCGCACATTGTTGGCCGCCTCGCCCTGCAGCCCCTCAGCCAGCGGTTCGGCGTGCTCCAGCGGATCGACTTTCACATCGTTGACCGGTTCGCCCTTCAACCCCTCGGGCAGGGGTTCGGTATGCTTCAGTGGATCGACTTTGGCCTCGTTGGTCGGCTCGGCCTTGACCCCCTCGGGTGCAGGCTCGACCGGCTTCGGCGCCTCTGCTGTTGGTGGGTGGGCCTCTGTTGCCGGCGGGTGCACTTCGGCGGCCTTGGTGGCATCGGCGACCTCACCGGCTTTGGCGCCGTCGCCGGCTTTCGCGGCTTCGGTGGCCTCGCCCACGGCGCCGCCCTTACCCACATCGACCACTTCGGCAGCCTTGGCCACTTCGGCGGTCTTGGCGGCTTCGGTGGCCTTGGCGACATCGGCGACCTTGCCGCCGGCGCTGGCCAGTTCCTCGGCCTTGGCCAGCGACCCCGCGACTTCGCCGGTCTTGGCGAGCTCGCCCATCTTGGTTGCCGCGGAAGCCGCCTCGGCCACCTTGCCGCCCTTGCTGGCGGCGCCGGCCACCCCGCCGCCGACGAAGAAGCTGCCGATATCGACCAGCGCCAGCCCCGGCAGCTCGGCATAGCGCTTCGATTCCCAGGCGTCGATGTAGTTTTCGCCCAGCGCCTCGGCGAGACCGACGGTCTGCCTACGATCGCGCTCCTGGTCCGGCAGCATGGCACCGCCGAACTTGCGCAGTGCCTGGCCGTGCGACATTCGCTCAGGCGGCTTGCCGGAGGGTTGGCCGCCCTCGCTGACCTGCTTGCGGGCCTCCTCGGCGTAGGCGGCCTGTTGGCGGGCCTCCTCCTCAAGGTCGGGAAAGGTCGCGTCGTAAAGGTCTTCCTCCAGTTGGACGAAGGTACCGATGAACTTCAGCGGGTTGACGAGACTGGGCCCCGGCAGCTGTCCGAGGCCCTTGACCGTATCGAACGGATGCACCGCCATCTTGCCGATGCCTTCGACCATGCCGAAGGCCGCCTTGGCGACGCCGCCGACGAACTGACGGGAGTATTTCGACGTGTTGTTGGAGACCGCGAGGCTGCCGCGCTCCAGCGTCGGGTGCGCCTTCTCGTCGACCGTCGGCTTGGCCGGCTCGAGATCCTCGAAATCGTCGATCGCCTTGAAGGTCGCGTCGTGCACGCCCTTGAAACCGGAATCGACGCTGGCTTTCCAGGCCTTGGTGGCGTGGAGCGGATGGACGTGCCAGCCATCCTTGTCCTTGCTGACCAGTTTCTCGCCGAAGGCCTTTGCCGGTTTCGTCACCAGGTTCGAGTTTGCCTTGGCGATGCTGGCGATGTTCCTGGTCAACCCGCCCAGCACTGGCTTGCCCTCGGCCTTGTCGGCCAGCTTCTGCGTCGCCTCGGCCAGCAGCACCGCCGGCTGCAGCTTTTCGGCGTGGTCGATCAGCACCTTGGGGTCCTTGGCCACCTCCTGGACGAAGCTCGTCGCCTTGTCCTTGACGCTCGAGCCCACATCCTTGGCCTTGTTGATGGCGCGCTTGTACCAGGGCTCCTCCTCGGGCTCGGCGGCCGGCCCGGCTGCCGAACCGAGCCGAACGGTTGCCCTGCCCCCGCCCATCGCCTGATCGGCAGCGCGGCCCGCCTCACGCTCGAGCCCGCCGCTGCCGTCGATGCGCGGCTGTTCGCCACCACCGCGGCGCTGCTGCACGACATGGGCGAGTTCATGCGCGATGAGATGCCGGCCGTCGGCGCTCGGCGGCGAGAACCGATCGCCGCCGAAATAGATGTCCTGTCCAACCGTATACGCCTTGGCCGAGAAGCGGTTGGCGGCACGCGCCGCAGGCGCATCGCGATGCAGGCGCACGTCGGAGAAATCGGCGGCGAACGAATGCTCCATTTGTCCCCGCAAACCGGGCTCGAGGCCGTTGCCGCCGGCAGCGGGCGGCGCCGCCGGGAGCGCCGCGAGTGAGCCGCCGAACCTCGCGACCGGGCGCGGCGTCTCCTGCTCCAGCTGGCTCGCGGGCTTCGGGGCCGGACGCCCGTTCTGCTCGATTGCCGGGCTCTGCGCTTTGTTGCCGCGAAGCCGCGCCGGAATCATTTGCCGCCTCCCTTGGCCACCGGCAGCAGCGATTGACCGATGCTTTTGCTTAGCGCAGCGGGCGATGCCGTCGGCGCCGCGGTGACGGCGTCGGCGACGGCACGACGGATCTGCTCAAGGGCGACCACGCGCTGAGCCGGCGACATGCCCTCCAAACCGATGCTGCGGATATGGACGCGGCGAACCTCAACCATGCGGCGCCTCGTTCATCCAGCCGCGCAACTCGCCCTCGGTCAATGGTTTGCTGAGCTTGTCGTACTCGGCTCGCGCGGCGCGCTGCAGGTGCCGCATGCGGATCGGCGAGCCCTCGTCGGCGGCAATGAATGCCGCATTGAGAGCGATGTTTTTGATGTTACCGCCAGGCACGGTGAGTTGGGCGAGCCGCTCCACCTCGATGCCGTCGAGCGGCGCCTCGGACGGGAAGGCGAGCCGCCAGATCCGCCGCCGTTCGGCTTCCTCGGGCAAAGGAAAGTCGACGAGGAAGCGGATGCGGCGGAGAAACGCGTTGTCGATATTCGAACGGAAGTTACTGGTGAGGATGGCGAGGCCTCGATAGCTCTCCATTCGCTGCAGGAGATAGCTCACCTCCAGATTGGCATAGCGGTCGTGGCTGTCCTTTATTTCGGTGCGTTTGGCGAACAGCTGGTCCGCCTCGTCGAACAACAGGATGGCAGAGCTGTCTTCGGCGGCATCGAACAAGCGCCGCAGGTTCTTCTCGGTCTCGCCGATCCATTTGCTGACCGCCGCCGAAAGATCGACGCGGTAGACGTCGAGCTGCAGCGTCGCGCCGATCACTTCCGCGGCGAGCGTCTTGCCGGTGCCGCTCGGGCCTGAAAACAGCGCCGTGATGCCAAGGCCGCGGCCGTTGCTGCCGCCGAACCCCCAGTTCTGGTGCACTTGTCCACGTTGCCTGACCTGGGCCGCGATGGATTTCAGCATGTCGAGCTGGCGCCTGGGCAGGATCAGGTCGTCCCATTGGCTGCGGACGTCGATCCGCTGCGCCAACTCGTCCAGCTTCGGTCTGAGGCGAATGCGGGTTTCCGCCCAGAGCCGGTCCGCCAGCGGAACTGCCGAGCCGCTGCCATCCGCCGGAGCCAGGTCGGCGCTCACATTGGCCGTCACGTCGGCGATGATTTCGGGCGACGCGGTGAACGTCCCGACCAGCCGGTCGACCGCCGGCACGTCGGCGCCGATCGCTGGTCCCAGGGCCGTCGCCCACAGACGATGCTGGTCGGCCGCCGACGAACGCGGGACGACGAGCCGCAGGCTGTCGCGGCCGGGCACCGGCACGGGCTCGGCCGCGATGAGGACCAGCGGCCCGGCGATCGCCGCCGCAAAACGCAGGGCGTTACGAACGTCGCCAGGCAACGTCACATCGTGCAGATCGAGCACCGGCAGCGCCCCGGCCAGAATGGCTTCTCTCGACCAGAGCTGGGCCAGCCGCGCACGCTCGCTCGCGGCCGCGGGCAGCGCGTCCGCGGCGATGTGGTAGGCCCGACGGCCGGCCTCGCGCGCGCCGGCAGCGGCAATCGCCATTGCCGCGGTTCGGTCCGGGCCGACCAGTTCAAAGACTGGCGCGGATCCTTTGCTATCGGCCCCCAATTGCGCGCCAAACCGGCGCGCCAGGTCCCGGTGCGAGCCGGCCAGTTCAAACCGCAGTTCCAATCGCGTCGAGCCGAGCAGCAGTTCGGCATCGATGCTGTCGAGACCCACGAGGTGATGCAGCAGCCGCTCCGGGAGCACGATCCCCGCGAGGCTGGCGATGCTTTCCTCGCTCAAGCCGATCAGCGCGAAGCGCCGTAGCGGCGCCTCCGGCGCGAAGGCCTGCCAGTTCGCTTCGGCCAGCATCGAGAGCGCGAAAGCGACAGTGGGAAGGCGCAGCCTTGCGTCGCCCTGCGCGCCGGCGAGCACGGCGGCGCCGTCCGGCTCCAGTGCCGGCAATGCAGCAAGCAGCAGCACCTCGCAGTCGAAGCGGGTGAGTCCGGCCGCAACGGCAAGCCGCGCAAGCCGCTCCGGCATTTCGCTCCGCGGCGTGCCGGCGGGTGACGGCGCCGTCCCGGCGACGCGGGCCTTGAGATCGGCGAGGACGCTGGCGAAGCTCGGGCCGCTCATGTGATCTGCACCATTGGACCAACGATTTGACCAAAGGCCGGGCTCGCTCGATCGGTTTCGACGTAAGGTGCGCTTGCCGTCCCATCGACCAGCAACTGCGCGTAATAGCTGCCCTTGGGCACGCTTTTGAGCGGAAATTTCAGGACAGCGGCCGGAAATCCGGCATCCTCGATGGGTTCGTGATTGAGCTGGACGGTGGTTGAAGCCGCAGGGTTCTGGCCGTTGAACACCAATCGCGCATTCTGGCCGTGCCGGATACGGGGTGTGACAGTGACCGTGAGATTGCCGTTTACAGCGGCGTTTGCAGCGAGCGCTATATGCGGCCGCAGCAGAAACGTGGCCCGATCGCTGACCCGCTCGAGATGCCCGGGGACACCGGCGGGCGGCGGCAGCACCGTCTCGAGCACGACGGGTCCGGCGGCCAGCTCTTCTCCATCGAAGCTTGCAGGAGCCAGCGCCAGCTCGATGCGATCGGCCGTCACCCGCGCCGTGCTGAGATCCGTATCATGGCCGCCGATCCGCAGCGTCATGCCATGGCGGTCGAGCGAGTGGCCCCGCACTACCAGCGTGCTGTTCCACACCAGTGGCGCGGTGGCGCCCGCTGCCGCCTCGACGGCCAGCACGACCGGCCCCCCGAGCAGGAACACCGCAGTGTTGACCGTCGTCACTGGCGGTCCCGAGTTCACCGGGGTGCTGGTCTCGATGAGAACTGGCGAGCAGGTGTAAGCGAGGGACAGGAGGTAGGGCGTCTGAAACAGCACCGACCAGAGCTTGGACATTTCCTCAAAGCTCATAGGAGCCGGATGAATGCGGACCGGCTCGGGTTCGTGCTGCAGGTTGACGTCGGAGAGCGTCGCATAATCCTGCGCCACCTTTTCGATGGTGCGGCGCGAGATGCTGCTGCGATGCTCCAGCGTTCGCGAAACCGTGCCCAGCAGCAGTTCCGGCTGGAACAGGTCCGGCCGGCCGATGAAGGAGACGAGGTAGTGGAGGTCGAACGCGACCAGCGAATTGGCGACCTGCTGGCCGCTGCCGCTGCGGGCCGGGTGGTGCGCGTTGCGCCGGGCGGCATTCGGCGTCACCTGGAACAGAAAAAGGTTCACCACCGGGTCGGCCTCGGCCTCGTTCACCGTGGTCGGCCGGCCGACTTTGACGGTCGCCGTGCCGATCACCTCCTGGATCATCAATTGGATCGAAGCGGTGACGGCAGCAACTGACAGGTTGTTGCCCATCGTTGCCTCAACGCTTGCTGGCGAGATAGGCGGCAAGGCTCGGTATGCGCTGCAGCCCCGCCGAGACGCTGGGGGCCACCGGCGCCCTGGGCGCCGGAGCACGCACATCGATCCGCCCGATGATGATTTCGAGCGGTTCGACCGCCGGAGCATCGGCGGCCGGGGCCACCGCAGGAAGCACCGGCTGCGCCGAGGCGAGCGGGCCTCCGCGTGGCGCGCTTGCTGCCGGCGATGGGCGCGCCGCGACCGGCGCGTCAGGGCTCGGTCGCCTCGCGACGGGGGCTGGAACAACTGCTGGCACGATGGGAGCGGGAGGCGAACTGTCCTCGATCGCGGCGGCAGACCGGCGCGGCAGATTACCTGCGGCGACCGCGGGATCGCCCGCGGCGACCCTGGGATCGGCGGTGACGGGTTGCGGCCGCGACGGGCTGGCCGGTGGTCGAGGACCATCGTCGTTCCCGGGCCCGGCTGAAACCGCGGGGGCACGCGGCCGCTCGCGGTCGACCGGCGTCTGAGGCGGCGGCGGTTGCAGCGTCGGGAGGGCTGCGGCCCGCCAATCGGCTTTTGCCGCATCGGCCGCCGCGGGCGGGGCGACCTGGCGCTGCGGCGGGGTCGGTGTCGCCCATGGCTCGACTGCCTGCTCGACGCCCGGGCGCAGGGGCGCTGACGGCAAGGCCGGCCTATCGGCCACGATCTCGGCAGGGTCGGCGCCACCCGCCAATGCCGTGCCAGACTGTTCGAATCGGGTTGGCAAGCGCACGCGCGCCACCGGCGCGAGGCCGAAAAGGCGGTTGGTGAGCCGCGACAGCACGCCGCTCATCCTTGCGCCGCGTCGAGGTAGAAGCGCCGCCGCTCGGCCGGCAAGGCAAGGATATCGCGCTCCGACCAGTGAAAGCTGCGCGCCAGCGTCGCCACATCCGCCAACACCGCGCGCGAGCGCAGCGCAATCTCGCTGGCGAGCAGCGCCGCCACGTCGACCGCTTCCGACCAGCTTGCCGCGCATACCGGGCAAGACCAGTCGAGCCCGGTATCGACACCCGGATCCATCGCCTCGACGGCGTCTTCCACGGCGGCCAGCGCCGTATCGTCCTCAGGCGCGGCGGGGGCCGCGGCCCGCAGTAGCAGCCGCCTCGCGTTCTCGGGATCGTCGAGCGCCTCGGCCGCGGCGAGCGCCCCCGCCGTCAGTGGCACAACCCGGATCACCGTCGCACCGGCGCGGATTTCCCGGGTCTGCGGGGGCGACTGGGCCTCAAGGCCGAGCCCGATCTGCTCGGCCCGCAGCGCCATTTCGAGCACCGTGCCGCAGGCCGGGCATTGCGAAACGAACTCGATGCGCGGACCGCTCAACTGTGCCCTCACCGCCAGCAGCATGGCATCGCGCTGCCCCAGCGTCAGCGCTGCGGCATCGACCCCCGGGTCGGCTCGGCCCAGAATCTTGAGCGCCAGCGACGATGGTCCGCGCCCTTGCCCCGCTTCGGCGAGTTCGACGATGTCCGCGGCCGCCAGCGCACGCATCAGCTGGGCTCGACGTAACTCGGCTCGGTCGGCTCGGCCACGTCGTAATCGCGCTCCCAGCCTTCGTTCTCGAGTTTGAGCATCTGGATGGCGACGGCATTGGCGCTCGCATCGAGTTCGGGCAATGACTGATACTCGGACGGCCAGCAGCGATAGAGCTTATAGGCCAAGACGATCTGCCCCGCCTCGTTGTAGAGCTCAAGGATCAGGTTGCGGCGAAAGTCCTTGAGCGAGGACTCGCTGCCCAGCCCCGAACCATAGTTCCAGATCTTGTTGGCCCATTGCTCGAACTCGGTATCGTGCGTCACCCCGCGTTCGAGGGTGATGGCCTCATACTCGGTCTGGCCCGGCGATTTCCGCGACGAGGACGGATCGCCCCCTTCGCGGTGGCTGACCACTTGGGTGGTCCGCTTCAGCGCGCTAACCTTGCTGATGCCCGCCAGATAATTTCCGTCTTCGTTGCGGACGCGAAACTTGAAGTTCTTGTACGGATCGAACCGTTCCGGATTGGTCGAAAACTGAGCCATCGGCTAACCCTAAGCCTCCCGGATCTGCTGGATGTTGATGATGACGAACTCGGCCGGCAGCAGCGGCGCGAACCCGACGGCAATGTTGACGATGCCGCGGTTGATATCGTCCTGGGTCGTCGTTTCGCGGTCGCATTTGACGAAGTAGGCCTGTCGCGGACTGGACCCCTGGAACGCCCCCTGCCGGAACAGCCGCTGCATGAAGGCGCCGACGTTCAGCCGGATCTGCGACCACAGCGGCTCGTCATTGGGTGAAAACACCACCCATTTGGTGCCACGGAACAAACTCTCCTCAACGAACAGTGCGAGACGCCGGACCGGGATATACTTGTAGTCGTCGGCCAGCTGGTCGCCGCCGCGCATGGTGCGGGCGCCCCACACCACCCGGCCGATATTGGGAAAGCTCCTCAGGCAATTGACCGCCAGCGGGTTGAGCTTGCCGTTTTCGTCGTCGGTCATCCGCACCGTCAGCCCGTCAGCGCCCGAAATCGTCGCCTCGATGCCGGCTGGCGCCTTCCACACCCCGCGGCTCGCATCGGTGCGCGCCATGATGCCGGCAATGGCGCCGCCCGGCACGAAATGGTCGACCTGGCCACCGCGCAGCGGATCGCGCCGCTGCAGGCGCGGAAAGAACAGCCCCGCATTGCCGCCATTGGTCAGCGGAAACAGCTGGTTGTTGGTGGCCGCCACCGTCGTCTGGATGAAGCTGTCCGGATTGGCATCCCACCCCACCGGCGGATCGACGATCAGGAAAGCGCGACGCTTGGCGCATAACTCGGCCGCCTTTGCCCACACGGCGGGATCGACATCGCCGTCCCGCGTATCGGGCGGGATGACCAGCAGGTTGAAGATATCGGCCTTGAGCAAGGCATAGATGCCGGTCTTGGCCACCTCGTCGCCCAGGTACTCGGTCGGAGTCAGCGCCGCCCCGTCATTGCCCCCGGCGAACGCCGTCAGGTTGCCCGCGGCCGGACGCGCCGCGGGAATATCGGGCGTGGCGTTGCCGAGCAGCGCCACCCGCACCAGGTTCGACTCTGCCTTCAGCACCCGATCGACGCGCCGTGACCCGGCATCCTTGACCGTAAGATTGCGGAACTGTTCCTGCGCCCGGGTGGCCGGATCGCTCACCAGCAGATCGAAGAGGTCCGCGACATCGAGGCCCAGCTCCGGGTGGAGGTCGACATAGGTCTTGGCCGCGACGGCATTGGGGTAGGTGATCTGCGCCTCGAGCTTATTGCCCCAGGCGCCCGGATTGGCCGCCACGAGTTTGAGCCCACCCAGCGACAAGCGGGCCATGCCGTCATCGTCGTCGCCGGCCTTGAACAGCCGGACGATCAGCGCCTCCGAACCGCCATTGGCATAGAAATCGTCGACGGCATAGGCCGCCGGCGTGTTGAGCGCCAGCCCGCCGAAGCGGCGGGAAAACTCGCCGAAGCTGAAGCAGCTGATCGGCTCGTTCACCGGGCCGCGCAGGAAGCGGCCGACGATGCCGGTGACCGAGGTCGAAACGCCCGTAACCGTCCGAACGCCGCTGGAAACTTCTTGGACATATACGCCGGGATAGGAAGTCTGGACTGCCATAGTCGCTACTCCGTGCCGCAAAACCAGAGTCTATGAGAGTTGGCCGCCGATCATGATTTCGACATTGGCCGCCACGGCGCCGCCATTGGTGACGGTGAGCGTCGCAAACGACGGCCCGAGCAGGCCGATACCGGCGCCGAACAGGATCACCGGCCCCTCAAGCGCGATCTCGCCCGCCGCGCCGGCCTTGAGCTTGATCTTGCCGCTATAGCTGTCGGCCGAAATGTAGACGAACTTCAACTTGTCGATGTGCTCGAGCTGCAAGGCCAGATCGACCTTCGCCCCCTTGGCAACGGCTATTGATGCGCCCGTTACCGCGTCGACATCGATGGTTCCTGTAGAACCCACGCTCGCAGCCGGTGAGCCAGCATTGAACGACCATGCAATGGGTTTGGGCACGCCCCCTGCCTCCCACGTGATACGGTTAGTCAAAGCAATACCTGAAATAATACGAACACGCTAGCGTCGATTTCCGCAAACGTCCAGTAAGCATTTAGCATCGATTGCGATACAATGCCGGTCGGTCGCGGTTTTACTCCGATTGCGAGATAAATATGTGACGTTCTCGGCGCCTTGTCGCAGCGGCACCCTTCCATCGGGCACCACCGAGGATGGTGACCACGTGGGGCTCCCCCCTGCTCTGCTTACCGAACCCATAACATGCACCAAGGCAGGTCATCGATCACTTTGCTCACCGGTAAGGACCCAGCCGTTGGACCACCTGACGATCACTGACGGCTGAGCTGTTTGAACGTCCGCTAATGGGATGGACCGGCTGCTTCCTAGGCGGGTTAGTCTGCAAAGACTGTTGCCCGCGAGGAGAAGGAGAAGCAGCCCATGGAAATCCAAGCCGAGAACACAGCGCCGGCCCTGACGACGATCGGAATCGATATTGGCAAGGACGTCTTCCAACTTGTCGGCTTCGATGCTGACGGAAAGATCGCCTTCCGTCGCAAGATCAAGCGGCTAGCCCTTACCCACGTTCAAGAAGCTGCCACCGGTGCATCGTCGGCATGGAAGCGTGTCTGAGCGCACGCTTTGTCAGCCGCACGCTGCGGCAACTCGGGCACGAGCCAAGGATCATTCCGGCGATTAGGTGAAGCCTTTCGCGAAAGGGCAGAAGAACGGGTACAACAACGCCAAGGCAATCGCCGAAGCGGCGCTGCGGCCGAACCTGCGCACCGTGCGGGAGAAGACCCAGGATCGATCTGCAGGCCTGCCATCGTGTGCGGTCACGCCTGGTGTAGCGGCGGACGGCGACGATCAACCAGATTCATGCCTTCCTCATCGAGCAGGGCATTGTCGTGCGACCGGGCGCGCGTGCGCTGCGCAACTCGTTGTTCCAGATGTTGAAGACCCGCGAGGACGGGATCTCGCCGCGCAGGGCGATCTGATCCTCGGCCTCTACGAGGACTGGCTGTGGCTCGACGACCGCATCGAGACGATCACGTGCGAGATCGAGGAGATCAGCCGGAACGAAGCGAATTGCCGGCACCTGATGAGCGTTCCCGGCGTTGGCCCATTGATTCTGATTATCTCATATATGGATTTCGACGAGATCCGAAGGTGAGACCGGATATAAGACCTTCCGAAAGAAGGCCCGGGTGCAATTCAACCTCATAGCCGGATGGCATCGTTATAACAGGGTAATTGCCAAAGTCCCGCTCCGTAACGATGAATCCGTTGGGCTTCGTTATCCGCATGCTAAAGCAGAGAAGCGCGGAATTGGTAGCGTCGTCCTCTATTGCAGCAGATGACTTGAGCAACTTGTCGAGTTCGGCGGCAGCCTGTTCAATAGAGTAAAGAGGCGCAATCGCAGAACCGTCGCAATCAACGACTACACTTTCAGTCTGGTCAAGCAAATTTATCCCGATGCGCCCCTCATATTTTCCGAGGTTTGCCTCCGATTCGAAAAGAGTATTGGCAGGAGAGGAAAGTTCTGCGCCTCCGAGTTGCCAGCCCAAGCGCAATTCCGTCCAATCCGAGAATTTGGATGCTTCGCACGAGACGGTAATCCAGGCGTCCGACGTCGAGCTAGTGCCATCAATCCTCCAGCATTGATTCGGCCAGAAATCAGAGAAGTATCCAGAGCCTATCTTAGCCGCCGGCTGTCCGGTCTCAAGCGGAAACCAATGCAGATCGGGAAAGATGGTTAAATCAATTTCGATCGGCTTTCTTAGCATAACTGCGTACTGGACGACGACATTGTTAATGTAGTCTATCTCTGCGATAAAATCTGGAAAAGCGTATAGTTCAGCAACCACTCCGACCTTCTGTGCTTCTATTCTAAAGAACTCGTGGTCTTCTTCAGTCGGTTCGCGGCCATCATTCATGGGCGCCCAATAGGTTTGTGGCGTCACACGAACCTTCGGCGGTCCAAGAGTGGCGACGACGGATTCCCGCGGGGACTTTAGCGCAATCGTGCCAGCAAAATGTGCTAATTGCCTTGAAGCAGTTGGTTCACTGATATTCGCTTGCTGTTCTGTGTGGTCCCGATCATCTTCGCCTAGATACTGTGATATTCTCTGGGTTGCTCCCGCCCAGATTGCCCCTATCGGCTCGAGGAAAGCGATACTCGCGACCAACAACGGAACGAGATATTTCAGCTGAAATATTAACAGTAGCCTGACCCAGAAGGTGGGGCCTTCCGCCACTTCCTTCGGCGACTTGATCTTGCCCTCACTGAGAAAGGGGAGCCAGTACTGTCGGCAGAACAATCTGTTGAGATAGAAATTATGTCCCGCGTTCGCGTGGAATCTGTCTCTAACGAGGGGAGTCCGGATTCCAACCGTACCGCCGGCACCATATGTCCAGGATAGGCTCTGGGCAAAGGCAGGCCATGGATCTCGGTCGCCTACCTCATTGAGGATTTTGGGCGTAAATCGTGTGCTGTAGTCCTCAAATGGCACCTGCCTCTTTAACACACTGCCTGCAAAGATGATCCGATGAAAACTGAGATCGGAGCGCAATCGCAGGATTTCCGAAATTAAGTACGTCCCGAAGCTGTGCGCGATCACGCTTATCTGTGCCCCGGGATTATCTCGAAAGACGACGTTAAGTTGTCTTTCGACCTCTTCGCGGGCCCGTCGGCGAGCACTTTTGAATGGCGACAGAAACGCAAACGGCCCGAAGCGTCCATAGTTCGTCAGCTCGACTTGATACCCATTCTTCTCAAGTTCAGTGCGGATCTCATCGTGCCAAAGTGCATGGTCGCGGATGCCATGTACCAGCGTGACCACATGCCTTACGCGTGGACCGGTTATTTTCTCGCTCATCTATTTGCCTAGAAATCCGTTACCTTCGATCCAGGTGAGGGCCACCGAGCAGTTGCATTAGGTCTGCCTTCCGATTGTAGGTGATCTCCTAGGCCACGTCATGCATCAAGTCTGGGGAGAAAGTCGGCTTTGCAGTGACGCACTACGTTTGTCTGCGTCCAGCCAAATGTCAGGAACTGGCGCACGGCTGACCTCTGTCGTGTCGATAGTAACATCGACTCTCGGCCGCGATCAGTCGATTGCCTTCAAAGACCTTCGGCTACCGTCCTGGAACCCAAAGCGCCTGAATCTGGTTGCGCCTCTTCCGACTGAACGACCATCATCGCATGGATTGTTGCTGCGACGTTGTCGGCCGCCGAGATCAAGACCCTGTCGAGATGATGAATGTACCGGCTGGTGATTGAGCCCGCTGCGTGACCCAACATCGCTGCGATTGTCGGTTCGGTATACCCGAGCTCTCCGGCTACCGAGGCGAAGGAATGCCGCAGGGTATGCGGCGTCACGTCCTTGAGTTTCGCCTTCTTTACAATCCGCTTCCAGCCTCTTGCCATTCCGCCAAACACCTGCCCGCCGCGCGCAGGGGCGAGCACGGTCGGGCAGTCTTCCACTGTCTCAATGGTTGCGAGATAGTCCAAGACCGTTCGTCCGATCGGCCGCAGCGATGCTCCCTCCTTGCTGTCTTCCAGTCGGAAACACCCGCCTGCCCGATCCACTTCGGCGTGCTTGAGGTGGATGATCTCCCCCAACCGGCAGCCGGTGAGGGCAAGTAGCCAGACCGCATCGATCAGTTGCGGTGTCTCTTCCTCCGCTCGGGCTTCTGCTAGCGCACGGCCGAGCCGTCCATAATCTTCGGGTGCAAGCCGACGACGGCGACGCGCATCCGCAGGGCGCTTTACGCCATGCACCGGATTGGTCTCGATGATGCCTTGGTCGACAGCGAAGGAGATGATGCCGCTGAGCAAGCCGGTCGTGCGTGCCGCGGTACCTGCCCCGCCCTTCACGATCGACTTGCCGCGCTTGCCGGTCTTCTCGACCTTGGCGGTTTTGCCGCCCGCGACGTCTCTCAGGAAGCGGTTGATATCGGCCTTGCTGAGATCGACAACGCGCATCGAGCCAAGCAGCGGAACGATGTGCCGGTTGATCCGTCCCCGGTCAGTGTAAAGGGTGCTCACTTTTTTTGGGCGATTTCCCTTGCCGAGCACCAAACCTTTCTCGGCTGCTGCAAGATAGTCTTCACACAGCTCGCTGATTGTGATCGATCGACGCCGTGTTGCTCGATCGTCAGCAGGATCCCTGCCTCTCACGACACCGCCGAGCTCTGCCATGGCCAGCTTGCGCGCCTGCTCGACGGTGAGCGGTCCATGCCGCCCAATGGTCATGCGTTTGCGGACACCGTGGACGTTGCGATAGTCGACGAAATAGGTTCGCGTCCCACTCGACTGGACGAAGATGCCGAAGCCCTTGAGTTCGCTGCACCAGATGGTGAACTGCTTCTCCCGTGGGACAGCCTTATCGACGACGGTCTTGGTCAGCTTCGGCACAGCCCCGATCCTTTGCTCACCACATACTCACCAGATCGAAGCTGATGATGGAGCAATGTAGCGTACAACCGATCAGCCAAAACTTCAACAAGTTATTGTTAAAATAGATGTTTTAGCGCCATAGCGAGTTTTCGGCGGCTCACTTCGGTGCGAGGAATTTGCACTCCGAAGGCAGAGGTCACAGGTTCGAATCCTGTCGGGTGCGCCAGTTCTGCCACATTCCACCACGCCAACACCGAAAATTGCCGCCAGTCGCCGCCGGAACTACACCTGTGCGAAGGGCGGGAAATAACCAGAAGGCGAAAAAAGCCTACGGCGGCGATCGGCGGTGAAAAAGTCCGAATCGCTTACGGTCGAATGACGTATTTGGACCCAAGGCAGAGCTCGCATGTTCGTCGTTGGACGACCGCTAAGCGCCGGACTCGGACAATCAGCGTGTCAGTTGGCGTCCCTGAGAGCTGCCCTTCATTCACGAAGATTGCCTGACGCCCCGCCGTGAGGATGGATAGCGTACCGGGCTGACGTTTCTCACCGCTGGGTCTTTGGAGGCCGGCGTCCATTGAAGCGCGATTGGAACGTGCCTCACGCGATAAGGCCTTCCCGTTCGGCTATGGCGATGCGCTGAGGTAAAGAAAAGCTCCTCGTGTGCACGATCTTTCACATCCACGTCTGGGCGTGCCTGCTTGAGTCGAACCGCCCACTCGTCCATGATTCTGTCCACTCTGCCGTGGTAGCAGTAGACTATCAAACCGCCATGATCTTGATATTTAGATGCTGTGGCATAGCGACTATCGAGTTGGTTGAAGCCCTGAAGTAACCAGTCATAGCTACTGTGAATCTTGGCTTCGCCAAGCCAAAGGAAATTGTTGCGTCCCTCGACGACAATATCACAGTGACCGCCAACGGTGGTATCATGGGAGGCTTGGAACCCCATGTTACGAAGCGAGGTAACAACGTCCATCGTAAGACTGTCCTCCGAGCGCCCTTGCCTCTCTTTGGGCGTCCGGGCGAAATCTTGAGCGATATGATCGATCGCAGTGTCAACCTGAGCGAGGATGTCCTCGGCTTTCTCCGCGAAAATTAGCGCAAGCGAAATCTGTAAGGGAACGCTGCCACTCGCCAGCAACTGTAGCTCTCGAAGTGTATAGGACGGCTCCATCACTGAAGAGCCTCCAGTAAGCGGCTTGAGGGTTCGAAGTAGGGATATATCATTTCGCCGGCCTCACTTAGCAGCGCGCCGGTGCGAGGGTGCCTAAATCTTCCGCGTAGTGCCTCTGAAATTTCGCTTGCACCCAGCGGTATCATTCTGCCACCGTCACGAAACTGCGCCTTTGCATTCAGCGCGCCGACATTGGTGCTCGTCAGAATCGCGAGTGCAGCGAGAAAGTCTTCATCGGCTTTGTCATGCCGCGCCACTGACAGAAGGTCCGCGATAGTGAAACGATGTAATGCTACCTCGGGCATCCGGCTCATCTGATCGAGAATGTCCTGCGAGATTCGGCCTGCTGGTGCTCCCGGCCACCCTCCGGCGATCTGCCGCCTGATATCATCGATCGTCAGCGAAGGCTTAACTTGTGCAGATCTCGCCGCAGTGAACAGGCGTTCTTGCAGCCAAGCTTTGAATGCTCTGTCCGTGTTATACAAGGCATAGAGATCCGTATGGTCGGCGAGGCTACCGAGCAGCTCATCGTCGACAGCACGATCGTGCTCGATGCGCGCATTCTGGGTGTCGCTATTGCGCAACGCGTTCTGCACGCGGCCGTTTGCGCCGATCTTCTCGGGAAGCTGCTCAAAGAGGAAGCGGGTGACACGATCCTGGTCGCGAAACTCAGTCGCACCGAAGCGTTCGTTGAACTCACGGACGACAGAGCTCAGTTGATCCATTTCCGGTTCAAGACGACCGCCGGCCGCACCGGTCGGCACAGGTTCAATCTCAGCGTCGGCGTCATTCAGGGCTATCTCCATCGCTGCCTCGATCTCGACTCGGTAGCTGTCCATGTCGATCGTTTCGAGTACATCGAGCGGCGTGTCGTCACTCTTCGGGCTGGGCAGCTTCGGGATAAGCAACGACAGAAACGTCGAGAGTTTTTCCCAATCCGGAACTGCATAGGGAAGGATCGCGCCGAGAAACGCGTAAGTGCGGACGAAGGTTTTGGCCGCACCCTTGAAGGCTATCTGCTCGTCCTCGGTCAGCACGTCGTATTGCGCGGAACAGGCATCGAGAACGGGGTCCAGCCGATCACGCGGCGCGGCGGCAAGGAACAGCGAGACGACTGTTTCAATATCCTGGACGGTATAGACTCCGGCATCGTCGAGCATGCGTTTTAGATCATGCAGCTTATTAGGATTAGTTTCGCCCGAAAGAATCGTGGCACGATAGAAGTCGGAGAACGCGGCCTCAATCACAGCCAGATCATTGCGGAAGTCGAGCACCACTGGCTCGCTCTTGCCGGGTCGGGCGCGGTTCAGTCGCGACAAGGCCTGCACCGCTTTTACGCCCGCCAGCGCTTTGTCGACATACATCGCGAACAGCTTGGGCTGGTCGAACCCGGTCAGATATTTGTCGGCGACGACGAGGAAGCGATACGGGTCGGCGTCGAACTTGTCCTCCAGCTCGCTACTCGGAAAGCCGTTGAATGACGCCTCGGTCCGCTGTTCGCCGGCGTCGTCGACGGCGCCGGAAAAGGCGATGATCGCCTTGTAGGGCGAGCCGCGTTTTGCGAGCGCGGCGTTGATCGCTCGCCAATAATCTATCGCCCGTTCGATGCCATCGGTGGCCACCATTGCGCGCGCCTCTCCGCTGACTTTCTTGCGCGCAATCACCTGGTCGAGAAAATGATCGATAATGATCCCCACCTTGGTGGCGATGGCGTGGTCGTGGCCTTCCACGTAGCGACGCAGCGTTTTCAGCGTGCGCGAAACATCGACGTCGGGATCGTCCTCCGCTGTCTTGGCGAGGCGATACCAGCTCGAAACCGGTGTGTAATGTGTCAGCACGTCGAGGATGAAGCCTTCATCAATGGCCTGCTTCATCGAGTAGAGGTGGAACGGGCGATGCTTCACCTCGCCGTCCTGCTCATGGCGTTCGCCGAACAACTCCAGCGTCTTGTTTTTTGGCGTGGCGGTGAAAGCGAGATAGCTCGCATTATCGAGCATCCTGCGGCCTTCGATGACAGCGAGGATGCGGTCCTCTGTCGTCGCCTGGTCATCGATTTCGGCGCCGCCAAGCGCGGTGTTCAGCGCACCTGCCGCGCGCCCGCCCTGGCTCGAATGCGCCTCGTCAATGACGATGGCGAAGCGCCTGCCGCGATGGACCGAGCCGATGTCGTCGAGAATGAAGGGGAACTTCTGGACGGTGGTGACGACGACCTTCTTCCCGCTCTCGATGAAACCGCGCAGGTCCCCCGATCGTTCGGCATGGCCCATCAGCCGGGCTGTCTGGGCGAACCCCCCTATGGTGTCCTTGAGATTTTTGTCGAGCACCTGGCGATCGGTGACAACGATCACCGTGTCGAACACCGAGGTCCCATCCACCTCCAGCCCGACAAGCTTGTGCACTGTCCAGGCGATCGAGTTCGACTTGCCTGACCCAGCCGAATGCTGAATCAGGTAATGCCGCCCCGCGCCGTTCGTCGTAGCGTCGGCGCAGAGCGCGCGCACCACGTCTAGCTGATGGTAGCGCGGGAAGATCGGCTTGCGAGCAGTGATCCGGCCACGCGCGTCGCGCTCCTCGACAATCCCAGCGAAGTTTTCGATAATGTCGGATAGGCTGCGCTTGGCTAGTATCTCGCGCCAAAGATAGTCGGTGCGGATGCCGTCCAGATTGGGCGGGTTGCCAGCACCATCGTTGCAACCCTTGTTGAACGGCAGGAACCAGCTTTTCTGGCCGGCGAGCGCGGTGCACATCCGCACCTCGCGGTCGTCCATCGCGAAGTGGACTGCACAGCGGGTGGGGCGGAAGATCAGTTCCCTTGGATCACGGTCAGTCTTGTATTGCGCCTCGGCGTGGGCGGCGGTCTGGCCGGTCAGTGTGTTCTTCAGCTCGAAGGTGGCGAGCGGTAGCCCGTTGACGAACAGGGCAAGGTCGAGCGCGCGGCGCGCGGCGTCGAGCGAATAGCCGAGCTGGCGCGTGATCGAAAAGTGGTTCTGCGCAAATCGCGTGGCGGCCTGTGGGTTGCCGGGTGAGGGCAGCGGGAAATAAAGTGTTATTGCATGCGGGCCATGGCGAATGCCCGATCGCAGCACATCGATGACGCCGCGATTGCTGATCTCGTCACGGATGCGGGCGAGGAAGGCGCGGCGGTTCGGACTGTTGACATCGAGAGACAGCGGGCCAACCAGCGCCGCCTGGGTGGCGCGAATGAAGGCGATGAGCTGAACAAGGTCGAGAGCATGGACTCGGTCATAGTCGTCGCGATGGCCCTCGATATAGTCGTCGGGGCCAGTGAATGGCGCGGGCTCCTCCGCCACACCCGTCAGGGCGGTGGCGACTGGGACCTCCTTGCCCGTCAGCGCGGCTACGATCAGCGCTTCCAGCCCACCCTCGCTCACGTTAGTCGAGCGCATCGAGCACGTCCTCCATGTCGTCGTCGTCGTCGTCGGGCAGATCGTAGCCCTCGACGGTGGGGATTGCGGCTTCGCACACATCGAGCCGCCCCGTCACGACGGCAGAAATAAGGCTATCGCGGTATTCGAGGATGAGGTCGATCTGGCTGCGCTCCTTGTCAATAGCTTCGTCCACTAGTCTTGTATCTGATTTGATCGCATTCAGGATCAAGTATTGTTCGGACTCCTCAAGCGGAAGCGGAAGGTGAAGCGCCGATAGTCGAGTTTCAGCAATCGCTGGGTATGCCACCCCGACAGACCGCGAAATGACAACATTAATAAATCGCGGCGTCATCAACGCATAAGCCATAAGTTCGGGAACAACTCCGGCTTTGGACGTCAGGACCGCAAACCCGGTCGACGCAATCGCACCACGAGGCCAGCCCTGAAAGAAGTAGATGGCTTTGAGGTATGTACGGACGGTCGAGATCAGAATGTCGTTCGGAGCAAGCCGTCGACGCGCTCGCGACGGCGCGACGGCGCGACGGCGAATGTCATCGGCTGCGGCTCGCCGGTCAACACGCCAGTTCCGACGACGGAGATGTCGAAATAATCGAAAGTGTAATCGCCCGCCGTGCTCTCAGGCAGCGTGTGCGCGTTGACTTCGCACCAGTCTTTCAATCGTGCCACACGCCAATGCGCTGGCATGTCACCGACAACAGGATGGCGGACGGTTGCCGAACTTTGGCTCACACCGGCTCCTAAGAGCTCTTCGATGATCGCTTGCTTCCGCTCGATCAGCGCCGCGACAATGCGGCGCTTGGTGGCGACGAGGCGGTGGACCTGGGCGGTGTAGGCGTCGAGGAAATCCGCGATCCTCCGCTGCTCGTCGGGCGGGGGCGCGGGCACCATTAGTCGGCCAAGATCGGCGGAGTAGAGGCGCCAGAAGCCTTCCACGATTCCTTTTACGGACTTACGCAACTCCCCTCGGAACGCCGTGGAGCGGTAGGTGTACTCGAAGTAGCGCGGTTCCACGTCGCCGTCTGATCGCAGCACCGTGTAGTCTGGACTGACGACACCCCTATGGTTAGCCCGCGCGAACACGCCAAGATGCGCTTTGAGCCGGTTCAGAACGATGTCGCCGGGAAGGCACTGCTTTGCGCCTGCATAAGAGGCGGATCGCAGGTGTTTAGTGGTGAGGTCAGCGCTCGGGACCAGGCCGAACTTTTGGCTCATTGCAAGGTGAGGTTGCGTCCCGTCGCCTCCCCGGTCATCGACCTCACGAAAGACGCGCTTGGAACGCACCACCTCCCAATGCGCCGGCACTCGCCCCAGCCAATCGGCGCCACTATCCCGATACTCCGGGTAAGGCCTTAGCGCCGCGCTCATACGTGGGTCTCGACAAGCACGGCGTCGAGCAGCGCCTGGGTCTGGCGCTCCAGTGCGTCGATCTCGGACTTGATCTCCGCGAGCGGGCGCGGGGGCTTTGGTTTGTAGAAATGCCGCGAGAACGAGATTTCATAGCCGATCTTTGTCTTGTCCCGATCGATCCAGGCGTCGGGCGCGTGCGGCAGCACCTCACGCTCGAAGAACGCCTCGATCCCGCTGGGCTCATCAAACGCGACGATTTCGGTATCCGACAGCGCCTTGTCGGGCTCATAGGCGACGACCGCCGCCTTGCCCCTAATGGTGGCCTCGAACAGCCCGCCGCGCGGATCGGCAGCCCTTTTCGACACCGTTTTGACGATCGGCTTGGCGTCGGGCGCGCGCCAGCTCATCGTCCGCGCGATCAGCCGCGCCTCGGCAGGTTTCAGCGCGAGCTTCTCCGCCCTGATTGCCGCCACCACTTTCAACTCGAACGCGGCGTAGTCGTCATACTCGGCATCGCCAATGACCGCCATCAACCGCTCGGCGGCGCGGTGCAGGCGGCGATCGCGCACCCAGGTTCCGGCGTCGAGCAGCTTCTTCACCGTCTTGCGCGGCAGCTTGGGCGTCGCATCCTCCGCCTCGGGGGCGGCGTCCTCGCCGTCCGCGCTCGCCTGTTCCTCATCCTCGGCGACCTCCTCGATCTCAGCCTCCGGCGGATCGAGATGGACCTTCAGCCGGTCCGCAACGCTAGCGAAATTATCAAGCAGCGCGTCGCCGAACTCAGCATACAGCGCCTCGCGCACGGCACGGTGCCCGCTCTGGAAGCGCAGCGCTTCCACCGATTCGCGCGTAAATCGCGCGCGCAGCCGCAGCGGCCGTTCGACCACGATCTTCCAATAGCCGAAGGACGAATTGGGCAGCACGATCGACGTATCGCTCGGCTCCATCGCCTCATAGGCGTCGAGCACCGCCTGGATATGCCCAGTGGTCATCTCGCAATTGCGCTTGCCGAGATTGCGGCGAAGCGGCCGGAACAGTTTGGTGGCGTCGATCAGCTGTACCTTGCCCTTGCGATGGTCGCCCTTGCGGTTGCTCAATACCCAGATGTAGGTGGCGATGCCGGTGTTGTAGAAGATGTTGAGCGGCAGAGCGACGATCGCCTCTAGCCAGTCATTTTCGATGATCCAGCGGCGGACATTGCTTTCGCCCGATCCCGCCTCGCCGGTGAATAGCGCCGAGCCATTGTGAATGTCGGCGATGCGGCTGCCCAGCGGCGTGTCCTTCATCTTGCTGAGCTTGTTGACCAGAAACAGTAATTGCCCGTCAGACACCCGCGGGAACAGGCGCAGGCGTTTGTCATCGCCTTCGAGACCGGGATGCTTGACCACGAAGCGCGGATCGAGCGCGCCGGCCTTACCGCCCATCGCGGCGAGGTCGACCTTCCATGTTTTTCCGAAGGGCGGGTTGGCCATCATGAAATCAAAGCGAAGCCCCTGGCGGCCGTGCGCGTCGGCGGACAGAGTGGAGTTAGGCGCTATGTTGCGCGCCTCTGCACCCTCTCCCTTGATCAGCAGGTCGGCCTTACAGATGGCGTAGGTCTCAGGATTGCTTTCCTGGCCGTAGAGATGGATTTCCGCCGACTTGCCGGCTTTGGCAGCTAGGCGGGCCAACTTCGCCTCGCCAACGGTCAGCATCCCGCCGGTTCCGCAGGCGTCATCATACAGCAGGTAGGTGCTGTCGCCGACCCTGTCAGCCACTGGCCGGAAGACCAATTCGGCCATCAGCTCGATGATGTCGCGGGGCGTGAAGTGCTCGCCGGCTTCTTCGTTGTTCTCTTCGTTGAACTTGCGTAGCAGTTCCTCGAACAGCGTGCCCATGGCGTGGTTGTCCATCGCGGGCAGGCGAATGCGGCCATCGTGGTCGCGGACGGGTAACGGCGACAAGTTCACCCGTTCGTCGCAGAACTTTTCCAGCAGGGCGTGAAGGATGCCCGCCTGCTCCAGCTTGTCGAGCTGCTTGCGGAAGCCAAACTGCTCGATGATTTCTCGGACGTTCCCCGAGAACCCGTCTAAATAGCTTTCGAAGTCGGCGCGCTGTGTGGCCGGGTTCGGCCGCGATAGCAGTTGCTTCAGCGTGAACGGCGATCCGTTGTGGAATGCCTGTGCGGCCGCTCGGCTTAGCGCTGGCTCCTGCGCTTCCCGCGGCAAGCTAAGAGCATCCAACTCAGCTTTCTTGGCAAGAACGGCAGCCTTTGTCGGCTCCAATACCGCGTCCAAACGGCGGATCACCGTCATGGGCAGGATAATGTCTCGGTACTTACCGCGAGTATAGACACCGCGAAGCACATCGTCCGCGATGTTCCAGATAAAGCTGCTTACATTCATAGTTGCCTTACTAGTCCATCGACTGCGCCGATGTCATCAGCCGATCCGACATACGTGCGCGCGACTCATTCAAAATTCTGGTCCAGACACATCCGATTACGCAACCGGGCGCAACCCGCTTCGCCGACAGAGGTAGCGGCCGCAGCTAGCTGTAACGACTCAACCGTCTCGACGTCAGAGTGCCGCGGGACCGCGCCCCAAGGTGCAGATGCTTTGCCTGAAATGCGGCAGTCGATCTTCGACATTGGGGCCCATGTTATGAGGGCGATTAGGCCAACAGCGGACAGGCAGCAAACGGCTCACATCGGTCGTTTAGTGCCGCTAGCTCATATGCAGCTCGTGACCTTGCTGCCGATCCTCCATTTTAGACCACATCCCATAAAGCCGGACGTCGAATCCAGTCCCGGCCCCCAAGGCACCCTTCCACTCAGCCCTTGTCTGGAACCCAATCGGCTATGAATGACTTTTTCTTGGCTAGTACTCGAAGGGAGACCCCCACTGTCCGTACCTGAGGAAATGGATGTCGTCCTCGAAAAGCTGCCTTTGAGGATCGGCGCCTACGTGCCCGACGACTTGCTGGAAGACTGGTTCGCGCCGGGAACGGGCATGAACCCGGTCAGCCCGGCAGCGCTGGCGGCGGCCAAGGCTTACGGGTGGCGCTTCGAATGCGAGTTCAAGCACTACCCCGAACGGATGGAGGGCGTGTTCTGGAAGTGGGTGCCGGCGATCTAATCCTGACAGGGGAGCCTGGATGGAAACGGGCAGGCGGTAGCGGGTCAGTCGGGGCTTGAGTCATACATTTGCGGGTTTTGCTTTTTTCGGCCATCGGCGCAGACCGCTTGACGCTTCAGTGACCGAAATTGCCAGGAAACGCGATCGCTGCCCTGATCGCCTCAGCCGCCGCCGATCGGTGTGATCACCTTTCCGGTTCCGCCGCATTCGGGGCAGGTGCGGCCGTCGATCATGCCTGACCCGGCGCAGCGGCGACAGATATTCTCGCCCGCGCCAGCAGTGCCTGGCGGGACTTCGTCGGCATTGAGTTCGCCGAATTGCTCGGGGGCTTCGCCAACTTGCTCGGGTTTGCCTTGCAGCTTGTCTCGCAACCGGGCGACCGCCGCCTCGTCGGCTTCAAGCGGCGTGCTGCTGTCGTCGGGCAGGCCTTCGCCGGATTGGCCTATGGTTTCGTTGCGCGGCCTGTCGGTGGTGCCTGTCGTTATCTTTGCTTTCTGAGCCATTGCCTGTGACCCTGTGCAGCTCTTGCGGTTCGAACGCCTCAACTGTGCAGAGGTTCCGTTGGCAACTGTCCGCCGCCGGCGCGGACGAAAAGTGGCAAACAGCCAGTGCATCCAGGCTGAAACGGCACGAGATCAGAGGGTGCCGCCGAAATTCGGGATGCGCGGGAGAGTTTGCTCGCACGATCAACGTCAAACGCGGGCGTCCGAACGTCTCGGTCCGGTCATGGAGGGATGGGCAGGGCAATCGCATATGGCGCTCCCCCTCTCCGTCTCGGCTTCGCCGAGCCACCTCTCCCCCATTTCATGGGGGCGAGGAACCAAGCTTCCATGGCTGCGAGCTCGGCGGATGGCGTGCCGCGCCTAGACGATGCACGCGGTAAGCGCCGCTGTGCTCGCAATGGCAGAATCTTTGAGAGAATATTCCCGGCTTCGCATCAGGCGAGAAACGCGGTTCTTTGATCCGACGGCCAGCATCCCCGATGCTGTGAACAAGGCTTCGCACTTCGCCTAGCCAGCATGATTAAACAATGGACGGGATTCATCATGATCGGGAATACCAACACTTTGCTATCGTCCTTTTCGGCAACTATAAATCGCCGCACAGGTCTTGCATTACTTTTCGCTTCCGCTGTCGCAATTGCCGGTTTGGCTGCCCCCAGTTCGGCCTTTGCCGAGGACAAGAAGGCGATCAAGGTCGGCATCATCAGCGGCGAGGATGAAGACGTATGGCGCGTCGTCACCGCGCAGGCGGCAGAGAAGGGGCTGACGATCGAGACCGTGGTGTTCAACGACTACACCCAGCCCAACGAGGCGCTGCAGCGTGGCGAAATCGACGCCAACGCCTTCCAGCACAAGCCCTATCTCGACAGTCAGATCAAGACGCAGGGCTATCACATCGTCCCCGTCGGCTATACCGGCGTCTGGCCGATCGGCCTTTATTCCAAGAAACACAGTGCGGTCGCCGACCTGCCCGAGGGCGCCGTCATCGGCGTGCCGAACGACCCGTCCAATGAAGGCCGGGCGCTGCGCGTCCTGCAGAACGAAGGCCTGATCAAGCTGAACGACGGCACCGGCATCCTGACGACAACGGCCGACATCGCCGCCAACCCGAAGAAACTGGTCATCAAGGAGCTCGACGCCGGCATCGTCGGACGTTCGGTGGAAGACCTCGACGCGGCGGTGGTCAACACGGATTGGGCGCTGAAAAGCGGCCTGACCCCCGAAAACCGCATCGCGCAGGAGCCGATCGCCGACAATCCGTATCGCAACTTCATCGCGGTGAAGGCCGGCAGCGAGAACGAGCCCTGGGTGAAGACGCTGGTGGCTTCCTATCAGAACGAGGCGGTAAAGGCCGAGTTCGACAAGGTCTACAAGGGCACCGGCACCAGCGCCTATTGATAAGATATGGATCCGGGGCGTCCCGGATATGAAAAGCGGTCCGCGCCCAACGCGCGGGCCGCAATCCTATTTTACGGACCGCCGAAACAGGAAGGCCATGAACCAGCATTTCCCCGCAACTGCCGAGCTACCGGTCGGCACCCCGGAGCGGCCGGACGATGTCGTGCAGATCACCGCGCTGAAGCGCCGCTTCGGCGCGACGCCGGCGCTCGACGGCGTGTCGCTCGCTGTGCGCAAGGGCGAAATCCTCGGCATCATCGGCCGCAGCGGCGCCGGCAAGTCGACGCTGATCCGCTGCCTTAACGGTCTGGAGCGGCCGGATTCCGGCCAGGTCTTCATCGAAGGCCGCGAGATCAGCCGGCTCGGCGAGCGCGAATTGCAGCCGCTCAGGCGGCGCATCGGCATGATCTTCCAGCATTTCAACCTGCTTTCGGCCAAGACCGTCGAGGACAATGTGGCGCTGCCGCTCAAGATCGAAGGCCGCCCCAGGGCCGAACGCCTGGCGCGCGCGACCGAGCTGCTCGAGCTCGTCGGCCTGTCGGAGAAGGCCAAAGCCTATCCGGCATCGCTGTCGGGCGGCCAGAAGCAGCGCGTCGGCATTGCCAGGGCGCTTGCCTCCCGTCCCGCGCTGCTGCTCTCGGACGAAGCCACCTCGGCGCTGGACCCGGAGACGACCCGCTCGATCCTTGCGCTTTTGAAGGACATTAACCGGCAGCTCGGCCTGACCATTCTGCTGATCACCCATGAGATGGAGGTGATCCGCTCGATCGCCGACCGCGTCGCGGTGATCGATGCCGGCCGCATCGTCGAGGAAGGACCGGTGTGGTCGGTTTTTGCCGATCCGAAGTCGGCGATCACACAGAGCCTGCTTAGCGGCATCCGGCCGCAATTGCCTGCGGAGATCGCAAGCCGGCTAACGCAGGGCGCCGGCACGGAGGCGATCCTGAAAATCGACGTGGCGGGTGAGGCGGCGCGCGGCCCGCTGCTGTCCGACCTTGCCGCAGCGGTTCCCGGCTCATTCCGCCTCGTTCATGGCGGCATCGACCATGTCCAGCGGCAGCCTGTCGGCACGCTGTTCCTGGCCGTGCCGGCTGCCGATGTAAATCATCTTGAACAAGTGATCGCGTGTCTGAAGGCTCGCGAGGCGCGGGTGGAGGTGCTTGGCCATGTCGCCAATTCTGTTTGAGCTCTTGCTTCGTTCGATCTGGGAGACGATCCTGATGACCGGCGCGTCCGGATTCATTTCGCTGGTGTTCGGCCTGCCGCTCGGCCTGGCGCTGGTTGCCACCGACCGTGGCGGCATCGCCGAAAGCCTTTGGGTGAATCGCATCCTCGGCGCTGTCATCAACGGCTTCCGCTCGGTGCCGTTCATCATCCTGCTGGTGGCGCTGATCCCGGTGACGCGGCTGATCGTCGGCACCTCGATCGGCACCTGGGCTGCCATCGTGCCGCTGTCGATCGCGGCCACGCCCTACTATGCACGCATCGCCGAAGTGTCGCTGCGCGAGGTCGACCACGGGCTGATCGAAGCGGCGCGCGCCATGGGCGGCAACCGCTGGACGATCATCCGCGAGGTGCTGGTACCGGAAGCCCTGCCCGGCATCGTCGCCGGCTTCACGGTGACGCTGGTGACGCTGATCGGCGCCTCGGCAATGGCCGGTGCCATCGGTGCTGGCGGGCTAGGCGACCTCGCAATCCGCTACGGCTACCAGCGCTTCGAGACGTCAGTCATGGTCGCCGTGGTCATCGTGCTGATCATCCTGGTCTGCGGCATCCAGTGGGCCGGCGACCGGCTGGTGGCCAGGCTGGATCACAGGGGGTGAGCCGGCTGAACATATGGGATCGGAGGCCTCCCGAATTTCGTCATACCAGGGCGGAGCAGCCGCGAAGCGGCGTCGCGGAGACCCTGGTATCCATGCCGTGACGCGGGGTGACGTGCGCAGCGGAGCAGAATTCTGCATGGTGGTGACGCGTTAGAGTCGCGGCATGGATCCTCGGGTCTGCGCTGCGTCGCTTCGCTCCTTGCTCCGCCCGTGGATGACGAAGTGACGGGTGCTTCAGCAAATCGCCAATGGTCGAAGCGTCTAGGCTCGCAATCTTACCCCTTCCGGATCGAAGAACGGCATCGTCGACACCACCGCGCGTGTCGGCGTGCCGTCGATGTCGATGCTGAGTTCCGTTCCGATCTGCGTGAATGGCAGCCGCAGATGCGCGGTCGCCAGCACCTTGCCCAGGGAATAGCCGTGGTCGCTGTAGGTGACGACGCCGGCGTCTTCGCCATCGGCCAGAACCCGCGCATTCGCAGCGGCCGGCGTGCCGCCTTCGACGATCAGCCCGGTCCAGCGCTCGCCGACGCCTGTGTCGCGGACCTTGAGCAGCGCCTCGCGGCCGACGAAGTCGCCCTTGTCGAACTTGATCCAGCGGTCGAGCCCGACATGGAACGGTGTGCGGCTTTCATCCATGTCGATGCCATGCGCGGGATAGGCTTTTTCCAGACCAAGCGTGAACATCGCCAGCACGCCATAGGGTTTCAGGCCGAAGTCCGCCCCCGTCCGCATCAGCGCATCCCAGACGGAGGTCGCCTCGTCGGCCGGCACGAACAGCTCGAAACCGAGCTCGCCGGTCACGCCGGTGCGTGAGATCAGCAGCTTCGTCTCGCCGATGCGCGCTGTGGTGAACGACCAGCGTTTCAAGCCATCCAGATCGGCGTCCTGCACCAGCACCTTCAAAAACTCGCGCGAGCGCGGCCCCTGTATCGTCGGGAAGGCGATGGCCGCGGTGATGTCGGTGACATAGGCGTTTCGGCCCTCGGCGTGATGCAGCAGCCAGGGCAGCATCTTCTGGCGATTGACCGATCCGGTCACCAGCATGAAATGCTCGGGCCCGAGCCTGAACACCGTGAGGTCGTCCATGATGCCGCCGTCCTCGCGGCAGATGGTCGAATAGCGCACCTGGCCCGGTCGCATGGCAGCGGCATCGTTGACGATGACGTGGTTGACCAGGGCCTCGGCGTCCGGCCCCTTGATGTCCATCTTGCCCATGGTGCTGAGGTCCTGGACACCGACACTTTCGCGGGTGTTCAGATGCTCGTCGGCAATGCCGGAGTAATATTTGGCCGAAATGAAATCGCCGCCGACCCGGCCCATCGTCGCACCCAATCCGATGATGCTGCTATAAAAAGGGGAACGCCGTTCGGCCAAGAAAGTCTCCATCTTCACGAAAACGGCAGCGCCGGACAGCGCTGCCGAAGGCGTTTGTCGTCGGTCTCAGCTGCCGTAGACGTCGAAGGCGAAATACTTGTCGTTGATTTCCTTGTATTTGCCGTTGGCGCGCAGCGCGTCGATCGCCGCATCGAGTTTGTCGGCCAGCTCCTTGTTGCCCTTCTGCAGCGCGATGCCGACGCCCGGGCCATGGATGGCCGGGTCGGGAGCCAAGGTGCCGAGCAATTTGCAGCAGGCGCCTTCGGGCTTCTTGAGCCATTCGGTCAGCAGGATAGAGCCGTCCATCACCGCGTCGAGGCGGCCGTTGACCATGTCGGTGCGGGCGTCGTCGCCGGTCGGATAGGGCTTGATGGTCGAGCCCGCGTATTTCTGCTCGGCGAAATTCTGGTGGATCGTAGCGCTTTGCACGCCCAGCGCCTTGCCTTTCAGATCCTCGGGCGAAGTGCCTGTGACGGTCGAATCCTTCGGCACCGCGATGGCCGGCGGCGTCTGGTAGTATTTGTGGGTGAAATCGACCTTCTCGGCCCGCTCCGGCGTTATGGTGATGTTGATGATGGCGTCGAACTTGCCGGCCTGCAGTGCCGGGATCGAGCCGTCGAAATCCTGCACGACGAACTCGCATTCGGTCTTCATCTCGGCACAAAGCGCTGTACCGAGATCGATGTCGAAGCCGCCCAGCGTGCCGTCGGCATTGGCATAGTTGAAGGGCGGATAGGCGCCTTCAGTGCCGAGCCTGAGTTTCTTGTCCTGGGCAGAGGCAGCACCCGTGGCGGCAATTATGGCGACGGACGCGGCAAGCACGAAACGACCGAAAAGGCGCATGATCCAATCTCCGTTGATAGGGGCAAGTCTACGGGGTTTTGCACCCCCCGCGGAGACGGAAACGACATGCGCTGCGGCGATCACGGCGTTAGCCGGCGCGCGTCCTTGTCGTGGCTGGCCGGTCGATCGCCCGCCCGTCTGCCGACAGGGCGACACCGAATTTCTCGCTGGCTTCCTCGGGCGTGTAATAGCCCAGGGCGACATCCCTCAGCACCAGTTCCGGGTCGCGCTGCAAGGGATCGCCATAGCCGCCACCGCCAGGCGTGCCGACGCGCACACGGTCGCCGGCCTTCAGCGCGATGTCCTGCTCCTTGGAGAGATGCGCAGGCACATGTTCCTCGCCGTCGCGGAACACGGTCACCGTGTTGACTGCGCCGTCCTTGCCGCCGAGTGCGCCTTGCGGGCCGAAGCGGCCATGATCCATGACGAAGGAGGCGCGGGCATCGCCGCGCAGGATCTCGACCTCATAGGCGAGGCCAAAGCCGCCGCGATGCTTGCCGGCGCCGCCCGAGCCTTCGCGCAAGGCATAATGCCGGTAGAGCACCGGGAACGCCTGCTCCATGATCTCGACCGGCGGCGACTTGGAGATACCGATAGTCGAGCAGCCATTGGTCAAGCCGTCATGGTCGGCATTGCCGCCATAGCCGCCGCCGGAGATCTGGTACATGACGTAATCGCGGCCGCGCGCCGGATCGTTGCCGCCCAGCGCGAAATTGCCGCTTGAGCCGGCGGGAGCCGCCGTCACCTTGTCCGGCAGGGCCTGCACCATCGCCGCGAACACCGCCTCGGCGATGCGCTGCGAAACCTCGGCCGCGCAGCCCGACACCGGTCGCGGATATTTTGCGTCGAGGAAGGTGCCTACCGGCCGCTTGACATCAAGCGGCTCGAAGGCGCCGGCGCTGATCGGCACGTCGGGGAAAATATGGCGCATGGCGAGATAGACCGAGGACAAGGTCGTCGCCAGCACGCTGTTCATCGGCCCGGCGCAGGGCTTTGACGAGCCTGAGAAATCGAAACTGAGCGTGTCGCCCTGTTTCTCCACAGCAAGCGCGATGGTCAGTGGTTCGTTCACCACCCCGTCGGAATCGACGAAGGCCTTGGAGTGGTAGACGCCATCGGGGATGGCCGCGATGTTTGCGCGCATCTGTTCGGCGGCGCGACGGCGCAGCTCAGCGATCGCTTCGACAGCCGTTTCGTTACCGTAACGATCCAGGATTCCGTTGAGACGGTCCTGCCCGATCAGCAGTGCTGCCGCCTGCGCCCTGATGTCGCCGATGCGCTGGTCGGCGACACGGATGTTCGAGCAGATGATGGCGTAGATCTCGGGATCGAGAACGCCCTTCTTGAACAGTTTCACCGGCGGCAGCCGCAGCCCTTCCTGTTCGACTGCCGTCGCCGAGGCGGAAAAGCCGCCTGGCACCGAGCCGCCGATGTCGGGCCAGTGGCCGGTGTTCGACAGCCAGCAGAAGATCCTTCCGTCCCGGTAGACCGGCATGGCGAAGCGTACATCCATCAGATGGGTGCCGCCGAGATAGGGGTCGTTGACGATGTAGATGTCGCCCGGCTCGGGCGGCAGGCAGCGTCCGTCGGCGATCATCTCGATCACCGTCCTGGTCGAATACTGCATGACGCCGACGAACACCGGCAGGCCCTGGCTGCCCTGCGCGATCAGCGAGCCATCGACCGCCGAATAGATGCCGTCGGAGCGGTCGTTGGCCTCGGCAATGACAGGCGAGAAGGCAGCGCGCGAGAAGGTCAGGTCCATCTCGTCGCAGACCTGCTGCAGCGCCGCCTGGATGACCGAGAGCGTGATGGCGTCGAGCTTTTCCATCTCAGGCCTCACCGATGTCGATGATGATGTTGCCGTCGGCGTCCGATCGCGCCCGATCGCCGGGTTCCAGCACGGTGGTGGCATCCATCTGTTCGAGGATCGCCGGCCCTTCGATGACGGCGCCGAGCGGCAGTTCTTCCCTGACGTAGACCGGCGTGTCGTGCCACGTACCGGCGTACCATACTGGCCGGATCTCGCGCCGTGCCTCATCGAGCGTCTTGGCGCGGCCAGCCGGGTCGATCAGCCGGGACAGATCGATCGCCGGTCGCACGCCGGTCACCGAGGTGTTGAGGTTGACCAGATTGGCGCGGATTTCCGGCAGTTCGACCTTGAAGCGGGCGAAATAGGCCTTTTCGAACAGTTGCTGCAGCACGTCGCGTGTCACCGCGGACGACGGCAGCGGCACGTTGATGATGTGGGTTTGGCCGACGAACTGCATGTCGGCCGAATGCGTGACGCGGATCGTCTCCGGCTTCACCGCTTCCTTGCCAATCAGTTCCTCGCCTTCGTTTCGGTGCCGTTCCAATATAGCGTGAAGCTGGGATTCGTCGAGCCTCGCTACCGGCTGGTTGACCGTGTTTACGAAATCGTGCCTGAGATCGGCGACGACGCAGCCGAGCGCATTGGTGATGCCGGGCCGCGCCGGCACCAGCACTTTGGGCAGGCCGAGCTCGCGCGCCAGTGCGGTCGCATGCAGCGGCCCGGCGCCGCCGAAGGCGAACAGCGCGAAATCGCGCGGGTCGTGGCCGCGCGACACCGAGACCATGCGGATGGCGCCGGCCATCTTCAGGTTGCCTAGTCGCAGCACCGCTCCCGCCGCCTCGACGCCGGACAGGCCGGTAGGTCGGCCGATCCGGTCCTCGAATATGCCGGTAACGTGCTCGACGGTGACGGGATTTTCGACCGCCAGCAGCTTTTTCGGCGCCAGCCGGCCCAGCACCAGATTGGCGTCGGTGATGGTCGGCTCGCCGCCGTCGCGCCCGTAGCAGATCGGGCCGGGATTGGCGCCGGCACTTTCCGGGCCGATCTGGATCAGGCCTGCCGCATCGACGCGGGCGATCGAGCCGCCGCCGGCGCCGACCGTATGCACCGCCACCATCGGCACATGGATCGGCATTGCATATTCGATCTCGATCTCGTTCGACACCGCCGGTTCGGCATTGCGGATCAGCGCGACGTCGGTCGAGGTGCCGCCCATATCGTAGGTGACTAGGTTTTCGAAGCCGGCGCGTTTTCCCGTATAGGCCGCGGCGATGACGCCGGACGCGGGACCGGACATGACGGTCTTGGCCGACTCACGCGTGACGAAACGCGCCGAGATCATGCCGCCATTGCCGTTCATGATCAGGAAGTCGCGGGCGTAACCCTTGGCCGCCAGTTCCTTGCGCAGCCGCTCGACATAGCGCTCGAGGATCGGCTGCACCGAGGCGTTGACCGAGGCGGTGACGCCGCGCTCGAATTCGCGCGCTTCCGACAGCAGCGCGTGCCCCGTCGTGATGTAACCGTTCGGCCAAAGCTCGGCGGCGATCTCGGCGGCGCGCCGCTCATGCCCCGGATTGGCGTAGGAATGCAGGAAATGGATGACGAGGGATTCGCAGCCGGCGGCGATCAACTGCGAAACCGCTGCGCGCATCTCGGCTTCGTCGAGCGGAATGCGCACCGCGCCCGAGGCTTCGACGCGCTCCGATACTTCGAGCCGCAAATTGCGTGGAATAATCGGGACGAAGCTGCCCGTCATGCCATAGGCTTGCGGCCGTGTCCGCCGGCCAAGCTCGATGACATCGCGAAAGCCGCGCGTGGTGATCATGCCGGTTTTGGCCAGCCGGCGCTCCAGCACCGCGTTGGTGGTGGTCGTCGTGCCATGCACGATGAGGTCGATGCCGTCGATGGGAAAGCCGGTGGCGCCAAGCGCCGAAACGACGCCGAAGGCCTGGTTGTCGATAGTGGTCGGGGTCTTGGCGATATGCACCCGGCCACCGTCTCGGCCGTCGATCAGAAGCAGGTCGGTAAAGGTTCCGCCGACATCGATGCCGGCGACGACGCTGCCCAGGGAATCCTGCGCCTGCGCCGAAAAATTCTCTTTCATTGCCGAAACCCGAAATGCCAGGACTGCTTACATGTCTCAGTTTGGAAAGGCGTTTTACGCCAGCGTCTTGACGCAAATATCATTTGTATACTAATAAATTCCGGACACAAGAGCTTACCGCTTCGCAGTGTGCAAACGGCACGCCGGAACCTGATCGGTTCGGGCGCGCAGGAGAAGGTTTGGCGTCAGCACCTCGGGTTGGGCCAGAAGGTTAGGTTTGATGAACACCACATCCGCGCTCAACACCGCTGGCGCCCGGCCGTTGCAGTTCCCGATACCGGCCAATGTTTACGCCGAAACCGTGGTCTCGGTGAAGCACTACACCGACCGGCTGTTCTCGTTCCGCATCACCCGGCCGCAGTCGCTGCGTTTCCGCTCCGGCGAGTTCGTCATGATCGGCCTGCCCAATGCCGAGAAGCCAGTGTTTCGCGCCTATTCGATCGCCAGCCCGTCCTGGGACGACGAACTGGAATTCTTCTCGATCAAGGTGCCGGACGGCCCGCTGACCTCGCAGCTGCAGAAAATCCAGATCGGCGACACCGTCATCATGCGGCAGAAGTCGACCGGCACGCTGGTGGTCGACGCGCTGACCCCGGCCAAGCGTCTGTTCATGATCTCGACCGGCACCGGCATCGCGCCCTTCGCCAGCCTGCTGCGCGATCCCGATACCTATGAGAAGTTCGAGCAGGTGATCCTGACCCACACCTGCCGCGACATCGCCGAACTCACCTACGGCCAGGAGCTGGTCGCGGCGCTGGAGAACGATCCGCTGATCGGCGAGCTGACCGGTGGACGCGTCACCCTCTACAATTCGACGACGCGCGAAACTTCCGAGCGCATGGGCCGCATCACCGCGCTGATCGGCTCGGGCAAATTCTATACCGATCTCGGCATCGACAAGCTCGACCCGGAGACCGACCGCATCATGATCTGCGGCTCGATGCATATGCTCAAGGACGTCAAGGAACTGGCCGAAAGCCTCGGCTTCCACGAAGGCTCGCTGAGCCATCCGTCGAGTTTCGTCGTCGAGCGCGCCTTCGTCGGCTGAGGCGCCCACAATCAGCGTTCGCTGCATTCAAACATGATTTTGACCATGCGGTCAAAATCAGCTGCTTTCGCAGCCTTTTTCCGCTATGACCGCCTGAAGGACTCGTGAAGCGCTGCTTCACGGTCTATCTTCGGCACAAGTCATAGAGTGAAAGGGCAGGAGATGAGCAGCACAATCCGCGAAGCCGATCTCGGACCTTCCAAGATCACGCCGCTGCCGGCGCGCACCGCCGCCAACGCGCCGGCGTCGCAAGCACACGGCATTGCCCGCAATCCCGGCATGAAGCTTGATCTCGGCTTCATGGAATCGATGCGCAGCGTCAACCGCTCGGCGCTGGAACGGCGCGTCGCCAGTCTGACCAAACGACGCTCGATCAAGGCCGATAACCAGGCCGCCTGGCTGCTGCGCGCCGTCGCCTGCATGGATCTGACCACGCTGAACTCGAACGACACCGAAGAGCGCGTGCGCCGGCTCTGCGCCAAGGCGGTCAATCCGTTCCGCCGCGATATCGTCGAAGGCCTCGGCATTGCTGGTGAAAAGATCCGCCCGGCGGCGGTCTGCGTCTATCACCCCTTCATCGCCACCGCCGTCGAGGCGCTGCGCGGCACCGGCATCCATGTCGCCGCCGTATCCACCGCGTTTCCGCACGGCCTCACCCCGCTTTCGACGCGCCTGCAGGAGATCGAAGCCTCGGTGAGCGACGGCGCCGACGAGATCGACGTCGTCATTCCGCGCGGGCTGGTCTTCGCGGCGAAATGGCAGGAACTCTATAACGAGATCGTCTCAATGCGCGCTGCCTGCGGCGAGGCGCATCTGAAGGTCATCCTCGGCACCGGTGACCTCGCCACGCTGCGCAACGTCATGCTCGCCTCGATGGTGGCGATGATGGCGGGCGCGGACTTCATCAAGACCTCGACCGGCAAGGAAAGCGTCAACGCGACATTGCCCGTCGGCCTTGCCATGGTACGCGCCATCCGCGCCTATTTCGAGGAAACCGGCTATCTCATCGGTTTCAAGCCGGCCGGCGGCATTTCCACCGCCAAGGCTTCGCTCGACTGGCTGGTGCTGATGAAGGAAGAGCTTGGCCGGCCATGGCTGGAGCCGGAACTGTTCCGCTTCGGCGCGTCGAGCCTGTTGACCGACATAGAGCGCCAGCTCGAGCACCATCTGACCGGCCACTATTCGGCCAATCATCGCCACGCGATGGCGTGATTTCGGAGCGCTCCATGAATATTCTCGAACGCTATCACGCCATGGACTACGGTCCGGCGCCGGAAGCCCGCAACGAGGCCGATGCCTGGCTTGCCGCGCGCGACTTCTCCAAAGCCCTGTTCATCGGCGGCGACTGGAAGGCAGCAGCAGGCGGCAAGACTTTCGACACCAGCGACCCGTCTTCGGGAAAATTGCTGGCCAAGGTCTCGGATGCGAGTGCCGCCGATATCGACGCAGCGGTTTCGGCCGCGGCCAAAGCGCTGCCGAAATGGAGCGCCAGATCAGGCTATAGCCGAGCCAAAGTGCTCTACGCCATCGGCCGTGCCATGCAGCGCCACCAGCGCCTGTTCGCGGTGCTTGAGACAATCGACAACGGCAAGCCGATCCGCGAAAGCCGCGACATCGACGTGCCGCTGGCCATCCGCCATTTCATCCACCATGCCGGCTGGGCGCAGGCGCTGGACAGGGATTTCCCCGGCCAAAAGGGCGTCGGCGTCGTCGGCCAGATCATCCCGTGGAACTTCCCGCTTTTGATGCTGGCATGGAAGATCGCGCCGGCGCTCGCCGCCGGCTGTACTGTGGTGCTTAAGCCGGCGGAGTTCACGCCGCTCACCGCCATCCTGTTCGCCGAGATCTGTGAACGATCGGGCGTGCCGAAGGGCGTCGTCAACATCGTCCAGGGCGGGCCGGAGGCCGGCGCGGCAATCGTCAACCATCCCGGCATCCAGAAGATCGCCTTCACCGGTTCGTCCGAGGTCGGCAAGATCATCCGCAAGGCCACTGTCGGGTCGGGCAAGAAACTATCGCTGGAACTTGGCGGCAAGTCGGCCTTCGTCGTGTTCGAGGATGCCGATCTCGACAGCGCCGTCGAAGGACTGGTCGACGGCATCTGGTTCAACCAGGGCCAGGTCTGCTGTGCCGGCTCGCGCCTTTTGGTGCAGGAAGGCATCGCCGACGCCTTCATCGCCAAGGTCAAGACGCGGATGAGCCGGTTGCGCGTCGGTAGTCCACTCGACAAGAACACCGATATCGGGCCATTGGTCGACTCGACCCAGCTCGATCGGGTCAAGGGTCTGGTCGCCGAAGGCGCCAAGCAGGGCGCCGTCTGCTGGCAACCTGACGTGGCGCTGCCGTCCTCCGGCTATTATCACCTGCCGACACTGGCGACAGGCGTTTCGCCGGCTAACATCCTGGCGCAGGAAGAGGTGTTCGGGCCGGTGCTGGCGACCATGAGTTTCCGCAACACTGAGGAAGCGGTCGAGCTTGCCAACAACACGCGCTACGGGCTGGCAGCCTCGGTGTGGAGCGAGAACGTCAATCTTGCGCTGCACGTCGCACCGCAATTGAAGGCCGGCGTGGTCTGGATCAACGGCACCAACATGTTCGATGCCGCCTGCGGCTTTGGTGGCTACCGCGAAAGCGGTTTTGGCCGCGAAGGCGGGCGCGAGGGCATGTTCGAATATCTCTCGGCAAAACTGCCGCTCGGCCCCGTCATCAAGGCGGCAACGTCATCGGCCCAGCTGATCGAGCAGGTCGAAAGCGATGGCATTGACCGCACGGCAAAGCTGTTCATTGGCGGCAAGCAGGTCAGGCCGGACGGCAATTATTCGATCGCTGTGGCCACCGCCAAGGGCAAGCTTGCCGGTGAGGTCGGTCTCGGCAGCCGCAAGGATATCCGCGACGCCGTCTCGGCTGCACGCGCCTGCAAGGGCTGGCCGGAGGCGACCGCCTACAACCGCAGCCAGGTGCTTTATTATCTGGCCGAAAATCTGTCAGGCCGTTCCGACGGGTTTGCCGCGCGCATCACTGAGCTGACCGGCGCCACCGCCAAGGCCGCGCGCGAAGAGGTCGAGCTGTCGATCGAGCGGCTGTTTCTCTATGCCGGCCTAGCCGACAAATTCGAGGGACGCGTGCATCAGCCGCCGGCCCGCGCAGTCACGCTGGCGCTGCACGAGCCCGTCGGCGTCGTCGGCATCGTGGCATCCGACAATGCGCCCCTGCTCGGCCTGATCTCGCTGGTGGCGCCGGCTCTCGCCATGGGCAACACCGTGGTCGCGGTGGCTTCGGAACGGTACCCCCTGCTCGCCACCGATCTCTATCAGGTCATCGAATATTCCGACGTTCCGGCTGGCGCCATCAACATCGTCACCGGCCGCAGCGCCGAACTCACCGGCGTGCTGGCAAAGCATGACGACGTCGACGGGCTCTGGGTGTTCGCCGATGCCGAGACCTGCGCCAAGGCCGAAGCTGACTCGATCGGCAATCTCAAGCGCGTCTGGACCGGCAACGGCCGCAGCCTCGACTGGGCGTCGGTCGAGGCCGCCGGCGATGCCTTCCTGCGCCGCGCCGTGGAGGTCAAGAACGTCTGGGTGCCCTACGGCGATTGAACGGTCGCCTTTGGCGCGGTGTCGGACGAGACGCGTTCGGGCTTGACGGCAGAAATGATGTTCTTTACCGAGAAAAAACATTTGCCCCTAAGCGAACGGCGATACAGGCGGCATGGTAGTGCCTATCTGGCACATTGCGCCCTGGCCGCGTGCCGGTAAAAACCGGGCGGCCACAGAGGAGAAAAGCATGGCGGATCTGGCAGGCAAGATCGTTGTCGTCACGGCGGCGGCACAAGGCATCGGCCGAGCGAGCGCTCTGGCTTTCGCCAAGGCAGGCGCCGTCGTTCATGCCACCGACATCAACGAGGTGATGCTCGCCGAACTTGGCAAGACGCCCGGGATCAAGGCCCGCAAGCTCGACGTGCTGAACGACGACGCGGTGAAAGCCGGCTTCGCCGAGATCGGCGCCGTCGACGTGCTGTTCAACTGCGCCGGCTTCGTCCATTCCGGCTCGATCCTCGAGATGAAGGACGGCGATCTCGACTTTGCGTACGATCTCAATGTCCGCTCTATGATCCGCACCATCCGCGCCGTGCTGCCCGGCATGCTTGAGCGCGGCGACGGCTCGATCATCAACATGGCGTCGCTGGCCAGTTCGACCAAGGGCGTGCCGAACCGTTTCGTCTACGGGGTGACCAAGGCTGCCGTCATCGGCCTGACCAAATCGGTTGCCGCCGACTATGTCGGCAAGGGCATACGCTGCAATGCCATCTGCCCCGGCACGGTCGAAAGCCCGTCGCTGCAGGACCGCATGCATGCGCAGGGCGACTACGAGGCGGCCCGCGCCGCCTTCATCGCCCGCCAGCCGATGGGCCGCCTCGGCACACCCGAGGAAATCGCCGATCTCGCCGTCTATCTGGCCGGCGCCACCTATACGTCGGGGCAGGCTTATAATATCGACGGTGGCTGGTCGATTTAAGAGGCCTCCGGCCGCAATCAGGAGAAAATGAATGAAACTGCTGCGCTATGGCGAAGTGGGGAGCGAACGCCCCGGCATGCTCGACGCGGACGGGACGATCCGTGATCTCTCCGCCCATGTCACCGACATTGCCGGCAAGGCGCTCGATCCGGCATCGCTCGAGACATTGTCGAAGCTCGATCCGAAATCGCTTCCGGCGGTTTCCGGCAAGCCGCGCATCGGCGCCTGCGTCGCCGGCACCGGCAAATTCATCTGCATCGGCCTGAACTATTCCGATCATGCCGCCGAAACCGGCGCCACCGTGCCGCCGGAGCCGATCATCTTCATGAAGGCAAGCTCGGCCATTGTTGGACCTGATGACGACGTGCTGATTCCACGCGGCTCGGTCAAAACCGACTGGGAAGTCGAGCTTGGCGTGGTCATCGGCAAGACCGCGAAATATGTCACCGAGGCCGAGGCGCTGGACTATGTCGCCGGCTACTGCGTCGCGCATGACGTCTCCGAGCGCGCCTTCCAGGCCGAGCGACAGGGCCAGTGGACCAAGGGCAAGTCCTGCGACACGTTCGGGCCGATCGGCCCATGGTTGGTGACCAAGGACGAGGTGAAGGACCCGCAGAACATCCCGATGTGGCTGAAGGTCAACGGCAAGACGATGCAGAACGGCTCGACCAAGACCATGGTCTATGGTGTCGCCTATCTCGTTTCCTATCTCAGCCAGTTCATGTCGCTGCATCCGGGCGACATCATCTCGACCGGCACGCCGCCCGGCGTCGGCCTGGGCATGAAGCCGCCAGTGTTCCTGAAGGCCGGCGATATCGTCGAACTCGGCATCGAGGGACTCGGTCAGCAGAAGCAGACGTTCAAGGCTGACGTATAAGAGTTCATTCTCGACGGTTCGCGCAGCCCCTCATCTGGCTACCGCCATCTTCTCCCCGTGAACGGGGAGAAGGACGCCGTCATCAACTATTTCGCCAATCGCCAACGGTGCAGGAAGAGCTCCGAGGCCGGGGGCCAGCTCTTTCTCCCCGTAAACGGGGAGAATGCCCAGCAGGGCAATGAGGGGCAGTACCGACCTTTGCCGCGAAGCTACTTCAGCACCCTGCCATCCGCCCCGAACCGGTACGTCCTTGCCGGATCCGGCGTCGCATAAAGCGTAGCACCGGGTTCGGCATTATAGACGCCGAAGATGCGCACGGTGATCAGCCCGGCTTTTTCGCAATCGAGATAAAGATTGGTGTCGGCACCGAGATGCTCGGCATGGACGACCGTGCCTTTCCAGGCGCCGGATTTCGGATCGACAGTCAGATGCTCAGGCCGGACGCCGATGGTCTTGGCCGTCTCACCAAGCCTGGCACCATCGACGAAATTCATCTTCGGCGAGCCGATGAAGCCGGCGACGAACTCATTTGCCGGCGAATTGTAGAGTTCCATCGGTCCGCCGATCTGCTCGATCTTCCCGGCGTTGAGCACGACGATCTTGTCGGCCAGCGTCATCGCCTCGACCTGGTCGTGGGTGACATAGATCATCGTCGCCTTCAGCCGACGATGCAGTTGCGCAATCTCCAGCCTGGTGTTGACGCGGAGTGCTGCATCAAGGTTGGACAGCGGCTCGTCGAACAGAAAAAGCTTGGGCTCGCGCACCACGGCTCGGCCGATGGCGACGCGCTGGCGCTGGCCGCCGGACAGCTCGGCCGGCCGCCTCTGGAGATAAGGCTCCAGCGACAGCATCGACGAGGCGATGCCGATGCGGCGGTCGATCTCGGCCGCCGGCGTGCCCGCCTGCTTGAGGCCGAGGCCCATATTGTTCTTCACCGTCAGATGCGGGTAGAGCGCATAGGTCTGGAAGACCATGGCGATGCCGCGTTTGGCCGGCGGCGTTGCGGAGACGTCCGCGCCGTCAATCACCACACGCCCCGAGGTCGAATCTTCCAATCCGGCGATGACCCTGAGCAGGGTCGACTTGCCGCAGCCGGAGGGGCCGACGAAGACGACGAATTCGCCATCGGTCACTTCGAGGTTGATGCCTTTCAGCACCTCGACCGGCCCAAAGGCCTTCTTCACATTCTCGATGTTCAGCGAGCCCACGGCTTCGTCCCTGTTCTAGAGTTTGACTGGTCTAGAGTCTGATCGGGGCGCCGCTGCGAACGCTCTCGTCGGCGGCAAGGCAGACGGCGAGCGACTTCACCGCGTCGTCCATATGGCGGGTCAAGTCGAGATCCTCGCGGATCGCCTTGAGCAGAAAAGCCTGTTCGAGATCGCAAAGATCCTGATGGCCGGGCTCACCCTCCATCGACAGCATCTCATCCGCTTTGACGAACTTACCGTCCGCGCCGGTTGCCGCACTGTGCAGGCGGATGGTCGAGGTCTTGGTGTGGGTGTCGATGTCGTCGGATCGAACACCTTCCTTCATGACGATCGACACGCAGCCCTTGGGCGAGATCACGTCCTTCACGAAGAAAGCGGTCTCCGAAATCATCGGCCCCCAACCGGCCTCGTACCAGCCGACGGACCCGTCGTCGAACAGCACTTGCAGATGGCCGTAATTGTACATCGAGGGCGCGATCTCATCGGTCAGCCGCAGCCCCATGCCGCGCACCTCGACCGGTCTGGCGTCGGTGATCTGCAGCATCACGTCGAGATAGTGGACACCGCAATCGACGATCGGCGACGTCGTCTGCATCAATTGCTTGTGCGTCTCCCAGCTATGGCCGGAGGATTGCTGGTTGAGATTCATGCGGAACACGTAAGGGCCGCCCAGCTTGCGCGCCTCGGCGATCAGCCTGATCCAGGACGGATGATGGCGCAGGATGTAGCCGATCACCAGTTTCTTGCCGTTGGCCTTGGCCGCCGCGACGACACGTTTCGCATCCGCCACCGTCGTCGCCAGCGGCTTTTCGACGAAGACATCGCAGCCTGCTTCGAACGCCCTCACCGCATAGTCGGAATGGCTGTCGGAATAGGTGGCGATGCAGGCGACATCGGGTCTTTCGTCGCGCAGCGCCTCGTCGAAGGAGCGCCTGATATCATAGCCGGAAAGGCCGGCCGGCAGCGGCACGTCGGAGCGGTTGATCAGCGCCGCGATGTCGAAGCCCGGATTGGTATGATAGGCCAGCGCGTGGCTGCGGCCCATATTGCCGAGGCCGGCGACGACGACGCGAAGGGGTTCAGCCATTTCAATCTGCCTTTTCTTGCCTGCGGGCTGCGAGCGCCACCATTACGTGTGACCCGCATTCTCGCGCGACCCGCAAAGCTGCGTCCTCGCTGTCACAGAGGGACAAAAGCCGGAAGCCATAGGCGTCGACTCCGCCCTTGATGATCGAAAGCCGTTGTTCGACCGGCAGCGGATACTCAAGATTGAGTGCCTGCGTGAGCATCTTTGATTGCTCGTCTTCCATCACCGAATTGACACGCCAGCGGATGTGACAATTGTGCTCTTTCGGCCGGCGCTCCGGCCCGAGCCTCGTAAACCAGACGGCGGCGTTGAGATAGAACTGTGGTCCCCAGGACGATTTCTGAAGGTTGAGCAAGCAGATCGTCTCTGGCCACTCTCGGTAGAAATTCGTGGCGCGGACTCCTCGAAATCCATAGCGGCTTGCCGTCTCGGCAAGGCTCTGGACGACAATGTCTCGCCCCTCGTTCACTTGACCGCTCCCGAAGTAATGCCGCGGATCAGTTGCCGCGAGAAGATGACGTAGAGGATCAGCACCGGCATGATCGCCAGCGACAATGCCGCCAGGATCGCGTTCCAGTTGGTGACGAACTGGCCAAGGAACAGCTGGGCGCCGAGCGTCACCGTCTTGGTCTCTTCCGACGGCGCCAGGATCAGCGGGAACCAAAGATCGTTCCAGATCGGGATCATGGTGAAGACGGCGACGGTTGCCATCGATGGCCGTACCAGCGGCAGCACCAGCCGGAAGAAGATGGTGTATTCGGACAGCCCATCGATGCGGCCGGCATTCTTCAAATCGTCGGACACCTGTTTCATGAACTCCGACAGGATGAACACCGCCAGTGGCAGGCCTTGTGCGGTGTAGACCAGGATCAGCGCCGTCAGCGTATTGACCAGCCCGCTCGCCACCATCAATTGCAGGATGGCGACGGTGCCGAGGCGAATCGGGATCATGATGCCGAGCGCGAGATAAAGCCCCATCATCGTGTTACCGCGAAAGCGGTATTCCGACAGCGCGAAAGCGGCCATGGCGCCGAACAACAGCACGAAGAACAGCGAGGCGACGGTGACGACGAGGCTGTTCTGGAAATAGTGGATGAAGTCGCCCTGCCCGATCACGGTGGTGTAGCCGATCAGGTCGAAGGTTTTTGGCGTCGGCGGCGTTAGCGGCGCGCCAAAGATGCCGGCGCGGGATTTAAATGAATTCATGATGACGATGATCACCGGAAACAGCGCAATCACCGTATAGGTCAACAGCACCGCATGGGCGCCGATGGTGCGGGGCAGGGAGCGGGTTGCCGTGCTCATGTCTGGCGCCTCAGAACTGGTAGCGACGCAGGCGCGTCTGGACGAGGAAGAGATAGATGCAGACGCCGCCAAGGATGATCAGGAACATCATCGTGGCGATCGCCGCGCCCATGTTGGGATCGCCGACCTGTAACTGGAAGCCGAAGAAGGCGCGGTAGAGGAAGGTGCCGAGAATATCGGTCGAATAGTTCGGTCCGGCAAGTGCGCCTTGCGCGGTGTAGATCAGGTCGAAGGCGTTGAAATTGCCGACAAAAGTCAGGATCGAGATGATACCGATCGACGGCAGGATCAGCGGCAGCTTGATCTTCCAGAATTGCGACATGCCGGATATGCCGTCGCATTCGGCAGCCTCGATCACCTCATCGGGGATGGACAGCAATGCCGCATAGATCAGCATCATCGGAATGCCGACGAACTGCCACACCGAGATCAGGCTGAGCGTCGTCAGCGCATATTGCTCCTTGCCCAGCCACGGCGTGAACAGGCTTTTGAGGCCGACAAGATCCATCAGGTTCGGTGCCACGCCCCATAGCGGCGACAGGATCAGCTTCCAGGCGAAGCCGACGATGACGAAGGACAGGATCGTCGGCACGAAGATCGCCGTACGGTAGAAGGCGGAGAATCTCAGCCTCGGGCTGGACAGAAGTGCGGCCAGCAGGACGCCGATCGGGTTCTGCACAACCATGTGGATGACGAAGAACCAGACGTTGTTGCGCAGTGCATTCCAGAAATTGACCGACCAGTTCGGATCGCCGAACAGCCTGCGGAAGTTTTCGAACCCAACGAAGACCTGAGCCTGATCGATGTTGCGGAACAGCGAGAGCTGCAGCGTGCCGGCCAGCGGCAGGATCATGATCGCCGTATAGACCAGTAGCGCCGGCGCCAGGAAGACGACGATATGCCAGCGGAACGGTCGTTTCGGTGCTGCGGCCATGAATTCGGTCCCCGCCGATCAGGTTTCTTGCAATTGCCGCCAAAAGGCGCGGCGCCTCCCTCCTTCAAGGGGAGGGTGCCTCGCGAAGCGAATGGGGTCGGCCAAGGCAGCGCGCCATCATGATCCCGACCGTGCTTTCCAGCAACGATCAGGTCGCAGCCTGCCTCCACCAACCCCCTCTGTCGCCTTCGGCGACATCTCCCCCCTCGAGGGGGGAGATCGCAGCGCTCCGCCTTGGCTCTTACTTCGCCGGCTTATACCAGCTGTCGAGGCCGTCCTGCAGCTTCTTGGCCGCAGCTTCCGGCGTGACGGTGCCGTTGATGACGTTGGCCGATTCGACCCAGGTCTCGTTCTCGAGATTCGGCGTGCCGCGCGACAGGATCTGGTAAGTCGAGCGGATCGTCGGCTTGCACTTGTCGCGCCAGGAGACGAATTCCTGCGCCAGCGGGTCTTCCATCTTCACCGGGGTGTTGTTCAGGCTGAAGAAGCCCGGCAGCGCGTTGGCGTAGATGGTGGCGAAATCGGGCGAGGCGACCCAGGTCAGGAAGGTCTTGGCGGCGTCCGCATTCTTCGACGCCGCATTGAGGCCCATGCCGATGTCGGTGTGGTCGGATATGTAGCAGGTGTCGCCGGCCTTCTGCACCGGCGGCGGGAATGCGCCCATCTTGAACTGCGCCTGGGTGTTGAACAGGCCGATTTCCCACGAGCCGGCAGGGTAGATGGCGGCGCGGCCGAGCGTGAACAGGTTCTGGCTGTCCGGATAGGTCTGTGCCTCGAAGCCGTCACCAAGATAAGGCTTCCACTTGGCAAGTTCGGCAAAGGGCGCGACCCATTCGGGGTCGGTCAGCTTCTGCTCGCCCTTGATCAGCGCCAGACGGCCTTCCTCGCCCTTCCAGTAGTTCGGGCCGATGTTCTGGTAGCCCATGGTTGCGGCTTCCCAGAGATCCTTGGTGCCCATCGCCATCGGGATGTAGGTGCCGTCGGCCTTGATCTTGTCGAGCGCGGCGTAGAATTCCTCATTTGTCGTCGGCACCTTGATGCCGAGCTGGTCGAAGGCGTCCTTGTTGTAGATGAAGCCGTGGATGACGGAAGCCATCGGCACGCAGAAGCTCGACTTGCCGTCGTCGGTCTGCCAGGCGGCCTTGGCGACGTCGGAGAAATTCTCCATGCCAGGCAGCGTCGAGATGTCGGCGAGGTTGCCCTTCTTGAAGAGCTCCAGCGACTTGTCAAACGGGCGGCAGGTGATCAGGTCACCCGCCGAGCCGGCGGCAAGCTTGGCACCGAGTGCGGCGTCATACTCGGTCGGCGCCGACGGCGCGAACACCACCTTGATACCCGGGTTCTTGGCTTCGAAGGCCGGGATCAATTTGTCCTTCCAGATGGCAAGGTCGTCGCCACGCCAGCTTTCGATGTTGAGCGTTACGTCCTGGGCATAAGCCATTCCGGCTGAGCCGAGAATGCTGGTGCCGAGAAGAAGTGCCGCCAGTAATTTCGTTGTCATGCTCAGTCTCCCTGTTGACCTTTTTCAGGTTCGGTTTTGAGAACAGAGGCATTGCGCCCCATGCTCCCCTCGATCGCGGAAAGGGCCGGGCGCAGCTTCTGGCTGGTCCCTTCCAGTATCTTCTCGGCCGCATCGGCACCGGCGGCGATGAGCGCCATCAGGCCCGAGCTGACCATTGGTGTATAGGCGAACTTGCCGCCGCTCTTCAGCCGGATGGCGATGATCTCGGCTGCCTTGGCAAGGGCGGGAATGGCGCCCCGCGCGGCCTTGGCGGCCTCGACCTGGGCGTTGGCCAGAGAGGAAAGGATGACGTTCGGGGCTTGGATGTCCAGCCCCTCGGCATTCTGGTGAAGCGCTTCGGTGCGCGTTTCGGCCATCCACTTTCCTCCAATCCGTAAAACAATACCAAAAAAATACCACTTGTCCACATGCATTAACGAGTTCCTTCCTTTGGAACCGTTTCCCCAGCGGAATTCGTTGATTTTTCAATAGAATACGCCTCAATCTTTTTGAAACGGAAATTAATCCTTGGCTATTGGTACTTTATTGGTATTATCCACCCCGAGGAGAAATCGCGTGAATTTCGTGCTTGGCATCGATGGCGGCGGCACCAGCTGCAGGGCGGCCCTTGCGACAGCGGACGGCATCGTCGTCGGCCGCGCCAAGAGCGGCGCCGCCAATATTCGCACTGATCTCACCGGCGCCAGGACCAACATCGTGGACGCGGCGCGGCAGGCCTTTGTCGACGCCGGGCAAGATCCCGAACTGATTCCGCAAACCCCGGCCATCCTAGGCCTCGCCGGCGCCAATGTCGGCACCTACAGGCAGCAGCTCGAAGCCATCCTGCCGTTCAGCCAAAGCCGTGTCGAGACCGATGCCGAGATCGCGCTCGAAGGCGCGGTCGGCTCCGGTGACGGCGCCATGGCCATCCTCGGCACCGGCACCGCCTATATGGCACGCAGGCAGGGCAAGTCGCGCGCCATCGGCGGCTGGGGTTTCCAGGTCGGCGACCAAGGCAGCGGTGCCCGCATCGGCCGCGACCTGCTCGAACAGACACTGCTTGCCTATGACGGCATCCGTCAGGGTTCGCCGCTGACGCAGGCGATGCTCGCCACCTTCCGCGACAATCCCGAGGATGTGGTCGAGTTCACCACCAATGCCAAACCCGGCGATTTCGGCGGCTTCGCACCCAAGGTCTTCGACCATGCCGAAAAAGGCGACACCGTCGCCAACTGGATCCTCGACAAGGCAGTCGCCGATGTCGAGGCCGCACTTGGTGTTCTGGATCTCCACGGCGACGATCCGCTCTGCCTGCTCGGCGGGCTGGCGCCGCTCTATGCACCACGCCTGTCGGCGCGCTATCGGGCGCTGTTGAAGCCGCCCCTCGACGACGCGCTGGGCGGCGCGGTGCAGATGGCAGTCCGTATCTTCGCGAACGCGGCGGAGGCAGCGCGATGAGCGAGGCGGCCGACCAGATTTTCGCCACGCTGAAACAGTCCTCGCAAAGCGGCGCACCGCTCTATCTGCAGCTCAGGAAGAGCATCGAGGATGCGGTCAATCGCGGCCTGATCGGACCGGGCGACGCGTTGCCGTCCGAGCGCGATATCGCCAGCAAGGCAGACATTTCGCGCGTCACCGTGCGCAAGGCGGTGCAGGATCTGGTCAAGGGCGGCATCCTCGTCCAGCGCCATGGCTCCGGCACCTTCGTCGCGCCGCGTATGGAACGTGTCGAGCAGTCGCTGTCGCGGCTGACATCCTTCACCGAGGACATGGCGCGGCGCGGCATGGCTGTTCGTTCGGCTTGGCTCGACCGCGGCCTCTATGCGCCCTCGCCGGACGAGATGATGGTGCTCGGCCTGTCGTCAAACGAGATGGTGGCGCGCGTGGCGCGCCTGCGCATCGCCAACGACACGCCGCTGGCGATCGAACGCGCGGCACTGTCTGCCAGCGTGCTGCCGGACCCGGCGGCGATCGGTTCGTCGCTCTACGCGGCGCTGGAAGCGACCGGTAAACGGCCGGTGCGTGCGGTGCAGCGTATTTCCGCCACTAATCTCGGTGGCGAAGACGCGCAGCTGCTCGAAGTGCCGCCGGGCATTGCCGGGCTGCACATCGAGCGTATTTCCTATCTGGCGAGCGGCAAGGTGATCGAATTCACCCGCTCCATCTACAGGGGCGACGCCTATGATTTCGTCGCCGAACTCCGGCTGAGCGGGCCGGGCGAAGAGGGCCGGCCATGAGCGCAACCAAAACTCATATGCGGCGCGAGATCGAGGAGATCCCGGAGGCGACCGCGCGCCTGCTCGATGGTTCGGCAGCCGTGCTGACCGAGGCCGGGCGCGGCATTCGCGAGCGCGACCCGCATTTTATCGTCACCGTCGCCCGCGGCTCGTCCGACCATGCTGCTACCTTCATGAAATACGCCGTGGAGCTGACCGCCGGCCTTGCCGTTGCTTCCGTCGGCCCATCGATCGCCTCGATCTATGGCGCCAAGCTCAAGCTGGGCGGCTCGGCCTGCCTCGCCATCTCGCAATCGGGCAAGAGCCCTGACATCGTCGCCATGGCGCAAGCCGCGAGAGCCGGCGGTTCGCTGACCGTCGCTATCACCAACACCGCCGATTCCCCGCTCGCTCGGGCCTCCGATTATGCGATCGACATTCTGGCCGGGCCGGAGCGCAGCGTCGCAGCGACCAAGACCTTCGTCAATTCGGCGGTCGCCGGCCTCGCGTTGATGGCGCATTGCACCGGTGACGATGCGCTTCTGGCGGCACTCGCCCGCTTGCCGGAGCATTTCCGCAAGGCGATCGCCTGCGACTGGATGGCGCTGGCCGGCGCCCTTGAGACACCGAAATCGCTGTTCATCCTCGGCCGCGGTCCGTCCGCGGCGATCGCCAATGAGGCGGCGCTGAAATTCAAGGAAACCTGCGCCATGCACGCCGAGGCCTATAGTGCTGCGGAAGTCATGCATGGCCCGCTGGCGCTGGTCGGACCTGATTTTCCGGTGCTGGCGCTGGCCGCCCGCGATGCTTCCGAGCCCTCGGTTGCCGAAGCCGCCGACAGCCTGGCGGCCAAGGGGGCAGCGGTTTTTGTGACTTCGGACAAAGCGACAAATGCTGCGCACCTGCCGCATGTCGCCACCGGCCATCCGCTGACCGACCCACTGGCGCTGATCGTGTCCTTCTATGGCTTCGTCGAGGCCTTTGCCCGCCATCGCGGCCTCGATCCGGACACGCCGCCCAATCTTCGCAAGGTGACGGAAACCCTATGAGCGACCGTTTTGCCCTGACTGGCGCCCGTATATTCGACGGCGACGACTGGCATGACGATGCGGCCCTTGTCGTGCGTGACGGTCTCGTCGAAGCCATCGTTCCGGCAGGCGCCATTCCGTCCGGTATTGAGCGTATCGAGACCGACGGCGGCATGCTGGCTCCCGGCTTCGTCGACCTGCAGGTCAATGGCGGCGGCGGTGTCATGCTGAACGATCATCCCGATGTCGCCTCGATCGAAACCATTTGCCGGGCGCACGCGCCGTTCGGCACGACGGCGCTGCTGCCGACGCTGATCACCGACACGCCCGACATCACCGCCGCGACGGTTGCCGCGGGGACTGAGGCCGCGCGGCAAAAGATGCCGGGCTTTCTGGGCCTGCACCTCGAAGGCCCGCATCTGTCGATCGCCCGCAAAGGCGCGCACGATCCGGCATTGATCCGTCCGATGCTGGATATCGACCAGGCCATGCTGGTCGCGGCGCGGAAAGCTCTGCCGGTGCTGCTGACAACCATAGCGCCGGAATCCGTCGACCCTACGCGCGTTTCGGCGCTGGTCGAGGCCGGGATCGTCGTCAGCCTCGGCCATTCCGATGCCGGCTATGCCACGGCGCGCGCGTTCACTAAGGCCGGCGCAACAATGGTCACCCATCTGTTCAATGCCATGAGCCAGATCGGCAATCGTGAGCCGGGGTTGGCGGGCGCGGCCATCGATATGGGCACATTGTCTGCAGGCATCATCGCCGACGGCTTCCATGTCGATCCCGCCACCATGGCCATCGCTTTACGGGCCAAACAGGGTCCGGCAAAAATTTTCCTGGTCACCGACGCCATGGCGACGATCGGCACCGACATGACCTCGTTCACGCTGAACGGCCGCACCATCTACCGCAAGGACGGCAGGCTGACGCTTGCCGACGGGACGTTGGCAGGCGCCGATCTCGACATGATCGCCGCCGTGCGCTTCGTCCACCGCATTGTCGGGTTGGAGCTTTCGGAAGCGCTGCGTATGGCCTCGCTCTATCCGGCACAGGCGATCGGCCAGGCGCATCGGCTTGGGCGCTTCGCCAACGGCACCGCCGCCGATATCGTTGCGCTGTCGGATGAACTGGACGTCAAGGGCGTCTGGATAGAAGGCGACAAGGTTTTCGGAGCCGTCGCCAACTGAGTGCAACCTCTTGCGTCAGCCGGCTTTGGCCGGCGCGTAGAGATCCTTGTAGGTTTCGCGCAGCAGGTTCTTCTGCACCTTGCCCATCGTATTGCGCGGCAGCTCGTCGACGAAGATCACCCGCTTTGGATGCTTGTATTTGGCAATCCGCCCCGCGATAGCGCCGATAATATCGGCCGCGGTGACGGCCGAGGCCGGCGTCCGCACCACGATCGCCGTGACGCCTTCGCCGAAATCCGGATGGGCAACGCCGATCACAGCGCTTTCGGCGATGCCGGGCAGCGCATCGATCTCACTCTCGACCTCCTTCGGATAGATGTTGTAGCCGCCGGAGATGATCAGATCCTTGCCGCGCCCGACGATATGGAGATAGCCGTCGGTGTCGATCAGGCCAAGATCCCCGGTGATGAAGAAGCCGTCGTCACGGAATTCCGCCTTGGTCTTTTCCGGCATGCGCCAATAGCCGGCAAAGACGTTGGGGCCCTTCACCTCGATCATGCCGACCTCGCCCTTGGCAAGCGTTTCGCCGTTCTCGGGGTCGGCGATACGAAGCGCTACGCCAGGCAAGGGAAAGCCGACCGTGCCGGCGCGCCGCTCGCCATCATAGGGATTCGAAGTGTTCATGTTGGTCTCGGTCATGCCGTAGCGCTCGAGGATCGAATGGCCGGCGCGCTCGCGCCAGGCCTTGTGCGTCTCAGCCAGCAGCGGCGCCGAGCCGGAAACGAACAGGCGGATGTTTTTGGCCGCTTGGCGGTTCAAGCCGTCCTGCTGCAGCAGGCGCACGTAGAAGGTCGGCACGCCCATCAGCGCGGTGGCGCGCGGCAGCAGCGAGACGATGCGGGCGGGGTCGAATTTGGTTTCGAACAGCATCGAGGCGCCGGCCATCAGCACGACGTTGGTAGCGACGAAGAGGCCATGCGTGTGGAAGATCGGCAGCGCGTGGATCAGGACGTCTGCGGCAGTGAAGCGCCAGCGGTCGACCAGCACGCGCGCATTTGAGGCGAGGTTCTCATGGCTGAGCATGGCGCCCTTCGAGCGGCCAGTCGTTCCCGACGTATAGAGGATCGCCGCCAGATCGTCCGCTCCGCGCGCCACGTCGTGGAAGTCCGAAGACTGCTGCGAGGCCTGATCCATCAGCGACCCTTCGCCATTGCCGCCGAGCGTGACTGTGATAGCGCCCGATGCCCCCGCCAAGGTCTCGATATCGGCTGCCCGTGCCGGATCGCAGACGACCAGCCGCGGCTCGGCATCGCCGAAGAAGTATTCAAGCTCGGTCAGTGTGTAGGCCGTGTTGAGCGGTAGGAAGACCGCACCGGCGCGCAGGCAGGCGAGATAGAGCAGGACCGCCTGCGGGCTCTTCTTGACCTGGACGGCGACGCGGTCGCCGGGTTCGACGCCTAGTTGCAGCAGCGCGTGGGCCAGTTGCGCCGACCGCGCCAGCATATCGCCATAGGTGATCGAGCGCCCGTCATCCGTTTCCATCAGGAGATGCTCGGGCGCCGGCATGCGGGCGCGGAAAGCGTCGAACAAATGGTTGCTCATATGTCCCTCACGTCCCCATCCCCTTGAGGTTGCACCGGCAGCCGCGGCGCCGCCGGCCTCGCCGGTTTCGGCAGCAGACGGCGCACGGCGGGCGCGGCCGCCACATCGTTCCTGGCGGCGAACAGCTCGTGGTTCTTCTCGATGTCGTCGAGCTTGTAGCGATAATTGACCATCAGCCCATGCGCCTGACGCAGGGCTCGGGGCGACAGGTCGCCGAAAAGGTCGATGCGTTCCAGCCGTGCGCCATTGCCGAGATGAAACCGGGCGACCGGATCGATCACCTTGCCGGAGGCGGTGCGGGCCTCGAGGAAATACTGTGCCGCAAGAGGAAGCAGGGCGTGCCCCACGCGCTCGTGCACGGCAGCGTCCGCATGCCAGCCCTCGTTGGCGACGAGGTCCTTCGCCTCAGTGGCGGAGGGACCGGTCTGCTCGGCCAGCCAGCGGGCAAAGCCCGGCACCGGGGACAGCGTGACGAAATCGGTCAGGCCGGGAAGGTCGCGGCGCAGATCCTCGACCACCTGCTTGATCAAAAAATTGCCGAAGGAGATGCCGCGCAAACCCTCCTGGCAGTTGGAGATGGAATAGAACACCGCCGTCGTGGCTTGCCGTGGTTGCACCAGCGGCCGCTCGTCGGCCAGCAGCTCGGCGATCGTCGTCGGCATCACCCGGGTGAGCGCGACCTCGACGAAGATCAGCGGCTCGTCGCCGAGTTGCGGATGGAAAAACGCATAGCAGAGCCGGTCCTCGGGCTCGATACGGCGGCGCAGATCGTCCCAGGTGTGGATCGCGTGCACAGCCTCGTAGCGGATGATCTTTTCCAGGATGTTGGCCGGCGTCGACCAGTCGATCCGCCGCAGCACCAGGAAGCCGCGATTGAACCATGACGACAAGAGATGCGTGAAGTCGGCGTCGACGATGGCGAGGTCGGGAGATGTTGGCAGCCGGGCAAGCAGATCCTGGCGCATGCGCACCAGCGTCTCGATACCGCCGGGCGAAAGGTTCAGGCGGCGCAGCAGCTCCTGCCTGGCCGGCTCGGCGGCGTCGTGCAGGGCAAGTGCCGAGCGATCGTCAGGCGCGTCGCGATAAGCATCCACCGCGGCGGCAAGCCTGCCATGATCGGTGCCGAAACGGTCGCGCAGCACATGCAGGAACGCCAGCCTTCCATCGGCATCGAGGGTGCGCCAGCGCTCCAGGATTTCGCGGGCATAGGCGACGCCCGATGCCTCGCCCTGGCTGGAAAGCAGGCGGGCGCACAGACGCGCCAGGCTGTCGGCCGAGACGGGCTCGTCGCCTCGAACGAGATTCAGCATCATCCGGCCGCGATCGGCGATGGTGTTCAGCAGATCAGCGAAGAAAGGGCTGCGGTTCATCGATCCGACCGTCGAAGAGGCGCCTGCGGGAGGGTCCGAGGCAAAAGGATGGAGACAGAGAATATGGGACCGCATGTCGTGAGCACAAGCGCACCGGCGTCGGGCCGGCCGAAGGGACAGCGCGTGGCACCAGCAGCGTCAGCCGGCCGCCCGGTCGGCCGCCGTCCTGATCGCCTCGATATTCGCACGATAGGCTTCGACGCTGTCGCCCTTGAAGATGGCCGCACCGGCGACCAATACGCTGGCGCCGGCGGCGGTGACCAAAGGTGCTGTTTGCGGCGAGATACCGCCGTCGATCTCGATCCGGATCAGCCGGTTGCCAATCAGCGCCTTCACCCGCTTCACCTTATCGACAATCGCCGGAATGAAGGCCTGGCCGCCAAAACCCGGATTGACGGTCATGATCAAGATCAGGTCGAGCCGGTCGAGCACATATTCGATCGCCGTTTCCGGCGTCGCCGGATTGAGCGACACGCCCGCCTTTTTGCCGAGGCTCCTGATCGTCTGCAGCGAACGGTCGAGATGCGGCCCAGCTTCGGCATGTACTGTCATGCCGTCGCAGCCAGCTTCGGCGAAAGCCTCCAGATAAGGATCGGCCGGCGCGATCATCAGATGGCAGTCGAAGAAGGCTTTGGTGCGGTTGCGGATCGCCTTGATCACCGGCGGGCCAAAGGTGATGTTGGGCACAAAATGCCCGTCCATGACGTCGAGGTGGATCCAGTCGGCGCCGGCCGCCGCCACCGCCTCAACCTCGTCGCCTAGCTTCGAAAAATCCGACGCCAGCACCGATGGCGCGATCAGGGTTTTTTGAGCCATGTCCGCTTCCCGCTCTTGAGCCAGTTCCCGCCCTACCGTATCGGCCCGAAAATGGCCAGTCGTCGTGGCGGAAAGGCGCTGTTGCTGCCCCACGTTCAGCCGAAGGCGTAGCGTGGCGTCCAGCTCGACGAAATCGGACGATTCTAATCCGAGGCTTTTCTTATCAGATTGGATAAAGGTTTCGGAGTATCCCCGGCAGCGATCTAGACCCATGCAAAGGGCCGCGTCTCGGCGCAACAGGAGCATTGATTTGATGGACGGGGCGATCGTCAGGACCGCACTCGCATTGATAAGCCCTGGAATATTGTTTGTCTTTGGGATTGCCTTCGTCTGCGCCTGGCTCATCGAACGAAAGCGAAGCTATCTCCTTGTGTTGGCGGGCGCCTGCGCTTTATTTGCTCTTGGCGCCATATCCCAAATTCTCGGTTGGCCGTCAGGGGCCGGACCCAATGCAATCGTGTCCGGCGCTCTCTATACATCGGCTGTTCTCGCGGCGGTCGAGGGTATCCTGCTCCGCTCGGGGACCAGGCTCGGCCTGAGAATGGACGCGGCGATCCTGATCGGATTCACGCTTCTGCTGGCGTATTTCTTCTACGTCGATCGCAACCTTCTTGCCCGCGTCTACATCCAGAATTTCGGGTACGGGATGATCCTGCTCATTGCCGCAGTGCGACTCTCGCCGCTTGCGGAAGGCCGGTACGTCGACAGGGTGCTGTTCTGGATTCTCCTGGCCTTTGCGCTGCATTTCTTTCCGCGGACCTTGTTGACGATCGGGCTTTCGGCGCCCGCCGATAAAACAGCCTTCGCGAACTCGATGTTTTGGCAGGCACTTCAGCTTTCTCTTGCCGTGCTCGGCGCGGCTCTCGCTCTGGCGATCCTCGCCGCCGCCGTTGCCGACGTGATCGACGATCTTCGACGGGAGCGCGATGTCGATCCGCTGACCGGCGTTCTGAACCGGCGCGGGTTCGAAGAGCGCGCCTCGGCCTATCAGCGAAAGAGCGGAAAAGGCGCCGCATCGCTCGTCCTGTGCGACCTGGACCATTTCAAGAGCATCAACGACACCCACGGTCATGACGTCGGCGACAGCGTCCTGCGAGAGGTCGGACGCGTGCTGCGCAAATCAGCGCGCAAAGGGGATATCGTCGGCCGGCTGGGCGGTGAGGAATTCGCGGTGTTCCTTCCAGATACCAGTTCCGAGGAAGCCTATGAATGCTCCGAACGGCTAAGGATCGCCATAGAGGAGAACAGTTTTGCCGGGCTGAAGGGGGTGGGTCAGCTCACCGCGAGTTTCGGCGTCGGAACGTTTAAACCCAGCGAAGCCTGGGCGAACCTGTACAAGCGGGTCGATGCAAGGCTTTACGAGGCGAAGCGGACTGGACGCAATCGAACGATTGCCCATGAGTTCTCGGGTTTGAAGGTCGAAGGCGGCCGACCCGCACTCGACGATCACGCGCGATGAACAACCCGCCGGAGCGCTCCGGCGGGGTCTCGGGTGCCGCCATGCAGGTTGCGGCTTATTGCGCACCAACCCTACTGGAGGGTTCGCGGCCCGCGAACGGACGCGAAAAGGTCCATCGGGAAACGCTGCACGGCCTGAACTCGCCATGCCGTCGCCGGAGAGCACCCGGCCCGGCCCGAGAAAAGGATGTTGGACGCCTTGCGCAGAATGCTTGCGCGCCGCGCAGCCTGTTCTTATATACGCGCCAAGCCGTTCGACGCCGGAATGCCGGTTGCCGAAGCGGAATTTCTTGTGAACAGGGGCTTTCGTCGGAACGCCTGTACGGGTCCAGAGAAGCCTGCTTAGCGGAGAGACTAGAAAAATGGCAAAAGTAATCGGTATCGATCTGGGGACCACCAATTCCTGCGTCGCCATCATGGACGGCAAGGAGTCGAAGGTCATCGAGAATGCGGAAGGCGCGCGCACGACCCCTTCCATCGTCGCCATCAACAGCGATGGCGAGCGCCTCGTCGGCCAGCCGGCCAAGCGCCAGGCGGTCACCAACCCTGAAAACACCATCTTCGCGGTCAAGCGCCTGATCGGCCGCCGCTATGACGACCCGGTGACGGACAAGGACAAGAAGCTTGTTCCCTACAAGATCGTCAAGGGCGACAATGGCGACGCCTGGGTCGAGGCCGGCGGCAAGAAGCAGTCGCCCAGCCAGATCTCGGCGATGATCCTGCAGAAGATGAAGGAAACGGCGGAAGCCTATCTCGGCGAGAAGGTCGAGAAGGCGGTCATCACCGTTCCGGCCTATTTCAACGACGCCCAGCGTCAGGCCACCAAGGATGCCGGCAAGATCGCCGGCCTTGAAGTGCTGCGCATCATCAACGAGCCGACCGCGGCCGCACTTGCCTACGGCCTCGACAAGAAGGAAGGCAAGACCATTGCCGTCTATGACCTTGGCGGCGGCACGTTCGACATTTCGGTGCTAGAGATCGGCGACGGCGTCTTCGAGGTGAAGTCGACCAATGGCGACACCTTCCTCGGCGGCGAGGATTTCGACATGCGTCTGGTCGAGTATCTGGCGGCCGAGTTCAAGAAGGAACAGGGCATCGACCTGCGCAACGACAAGCTCGCCCTTCAGCGCCTCAAGGAGGCGGCCGAAAAGGCCAAGATCGAGCTGTCGTCCACCACGCAGACCGAGATCAACCTGCCCTTCATCACCGCCGATGCCAGCGGCCCCAAACACCTGACGCTGAAGCTGACGCGTGCGAAGTTCGAGAGCCTGGTCGAGGATCTGGTCCAGCGCACGATCGAGCCCTGTAAGGCCGCGCTCAAGGATGCCAGCCTGAAGGCCGGCGAAATCGACGAGGTCGTCCTGGTCGGCGGCATGACCCGCATGCCTAAGATCCAGGAGATCGTGAAGCAGTTCTTCGGCAAGGAGCCGCATAAAGGCGTCAATCCGGATGAGGTCGTCGCATTGGGCGCCGCCATCCAGGCCGGCGTGCTGCAGGGCGACGTCAAGGACGTGCTGTTGCTCGACGTGACGCCGCTGTCGCTCGGTATCGAGACGCTGGGTGGCGTGTTCACGCGCCTGATCGAGCGCAACACGACGATCCCGACTAAGAAGAGCCAGGTGTTCTCGACGGCCGAGGATTCGCAGTCGGCTGTGACCATCCGCGTCTTCCAGGGCGAGCGTGAAATGGCCGCCGACAACAAGGCGCTCGGCCAGTTCGACCTGGTCGGCATTCCGCCGGCGCCGCGCGGCGTGCCGCAGATCGAGGTCACTTTCGACATCGACGCCAACGGCATCGTCAACGTCTCGGCCAAGGACAAGGGCACCGGCAAGGAGCACCAGATCCGCATCCAGGCGTCTGGCGGCCTTTCGGACGCCGACATCGAGAAGATGGTGAAGGACGCCGAAGCCAATGCAGAGGCCGATAAGAAGCGGCGCGCGCTGGTCGAGGCCCGCAACCAGGCCGAGGCGCTGGTCCATTCCTCGGAGAAGTCGCTGAAGGAATATGGCGAGAAGGTTTCCGAGGCCGACCGCACGGCGATATCAGATGCGATCGCGGCGCTGAAGACCGCTGCCGAAGGCGACGACGCGACCGAGATCGAGGCCAAGACGCAGGCGCTCGCCGAAACCTCGATGAAGCTCGGCCAGGCCATGTACGAAGCTTCGCAGAAGGAAGCCGCGGAGGCTGACGCCAAGGCGGATGCCGCCAAGGACAGCGACGTGGTCGACGCCGATTTCGAAGAAATCGACGAGGACGACGACAAGAAGAAGTCGGCCTGAACCGCCTGACGGCAGGTTGAGGCAGAAAAGCCCGGCGCAAAGCCGGGCTTTTTTGCAACTCTGGCCGAAAAAGTGCGGGCTTGATCGAAAAAATGCGAGCAAGCCCGTGCCGACACTGGCATCGCGGCCTCATCGCACCTAAATCGGAACAGCGTGCCGGCAAACGACGCAACAAGGCTTCAAGACGTTGAATATCCGGACTGCAGGAAAAGATGAAAGCTGATTTCTACGAAACGTTGGGCGTGCAAAAGGGGGCAGACGAGAAGGAGCTCAAGAGCGCTTTCCGCAAGCTCGCCATGCAGTTCCATCCCGATCGCAATCCCGGCGATCATTCCTGCGAGCACAAGTTCAAGGAAATCAACGAGGCCTACGAGACGCTGAAGGATCCGCAGAAGCGCGCGGCCTACGACCGTTTCGGCCACGCCGCCTTCGAGCAGGGCGGGATGAATGGCGGCGCGCAAGGCTTCGGCGCCGGCGGCTTCGCCGATATCTTCGAGGATATTTTCGGCGATATGATGGGCGGGCGCCAGCGCCGCTCCTCAGGTGGCCGCGAGCGCGGCGCCGACCTGCGCTACAATATGGAAATCACGCTGGAGGAGGCATTCGCCGGCAAGACGGCGCAGATTCACGTGCCGGCGTCGATCTCCTGCACGGAATGCTCCGGCACCGGCGCCAAGCCCGGCACTCAGCCCGTCACCTGCTCGATGTGCAACGGCCACGGCAAGGTGCGCGCCACGCAAGGATTCTTCTCGATCGAGCGCACCTGCCCGCAATGCCAGGGGCGTGGCCAGACCATTAAGGAGCCATGCCCGAAATGCGCCGGTCAGGGCCGCGTCACCGAGGAGCGGTCGCTCTCGGTCAACATCCCGGCCGGTATCGAGGACGGCACCCGCATCCGCCTCGCCAATGAGGGCGAGGCCGGCCTGCGCGGCGGTCCGTCGGGCGATCTCTATATTTTCCTGGCGGTCAAGCCGCACGAATTCTTCCAGCGCGACGGAGCCGATCTCTACTGCAAGGTGCCGATCTCGATGACAACCGCCGCGCTTGGCGGTTCGTTCGAGGTGGCGACACTGGACGGCACCCAGACGAAGGTGAAGGTACCGGAAGGCACCCAGAACGGCCGCCAATTCCGCCTTAAGGGCAAGGGCATGCCGGTGCTGCGCCAGCACAATGTCGGCGACCTCTATATCCAGACCGCGGTCGAGACGCCGCAGAACCTGTCCCGCCGTCAGCGCGAGCTGCTGGAGGAGTTCGAACAGCTTTCCTCGAAGGACAATTCGCCCCAGTCGAGCGGCTTTTTCGCCCGCATGAAGGACTTCTTCGAAACCTTCGGCGAGCGCTGACGCCTATTCTTGCCAATCAGTGTGGAGTACAATCTAGGGGAAGCTCCCCTAGCGTCATCAACATCTTATACCGGCATCCGCCTTGCCTTGGACCCTGTAGCTGCTAAGTAGCCTCTCGGGGGAGCGTTCAGGAGAACTTGCATGGCACATGGTCCCGGACTGCGAAAAGCGCTGGCGGAAAAGTTCGATGACGAACTGAAGTTCTTCAAGGGCTGGATCGACAAGCCGAAGGCGGTCGGTTCGATCGTGCCAACCAGTTCCATCACGGCCCGCAAGATGGCCTCCGTCGTCGACCCGACGTCAGGCCTGCCAGTGCTCGAAGTTGGGCCCGGCACCGGCGTCATCACCCGAGCCATCCTCGCCCGGGGCGTAAGGCCTGAAAATCTCTACGCGGTCGAATATTCCACCGATTTCGTGCACCATCTGCGCCGGCTCTATCCCGGCGTCAACGTCATCGAGGGCGACGCCTTCAATCTCGACGCGACGCTCGGCGACAAGGGCGGCCTGACCTTCGATTCGGTCGTCTCCGGCGTGCCGTTGCTCAATTTCCCGGTCGCCCAGCGCATCGCCTATGTCGAAAGCCTTCTCGACCGCATCCCGACAGGCCGCCCGATCGTTCAGCTGACCTACGGCCCGCTGTCGCCGATCCCGCCCGGCCGCGGCGACTACACGGTCGAGCATTTCCATTTCGTCATCCGCAATATCCCGCCAACGCAGCTTTGGATCTATCGGCGCGGGGCGCATTAGCTTCTCGGCGCACGACCGTTCAGCGATTAGTGGAAACGCACGTCACTTCGTCATCCACGGGCGGAGCAAGGAGCGTAGCGACGCAGCGCAGACCCGAGGATCCATGCCGGGACATCTGAGCACCCCAGCGGTGCAGAATTCTGCTCTGCGGCACTCCACGGCCAAGGTCACGGAATGGATCCCAGGGTCTCCGCGACGGAGCTTCGCTCCTGCTCCGCCCAGGGATGACGAAGTTGGCGTTGATTTGAGCGATCCTTGGCTGTACCTGTCCGGGGACAAGGTTGGCCAATGGCAGTGATCCCGAAAATTCTCGTCTTCGCGGGCTCGATCCGCGCTGGCGCCTACAGCGGCAGAACCGCCGATGTGGCGCAGAAGGAACTCGCCATGCAGGGCGCCGAGGTGACCCGCATCTCCCTTGCCGACTATCCGCTGCCGATCCTGGACGAGGACCTGGAAAGGGAGAAGGGCGTTCCCGAAAACGCCATCAAGCTTGCCCGGCAGATCGCCGCTCATGACGGGCTGCTGATCGCGACGCCCGAATATAACGGCTCCATCCCGCCGCTGCTCAAGAACAGCATCGACTGGGTGAGCCGGGTGCGCAAGGATGGCGGGCGGTCGTTCAGGCCGTTCACCGGCAAGCCCGCCGGCCTTTGTTCATCTTCCAAAGGACACTTCGCCGGGGTACGCTGCATCAACCATCTGCGCGCCGTTTTGGTGCGCTGCCAGATGGAGGTGGTGACGCCGGAGTGCTCGGTGCCGGAGGGCGGCAACGCCTTCGACGAGGACGGAAATTTCAGGGACGAGAGACTGCACAGAGCGATGGAGCACCTATGCCGCACGCTGATCGAAACCTCGCGCATGCTGTCCACCCGGATCGAGGCGTGATCCAGGAACGCGCCGAAACCATGCAGGACAGGCTGATCGTCGGCCTCGACGTGCCGACGCTGAAAGAAGCCGAGAGAACGGTGCGAGAGCTCGACGGGATCGTCTCCTTCTACAAGATTGGCTATCAGCTCGCCTTCGCCGGCGGCCTCGATTTCGCCCGCGAGCTCGCCAGCGGCGGCACCAGGATCTTCCTCGACATGAAGCTGCTCGACATCGACAACACGGTAGCCAAGGGTGTCGAGGCCATCGCCAGGATGGGCATGACCATGCTGACGCTCCATGCCTATCCGAAGACGATGTTGGCAGCCGTCGAGGCCGCCAGGGGCAGCGATCTCTGCCTGCTTGGCGTCACCGTGTTGACGTCGATGGACGAGCAGGACGTGATCGACGCCGGCTATGAATACGACCCGCATACGCTGGTGCTAAGGCGCTCCGAGCAGGCGCTGCATGCCGGCATGGGCGGCATCGTCTGCTCGGCCGAAGAAGCGGAAGCGGTGCGCCGGATCGTCGGTCCCAACATGGCCGTCGTCACGCCGGGAATACGGCCCAAGGGCAGCGACCATGGCGACCAGAAACGCGTCGTCACGCCGACGCAAGCGATCCGCAACGGCTCCAGCCATCTCGTCGTCGGCCGGCCGATCGTCGGCGCCGCCGACAGGCGGGCAGTGGCGGAAGCAATTCTTGACGAAATGCGCTCGGCATAGCGGCCCAAGAACAACTTCGGAGAAAAAGCATGCCCAAGGGATACTGGATCGCCCGCGTCGATGTGCGCGATGCGGAAGGCTACAAGGACTATGTCACTGCCGCCAAACCGGCCTTCGATCGCTTCGGCGCGAAATTTCTCGCACGTGGCGGCGCGCATGAAAAGGCCGAGGGGCCGGGTCGCGACCGCAACGTGATCATCGAGTTTCCATCATTGGCTGCGGCGCACGATTGCTACCACTCGCCCGAATACCAGCGCGCCGTCGCGATCCGCCAGAAAGTGGCCGACGGCGAGATCGTGCTGGTCGAAGGGGTTTAGTTAAGCGGCAACCACCGTGGTATGCGTGGTCTTATCAGAAACGAACGCGAGCGTGCACCCGCGGCGGTCAGACCGAATGCAGGATGTAAAGCTTGCGCGTCCTCTCGTGGATGGTCCATTCGCCAGCCCAGCCAAGCGGCAGGACAAGCAATTCGCCGGGTCCGACATCCTTGGCCGCGCCGTCGGGACCGTGCAGCGTTACGCGGCCTGAGACGATGTGGCAAATCTCGGAATTCGTATCTCGGCGTGCGGTGAACCGGCCCTGCGAACATTCCCAGACACCAACTTCGATCTTGCCGTCATCCGAAGCCCAGAGGGTGTTGGCTGCTTCCAGCTGATCGCCTTCCAACGAGGTGGGTTTCGGCTGGGGCTCGCCGAGGTCGATATGCGCAAGGTGGGCGAAGGTCTTGAAGTCGATCATTCCTGAGTCCTTGAGGTGATGCGGTTCAGTGGCCGGTGATGCGATCGGCCAGGGCGGCCAGCCGCGATGTCCGCGGCAGCCCCTTCGCTTCCCGCTCGTCGGCAATGCGATAGAGCTGATACATCGAATGAACGCCCAACCAGCGCAGCGGCTCCGGCTCCCATTTGCGCACCGTTCGATTGACCCAGGGAAGCCGCGTCAGCTCGGTGTCGTTGCCCAGCAGCAGATCCCTCAATGTGCGTCCCGAGAGGTTCGATGTGGAGACGCCGAGGCCGACATAGCCGCCGGCCCAGCCTATTCCGCTCTGCCGGTCGAAGCCCACCGTCGTGCACCAGTCGCGCGGCACGCCCAGTGTTCCACACCACGCATGGTCGAGCTTTAACCCCTTGGTCTGCGGCAGAAGCGTCGTCAGGGTCTTGTGCAGCTTGTCGATCGTCGCCTGCTGGGTGACGCCTCGAATGTCGGTCTTAGAGCCGAAACGATAGGGTACCCCGCGTCCGCCCATGGCAATGCGTCCTTCCCGGGTGCGCTGCGCGTAGCAGTATGTGTGCGCGGCGTCGCCGAGCACCTCGTAGCCGTCCCAGCCGATTTCGCTCCATAGCTTTTCGGACAAAGGCTCGGTGACAACGATGGCGCTGTTGAGCGCCAGCCAAAGTCTCTCGTGGCCGGCAATGCCCGCGGTGAAACCTTCGGTCGCCCGCACGATCTTTTCGGCCCGCACCACGCCACGATTGGTTACGACCTTGCCTTTCTCGATCGACAGCACGGTCGTCTGTTCACAGATCTGGATACCGAGGCGCTCCACTGCCCTGGCGAGCCCCTGCACCAGCTTTGCGGGCTGAACCCGCGCAACTTTCTTGATGACGAAAGCGCCGCGGGCATTGTGCACCGCTATGCGCCGGCGCATCTCCGCTGCATCGATATACCCGACGCGTTCGTCGGTCAGCTCCCAGGATCTGGCATGGGCATACATCGCCTTGGCGCGCTGCTCCTGCGCCTCATTGGTTGCGACCAGCAGTTCGTCGGTACGGCGAATGTCGGCGTCGATACCTTCGGCTTCCGCGACCGATATGACCTCGTTCACCGTGCCCATCATTGCCGCCTGCATGGCGATTACCCCTTGGCGCGAGGATGCCTCCTCGTATTTTTCGCGCGACCATGAGAACCCGCCGGACAGCCAGCCGCCATTGCGTCCCGAAGCACCGAAGCCGGCGAACTCCTTCTCGACGATGACGATGTTGAGGTGCGGAGCTGCCTGCTTCAGATAGTAAGCGGTCCAAAGCCCGGTGTAGCCGGCCCCGACGATGCAGATGTCGGCCACGATATCGCCTTGCAGCGGCGGTCGGTAGCCGGGCACGCCGCCGATGTCGGCATACCAGAATGACACGTCGCCGTTCTTCTTCACGTCCATTATTGCTATTCCCAGGATAAGATTCAGGTCAGCGTGAAATCGGCCTTTTCGTCGTCCGCCAACAGCTTCACGTCGCTGCCCGCAAATATCAGGTCGACCTCGTCGCCGATGGCAAAGGTCTCGGCATCCAGCGTCGAGCGCACGATCGCCTTGGAGGCATCTGCCAGCACAACCTCGTATTTGGAGCCCGAGCCGAGATAGATGGCTTCGCCAATGCGACCGGGCAGGACGTTTCGATCCTGTCCGCCCTTCCCCCGTCTGGCGAGGCTCAGCTTCTCCGGCCGCAGCAGCATCACTGGTTTGGCGCCGTCTGGAAGGCGTTTGGCGGCGGCCACTTTCCGTCCGGCTATTTCGATGGCGGTCTCGCCGCCGGAGGTGGAGGCTGCACCACGCAGTATCGTCGAGTCGCCGACGAACTTGCCGACGAACAGGGTCTCGGGCTCATCGTAGAGTTGGCGACCGCTGCCGATCTGCTCGATGCGTCCCTGGTTGAACACGGCGATGCGGTCCGAGAGCACCAAGGCCTCCTCCTGGTCGTGCGTGACGTAGACGAAGGTGGTGCCCAATTCCCGGTGGATCCGCTTGATCTCGAGCTGCAGCCATTCACGCAGCTTCTTGTCGAGCGCGCCGAGCGGCTCGTCCATCAGCAGCAGCGGCGGGTCGAATACGATGGCGCGCGCCAGCGCGACGCGCTGCTGCTGCCCGCCGGAGAGCTCGCTGGGGAAGCGGTGGCCGAAATCCGCCATCTTCACCATGTCCAGCGCCTTGCGCACCCGCGCCTCGCGATCGGGATTGGCGATGCCGCGCAAGGTCAGCGGATATGCGACGTTCCTGCTCACGGTCATATGCGGAAACAGCGCGTAGTGCTGGAAGACCACGCCGATATTGCGTTTGTGCGCCGGTACGCCGATGACGCTCTTGCCGCCGACATCAAGCGAACCCGAGCTGACCTCGGTGAAGCCGGCGATGACGTTGAGCGTGGTCGTCTTGCCCGAACCGCTGGGCCCGAGCAGCGTCATGAACTCCCCCGGCTCGATGTGCAGCGAAACGCTGTCGAGAGCGGTGAAGCTGCCGTATTTTTTGCAGACGGCTTTGAGATCGATGGCTGCGCCGCGTGTCGATGGTGAGGCCATGTCAGCGTTTTCCCTGTCTCGAGCCGATCAGCAGCCCCGCCCCGATAACCAGCGACGTCACGATGAAGAGCAGCGTGCCCACCGCCGCTACGGTGGGGTCGGCGTCCCGGGTGATGCTGGAGAAGATCTGGACCGGCAGTGTCTTCAGGTAAGGGCTGGTGATGAACAGCGCGACGATGATCTCGTCGAACGAGGTTACGAAGGCAAACAGCAGCCCCGACAAGATGCCCGGCGCGATCAGCGGCAAGGTCACCGTCCTGAACGCCGTCAGCCGGGTCGCACCGAGGCTGGCCGCAGCCGTCTCCAGCCGTTTGTCGAAGACTTCCAGGCTGGCGGAGACGGCGATGATGACGAAAGGGACGGCGAGCATCGTGTGGGCCAGCACGAAGCCGGTCATGGTGCCGACCAGTTGCGTATCGAGATAGACCGCATAGATTCCGACAGCGAGTACCACTCCCGGCACGACCATCGGCGTGATCAGCAGTGCACGCAGCACGCCGCTGACGCGACTTTTCATGCGATCGAGGCCGAATGCAGCCAGCGTGCCGATGACGGTGGCGAACACCGCAGTGACGACGGCAACCTTGAGCGAACCGATCAGGCTCGCCGACCATTCGGGATTGGTGAAAAAGTTCTGGTACCACTGCCAGGAAAAGCCGGATGGTGGAAAGGCCAGCGACTTCTTGTCGTTGAACGACATCGGCACGACGACGATTGTCGGCGCGACCAGCCAGACCGCGACCAGCAGGCAGAACAGACCGAGCAGGATTCGACCGGGCTGTTTCATCAGCGTCTCGATCCCGTCTTGTACGGTTGGCGCGACAGCGGCGCTGCAAGCGCGAGCAGGACGAAGGTCGCGATCAGCAACACCACCCCCATAGCACCGCCGCGACCCCAGTTGAGCAGGCTGAGCACCTGGTTCTGGATCAGGGTCGAAAGCATGGTCGAACGCGGACCGCCGAGCAGCGCGGGGGTGATGTAGAAGCCGAGCGCCAGAATGAACACGATGATGGCGCCAGCATAGACGCCTGGAAGCGAGAGCGGCAGGTAAACCTGGGCAAAGGCGCGCGCCGGGCTCGCGCCGAGGCTTCGTGCCGCCTGCATGAGCCGCAGGTCGATCGTCTTCATCACCGAATAGAGCGGCAGGATCATGAACGGCAGCAGCACCTGCGCCATGCCGATCACCACGCCGGTCTGCGTGCGGATCAGCTTGACCGGGCTGAGGCCGACTGCCCGGATGACGGAGTTGATCACGCCGGAATCCTGTAAAAGGATGACCCATGCCAGGGTGCGCACCACGCCGCTTACCCAGAACGGCACCAGCACGCACAGGATCAGGATAAGCCGCATCTTGGGTCCGACTGCGGTCATCACATAGGCATAGGGATAGCCGGCGATGAGACATACCAGCGTCACCCAGGCGGAGATCGCGAAGGTCCGCTGGAGGACGGTCAGGTTGACCGGTGTGCCGAAGAACCAGGCGTAGTTCTGCCATCCCCATTGCGGCTCGGAAAAGCTCCGCAAGGTCACGATGGCGAGCGGCAGGCCCAGGCAGACAACGAGCAGCAGCAGCGCCGGCGCGACGAGCCAAAAAGCCTGTCCGCGAAACCAGCGCCGCCGGTCACCTGCCGCGACAGCCGGACCAGTGTTCCGGCTGTCTGTTGTTATCGTTGCCACAGGGATGGGCCTAGTTGCCCGCCATCAACGCGTTCCACTTTTCGTTCGCGACCTCGAAGTTCTCCACCCAGAACTTGATGTTCTGCTGATAGCCAAGCTTAAGCTTGTCCGGCGTGTTGGTCATGAACGCCGCGGTGACCTCGTCTACTTCGGGCTTCGCGTCCTTGTGGATCGGGGTATACGAGGTGGTTTTTGCAAGCGTCTCCTGCGCGCTCTTGCCGACATAGGCGTTGATCAGCGCATGCGCCGCGTCGGGATCCTTGACGCCCATCGGAATGGTCATCTGGTCCATCACGACCAGCCAGTCCTGCCACACCGGCGTGTACGCCGCGCCGTTCTTCACCGCGGTCATGGCGCGTCCGGTCCACATCGCGATCATGTCGGCTTCGCCGGATTCGGCGAGTTGCTGGGAATCGGCGCCGGTCTTCCAGAAGATCGTGTCCGGACCGAGCGACTTCACCTTCTCGATAGCCTTGTCGATGTCGGCAACCGTCATGCTTTCCACCGACCCACCGGCTGCGAGCAGCGCCTGCTCGATCATGCCGCCGGACAGATCGCCGCTGCCCTCCAGAGCGCGCGAGCCCGGGAACTTCTCGATATCGAAGAAATCCTTCCAGCTCTTAGGCGGATTATCCTTGTACTTTTCGGTGTTGTACATCAGCACCACGCCATAGTTCATGGCCGGCACGCTGCAATCGCTGATCTGGCCCTGTGGAATGTTGGACGTATCGATCTTCGAGAAGTCCAGCTTCTGGAACAGCTTGCCGCAATAGACGTAGGGCGGGAAATCGCCGGTATCGACAACGTCCCAGGTGACATTGCCGGACTCGACCTGCGCCTGCAGTTTCGAGATCTCGGTTGGTCCGTCGCTGAGCAGCGTCACACCTGATTTGTCGACGAACTCTTTCAGCGCCGCGATCTGGCCGTCCTGATAAATGCCTCCATACGAGACGAAGGTAAGCGTCTTGCCCTTCAGCGAGCCCTCGGCCACCTCGCCCGCCACAGGCTTGCTCTGTGCAAGCGCTGCGGTCGTGATCATCAGCAGCCCGAGCGCGGCCGCCTGTCCGATCTTGGTCTTCATGTTTTATCTCCCATTTACGTGCACCCGCATTACTTCTGTGCGCCCGGCTGCGAGCCTTGTCCGGACGTGTATTGATTGAGTTCCGCCGCGCCACTGGTCGGCGGCGCGATGATCCAGAGCACCTGCGCCGGCGTCTTGCCGATGTTCACCGTGCGATGCGGCGTCGAGGTTGCGTACTCGATGCTGTCGCCCTCGTTCATGACGAAGCGCTCGTCCGCCAGCGTCAGCTCGACCGTTCCCTTCAGGACGACGAACATCTCGTGCTTGCCGCCATGGGTGTAAGCGTCATTGCCGGTCGAGCCGCCGACGTCGAAATCACCCGAATAAACCTCGAATTCATGGATCGGCCGCCGCGACAGCAACGTCTTTCGGCAGCCGTGGCTGATCGGCAGCAGGGGCCGGTCGGCTCTGGTGAGCACCTTGTGGAACCCACCTTCGGTCTGCTCAAACAAGTCGTTGATGCCGAGGTCCAGGGCAGCCGCGATCCGCATCAGGGTGCTGGCGCTGGCTCCACTCAGATTGCGCTCGAGCTGGCTGATGAAGCTCGCCGTCGTGCCGATCATGTCAGCCAGCTGACGAAGCGAAATGCGTCGGGCCGTGCGAATGGCCTTGATCCGCCCACCGACATGCTTTGTCTTATCCGCATCCGCCGCTGCCAGCACGGCCATGTCCGGGGATGTCGCAGAGTCGACTTTCACCGAGCTCCTCCTTCACTTAACACCCTATTAAGTGAGATGGCGGAACGCAAGCCATTTGTCGAGATACGATACGATCCTGGAGCCCTGGGGCAGCGTTAGGCAGGATTTCTGCTTAAGACGTGGCCATTCCGCTAAAACGGCTCGCGGCGGTCTCGGCCATCGCATCGGCGAGATCCATCTCCCATTGCGTTCGGCAATAGGCGCGAAAATCGAAGCAGGGCAGGCCGGGGCAGACCTCGAACTCGATGAGATGGACGCTGTCGTCGGCTTCGACCCTGAAATCGATGGAAAATACATCCCGCAAGCCGAGCCCGGCCATCAGCCTTTGCGCTATCCGTCGGATGCCTGCGTCGGCTCGCGGCTGACTGGCGGCGATCGGCAGCAACACCGGCTCCGTGTATGTTCCCGCGGCCCTCGCAGCCTCGCCGGTGTCGCCGTAGAGCGCAAGGCTGTCGGCCATGGTTTGGAAATCGCCGCCCGAATCGACAAAGGCGATGCCGAGCGCCTCGACGCCAGTGTCCGGCTTAAGGCCCAGAAAACTTGCGCGCGCATTGCGCCCGGCGACATAGGGCTGCACGACGACATCGTCGCGATAGTCGGCGAAGACGCGTCGGCTAAGTTCCAGCGCATGGCCGAGATCGCTGCTGCGCGAATCCGGCCAGATGCCGATCTTGGCGCCGAGCCGGTTCGGCTTAACGAACCAGCCGGTTGGCGAAGGCGGCGGTTCGACCAGCCAGCGGCCGTCGCGGGCCAGCCCGGCTTGCGGTACCGGCAGGCCGAGCGCGCCAAGCACGGCACCGGATCGGAACTTGTCCTGGCAGAGCGCAAACAGCGCATCATCGGCGCCGACCGTCTTCAGGCCGTTCAGCCTTGCCAGGGCCGGAGCCGCACCACCGCGGAAGTAGGCGACGCCGTCGGTCAGCGTCCACACCAGCGTGGCCTGCTGATCTTCGCCGGCGAGCGCACCTGCGGCATCGTCAAGCGGCACCTGCGCGAAGGACAGGCCGCGCGTCAGGCAGGCTGCGGCCAGCGCATCGAACTCAGGGGCGATGTCGCTCGATTGCGCCAGATAGGAGGCGATTTCGGCGGCGCGCTCCGGCATGTGGCCATCGGCGATCAGCCGCTCGATGCAGACCTTTTCCGGCTCATAGACGAGGATCAGCTTCGGTTTGCGGCTTGGCATGGGATGGGTAATTCCTAGCGGCGCGATCACCTACCATCGCATGGCCAGTGTATCAGGCTTTCGCTGAACCGACGTCAGCCAGACGCCTCCACGACAGTGGAAACGTACTCAAGCAATAAGCACGCGCGGCTCGAAGCGGCCGTTGACCTCGACGTCGAGCAGAAACGTCATGCCGGCTTGCGGATCCAGCAGGCGCTGTTTCTCATCTTTGCCCGACCAGGCGGAGGTGACCGCCAGCCGGTCGGCATTCCTGCCGACAAAGGCCGGGCAAGACGGCTGCGTTACCGGCATCGCGACCGATCGGACGAGCTTGCCGTCAGGTCCGTAAGCTTCGATGACGCCGCCGCCCCAGCAGGCGTTCCATAGGACGCCGTCGCGATCAAGCACCGAGCCGTCGATGTAACCCTTGGCCTTGCGGTGATCGACGAAGACCTTCGGTTCGCCGACCGGCAGCCCGGTTGCCGGATCGCAACCGACACGCATCAAAAGGCCGGTGCTGGTGTCGGTGTAATGGGCGACCGTACCATCCTCGGAAAAGCAGATCGAGTTCGACACGGTGATATCCGAATAAAGCCGGCGCAATTCCCCCTTGAAGAACCAGTAGATTGAGCCGGCGGCCTTTTCCTCGCCCTTGCCCATCGTGCCAACCCAGAAGGCGCCGCAGGGGTGGACGCGCGAATCGTTCGAGCGGGTGATCGGATTGTCGGCCTCGATCGCCGTGTGCAGCGTCATCTTGCCGGTCGCCACGTCGCGGACGTGCAGGCCGGTTTCGGTGGCGATCAACTGTCTGTTGTCATCGATGATGGCGATCGCGCTGGCCATCTGGCCAAGCTCATGGATTTTGACCGCGCCGCCGGAAAGGCGCTTTTCCAGAAGCTGGCCGTTGACGATGTCGAACCAGTAGAGCGTATCGGTAGCTGCATCATAGCTCGGTCCCTCGCCGAGCTGGCAGACATGGTCGGAAAAAACCGAAACGATGGCTTGCCTCATCCTGCCGCTCCAAACGCCGCATCCCAGGCTACTGTGGCAGCCCGCGCGTTCGCGGCCACCTCATCGACACTCATACCAGGCTTGAACAGGCTGGATCCCAAGCCGAAAACGCTGACGCCGGCCGCCTTGTAGCCGGCAAAGTCCTTTTCCGAGACGCCGCCGACCGCGCCGACCAGCGTCTTATCAGGCAAGACGGCACGCATCGCTGCGATGCCGGCCGCGCCAAGCACGCTGGCCGGGAAGAATTTCAGCGCCGAGGCGCCGAGCCTGATCGCCTGGAAAGCCTCGGTCGGCGTGAACACGCCGGGCATCGTCACCATGCCATAACTCATCGCGCGGCCCATGACATCGGCATCGATGTTGGGGCTGACCAGCAGCCGCCCGCCGGCTTTGTGCAATCCGTCAACATCGGTAGCTGTCAGCACAGTCCCGGCTCCGACCAGAGCTGTCGATGGAAGCGCCTCGACGATGCTGGCGATAGAGGCAAACGGGTCCGGCGAATTGAGCGGCACTTCGATGGCTTCAATGCCGGTCTCGAAGATCGCCTGGCCGATTGCCACCGCCTCGCTTGGCTTGAGGCCGCGCAGGATGGCGACAAGGCCGCGCCCAAGCTTCGGAAACGGTGCGGTCTGGGTCACGCGGCAACTCCGCTTCCGGCAATCATGCCATTTTCGCGCGCGGCCTCGATCAAGCCGGCACGCACTGCCTCGTCGGCGTCAACAGTCCGAACCGCAAGTCCACCAAGGCCGAGCGCCTCAGTATAGAGCGCGCCGAGCGCGCCAGACGCGATCAGCACGACCGGCGCCGCGCCCTTCCCGTAGCGGCGACTGGCAGAGGCGATCTCGCCGCCGATCAGCAGGCCGGACAGGCAAGCAGCGGCATCGTCTGGTTCCAAGTCTTGCAGCAGGCCAGCGGCGCGGATCGAGAACAGCCTCGATGTGACATCGCCGCCGTCAGCAAGCGCTTGCTCGCACCAGCGCCGGAAAAACGGATTTCCCGATGCGACCGGCTGAGGCTGCTCGCCCAGCGTATGGCGCAGGATCGAATGCGCCGCCAGCACCGAAAACAGCTCGCCGGTCGGCCACGTGCCAAAACCTGCAACGGCGCCGTCCTCGACCAGCACCCATTTCGAGTGGGTACCAGGCATGCAGACGAGATGGCGACCTTTTGCCGGCAAACCAGCGCCGGCAAGCTGCGTTTCCTCGCCGCGCATGACGTCGGGCGCCTCGGCCTGGCGCTGGGCAAGGCCCGGCACGATGCGGATGTCGCGGCGCTGGCCCGGAATGCGCGTAGCAACGGCCAGAATGGCGCCGATCGGCGCCGGCACTGTGACATAGGGCGCCTCGAGCCAGCCCTGGCGCGAGCCGGCCATGCCGCAGATGATGACGGGCATCGCTTCCGGCGCGCCCATCGCCGCCAGGTGCCCTTCGAGAACGGTCGAGAAACCGGCGGCTTGCGCGGTGATCAGCCCATCGTCACCGCGACGCTCGGCAAGGACTTTTCCGGCGTCATCGACCAGCCAGACCCGGAGACGGGTTGTGCCCCAGTCGACAGCGGCGACGGAAGGCGCCTTGCTCGGAATTCCTGGGCTCACAGGAAGCCCCCGTCGACGATCAGCATCTGCGCCGTCAGCATGCGCGAAGCGTCCGACGCCAGGAACAGCACCGTGCCGACAATGTCTTCCGGCTGCATCACCTGCTTGATGCATTGCTTGGCAACGTGGGCGGCGAGCGCCTGTTCGCTAACCCAGAGCTGCTTCTGCCGTTCGGTGATCACCCAGCCGGGGGCGATCGCATTGACGCGGATGCCGTCGGCGCCGAGCTTGCCGGCAAGGCCCTTGGTCAGGCCGAGGATACCGGCCTTGGCGGCGGTATAGGCCGGCATGTCGGGATGGTTGATCAGAAACGACGTCGACGTGAAATTGATGATCGAACCGCCGCCGGCGCGCTTCATTCCCGGCGCCACCGCCTGGGCGGAGAAGAAATGCGGACGCAGATTGATCGCCTGATTGTTGTCCCAGAACTCCACCGTGACGTCTTCCACCGCGTGGCGATCGTCAAGCGCTGCATTGTTGACCAGCACGGTGACGTCACCATGCGCTTCGGCCGCCTTGGCGGCTGAAGCCCGCAGCGCCTCGATGTCGCGTATGTCTGTGTTGAGATAGAGGGGCCGGCGGCCGAGATCCTTCTCGATACGGTCGGCCAGCGCCAGGCTCGGGCCGTCGGCGATGTCGATGAAGGCGACTTTGGCCCCCTGGCGGACAAAGCCTTCGGTCAGTGCGGCGCCAATGCCGGAACCGCCGCCGGTGATCAGCACCGAAGCGTCTTCAAGGTCGGCAAAGCGCGCCGATGGCATCATTTTCTCTCTCCAGATCTGGCCCTGTCCGACCGGCGCGCATCCTATCCAGCCAGATCGGAGGAGCAAGGGTGAAAAGCAACTTGGCAGGCTTATGTCTGACAAAAAGACGCTGCGCAGCAACCGCAGTGCGACCGGTCGTCAGATCGCCGAGGCGGAGGGGCGCCACGCCTGGCTATTTGCGCAATTCTGCCCGCAGCGTTTAGGAACCGTTCCGACACGCTGCCGCGCATGCAAACGTTGCGATTGGCAGATGCCCGGGGAACCTGTACAGGCAAGCAAAGCTGCCATCCGACCCGCCGGAGATCCGCCATGCCTCTGAAAATCGCTGTCCAGATGGATCATATCTCCACCGTCTCGATTGCCGGCGACACGACTTTTGCGCTGTCGCTGGAAGCGCAGCGCCGCAGCCACCAGTTGTTCCACTATACGCCCGACCGACTGTCGCTGCGCGACGGCAAGGTGTTTGCCCGCATCGAGGAAATGCAGGTCCGCGACGAGAAGGGAAATCACTACTCGCTCGGCGAAAAGGTGCGCACCGACCTGTCGGAGATGGACGTCATCCTCCTCAGGCAGGATCCGCCGTTCGATATGAACTACATCACCACCACGCATATCCTCGAGCGCATCCATCCCAAGACATTGGTCGTCAACGACCCGGCCTGGGTGCGCAACAGCCCGGAGAAGATCTTCGTCACTGAATTCCCCGACCTGATGCCCGAGACGCTGATCACCAAGGACAGCCAAGAGGTCGCCGCCTTCCGCAAGGAGTTCGGCGACATCATCGTCAAGCCGCTCTACGGCAATGGCGGTGCCGGCATCTTCCACCTGCACGAAGCCGACCGCAACCTCGCCTCGCTGCTCGAGATGTTCGGCCAGATGTTCCGTGAGCCCTACATCGTGCAGCGCTACCTGAAGGACGTGCGCAAGGGCGACAAGCGCATCATCCTGATCGATGGCGAGCCGGTCGGCGCCATCAACAGGGTGCCGGCCGAGCATGATTCACGCTCCAACATGCATGTCGGCGGCCGCGCCGAAAAAACCGAACTGACGGCGCGCGAGCGCGAGATCTGCGACCGCATCGGCCCGTCACTGAAAGAGCGCGGTTTTATCCTGGTCGGCATCGACGTCATCGGCGACTATATGACCGAGATCAACGTGACCTCGCCGACCGGCGTGCGCGAGGTGCAGCGTTTTGGGGGCGCTGATATAGCGAGCTTGTTCTGGGATTGCGTGGAGGGAAAGCGCAAGTAGCGTGCATTCCTTGTGGAAACGGCCGCGTTCAGGACCATTGCATCCGCCGTTTCAACCTTTCCCGTAATGTCCTTGCCTTCGCCTGCTGCGTTGAGAGCGCCTTCGACGGATCAGTTCCCCGGCCGCGGCCGTGGCAATGGAATGCCGATCTCGGGCGTTGCCGCGAAGGCGTTGATCGAGGCCGGAAGCGCTGCCGCGCCGGTTGCGGACGCCCGCGCCGGTGCCGGTGCCACAGTAAGAGCGGGCGCAGCCGCGACCGGCACGCCGTCGCCATAATAGGTGACAGCTTCAGCCGAAGCCGGATCTGGCCCATCGAGCACGGCCTGGCATGCCGCGGGCAGGCTCGCCATCGTCATCAGGTCGCGCGCTTTCGGCCTGTCCGGGTTCTTGTTGGGGCGCCATGGTTCCTCGGTGAACCACCATGCCAGCGACTGGTCGCAGCCGTCGCCGGGCGCCGTGTTTTCCTGCGCTTTGCAATTGGGCGAGCCGGGCTGGCAGCCGATGCGGATGTGGAAATGATAGTCATGCCCCCAGAACGGCCTGACCTTGCGCAGCCATGCGCGGTCGCCTTTCACCGTGTCGCAGAGCTTTTTCTTGATGCCGGGATTGACCAGGATGCGCTCGACTTCAGGGTAGCTTGCCGCGCGCTTCAGGAGCCGGGCATGCGCCGGCAACCAGAGCGCATCCTTCACCAAGTGCGTTTTTTCATCGACAAGCAAGGTGGCGCTCATGTTCTCGCGCTGGTCGATCGAAAGCTTGCGGTCGGGCATCGGCGTCAGCCAGATGTCGGCGTCGAGGCCGATCTGGTGCGAGGCATGGCCGGTCAGCATCGGGCCGCCGCGCGGCTGCGAAATGTCGCCGACCAACAGGCCAGGCCAGCCGTCGGCCGCGGCGTCGCGGGACAGTTTCTCGATCAGCGCGATCATCGTCGGATGGCCCCAGCGGCGATTGCGCGAAGGCCGCATCACCTCCCATTTCGGGCCGTCTAGGGGAATAGCAACGCCGCCTGCAAAGCAGCCCTTGGAATAAAAGCCGATCGACTGCGGCGCAGCCACGGCGGGCAACTTTTTGGCGCCGAACAGGTTTTTTGCCAGCTCCTCGGCCGCTGCTGGTCGCGCTGCAAGCCCCCCCAGGGCGAGAATGGCGAGCGCTGCTAGTGCATGTCGCCCAAAAGTGCGCAGCGGTTTTGGGACAACGACATGCATAAACAGAGATCTAAAGCGCGTTGCGACGCGCTTTAGCAGCAGCGTTCCACCGGGCAGTGATTGCCTCAACGTTTTCATGAAGCAGAACCCCTCTGCGAATTAAGTCGAATCATATCACGCCCAGCGTGCAGTTTCGATCACGACCGCTTCATCGGGCTGCGCGCCTCGCCGTCGCGCCAGTTGCCGTCAGCCCACATTTGGTCGAAGGCCGAGCGGTAGTCGGGAAAGCCGAAGCGATAGCCGGCCGCCTTGATCGCTGTGTTGGCGACACGCTTGTTCTCGCCATAGAAGGACCGCGCCATGGGCGAAAGTTGGGCGGTCTCGAACGGAATTTCGGGTGGCGGCTCGATTCCCATCAGCCCCGCGGCGTAGGCGACGACGTCCTGTGGCGGCGCCGGCAGATCGTCGGTGATGTTGAAGATGCCGCCGCGATCGTCTCCGATCAGTTGCCAGAGCGCCCCGGCAATGTCGTCGCAATGAATGCGGTTGAACACCTGGCCCGGCTTGACCAGCCGCCGCGCAGTGCCGTTTTCCAGATTAACCAGGGCATTGCGGCCCGGCCCGTAAATGCCGGAAAGGCGCAGGACCGCCACCGGCCGGCCGATGTCCCGACCCAGTTTCAGCCAATCTTGCTCGGCCGCGACACGCATCATCGAGCGCTTCGACACCGGCCGGCATTCGGCGGTCTCATCCACCCAGCCACCGCCATGGTCGCCATAGACGCCAACGGTGGAGAGATAGGCGATCCATTTCAGAGCCGGCGTCTTCCTCGTGATCGTCTCACGCGCCGCATTCAGCACCGGGTCGCCGGCCTCCTCCGGTGCCACCGAGACGACGAGATGGGTTGTTTTCTCCAGCGCGTCGCCAATTTCTGGCGTCAGCGCGCCATCGAAAAGCAGCGGCTGGGTTCCGGCTTGCCGCAACGCTTCGAATTTCTCCGGCGAGCGCGTCGTGCCGAAGACCGTTGTCGCGGCATCCTTGCTGGCGCGGGCGAATGCCCTCCCCGAATAACCGGCGCCGAAAATGAAAATCTGCTTCTCGCTCATGCATGCGCCTCGATTTGATCTGCCAGCGCCAGGCGCCATTCGCGTTGCACGGCCTCGTCGCTTTCCGCTTTCACTGCAGCGGTGGCACGTTTGGCTAATTCGATCTTAGGCACAAGCCGTGACAGCGCCCATACCGCCGCCCCGCGCACGAGGGGCGAGGCATCGCCCAGCAGCGCACGCACGGCGTTGCCGAGCGAGGCATCGCCGGAATTGCCGGCCGCAATCAGCACATTGCGGACGAAGCGGTCGCGACCGATGCGCTTGATCGGCGAACCGGTGAAGAAGGACCGGAAAGCCGAGTCGTCGAGCGCCAAAAGATCGACAAGCGCCGGCTCGCGCAGATCCGCGCGGGCGACGAGCTTTGCCTCCGACGCCGTTCGGGCAAACTTGTTCCACGGGCAGGCGGCGAGGCAGTCGTCGCAGCCATAGATGCGGTTGCCGATCTTTTCCCGGAACTCGTGCGGGATCGGCCCCTTGTTCTCGATAGTGAGGTAGGAGATACAGCGTCGCGCATCGAGCCGGTAGGGTGCGGGAAAAGCGTCGGTCGGGCAAACGTCGAGACAGGCACGGCACGAGCCGCAATGGTCGTCCTCGGGCGTATCGGCCGCAAGCTCGGCCGTCATGAAGATGGTGCCGAGGAACAGCCAGGAGCCGTGCTCGCGGCTGACCAGATTGGTGTGCTTGCCTTGCCAGCCGAGGCCGGCGGCTTCTGCCAGCGGCTTTTCCATCACCGGGGCGGTGTCGACGAACACTTTTACGTCGCCGCCGGTGCGGGCCACGATCTTGCCGGCGATCTCTTTCAGCCGGCCCTTCATCACGTCGTGGTAATCGCGGTTCTGCGCATAGACGGAAATCGCGCCGCGGTCACGCTTCACCAGGACCGCGCGCGGGTCGTGGTCGGGGCCATAGTTCATGGCCAGCACAATGATGGAGCGAACCTCGGGCCAAAGTGCTGTCGGCTCGCCCCTGCGTTCGAGCGTCTCGGCGATCCAGCCCATCGAGCCGTGAAAGCCGTCGGCGACGAATGCGGCAAGTCGGGCCGGCGCCTGCGGGATGGCATCGGGAGTGGTAACGGCAACGGCATCGAAACCGGCGCGCCGTGCCTCGCGGTCGATCAGCGCGCGCAGTTTTTCCGCTTTAGAAATCGAGGTCCGCATAATGTGACACCGGCGACAGGCCGCGCACCCGGTCGGACAAAAGCGGCCGGAACGATGGCCGTGATTTCACCCGTGCATACCATTCGCGCGCAGCAGCATGTTCGCGCCAGTCGATCTCGCCGAGATAGTCGAGCACAGACAGCGCCGCCGCCGCAGCGAGGTCGGCATAGGTGACTTTGCTGCCGGCCAGCCAATGGCGTGTGCCGGCCAGCCAGTTGGTATATTTCATGTGCTGGCGGATATTGGCGCGCGCGGCACGGATCGCCGCCGAATCGGGCGAACCGCCGCCCGCCGTTTCCGGCATGACCGGCTTCAGCACGCGCTCGCGCACGAGATGCCGCGTCACCTCGCTATCGGCCTTGTTGAGATACCAGTCGGTCAGTCGGCGGATTTCGGCGCGCCCCATCGGATCCTCGGCGAACAGCCGCTTGTCGCGCTTGAGCACGCCGCGCGTCTCGTCGAGATATTCGCCGATGACCATGGCGCCGACGATCGGCACGTCGCCCTCGGCAAGCAGGATCGGCAGCGTGCCGGCCGGGTTCAGCGCCAAGAACTCCTTGCGCCGCGTCCACGGCTTTTCCTCGATCAGCGCCAGCTCTTCGCCATATTCGCCGAAAGCGAGGCGTACGAACCGGCAGGAGGCGAACATCGGGTGGTGGAAAAGCGTCAGCATGGTCCCGCGATAATAGAGCGCACTGGCAAATCGCCGGCTGCGCCGGTAAGTCTTGGCCGCCCCGATTCAAAAGGGCCGTCAGGGTGCTGCGACCTATAGGAGGAGTTCCGCGCCATGACAAGCAAGCCCTTTTGCAAGCCCTCACTCGAACACCGAGGTTTCCATGGAAAGCCAGACCATCGTCGAAGCGCTGCTGCTCGGCATGATCGAGGGCCTGACTGAGTTCATTCCGGTCTCGTCGACCGGCCATATCCTGCTTGCCGGCCATTTTCTTGGCTTCCACTCGACCGGCAAGGCCTTTGAGATCCTGATCCAGCTTGGCGCCATACTGGCGATTCTCAGCGTCTATTTCCATCGTCTGTGGCAGATGTTGGTCGATCTGCCGCGTGACCGGCCGACGCGGCATTTCGTCCTCGGCATCCTCGTCGCTTTTCTGCCGGCGGCCGTCATCGGCGCGCTGGCGCATGGCTTCATCAAGACGGTGCTGTTTGAATCGCCGAGGCTGATCTGCATCATGCTGATCATCGGCGGCGTGGTCCTGCTGTGGGTGGATCGCCTCAAGCCGAAGCCGCTCTACCATGACGTCGAACGGTTTCCGCTCAGGCTCTATCTGCAGATCGGGTTGTTCCAGTGCCTTTCGCTGATCCCAGGCACATCGCGCTCCGGCTCGACGATCGTCGGCGCGCTGCTTCTGGGCGTCGACAAGCGGGCGGCTGCGGAATTCTCCTTCTTCCTCGCCATGCCGACTATGGTCGGCGCCTTCGCCTTCGACCTCTTCAAGAACCGCAATGTGCTGACCAGCGCCGACCTGCCGGTCATCGCCACCGGTTTCATCGCGGCCTTCATCGCAGCGCTTATCGTCGTGCGCTTCCTGCTCAACTACGTCTCGCGCCACGGCTACTCGCTGTTCGGCTGGTGGCGGCTGGTCATCGGCACCGTCGGCCTGATTGCACTGTTTATCTGGGGGTGAGCGCTTACCGCCCCTTGTCGGCGGGTCGACCCGCCCCACAAGGGGGAAAAGCAGTCAATTTCGTCCGTAAAAAACATTCTCGACATGCACCGGCCATCGCCAGGGCAGCACCGCCACCATATCGAAGCGCGCCGATAATCTCCCATAATCGGATTGGCGCGAAAGCCAGAGGTCGGCTGCGCTTTCGATGCGGCGCTCCGATTCGTAGCGAACAGCCTCCATCGCTTCCATCAGCGTGCGGCGCGCCTTGACTTCGACGAACAGCACCAGATCGCCGCGGCGCGCGATCAGGTCGATCTCGCCGAACCGCGTGCGGTGGCGGCGCGCCAGGATCCGGTAGCCTTTCACCATCAATGCTGCCGCCGCCAGCCACTCACTGCGGTGGCCGCGCCGATAGGCCTGCCGGCGGCTGGCGACCGGGCGTTCAGCCATCCCCGTCTTTCCCGGTGTCACCCTCTTTCCCGATCTCTCCGTTCTCCCCGGCATCCTTGAGCTCGAGCAGCCGCCGGTAAAGCGCCTGTTTCTGACCGCCGGTCATCCTGGCGGCTTCCGCCGCCGCCTTGGAGGCCGGCATCTCGGCGGCAAGCGAAAGCAGAAGCCGGTCGATGTCTTCAGGCTCGTCGGCCGTTGCTTCCGAGGGGCCGACGCAGATGACGATTTCGCCCTTCGGCGTGTCGGCAGCCGCGTAGTGATCGGCAAGCGACTGCAAGGTGCCGGTCCGCATTTCCTCGAAGGTCTTGGTCAGTTCGCGGCCGATCGCAACCTTGCGGGTGCCACCCAGCGCCTCGACCATGGCGCTGAGCGTATCGGCCAGCCGGCGTGGCGATTCGAAGAAGATCAGCGTCGCCGGCACGGTTTTCAGCGCTTCCAGCCGCGTCAGCCGCTGCCCGGTCTTCACCGGCAGGAAGCCGGCAAACAGAAACGCGTCGGAGGGCAGCCCGGAGGCCGTCAGCGCCGCAAGCGGCGCCGACGGGCCGGGGATCGGCACGACGCGAATGCCCTGGTCGAGGGCCTCGCCGACCAGCCGGTAGCCGGGATCGGAAATCAGCGGCGTGCCGGCGTCCGAAATCAGCGCGACGCTCTGCCCGGCTTCGAGTGCTGCAATCAACTTCGGCCCGGCCTCGCCGGCATTGTGCTCGTGATAGGCCGTGGTCCGGCGGCGGATGCCGTAGCGGTCGAGCAGCACACGGCTGACCCGCGTATCCTCGCAGGCGACGATGTCGGCGGCGGCCAGCGTTTCCAGCGCCCGCAGCGTGATGTCGGCCAGATTGCCGATCGGCGTCGCCACCAGATAAAGCGCCGGCTCGAGCGGCCGGGCTGACATCTCAGTCTGGCCGATCACATAGCTGCGTTTGTCGCCGGTCACCGCTGCCCTCAAGCTGCTTGCATGCATTTGGATCTGTTTGGCACGGCTGTCGCGCAGTTGCAAAACCCGTGCCGAAGTGAAGCGGCCGCCATGCCTTTGCCATAGTACGGAACGAAACCGTGTCCGGCGTATTTACCCCTGATCTCGGGAGGAGCAGGATGGACAGCCTCAAAATACAGGACGTTTTCGAACCCTACTATGCAGGGCGTAAGCGCTTTGCCGCGCGAAAGGACAAGGGCCAGCCTGGCAAGGCAGGCGTTAGCTTGGCCAAAAAGCCGCGAAAGCGTCGTCCTTCAAAGGCAACCAGCCTGGAAATCGAGCCCTCGACCGGTACCGGCAGCACGATGGAGCACTGACCAGACGATGCCCAATCGCTTCGACATTTTCATCACCCGCCTTGAAACGAAAAGCTCCCGCAATGGAGCACCGTCACATCCCCTAAGCGATCAAAACCGCGCCCGCCGGGACAAGGGCGACGCCAAGCCGGCTCGCTCTGGTGAAGCGGACGCTGAGAAAGAGCACGCCAAGCGCCGCCACAAGCACGACGCTTGACTATCGCAACCTCGAGTGGCCGAGACACTTCTCTCCTCGTCATCCTGGGTGAAGCGAGGAGCGAAGCGGCGCGGCGCAGACCCGAGGATGACGAAAGCGCGGGTTGAAACGCTCAACCACATTATTCAACCGAGGTATTTCGAGACGCGCGCCTCCCGCAGACGCACCAGGCCCCGACCCATAAACTCATAGTCGTCCGGAATATCGAGGCAGATCACGCGAGCCTTCCTCAGGCTGGCCTTTGGCGCGGTGCGCCTTTCCATGACGAAGATGATATCGGCCCACGAAACGAGTTCGTGCGTCAACGGTGTCAGCATCGTGGCTGGTGCCGGCCGATGCGATTTCGATATCCTTCGACTAGTAAACACCTGCTCCGCGGTCGGGCTGCGCAAGCGGTTCTGGCTGCAGACGAAGAGGACGTTCTTCACCAGCTCCTTTTGTATGATGGGCCGCCAGTCTCTGTTTCGTAACGCTCCGTGTTAATATTGGACCTGCGTGCGCGTTTGAGCGTACGGGAGAGGATTATGTCAGCAACTTTAACCGCACTGAGCAACAGAGAGGCCTATAGGCTGGGAGATTTCAACCTGATTGGTCGTGGCGAAAATGCCACCATACGCTTGGCAGACGGGGAAGTTTCGCGCCAGCATGCAACGATCCGGCGCGACGGCGCGAACTACTGGGTTGTTGATGTCGGCAGTGCCAATGGCAGTTATGTGAATGACGTGGCGCTCACAACCGCGCGTGTGCTGCACACCGGCGATCGCGTCCAGTTCGGCAAATCGATTTTTCTTTTCGAACAGGGCACGACTGCCCCCGTTCTAGATTCGCAAGCGGCGAACACAAAAACTCAATGGGGCAAGCCGGCAGCCCTTAAGAGCCGGCCGGCCACCCTGTTCGTTGCTGATTTGAAGGAGTTTACCGGAATTAGCGCAAGGCTATCCCCGGAACAGGTGGCGGCCCTCTTGGCCGAGTGGTATATGGACTGCAATGTGATTTTGAAGCACTACGGTGCCTCGATCGACAAATTCATCGGTGATTGTGTATTTGCTTATTGGCACGGGACCGCAGCGGATGTCTGTGCCTCTGCGGTTGAGGCTGCCCAGGCGCTCCGCGCTGCGGAAGACGCGGCTACGTCGCCAACCCGAGTACTGGTCAGGGAACAACAAGATATCGTACTCGACTGCCGCATTGGCCTTCATGTGGGTGAAGTTGCTATCGGCGCTATGGGCAAAGGCATCAGCACCGCGCTGGGCGATGCCGTGAATTTGGCCTTTCGTATTGAGGGATTGACGCGAAAACTGGACAAACCGCTGTTGGTCAGCGCCCAATTCGTCGAGCACTGGCCTGAAGGTAGACATTATTTCAAGTCCTGCGGCTATCACGAGGTCAAAGGGCGCGCCGAGATGATCGAGGTATTCAGCCTAAAATAGGCACGCCAGCAGTAAGATTTTCGAACGCGCTCACACGCCTAACACATGTTGACACCAATGCTTTTCCTGCCCAGGCTTTTGCTAGGACAGAGGGGCAGCCATGGGGCTCAGAAATCTTCAGACATTTTTCTGCTTCTGATGGCGCTGGGCGTTTCAACGCCGCTAAGCGCTGCGGAAGGTAAGCGCCTTGCGTTGGTAGTCGGGCAAGCCGAATTTCTAGCATCCTTGCGTGAGCGATAAATTGTCTATGACAGTACAGCTCCTGGCCTATGCTCTACCGCGCCAGGTCCGCCACCACCGCATCAAGCACGATCATGCCGGCTGGCGTGGCACGCAGGCGAGCATTGCCGATCGGCGCCACCAGCCCTTCCCCCTGCAACATCGACAGCCTTGCGGTCGACAGGCCGCGGCCGGAAAACGCTTCGTAGCGCGAGAGATCGATGCCCTCGGCCAGCCTTAGCCCCATCAGCAGGAACTCGTCGGCCTCTTCCGAGCGCGTCAGGATCTCGCCGCCGGTGACGCCATGGCCCTTGGCCTCGACCAGATTGGCCCAGGTCTCCGGCATCTTTTCGGCTATCGTCACCACGCGGCGGCCGTTTTCGACGAAGCGGCCGTGCGCGCCGGGACCGACGCCGACATATTCGCCATAGCGCCAATAGGTGAGATTGTGCCGGCTTTCGGCACCTGATCTGGCGTGGTTGGAAATCTCGTAGGCAGGCAGCCCATGCGCGGCAGTGATCTCCTGCGTCAGCGCATAGAGGTCGGCGGCAAGGTCGTTGTCAGGAATGGCGAATTTCCTGGCCGCATGCAGCGCGTGGAACGGCGTGCCTTCCTCGATGGTCAGCTGATAGAGCGACAGATGGTCGGCGGCGTGGCCGATCGCCTGCTCGAGCTCAGCCTGCCACGCTTCCGGTGTCTGGCCGGGCCGCGCGTAGATCAGGTCGAAGGACAGCCGCGGAAAGATGTCACGCGCCAGGCCGATCGCATGCAGCGCTTCGTCGACATTGTGCAGCCGGCCGAGGAAGCGCAAATCCTTGTCGTTCAGCGCCTGCACGCCGAGCGACACCCGGTTGACGCCCGCCGCCCGGTAACCGCGGAAGCGCTCGGCCTCGACCGAGGAGGGGTTGGCCTCCAGCGTCACCTCGATGCCGGCAGGCACCGTCCAGTTCTTCGCCACCGCGTCCAGCACGGCCGCCACGGTTTCCGGCTTCATCAGCGATGGCGTGCCGCCGCCGAGAAAAATGCTGGTCACCTCGCGTGGTCCGGTGCGGTCGCGCATGGTCGCAAGCTCGGTCTCGAATGCGTGCGCAAAACGCTCCTGGTCGATCGGCTGGTGGCGGACATGGCTGTTGAAGTCGCAATAGGGGCACTTGGCTGCGCAGAACGGCCAGTGGATGTAGACGCCGAAGCCCGGGCTGCGGTCGAGCAGCATGGTCATTTCACGCCCGATCGTGCCAAATCCAGCCTGGCTTGCGCGAATTTCTGGAAAGCGCGGGCGCGGTGCGACAACGCCGTCGGCTGGCCGGGCTTCCAGCCATGTTTTTCCTCTGCGGTCATCTCGCCGAAGGTCTTTTCGAAACCGTCCGGCACGAACACCGGGTCGTAGCCGAAGCCGAGTTCGCCGCGGGGCGGCCACACCAGCGTGCCCTCGACCTCGCCGCGGAAATATTCGGCCGCGCCGTCGGGAAAGGCCAGGCAGATGACGGCGACGAAGCGACCCTTGCGCTGCGCAGGCGCGACCGCGCCGACGTCCTGCAACGCCACTTCCGCCCGCTGCATCGCCATGCCGAAGTCGCGGGACCCGTCCGGCGCCTCGGCCCAGTTGGCGGTGTAGACGCCGGGCGCTCCGCCCAGTGCATCGACACACAGGCCGGAATCGTCCGACAATGCCGGCAGACCTGTCGCTTTGGCGGCGGCAAATGCCTTGATATAGGCGTTCTCCTCGAAGGTAGTGCCGGTCTCGTCCGGCTCCGGCAGGCCGTACTCCTTGGCCGACTTCGCATCTATGCCGAATGGCGCCATCAGATCGGCGAATTCGCGCAGCTTGCCGGCATTGTGGCTGGCAACGACGATCTCATGTCCATCAAACGATTGCATCAAATGCCCCAGATTCTTGGTTCGGCGAATTCGATTGAATTGCCGGAGGGGTCGCGAATATAGATCGAGCGGCCGCCCTGCGGCCATTCGAACTCGCTTTCGATAGCGATTTTCTTCTGCTCGAGATGCGCCTTCCAGCGGAGAATCTCGTCCGCGCTTGCCGCAAAGCACAGATGGCCGTCGCCGACAGCGCCGTGCGGCGGCACTTTCAGCCTGGCATCGGGCGCCGGCGGCACCTTGGTCGCCTCGGCGTTGAAGATGAGCAGCACGCCGTCCCCGCACCGGAAGAAAAGATGCCTGCCGTCGACCTTGCCGAGCAGATCGAGCCCGAGCACGCCGGAATAGAAGTTTTCCGCGGCATCGAGGTCGGTCACGTAGAGGGCTGATTCGAGGATGGCGGAAGGGGTCATGACGGAACCGACGCTAGGCTACAGCCATCTGCTGCAGGCTGACCAGTCGCGCAATGCCCTTCTTGGCCAGTTCCATCAGCGCCGTGAATTGCTCTTCCGAGAAAGGCTCGCCCTCGGCGGTGCCTTGGATCTCGACGATGCCGCCCTTGCCGGTCATGACGAAATTGGCGTCGGTGCCGGCCGAGGAATCCTCGAGGTAGTCGAGGTCGATGACTGGCTGGCCGTCATGGATGCCGCAGGAGATAGCCGCGACATGGTCCTTCAGCACCTTGGCGACGCTGGCCATCTGCCGGGCTTCCATCCAGCGCAGGCAGTCATAAAGCGCCACCCAGCCGCCGGTGATCGAGGCGGTGCGGGTGCCGCCATCGGCTTGGATCACGTCGCAGTCGACGGTGATCTGCTGTTCGCCGAGCGCCTGCAGATCGACCACGGCACGCAGGGAACGGCCGATCAGCCGCTGGATTTCCAGCGTGCGGCCGCCTTGCTTGCCGGACGAAGCTTCGCGGCGCATGCGTTCGCCGGTCGAGCGCGGCAGCATGCCATATTCCGCCGTCACCCAGCCCTTGCCGGAATTGCGCATCCAGCCCGGCACCTTTTCCTCAAGGCTGGCCGTACACAGCACATGCGTGTCGCCGAACTTCACCAGGCACGAACCTTCCGCGTGCTTGGAGACGCCGCGCTCGAAGGAGATGGCGCGCATTTCGTCGAATTGGCGTTTGGAAGGGCGCATTCAGGCTTTTTTCCTATCTTTTTCGGAATCGTGGCCGGCTTGTAGCCGCATGGTGCGCAAGGCGCAAAGGAAAATGGCCGGTTGCGCGGGCGCGGCCGAAGTCTATATCTTTGGGCCGGAGGATTTTGGCCCGAATGACCAAGGCAGTCGATCCCAGTTCGCAGTCGCCCCTGCTTCAATCGCCCGCACTCCAGTCGCTCGACATGCGTTCGCGCGACATCTTTCGGCGCATCGTCGATTCCTATCTGAAGGACGGAGAGCCGGTCGGCTCACGCAGCCTGTCGCGTATCCTGCCGTCGTCGCTGTCGCCGGCCACGATCCGCAACGTGATGAGCGATCTCGAGCATCTCGGCCTGATTTACGCGCCGCATATCTCGGCCGGCCGGCTGCCGACCCAGGCCGGCCTGCGCTTCTTCGTCGATGCGTTCATGGAGCTTGGCGATCTTTCCGACGAGGAACGCCGCACCATCGAGGCGCAGGTGCGCGCCTCCGGCTCGGGCGCGACGCTGGAGCACATGCTCACCGAAGCCAGCCAGATGCTGTCCGGCATGTCGCGCGGCGCCGGCCTGGTGCTTGCCGCCAAGAACGAGGTGGCGCTCAAGCACATCGAATTCATCCAGCTCGAGCCGACCAAGGCGCTGGCCGTGCTGGTGTCGCAGAACGGCGACGTCGAAAATCGCGTCGTCGACCTGCCCGCCGGCGTCACCGTCTCGCAATTGCATGAAGCCTCGAACTTCCTCAATGCCCACATCCGCGGCCGCACGCTGGCCGAGGCGCGGATCGAGATCGCCCGCCTCAAGGAAGAGACCAAGGCCGCCCTCGACACGCTGTCGCAGGATCTGGTCGAAAAGGGCCTCGCGGTCTGGGCGGGCACCGAGAGCGGCCTGCCGGCGCGTCTCATCGTGCGCGGCCGCGCCAATCTGCTGGAAAACGTCACCGCCCAGGCCGACATCGAGCTGTTGCGGCACTTGTTCGAAGATCTGGAGACACAGGACGGGTTGATCCAGCTTCTCGACCTTGCCGAAGAAGGGTCGGGCGTGCGCATCTTCATCGGCTCGGAGAACAAGCTGTTTTCGCTGTCGGGTTCGTCGCTGGTCGTTGCGCCCTATCGCGACAAGGACGCCCGCGTCATCGGGGCGCTCGGCGTTATCGGCCCGACCCGTCTGAACTACGCCCGCATCGTGCCGATGGTCGACTATACCGCGCAGCTTATTTCCCGCATGCTGCGATAATGCATATCGTCCCAAAAGTGCAGCGGTTTTGGGACGTGCATAAAACAAAACCCAGGCGCGTCGCAGCATGCGCTTAGGCCGGACCTCAAGGAGAAAAAATGGCGCTGGAATCATTCAAGGCCCAGATCAGCCTGTTGCTCGAGCAAATGATCAACCAGCCCGAGGATCAGCATGAAGTGCAGGAGCAACTGCGCGAAAAGCTGAGGGAAATGCGCGCCATGGGCCTGCCGCTGCCGGCCGATCTCGTCGCGTTGGAAAAACGCCTCGACGATGATTTCTACGCGGCCGGAAACTGAGCCCGAAAGCCAACGGCGATTTGCTTGTGCTGAACCACTCAACCCGGAACGACCGTCGAGCTAGCCGGTTTCTCAGGATCGGAGCCAAGTTTAGGAGGACAGGTTGATCCGATTTGGCGGTTTTGCGGCCATTGCAGCCGCCTTGTTTCTTGCGACAGCAGCGTTCGCCCAGCAAGCGGATCAACAGGTGCTGAAAGGCGAAGCCGCGTTCGGCGGCTGGAAAGGTGACAGGCCGGGCGTGCGACGCCTGATCCGGCCAGACGATCTGCCGGCGCCCAATGTCAGCCAATCCGTAAAGAACGGCGCCGGCCGGGCCGAAATACCCGAAGGTGCCAGGCCACTGCTGCCACCGGGCTTCTCGGCCGAGATGATCGCCTCCGGCATCTACAATCCGCGCGCCGTCCGTGTTGCGCCGAATGGCGATCTGTTCGTCGCCAACAGCAAAGCCGGCCAGATACGGGTTTACCGTCTCGCCGAGGACAGCGCAAAACCGGCCGAGAAATCGACCTACGCCACGAAACTCACTCGCCCCTACGGCATCGCCTTCTATCCGCCGGGTGACAAGCCGCAATGGGTCTACATCGCCAACAGCAACAGCATCGTTCGTTTCCCCTATCGGGACGGCGACCTGAAGGCCTCCGGCGAGCCGGAAACCATCGTCGCCAACATTCCCTCGAACGGTCACTTGACCCGCGACATCGCCTTCTCTGCGGACGGCAAGACGCTCTATCTGTCGGTCGGTTCCGGTTCGAATGCTGCCGAGAAGATCGGAGCTGAGCCGGATGGCGGTCTCGACGCGTGGATTGAGGCAAAGCCGCTCGGAGCGATCTGGGGCTCGGAGGAAGGCCGTGCCAATGTGCTGGCGTTCGACCCCGACGGCAAAAACAGGGGGATCGTCGCCACCGGCCTGCGTAACTGCTCCGGCATGACCGTACAGCCGGCGACGGGTGCGCTCTGGTGCGTCGTCAACGAGCGCGATGGGCTCGGCGACAACGTGCCGTTCGAATTTGCGACTGAAATAAAGGGCGGCGCCTTCTACGGCTGGCCCTGGTATTATATCGGCGACAATGAGGATCCGCGCCACAGAGGCAAACGCCCCGACCTTGCCGGCAAGGTCGCTATCCCCGACGTGCTGATGCAGGCGCATTCGGCGCCGCTCAACATCGCCTTTTACGACGGCAAGAACTTTCCGGTCGACTATCGGGGCGACGCATTCGTGACCCTGCATGGTTCGTGGAACCGCGGCACTAGGACAGGCTACAAGGTGGTGCGGCTCATGTTCAAGGACGGCAAGCCGACCGGCGAGTATGAGGATTTCATGACCGGCTTCGTCGTCTCCAATGACGCGGTTTGGGGCCGCCCGGTCGGCGTCGCAGTGGCCAAGGACGGCGCACTGATTGTCACCGAGGACGGCAGCGGTTCCATCTGGCGCGTCACTTACGGCAAAAGTCCGTCTTGATCGGCGAGGTCGCCCGGCACTCCGCTGGTGCAATCGAATCCGTCTCTCAGGGAATTCATGCCTGCCTGCCTTTGTGCGACAAGGCACGACTTGAAATCGATTCCGATTTTCGGGGTCATGCGCTAGGGCCGAAATCATGACTCTCACCGGATTCCTTGCCTATAGCGCGGCTCTCGGCATTGCCGCCGCCATTCCTGGCCCTGGACTCACCGCGCTTATTGCGCGTGCACTTGGTTCCGGCTTTCGCTCGGCGCTCGCCATGTCTTTCGGGCTGATGCTCGGCGATCTCACCTATCTGACCGCCGTGGTGCTCGGCCTCGCCATCATCGCGCAGACCTTCGGCGTGGCCTTCCTGGCCATCAAATGGCTGGGCGTAGCCTATCTCGCCTTCCTTGGCTGGCGCTTCTGGACGAGCGGCATCACGCCCGAAACGGTAGAGGCGAAGAAAGGCAGAGGCGGGTTGGTGTCGAGCTTTATCGCCGGCCTCGCCGTCACGCTTGGCAATCCGAAGACGATGATCTTCTATCTCGCCATCACGCCGACCATCGTCGATCTGAAGACCATCACGCTGGCCGATTACGCCATCCTCGTCGCACTGACGGTTGTCGTGCTGCTGGTGGTGCTGGTGCCTTATCTGGCGCTGGCAGCCAAGGCGCGTGGGCTCCTGAAGTCGCCGCGCGCGCTGAGGGCGCTCAACCGCACCGCCGCCGGCTTCATGGTCGGAGCGGCCGCTGCCATCGCCGCCCGGCAATAGCCCACTTTGGTCACGTCTGAAATGCTCTTCCGGGGCGAGGATGCTTTCGGCATGCGGCTTACTCGGATATTTTCAAACGGCAGACTATCTTGCGCGGCCGAAGGCTTTATCCTGCCTGGTCGAGACTTAATTGCCTCACTCTTGCCCGCCTAACTCTTGGGAGCGAAACCAATGAACAAGCCCGCCACCACCGCGCACGCGCCCGGCCGAGGCCGCATCTACAATTCGATCACCGAGACGATCGGCGACACGCCGCTGGTGCGGCTCGACAAATTCGCCAATGAAAAGGGCGTCGTCGCCAATCTGCTGGCCAAGCTCGAATTCTTCAACCCGATCGCCTCCGTCAAGGACCGCATCGGCGTCTCGATGATCGAGGCGCTTGAGGCATCGGGCAGGATTGCGCCCGGCAGGACCACGCTGATCGAGCCAACCTCGGGCAACACCGGCATCGCGCTCGCCTTTGCCGCTGCCGCCAAGGGCTACAAGCTGATCCTGACCATGCCGGAGACGATGTCGGTCGAACGCAGAAAGATGCTGGCGCTGCTCGGCGCCGAGCTGGTGCTGACCGAAGGGCCGAAAGGCATGAAGGGCGCTATCGCCAAGGCCGACGAGCTGGCCGCGACGCTGCCCGATGCCATCATTCCGCAGCAGTTCGAAAATCCGGCCAATCCGGAAATCCACCGCCGCACCACGGCCGAGGAAATCTGGAACGACACCCAAGGCGAGGTCGACATCTTCGTCGCCGGCATCGGCACCGGCGGTACCATCACCGGCGTTGGCCAGGTGCTGAAGCAGCGCAAGCCCTCCGTGCACGTCGTCGCCGTCGAGCCGGAAGCCTCGCCGGTGCTGTCGGGCGGCCAGCCCGGCCCGCACAAGATCCAGGGGATCGGCGCCGGCTTCGCGCCGAAGATCCTCGACACGACGATCTATGACGAGATCGTCAAGGTCTCCAACGAGGATTCGGTCGCCAATGCGCGGCTCGTCGCCCGCCTCGAAGGCGTCCCGGTCGGCATCTCCTCGGGTGCTGCCCTGCAGGCGGCGATCGTCGTCGGCTCGCGGCCGGAGAACAAGGGCAAGAACCTGGTGGTCGTTATTCCATCCTTCGCCGAACGCTATCTGTCGACGATCTTGTTCGAGGGGCTGGGGGCTTAGGTCCTCGACACTTCGTGTGTCGACAGCTTCCAACGATAACGCCCAGGGTTTACATCGCAGTTCGCTGGACCGCTGAAAAAATACCTGTGGCGGCTGCCGCGCGCTTGAGTAAAGCGGCGCTTCCGTTCAGATCGTCGCCGGCTTTGCACCGGCTGGCGGAGGAATTCATGTACAGACTCTATACCCGTGCCAACACCGGCGGCTTTGTCGTCGAGGCGGCGCTGATACTGGCGGGCGTGCCTTTCGACCAGATCGGCGTTCCGAAGTCGACCTCGCCCGACCAGGCCTTTCTCGACATCAGCCCGTTGAACCAGGTGCCGGTCCTGGTCTTGCCGGACGGAAGCTCGATGACCGAATCGGCGGCGATCTGCATCCTGCTTGCCGAGCGCCACCCGGAAGCGAACTTGGCGCCGGCAGCGAACTCGCCTGATCGCGCCGACTTCCTGCGCTGGATGACGTTCATGTCGTCGGTCATCTATCAAGCTGACCTGCGGTTCTTCTATGCTCATCGCTACACGGCCGATCCAGACGGGGTGGACGCCGTCAAGCAGGCGGCGATCTCGGAAATGGATCGCGGCTTGGCCATTCTCGATGCTGCCCTCGAACGCCGTGACTGGCTGGTCGGCGACCGGCTCTCGCTGGCCGACATCTATCTCATCATGCTGGTGGCCTGGCATCCCGAAATTGAAAAGGTCCCCAGCGCCTGGCCAAACATCGAACGCCTGTGGGCCGGGTTGCGGGAGCATCCGGTGATGAAGAAGCTGAACGCCTCCCACGCCATGTGGCCTGCCTGAACGGACCGCCACGTCTCAGGCTTTTTCCACGCGGCCGAGCCCAGCCCGTCGTTCCTGCAGGAACCGGCGCACGGCAGGATCGCGTTCGAGGCCGATCGCCTGGTCGTAGGCTTCGGTCGCTTCCCGGGTTTTGCCGAGCCTGCCCAGTAGGCCCGCACGGGCGGCCCAATAAGGCTGATAGTCATGCAGCCGTTTGTCGTCGCCAAGCCCATCAAGTGCGCTCAATCCCGCCGCGGCGCCGTCGGCCTCGGCAATGGCCACCGCGCGGTTGATCGAAACCACCGGCGAGCCTGCGATCGAATGCAATGCGTCGTAGAGTTCGCGGATCGCCATCCAGTCGGTGCGGCCGGTCAGCCGTCGCGCCGCATGGGCGGACTGCACCGCTGCTTCGAGCTGGTAGCGGCCGATCACCGCCTTGGTGGCGGCGTGGGAAAGCAGCGTCTCCGCCTCATTGATGAGGGTGCGATCCCACAGCTGGCAATCCTGCTCTGCAAGCGGCACGAAATCGCCTTTGGTACTGCGCCTGGCTCCCCGCCGCGCCTCGGCAAACAGCATCAGCGCCAGCAGGCCGAGCGCTTCCGGCTCGTCCGGTATCAGCGACGCTATCAGCCGGCCGAGCCAGATACCTTCGGTCGCGAGATTGCGGCGTCGGGTTTCGGTGCCGGCCGGGTCGGACCAGCCTTCGGCGAACGCGGCGTAGATCGCTTCCAGCACCGCGTCCAGCCGCTCGCCAAGCTCGGTTCTCTCAGGCACCCGGAACGGAATGCCGGTCTCGCGGATGCGGCTTTTGGCGCGCACCAAGCGCTGGCCCATCGTTGCCGGTGACACCAGGAAGGCCGAGGCGATCGTCGCCGCATCGAAGCCCAAAATGGTCTGCAGGATCAGCGGCGCGCGCACGCTCGCCTCGATCGCCGGATGGGCGCAGGCAAACATCAGCCTGAGCCGCTCGTCGGGCAGGTCGTCGTCGGTCATGCGTGCCTCCATCTCCTCGGCGATCAACCTGAGATGGTCGCGGCTGGCCTCCCCGGTCAGCCGTCGTCTGACCGCGTCGACCCGGCGCCGGCGTGCCACCCCCAGCAGCCAGGCTTCCGGCCGGTTCGGCACGCCGGTCTGCGGCCAGCGCTCCAAAGCCGCCGCGAAGGCATCGGCCAGCGCGTCCTCGGCGCTGGCGACGTCGCGCGTGCGGGCGGCCAGCCAGGCGACCAGCTTGCCGTAGCTTTGCCGGGCGGCCGCTTCCGCCGCCGCCCGCGCCATCTCCAGGCCATTTTCCATCACATGGTCTGTTCCCAGATCGGCCGTAGCTCGACCGTGCCGGCGCTGGCGGCGGGGCAGCGCGCCGCCCAGGCGATCGCGGCATCGGCGTCCTCAGCCTCGATCATGTAGAAGCCGGCGAGCTGCTCCTTGGTGTCGGCATACGGGCCGTCGAGCACGTTGGTCTTGCCGTTGGCCATGCGCACCGAAGTGGCGGCCTGGGTCGGCTTCAGCCGGTCGCCGGCGAGCCAGGCGCCGGACTTCTTCAACGCCTCGGTATAAGCGCCATAGGCCGCGCTGATCTCGTAGTTCTTGTCGGTCGGCGCTGCCGCCATCGCGGCTTCGTTGACGTAGATCAAAAGCATGTATCGCATGGTCTTCTCCATTTTCGAAGGCCGCATCGTTGCGAGCCGAACGTATGTCGCGCGGCCTCGCGCGATTTCGACAGGCTCTGCGAAAATCTTTCGGCTCCGATCGCATGCCGCGCAAGCGGCCATGCGTTGCGGCATCACTCAGCCGTTCGTCTAATCAGCACAATACCGGGTTGGCATTTCCCGCCCGCTGTCTAAACTCGCTTCGGCTCGTGCTGGAGAGGGCGGTACGGCAGATATTTCAGGGAGGAAATCACATGCTCAATTTCAGGACGAAGTTTGTTGCCGCCGGCGCGCTGGCGCTGTCGCTTGGCCTAGGCGCGATGTCGGCCAAGGCGCAGGAATTCATCAACGTGCTGACCGGTGGCACTTCGGGCGTCTATTATCCGCTCGGCGTCGCGCTGTCGGAAATCTATGGGAAGGGCATCGAAGGCGCCCGCACCCAGGTGCAGGCGACGAAAGCTTCAGTCGAGAACCTAAATTTGTTGCAGCAGGGCAAGGGCGAGATCGCCTTCGCGCTCGGCGATTCCGTCAAGCTGGCCGCCGAGGGCAACACCGAAGCCGGCTACCCCGGCAAGCTCGACAAGCTGCGCGGTATCGCCGCCATCTATCCCAACTACATCCAGATCGTTGCCAGCAAGGAGTCCGGCATTAAGACGCTCGCCGACCTCAAGGGCAAGAGCCTGTCGGTCGGCGCGCCGGCCTCCGGCACCGAGCTCAACGCCCGCGCCATCTTCGCCGCCGCCGGGCTGAAATATGAAGACCTCGGACGGGTGGAGTATCTGCCCTTCGCTGAATCGGTCGAGCTGATCAAGAACCGCCAGCTCGACGCGACGCTGCAATCGGCTGGCCTCGGCGTCGCCTCGATCCGCGACCTCGCGACCTCGGTGCCGATCAACGTCGTTGCCGTGCCGGCGTCGGACGTCGCCAAGATCGGTTCGCCCTATCTTTCGGTGACCATTCCCAAGGGCACCTACGAGGGCCAGGCCGAGGACGTCGCGACCGCCGCCGTCGGCAATTTCCTCATCACCAGCGCCGACGTCTCCGACGAGGCCGCCTATCAGATGACCAAACTGCTGTTCGAAAATCTCGACCAGCTCACTGCGGCTCACGCGGCAGCCAAGGCGATCGATCCGGCCAAGGCGCTCGACGGCATGCCGGTGCCGCTGCATCCAGGCGCCGAGCGGTATTACAAGGAGAAGGGGCTCATCAAGTAAGCCGTCCCCCTCCCCCTTGAGGGGAGGGTGGACAGCCGCCGAAGGCGGATGGACGGGTGGGGTCCTCGGCGACGCGCTCCAACTTTCTCAGTCAAGGTCGAGGCAGTTGAGGCGACCCCATCCGCCTCGCTTCGCTCGGCACCCTCCCCTCGAGGGGGAGGGGAGCGCCCCGCCAGGAGCCCCGTCAATGACCCATCCCGAAGCTTCCCCCACCGCCGAAACCCCGGTCGAAGGACTGCCGCCGGGCTTCGGCGAAGGGCTCGCTGGCAAGGCCGCCTTTCTCATCGCCATCGCCTTTTCCATCTTCCAGATCTACATCGCCGCCTATGGCAGCCTGCCGAGCCAGGTGGTGCGTGCCATGCATGTCGGTTTCTTGCTGCTGCTCGGCTTTGCCCTGATCGCCAATCTGCGCGCCACAAGCGTTCCGGCGAAAGCAGCGTTCTGGGCGCTCGGCGTGCTCGGCTTCGGCACCGGCCTCTACAATTGGGTGTTCTATGCCGACCTCATCCGGCGCTCCGGCTTCCTCACCACGCCGGACCTGATCGTCGGCACGGTGCTGGTCGTGCTGGTCTTCGAGGCGGCGCGGCGGCTGATGGGGCTGCCGCTTGCCCTGATCGCCTTGATCTTCCTCGCCTACGCATTTGCCGGCAATCATCTGCCGCCGCCCTTCATCCATCGCGGTTATGACTTCGCCCAGCTCGTCGACACCTTCGCCTTTGGCACCGAAGGCATATACGGCACACCGGTCTACGTCTCGGCCGCCTACATCTTCATCTTCGTCGTCTTCGCCGCCTTTCTCGAACGCGCCGGCATGATCGCGCTGTTCAACGATTTCGCTCTTGGCCTGGTCGGCTCGTGGCGCGGCGGCCCGGCCCAGGTCTGTGTTCTGTCCTCGGCGCTGATGGGCACCATTTCCGGCTCCGGCGTCGCCAATGTGGTCGCCAGCGGCCAGTTCACCATCCCGCTGATGAAGCGCTTCGGCTTCCGCCCGGCTTTCGCCGGCGCCGTCGAGGCGACCTCGTCGATGGGCGGCCAGATCATGCCGCCGGTGATGGGCGCGGTCGCCTTCATCATGGCCGAGACGCTGAACATCCCCTATGCCGAGGTGGTCAAGGCGGCGATCATCCCGGCGCTGCTCTATTTCGGCGCCTGTTTCTGGCAGGTGCATCTGGAAGCCGGCAAGGCCGACTTGCACGGCATGGCCAAGGCGGACCTACCCAATCCCTGGGACGCGGTGAGAAGACACTGGCCGCTGGTGCTGCCGCTCGCGGCACTCATCTATCTGCTGTTTGCCGGCTATACGCCGATCTTTGCCGGCACCATGGGCCTGGCGCTGACCATCGTGCTCATCCTCGGCACGCCGCTGGCGGCGCTGATCGGGCCGCTTGCCTTCCGCATCGTCTTCTGGCTGGCGCTGGGGCTCGCCGCCGCCTCTTTCATGAAGTTCGGCGTCAATATCCTCAGTCTTGTGATCGCGGCGCTCGTTGTCGCCTGCTTCACCTTCAAGGGCGGACGCGAGACGCTGCAGATATGCATAGACTCGCTTGCCGAGGGCGCAAAGAACGCGCTGCCGGTCGGCATCGCCTGTGCCATCGTCGGCATCGTCATCGGCACGCTGACGCTCACCGGTATCGCCTCCACCTTCATCGGCTGGATCATCTCCATAGGCGAGAACAACCTGTTCCTGTCGCTGCTGCTGACCATGCTGACCTGCCTGGTGCTCGGCATGGGCATCCCGACGATTCCCAACTACATCATCACCTCGTCGCTGGCCGGACCGGCCCTGTTGGCGCTCGACGTGCCGCTGGTGGTCAGCCACATGTTCGTTTTCTATTTCGGCATCATGGCCGATCTCACACCGCCGGTGGCCCTGGCCGCCTTCGCTGCCGCGCCCATGGCTAAGGAGAGCGGCCTCAAGATCGGCATCCAGGCGACCAAGCTTGCCATCGCCGGTTTCGTCGTGCCGTTCATGGCGGTCTACACCCCGGCATTGATGTTGCAGGACGCCGGTCCGATCGCCGCCCAGTTCGGCTATCCCGTCGAGGTCGCCTATATCGTCGCCAAGGCCTGCATGGGCATCGTCCTGTGGGGCGCGGCCGCTGTCGGGTTTCTCGCCCGGCGCATGGCCTGGTGGGAACGTCTCGTCGCCTTCGCGGCCGGCGCGCTACTGGTTGCCGCACTGCCGCTCACCGACGAAGCCGGTTGGGCGCTCGCTCTCATATGGATCGGCTGGCACTATTGGCGCGCGCGGCAGGCGTCGGCCATCGGGTCCGCATGAGCCTCTGTATTCTGGCCGCCGGCAAGGCGGTGACGCTCGCTGTGGCCGCTTTCACGCTGTCCTGGACGCATTCGGTGGAAAAGACGCATTGGCAGGAAGACTGGAGCGTGCTGCCTTCCGGCCTGCAAATAGCCGAGGCGCGGGTCAAGGGATCGGGCGCCGGCATGGAGCCGCCGGAAGGCTCGGTGCTGAGAAATGGTTGGTGGGCCTATGCACCCCGGACCGGCCCTCAGCCGCGCCTCGTGCTCGCCGCATCCGGCGCCACAGGCGAGGGCTGGACACTGTGCACGGTTGAAGACTGCCGCGAACTGGGCAAGGCGGCAGGCGGCACGATTGTGCTGGAACCGTGCGAGGGTTCGAGCCAGCCGCGATAGCGCATGATCGTTCCGATGAAGGGGTGCAAACCCGCTCGTGGGCAGGATGGGCATTCCTGGAGGGCTAGCCAATCAGCCGCTCTTTCAGTTCGGCGGAGGGGATCTCGCAGCTCTCTTTCCTGCCGAACAGCGCGTAGCGGTTCTTTGCGATGCGATCATAAAGCCAGTCGCGGATCGGTCGCGGCAGCAGGAGCAAAAAACTCGCCGCCCGCCACGGCCAGCCCAATTCGGCCATGACGGCAATGAAACTGTCCAGGCGGGTGAAGGCGGCGCCCTCGATGAGGGCCAGATTCGTCTCGTAGCTGTCCGTCCGCAGCCCGTATTTTCGAAACAGCGCTTCGCCAAGCGGCGACTGTGCCGTGGCGAAGCGGTAGCGGCGCTTGCGGTCGAGCCTCACAACCATGCGCACGAAGCCGGAGCACAGCACGCAAACGCCGTCGAACACGATCAACGGATGGCTTGCGTCGAAGGCTGGCTTTTCAGGAGGATGGTCTGGCTGGGTGATCACGCGAGTCCCGGCTGCTTGGTGTCAAAGGACACATAGGCTTGCCGTCAGCGAGGTCAAAGCCCCAGAATCTCAAAACCCAGAATCTCAGGACGTTGGCGTTGTCGCACGCCGCCTGTCGGCGAGCGCAGGGCGCTCCGCGCGATAGGTGGTCGCACGGTGATCGGCGGCCGGCCTGCAGATCCGGCTGTCATGACGGCTTTCCATGGTCGTCATCAGTGCGCACTGATGCCGAGCGTGTTCCCGCGGCGTGCGCAGGCGGGCCCTGGGCCGCGCATGTAATAGCGCTCCGGCCGGTAGGTCGGCGCGACGAATTCGCGGATGGCGGCAGCATAGCCGAAGAGGTGCGTCAAGAAGTTCATTTTACCTGTCCCTGTCCCGATTTCGGATGTCCCTTCCGAATTGCGGGGATCATAGCGTCGAGGCGTGAATAGTCGGTGAACACGATGTTAATATCTGGTCGAAAATGCCTTGGTTCATGGCCGGAATGCGGCTGATTCGGGGTCTTTCCATGCAGTTCGTCGGCATTTCGGTCGATGTGACTTTTGCATCACATATGTTTCGTTTGGATGTCGCTCCGACGCGGTTCTGTTTCAACCTTGGCCGGCGCCGCGAAATTTCCGTGCTTGCCAGGGAAAGTCAGGAACCCGTCCGATAGCCGCACGTTGACGCCAAGAGCCGCACCAACTCGGCTCCAGCAGACAGCGGCTTCCGTGCGGAACCGCCGCCGGAACCCCAACACAGCAAGAACAATGGAAAGGCAAAGCCATGGGTTTCTTTTCGAAAGACATCAAGACGCTGGACGATCTCTTCGTCCACACGCTGCGCGACATCTATTACGCCGAAAAGCAGATCGAGAAATCGCTGCCGAAGATGATCGACAAGGCGACCGATCCGCAATTGAAAGCCGGGCTGGAGAAGCACCTCGGTCAGACGAAAGGCCATATCGAGCGGGTCGAGAAGGTGTTCGAACTGCATGGCGTGAAGGCCAAGACGGTCAACTGTCCGGCCATCGACGGCATTCTCGAGGAAGCCGATGAAGTCAGCGGCGACATCGACGACAAGGACGTACTAGACGCCGCCCTGATCGCATCCGCGCAAGCGGTCGAGCACTATGAGATAACCCGTTACGGCACGTTGATCGCCTGGGCCAAGCAGCTTGGCCGCAGCGACTGCGCCAATGTCCTGGCCAACAACATCAAGGAAGAGCAGGCGACCGACCGCAAGCTTACCGAGATCGCGGAAGCCAAGGTCAACCTTCAGGCCGCCGAATAGTCCTCTCGATCGAGGCAACGTCGGACGATCCGGCGTGCCTCGCTTTCGCGGTGCCAGACCTTGTCGACGAAGTGGAGTTCCGTAGCTGGACGTCCAACCGTATAATACGCCACGCCTCGCTCCAGAATTGCGCGAGGAAAAACCGGCGGAGGAAGTCGTGCAGCAAAAGCCGAAGGCGCCCGCAGGCAAGGCCGACACCAAGGCAAAGCCTGCCGACACCAATGCAAAGTCTTCTGACGGCAAGGGCGAGAAATTCACCTCTGCCAAATCCACGGGGGCGGCAAAAACCGTCGTAAAGCTTTCTCATCCCGACAAGCTTCTGTGGCCGCAGGAGACGATCTCGAAGCAGGGCCTACTGGATCACTACGCTTTGGTCTGGCCGCGTATGCAACAATTCGTCGTCGATCGGCCGCTCAGCCTGGTGCGCGCGCCGGACGGCGTCGGCGGCCAACGCTTTTTCCAGAAACATGCCTCGGCCGGCATGCATGACAAGATCGCCAGAATGAAGGATCCGACCGACGGCGAGGAGATCTTGTTCATCCGCGATTTCGACGGTGTCGCTGCCTTGGTCCAGCTCGGCGTGGTCGAGATCCATATCTGGGGCTGCACCATCGACGAACTGGACAAGCCGGACCAGATCATCTTCGATCTCGACCCTGATGAAGGTGTCGACGTAAAAGCGGTGCGCGCGGCGGCGCTCGAAATTCGCGGCCGGCTCGATGAGCTGTCCTTGCCGAATTTCGTCAAGACATCGGGCGGCAAGGGTTATCATGTCGTCGTGCCGCTGAAACCATCGGCCGATTGGGATGAGGTGAAGGGCTTCGCCCATGATTTCGCCCTCGCCCTCGAGCAGGCGGCACCCGAGCGTTACACGGCGACGCTGTCGAAGAAGGCGCGCACCGGCAAGGTCTTCGTCGACTATCTGCGCAACGGTCGTGGCTCGACCACAGTGGCGCCCTATTCGTCGCGAGCCAAAAAGGGCGCTACCGTATCAATGCCGGCGACCTGGGCGGAGATCGAGGCCGGACTGGCGCCGAACGCTTTCCCGATCGGCGACAAGACGACGCTGAAGCAGCTGGCGAAAGCCGATCCCTGGGCGGATTTTTTCAGGCAGGGCAAGCCGCTCAAGCGCGACTGATCAGTTTTTCAACCGAGGAACACCTTCTCGAACGCCTGCTTGCCCGTCGGCGAAAACACCACCGCGCGGCTGTCTTTCTCGCGCCGCGCCCATTTTTCCAGCAGGATCTTGTCGAGAATGGCCGCACCCAGCGTGCCGGCAAGGTGTGAGCGCCGCACGCTCCAGTCGAGGCAGGCCCGGCACACCGGTCGCCGCGCCTTGCTCTCGACGCCGATGCCAATCGCGGCAAAAAACGAGGCGGCTGGCGGCCCAAGCCTGATCTCCTTGTCATCGCGCAGGAGCACTTGTCGAGCGACAAGACGATCCAGCATCGCCACCGCCTGCTCGCCGGCGAGGTGGTCGTAGCAGATCCGCGCCACGCGCATGGCCGCATCACGCGGACCCGGCCGCACCCGCTGCGGCCCGACCGCAGCGGCGACGCCGGTAATAGCCTCGATCATGCCTGCGACCTGCGGCCCGGCGAGGCCGTAATAGCGATGCCGCCCCTGGCTTGCCAGTGTCAGCAGACCGCCCTCCATCAGTTTCGACAGATGCGAGCTGGCGGTCGGCAGCGATACGCCGGCCTCGAGCGCCAGTTCGCTGGCCGTCAATGCCGTGCCGCCCATCAGCGCGGTCAGCATGTTTGCCCGCGCCGGATCGCCGACCAGGCTGGCGATCCGGGCTATATCTGGTCCTTCACGCATAGTTCGTTCCTCATCGAAGCGTTGTCGTCAGATAACCACTATCCTTCGCTGAGATCAAGGAGACGACGATGACTGCAAGAACCGTTCCCGACGCCGCATCCGCTGGCCGGTTTGGCCGCCGGCCGTTCCCGTTCGTGACCTTACGCCGGCTGCGCCTGCGGCTGTTGGCGCAGTGGTATGACCGCCATCTACAACGCCTCGACCTCGCCGAGATTGACGAGCACCTTTTGCGCGACCTTGGCCTGACGCCGGAAGACGTTCGCCGCGAATGCGCGAAATCCTTCTGGGAAGCATGACCAGCGGAGAACTTGCCTAGCACGTCGATCCGCCGAACGTTTCGAACCCGCTCGAACTGTCGCCGCAACAAAACCAAAATTCAGCAAGGAGACAAAAGATGACCATCACCTGCTTCATCCGTTACGAGATCGACCCATTCGGCAAGGCGGCGTTCGAGGAATATGCCCGCAACTGGGGCCAGGCGATTCCGCGCTGCGGCGCCGACCTGATCGGCTATTTTGCGCCGCATGAGGGCTCGGCCACTACCGCCTACGCCGCCTACAACATCGACAGCCTGGCGGCTTACGAAGGCTACCGCAGTAGGCTGGCCGCCGATCCCTCCGGCAAGGCGAACTATGAGTTCGCCCGGCGTGAGAGATTCATACTGAAGGAGGATCGCATGTTCCTGAAGCTCGCTTCCGGGCCGCACGCTCCTTTGGTGAAACTATGATTGCCGTGATCTTCGAGGTCGAGCCGGCAGCGGACAAGCGTGATGCCTATCTCGCTATCGCCGCCGACCTGCGCCCGCTGCTCGATGGCATCGACGGGTTCCTGTCGATCGAGCGCTTCCAGAGCCTTGTCGATCCGAACCGCATCCTGTCGCTGTCGTTCTGGCGCGACGAGGAGGCGGTGAAGGCCTGGCGAAACACGGAGGAACATAGGCGGGCGCAGAGAGCCGGTCGAGGCGGCATCTTTGCCGACTATCGTTTGCGCATCGCCCATGTCGTGCGCGACTATGGCCTGACCGAACGAGCAGAGGCGCCACAGGACAGCCGCGTGGTGAATGGGTAGGGTTGCTATGCATTCCCGATCAGCACGCCAGCCGCAAACACCAGCGCGCCGCCCAGCACCACCTGGAAGGCGGCGCGCCAGAACGGCGTCTGCATGTAGCGGTTCTGCACGAAGGCGATCGCCCACAGTTCGAAGAACACCACGACCGCAGCGACAATCGTCGCCGTCCAGAAAAACGGGATGAGGTAGGGCAGCGCGTGGCCGAGGCCGCCTAGCATCGTCATGATGCCGACGGTCAATCCGCGTTTCACCGGCGAGCCACGGCCCGATAATTTGCCGTCGTCGGAGGCCACCTCGGTGAAACCCATCGAGATGCCGGCGCCGATCGAGGCAGCAAGCCCGACCAGAAAGGTCTGGAACGTGTCGTGGGTGGCAAAGGCGGCGGCGAAGATCGGCGCCAGCGTCGACACCGATCCGTCCATCAGGCCGGCCAGTCCCGGCTGCACATAGGTCAGGATGAACTGGCGCTGCTCGGCTGCGGCTTCCTCGTCCTTCACGGCGCCCGGCACATGCTTTTTCTCCAGCCGCTGCGCCAGCGTCTCGTGACCCTGTTCGGCCACCGCCAGGTCGTCGAGCAGCTTTCGCGTCGAGGCATCGCTGGTACGTTTGGATGCCTCAAGGTAGAACAGGTACGCCTGCCGCTCCATCGACTCGGCCTGTTGGCGCACATGCTCGATGCCGAGCGGCCTGACCAGCCAGTCGGGCTTGCGCTCGTAATAGCCCTTCACATGCTCACGCCGAATCAGCGGAATTCGCTCGCCGAAACGCTCGCGGTGAAGCTCGATCAGCGAGTCGCGATGGCCGTCCTCCTCCTCGGCCATTTCCCCGAACACCTTGGCCGAATGCGGAAAGCTCTCCGCCAGCCCGTCGGCATAGGCGCGATAGATACGCCCGTCATCTTCCTCCGAAGAGATGGCGAGCGCCAGGATCTCTTGCTCTGAGAGCGATTCGAAGGGACGGCGGCCAAAACCGAAAACACGCGAAAGCATGAGAAAATCACCCTAGTTTAGAATAATTCTAAACTAGGGTCCAGCGCGCGCTTGGTCAATCTCGTTCGCTGCTGAACGCTCAAATTATTGGTTCCGGGAATCCTCCTGCGCTTCTTCATTATTGGTGCCTCTTCATTATTGGCGAATGTTCACCTATATAGCTGAATCTAAGCCAAAAAAGGAAACCGTTGATGCCGGCAAAGCAGCCCACCCATGCATTTGACCCGAAACCCGTTCTCGACCTCATAGCCAATATCGAGGCCGACCTGCAGCGGCTGAAAGGCCTAGTCGAGCAGCAGGTCGAAAAATTCGATCCGGCCAATCCGCACAACAAGGCTCCCGACGGCAAGCTGACCGAGGAGGGCGTCGAGTGCTGCTACCGTATGTTCGACGAGGGCAAATCGCGCTATTCGGTTGCCCAGCAGATGAAGATCTCATTCGCCGCCGCCACCCATCGCTTCAACAACTGGCGCAAGATGGGCGGCGCCAAACGGCAACGAACGCTTTTGGGATGATCGGTCGGCGAAGATCTCCATGCCTTCGTCATCCTAGGGCGGAGCGAACGCGAAGCGGAGCGCAGACCCTAGGATCCATGCCGTGGCATCAGCCGAAGAATGCGGCTGCTCAGAATGGCGCTTGTCGACGAGACGTTGCCATCCACCAAGCGTGCACCTTCATCCCAGCGGAACATGTCATCGCCCCGTGCTGTCAGCCGGGTGCGAAGAAGCTCGATTCTGGTCCGGCTTAGCGCGCCACAAAGGTCGCGGCATGGATTCCAGGGTCTCCGCGACGTCGCTTCGCTCCTGCTCCGCCCTGGGATGACGAAGGTGGGGAGGCTTAGGCAAATCGCAAAGGTCGGGGGCGCTGATGAAGGCACCACGCTCTTCTCGCAATCCACGAATTGTAACGGTCACATTTTTACAGTGGTGCGCGGCCTGGTTTTCCGTGCACCATAGGTGATTCATTTCTGCAGGACCTCACCCATGACCACCCCTCCCGGCATCGCCGATATCCACGCCGCAGCAACGCGGCTTTCCGGCCTGATCGTCGAAACGACGCTGATCGAATCGCCGGAACTGAACAAGCGCTTCGGCGCCAGGATCCTGTTCAAGCCGGAGACGCTGCAGCGCACCGGCTCGTTCAAGTTTCGCGGCGCCTACAACAAATTGTCTTCGCTCACCGAGGAAGAACGCGGCCGTGGCGTCGTCGCCTTCTCGTCGGGCAATCACGCGCAAGGCGTCGCCGCGTCGGCGGCGATGTTCGGCGTCAAGGCGGTCATCGCCATGCCTGCTGATGCCCCGGCAATGAAGGTCGGCAATGTCAGGAAAATGGGAGCGGAAGTGGTTCCGTTCGACCGCTTCCGCGACGATCGCATGGCGGTCGTTCGCCCCTACATGGAACGGGGCATGGTCCTGGTCCCGCCATTCGACGATCCGGCCATCATCGCCGGCCAAGGCACGATCGGCCTCGAACTGATGGCGCAGGCGAAAGCGCTTGGGGTGAGCCTCGATGCCGTCGTCATTCCCTGCGGCGGCGGTGGCTTGAGCAGCGGCATCTCCATTGCGGTCAAGGATGCCTCGCCTGATACGGCCGTCTGGGCGGTGGAACCCGAGCATTTCGACGACACCTGTCGTTCACTGGCCAGAGGTACGCGGGTTTCGATCGAACCTGGCCACACTTCGATCTGCGACGCGCTCCTCACCACCGAGCCGGGCGCGATCACCTTCGAGATCAACCGCAGGAATCTTGCCGGCGGCATTGCCGTTTCCGACAGAGCGGCGGCACAGGCGATGCGCGACGCCATGGCCCATCTCAAATTGGTGGTCGAGCCCGGCGGCTGCGTCGGGCTGGCCGCGCTATCGTCGGGCAGGATCGACGTTGCCGGCAAATGCGTTGTCGTGGTGCTCTCCGGCGGCAATGTCGATTTCGGCACCTATGCCGAGATCATGGCGGCAGCTTAGATGGCGGCCGATTCCGGGTCACGCGCCGATTCGAAGTCTCAAAGCGCACCCCTGGCGCGTCCAGTCGAACCGGTACCATCCGAAGGCTGACATGGAATGAAACTGTTCTTCAGCCGCAATCCCAATCCTCGCCTCGCGGTCGCGGTGGCACGTTATCTCAACGCAAAGGTCGAGTTTGAATTCGCCTCCCCCTTCGCTCCAGGGCAAGCTGAGCGATTTCGCCCGCTAAATCCCAATCTTTCATTGCCCATACTTGTGGGCTCGGGAAAAAGCCTCTGGGAGGCCGACGCCATAGCCTGCCGGCTTTCACGCGACGCGCATTCAGATTTCTGGCGCACCGGTGACGACGAGCCAGAGATGATCCGATGGCTCAGTTGGGGCAAAGAGAATTTCGCAAGAGCTTGCGACGTCGTGCATTTCGAACGCGGGACCAAACAGCGGTATGGGATCGGCCCGATCGATCAGGAGCGGGTTGAGGAGGGGCTGAGGGACTTCCGCACGGCCGCTGCGACACTCGAGGCCGCGCTTTCCGAGCGAGAATGGCTGGTCGAAAATTCGGTTTCCTATGCCGACTTTCGAATGGCGACGTTTCTGCCCTTCAACGATGTCGCCCGGTTACCGCTCGCTGATTATCCGTCTGTCAGCCGCTGGTATCGTCAGTTCGAAGAAATCGACGCCTGGCGCGATCCTTTCAAAGGACTGGATGCGCCTGAATTGCCGCCGTTTCCGGCTCAGGCCAAGTCTGCATGAACCGAGCATCCCCGCGGCCGTTGCGCGTTCGCGTTGGAGCTCCTCACTCCGCTCATCTCGGCCATTTTGCGTGAGTTAGTCCAGCGTCCGGCGGAACCGTACCAGCGCCACGCCGGCAAACAGCGCCACGAACACCACCAGCCAGCCGATCTCTGTTGCGATCGCCGGCAGGTCGGCGCCTTTCAGCATCACCGCGCGGATGATGCGCAGGAAATGCGTCAACGGCAGGACCTCGCCGAAGATTTGGGCCCAGCCCGGCATGCCGCGATAGGGAAACATGAAGCCGGACAACAGGATCGACGGCAGGAAGAAGAAGAAGGTAAGCTGCAGCGCCTGCATCTGCGTGCGGGCGATCGTCGAAATCGTATAGCCGAGCAGCACTAACGCCAGCACGAAGATCAGGACCGCTGTCAGCAGCAGCGACATCGATCCGGTGAACGGAACGCCAAACAAAAGCTTGGCCGCCGCCAGCACGACCACCACTTGGACGGCACCGACCACCAGATAGGGCAGCACCTTGCCCAGCATGATCTCAAGCGGGCTCGACGGCATCGCCAGAAGGTTCTCCATCGTGCCGCGCTCGGTCTCGCGCGTCAGCGCGATCGAGGTCATCATCACCATCGTCATCTGCAGGATGACGCCGAGCAGGCCGGGCACGATGTTGTATTGCGAGATGCCTTCCGGATTGTAACGCCGGTGCACCACCACTTCGAGCTGGCCCTTGGCGTTCTCGGCTGCCGTTTCCTGCATGCCGCGCGCCCGAAGCAGCGCCTGGTTGGCGACCGTGCCGAGCGTCGAGATGGCGCCGCTGGCGACGGCCGGGTCAGTCGCGTCCGCTTCGATCAGGATCTGCGGACTGTCGCCGCGCTCGACCCTCCGGGCAAAATCGGCGGGGATGGTGACGACGAAGGCGACGTCGCCACGCGCCATCAGGAATTCCGCCTCGGCGGCACTTTGCGCGACATGGTCGAAGCGGTAGTAGCCGGTGGTCTGCAGCGCCGAAACCATCGCCCTCGTGTAAGGATCGCTGCTCATCGTAACCAAGGCCGCCGGCAGGCTCTTCGGATCGTTGTTGATGGCATAGCCGAACAGCACCAGCTGCATCAGCGGCACGCCCAGCATCATGGCGAAGGTAATGCGGTCGCGCCGCATCTGGATGAATTCCTTGATCAGCAGCGCGCCGAGCCTGGCGAAGGAGAAGACGCTGTTTATCCCATTTTTCATCCCATATTGTCCTTCGAGCCGGACATGAACTGGATGAAGACATCCTCCAGGCTGGTCTCGCCCGGCGTCACCGTCACGCCCTTGTACTCTTTCTCGACGTCGGCGAGGGCTGCCTGAAGCGCGTTCTTGTCGGAACCGACGACATGCAGAGTCGCGCCGAACGGCGCCACCTGGTCGACGCCGGAGCGGCCGCCGAGTGCGGCAGCAACCTGATCAAGCCGCGGGCCATGCACGACGAAGGTCGTCAGCCCAGCATTCCTGACCACCTCTTCGACCGTGCCTGACGCCAGCATCTTGCCGTAGGAGATGTAGCTGATGCGGTGGCAGCGCTCGGCCTCGTCCATGTAATGGGTGGAGACCAGTACGGTCAGCCCGCCGCTCGCCAGCCGATGGATCTCGTCCCAGAATTCGCGCCGCGCCTTCGGATCGACGCCCGCCGTCGGCTCGTCGAGCAGCAGCAATCTGGGCTTGTGCATGATGCAGGCGGCCAGCGCCAGTCGCTGCTTCCAGCCGCCGGAGAGCGTGCCGGCCAGCTGGTCTTTGCGCGAGGTCAGGCCGAGTTCTGCAAGCGTCCTAGCCACATGCTCGTCGAGCGGTTTCAACTGGTAGAGCCGCGCTACGAATTCGAGATTTTCGGCGATGGTCAGATCCTCGTAGAACGAGAATTTCTGCGTCATGTAGCCGACTTCGCGCTTGATACTCAAACTGTCGGTGCGGATGTCGAAACCGAGCACCGTGCCGTCGCCCTCATCCGGCGTCAGCAGGCCGCACATGATACGGATCGTTGTCGTCTTGCCCGAGCCGTTCGGGCCGAGGAAGCCGACGATCTCTCCTTCTGCCACCGTCATCGTTACATGGTCGACGACGGTCTTGTCGCCGAAGCGCTTGACCAGGCCATGGACGTCGATGACGTTCATTTGCCGATATCCGCCAGATCGACGTCGACGATCTGCCCCGGCTGCAGCGCGCTGGCGTCGCCCTCCGGCCGCGCCTCGAACAGATAGACCAGCTTCTGCCGGGTCTCCAGCGAGTAGATCACTGGTGGCGTGAATTCCGGGTCCGGCGACACGTATCTGACGCGAGCCTTCACGTCCGGCCCGCAGCCATCGCAATGAACATTAAGCAGCGTACCGACTTTCACCGACGAGAACGCGCTTTCCGGCACATAGACGCTGAGCTTCACCGCGCCATCCGGAAGCATCGAAATGACAGGCGCGGTCGGGCCGGCCGTGTCGCCCGGATTGCGGATCACATCGTTGACGCGGCCGGGCGAAGGCGCCGCCAGCACGCGCTTCGAAAGCCGCCATCGCGCTTGCTCCAGCGCCGATTGCGCCTGCCTGACCTGATTGTCGGCGGCCTTGATCGTCTCCGGCCGCGCCGGCAGGCCGCCGACAGCGAGATTTGCTTCCGCCTGGCCGACCTGTGCGTTGGCCGTCTCCAGCGTGGCCGAGGCGGTGTCGAAATCGGCCTGCGTGCCGGTGCCGCGTTTGAACAGATCGTTGGCGCGGGTGTATCTGCGTTTGGCGTCGGCGGCCTGCGCCCTGGCCATGTCGACCTGCGCCTTGAGCACCTCAATCTCTTCCGGTCGCTTGCCGACCTGCAAGTCGGCAAGTTGCGCCTGGGCCTGGGCAAGTGCCGCTTCGGCCTGCGCGACGGCGATCTTTGCGTCGGCGCTTTCCAGCGTCACCACCGGCGTGCCCGGCGTGACGCGGTCGCCGCGCTTGACCGAAATCGTCTCGACCTGCGCCACCTCGATCGGCGCGAGCAACACATAGTCGCCCTCGACATAGCCGACGGCAAGTGGTGCCGCCGGTGCGCAGGCGCTGAAAAGCAGGGCGGCGAGCGGCAGAGAGCAGAGGAAACTCATGACCTACGATCCTTCCGGGCGGCCAATATGGCCCCAAGGTTATCCGTCACCACTGTCACCACCTTAGCGGCCTCGGCGTCGCCGATCCCGCGCCAGCCCATGCGGCGCATCACCGCTTCGCGGCCGATGCGGAAGTAGATGACTTGGCCGATCAGTGTGAATACCGTGAGCTTGGTGCGCTCGCTTTCGGCCGCCTCGCCCGTTGCCTGCTCCCAGATCAGGCAGAGCCGGCGATGCGTCGGCTCGAACACGCCGTCATAGATGCGGTCGAGTGCCGCTGTCGGATGCGACAGCTCACGCAGGACGAACTGTACGATCTCGCCGGCCTCCGGCCTTGCCACGATGAAGGCCACCATCCGCTCCAACGCGGTGAAGAGTTGTGCCCGCGCCGCTTCGGGGTCGTTTGGTGCCTGCAGATTGCCGATCGCCTGACCAGCAATGGTCTGGATGGTGTCGACGATATAATCGGCCGCTGCCGCACGAAGCCCTTCCTTGCCGCCGAAATGATAGGCGATCGAGCCGATATTGGCCTTCGCCTCAGCCGCGATCTCGCGCGTCGAGGTGCCGTCGAAGCCCTGGCGTCCGAACAGTTTCAGCGCCGCGCGGACAAGTGCCGCACGCGTCATGTCGGCGGGGGATGCCTCTCGTCGCGGATTTTTGGAGTTCGTTGATTTGCTCATGATCAGCTGTTTAATCAATCGAATGATTAAAGTCAACCTTTGACTGTCTCGACCTTGCCTTCTCCTGCCGCACGCGCTTTAGTGCGAAGCCATGGTCAAGGAAATTGAGCGCAAGTTCCTGGTCTCCGGCAATGAGTGGCGGGACCTGGCCGAGGCGGATATCCGCATTCGCCAGTTCTACCTCGCCGCCGCACCTGACCGCTCGGTGCGCGTGCGCATTAGCGACGGCGCCTCGGCGAAGCTGACGCTTAAATTCGGCAGCAAGGCCCGCGAACGCGACGAATTCGAATATCCAATCCCTCTGGCGGAGGCGGAAGAGATGCTGGCCTTCGCCATCGGACATGTCATCGAGAAGACACGCCACCATGTTAGGCATCGCGGCCATCTCTACGAAGTCGATGTCTTCGGCGGGATGCTTAGCGGTCTTGTAGTCGCCGAGCTCGAGACGCCGGAGGACGTACCGGATGAAATGCTGCCAGACTGGCTCGGCCGCGAAGTCACCGGCGAGCAGAGGTTCTATAACGCGTCGCTCGCCCTCGGGGGGATTCCGGAGATCGCCGCATGAGCTATCGCATCGACCCGCGCCTGCCCCTGACCGATGAGGTCAGGCGCATTCTCGCCGAGGAGATCGGCAAGGCGCTCGTCCATCTGGACGCGGCGCATGACCGGCCGGAGCAGGCGCTGCACAAATGCCGCAAGCGGCTGAAGAACGCACGCGCTTTGCTACGCCTGGTCCGTTCCGGAGACGAAACATTTTGCGTGACCGAGAACCAGTGCTACCGACAGGTGGCGGCCCTGCTTGCCGGTCCGCGCGAGGCGACCGCGCTGGTTGAAACCATCGACCGGCTGGCGGCAAGCTTTCCCGAGCAGAGCGCCGGCGGCGGCCTCGATGCCGTGCGCGAGACGCTCGTCGCGCGCCAGAACGAATTGCATGGCGGTGTCGGCCTCGACGCTGCGGTAGCTGCCGCGATTGCCGCTTGCGAGGAGGGAATCAACCGGATCGATATGCTGGCCTTGCCCGACCGGCCTGAACAGGCCGCCGATGTGCTTGCCGAAGGCGCCCGCACCACGCTGCGTCGCGCCAGAAAGGCGCTGGACAAGGCGGGCTCCCGCGGTGAGGCCGACGATTTCCATGATCTGCGCAAGGCGGCAAAGACCCACGGTATGCATCTGTCGCTGCTCGGAAGGCTGTGGCCGACGCCGATCAAGGCCCGGCGTAAAGCAGTCGACGAATTGGGTGAAAGACTGGGCGAGCTGCATGATTTGTTCGTCCTGCGCGAACTTCTCGATGCCGACGACCGGCCGCTCGGCTCTCCTCAAGAGACCCGGCTCCTGGGCAAACTGTTGAAGCGCTCGGAGAAGAGCCTGAAAAAGACCTGCCTCGCCGCGGCGGCCGATCTGTTCGGTGATAGCCCCAGGCGCTCGACAAGGAAACTCGCACGCAAGGCGCGCGACGATCTGGCGGCCGCGCCGCGCGAAGACGCCACCGCGCCCGGCGCCGCCGGCTGACGCAGTCCTTCAGTTCGGGATCATGGTCTAGGCCGCCGGCCTGTGATAATCGCCGTCTGGCATGATCGAGACCGGTGACACGCTCTGGACCGACTTGGCCGCTGGCTTGTCGGCCGGTTGCAGGAGGAATCGTCGGGCTACGAGCCTTACACGCCGTCCGATGCCGAAACGCTGCGCCGAACGCTCGAGCCCGGCGACATCCTGCTCATCGAGGGCAATCAGAAGATCTCGGCAGCGATCAAATACCTGACCCAGTCGACGACACCGCCGGTACCGGTGCGCTGGCGCCGCCGCATGCTGGCTTTCGGTTCCGGCGACCCGACCCGGGCCATCTGCTCCTCGCTGATCGCCGAGGCCTATGGCCAGATCCGCTATCCGATCCTGCCCGAGATCACCCGGGCGCCCGGCCGTGCCTCGGCCCAGTCGAACTATTCGTGCAAGGAAATCCTGCACATCCGCCACCACTCGCTCTACACGCCGCGCGACTTCGACCTGTCGCCCTTCTTCCGCATCGTCAAACCGACGCTGGAATACGGTTTCGACTACCGGGCGATGGCCTGGGAGGACAAGGCAGGCACAGACGCCGCAGCCGCGAAGGCTGGAGCAATCACCTCAGGCACGTGATGGCTTTCGGCCTGGGTCATGACATACCCCTATGGCGCGGCCGCTATCCGGCCGAAGTGCAGGCGTTTCACTGGCGGCCTATATCACGCCGAGACCGCAACAGCGCCCTGGTTTTCGGCTCTGTGTTCGACCCAAACATGGACCGGCTCGTCCCGGCCGCGGATGCTCACCGGTCCATGATCGCGCGCATTCAACCGTGTCGTGGGCGATTCCGCCTGCGCGGCCTCAATCAGTCGTGACCCAAAGCAAATATTCGCCTGAAGCTCACGGCAGAGCGCTTGCAAACGGCTGGCGACGTTGACGGTGTCGCCCACCACCGCGAAGGACAGATTGCGCTCGCTGCCGACCGCGCCGATGACGACTGCGCCATATTGTGCACCGATCCGAACGTCCAGCGGCGGGTATCCCCTGGACACCCGCTGCACATTCCAGTCTTTGAGAGCGGCGATCATCGCTTCAGCGCACTGGATGGCCCGAGTCGCGTCGTCATGGCTGGCTTGCGGAACCCCGAATGTCGCCATGATGCAATCGCCGATATAGTTATCGACTGTGCCGTGGTGGTCGAAAACGACCTGCTCCATGCGACGGTGGAACTGACGCAGAAGTTCGAACACTGCTTCGGCCGGATGATCCTCGGAATAGTGTGTGAAGCCGACGATGTCGGCGAACAGCACCGCGATATCCTGCCGGCGGACCGGGCCGAAGGGCTCGTCATCCGTGGCGAGCTGGTCGACGACATTGGGCGAAAAATGCCGGGCAAGATTGGCGCGGGCGCGCTCTGCCTTGACGTAGTCTTCCGACAGATGTCGGGAACGAGAGACGACCAGCGCCATGATCGCGCCGATAATCAGCACAACCAACACGTTGGTCGCCTGCGCGAATGTATCGACGAAATTGGGATTGAGATAGAGGTTCAGTCGCTCTGTCATCGGCAGCGAATAGAGGTTCGTCGCCGGAATGACGGTTCCCGCATGAAAAATCACCCACCCCACCCCGATCGCCCACGTCAAGGCCGCGAGCGCGCCGAGATAGAGCGCCAATCGTGTCGAAAGGGTCAGCGCGCCAAGGCATACGAAAATCAGCAGGAATTTGAAGCTGCCCTCGCGCAGTTGCATCGCGGCCGGCGCGACCTCCAGGGAAAACGGGTTGGGCGTTACCAGCAGAACGGTCAACAGAATGATGTCCAGCGTACCCACGAGGTAACCGATCCACCATGGCGCGTTGCGACGGCGCGCGAAGAGAAACTGGATCAGGCCGACGAGCTGGAACAGCACGAGGCCCGCCAGCACGAAGAGCAGCGAGGCATCCCAGCGGCTGATCGATGAAAAGAAGCAGGAGATCACGGCGAGCGATGCCGTACGCGCCCAGAACTGCAATGCAGCACCCTGGCGTTCTGCGCGCTCCCGCAAATTTTTCAGGCGCGAATAGCGGCGAAGTTCAAGTGTTGGCGCGGTCGGCATAGGATCACTTCGATTTCACGGGGACGTGTCACGCATTCGGCAAACCCGCCCTCTACTGGCAAATCAGTGCGCGAACTCTACCATGAATGTGGTTTCATTTTTGGAGCGTGGCTGCAAAGAGCAAAAATGTCCGGACAAAAGATCATGATGGAAACTGAAGCAACGGACGGACATCCTTGCACTGACAAATGACCCACTGACCGGCAAAATCCTGGTCGCTACTCCGTCTTCAGCTTCCCTGCCAGTTGCGCCTGCGCGTCCTTGATCGAGGCGGCGTATGTCACCAGCGGCCGCTTGACGCCGTGGTTGATCAGCATGCGACGTGTCTGCGGCGAAGCGCCTGATATGATGAAGCGCACGCCGGCGCCCCTCGCCTTGTGGGCCGCGCCCTCGATGACGTTGGCTGCCGTCGAATCGAAGAACGGCACGGCCGAGCAATCGAGGATGAAGTTCTTGCGCTGGTCGGCGATCCGGTCCAGCACCGTGGCGACGGTCGAGGCGGCGCCAAAGAAAAAGGCGCCCGAAATACGGTAGACGACGGTGTCGGTATCGCTGGCTTCACTGGAATCATATGCGTTGGCGGCACCGGTTTTGTCGGCGACATCGTCCTGCACCAATCTCTGGTCCGGCTCGACCGCAATGCTCTTGGCCATGCGATCGATGAACAGGATCGAGCCCAGGGCGAAACCGACGACGATGCCTTCGGTGAGGTCGCGGAAGACGACGATCAGGAAGGTCGCCATCAGCACCAGCGCGTCGCCGCGCGAAGCGCGCAGCAACGTGGCGAAGGCCTGCTTCTCGAACATGTTCCAGCACACCACCGCCAGCACGCCGGCAAGGGCTGCAAGCGGGATGTAGCTGGCCAGCGGCGCTGCCACCAGCATCAGCGCAAGCAGGAGGACCGAGTGGATCATGCCCGAAACCGGTCCATGCGCGCCGGCCCGCACGTTGGTCGCCGTTCGAGCGATGGTGCCGGTGGTGCAGATGCCGCCGAACAGGGCCGACGCGATGTTGGCAAAGCCCTGCGCCACGAGTTCGCAATTGGAGCGGTGCCGCCTTCCTGTCATGCCATCGGCGACAACCGCCGACAGCAGCGATTCGATCGCGCCGAGCAGCGCAAAGGCTACGGCGTCCGGCAGGACGTCGATTACCTTGTCGACGCTGATCGGCGGAAAGGCCGGCATTTGCAGGCTGCGCGGGATGCCGCCGAAGCGCGTGCCGATGGTTTCGGCAGGCAGGGAAAACAGCGCCACGACGAGCGACGCAAGGCCGATGGCAATCAACATGGCGGGCCATTTCGGCCGCCATCGCTTCATCAGGACAATAGCGACGATGGTCAGTACGGCCACGGAGGTGGCGGCGAGATTGATCGTACCGGCCGCCTCACTGAGCGCCATCAGCTTCGGCACCAGCGGTCCGGGTTCTTTGCCGGCGAGCTTCAGCCCGAACAGCTCGACGATCTGGCCGGAGAAGATGGTGATGGCGATGCCGGCGGTGAAGCCAACGGTCACCGGATAGGGAATGAACTTGATGTAGGTGCCAAGCCTGAGATAGCCGATGGCGAGCAGGAAGATGCCGGCCATCATCGTCGCCAGCAGCAATCCGTCGACACCGACCCGCGCCACCGTTGCCGCTACCAGCACGATGAAGGCACCGGCCGGCCCGCCGATCTGGAAGCGGCTGCCGCCGAGCGCCGAGACGAGGAAGCCGCCGATGATGGACGTGTAGAGCCCGCGCTCCGGCGTCACGCCGGATGCGACCGCGATCGCCATCGACAGCGGCAGCGCCACGATGGCCACGGTCAGCCCGGCAATGGCATCGGCCTTGAAGTGCTCTGCTGTGTAGCCCTCGCGCAGCACTGTCACCAGCTTCGGCGTGAACAGTTCGGAAAAAGTCGGCTTTGCCGGACCTCGGGCCGGTTGATGAATTGCCCGCCGGGTTCGATCCATGGACTGCCTTTCGCTCCTGATGCAGGTCGCTCAAACTGGGCAACGACATGCATAAAAACCAAGGCGGCGAGATCGTCGGCAGGACTGTCGGCGGTCGCCGTCGCGACTTTTACCGACTCAGCCCGGCGGGCCCTTCGGCACGACCGGCTTGAGGCGCACGCCCCTGCCGCCGCGCTCGCTGGCCTGATTCTCGCCGATCAGTTCCACGCCGGCCTCATCGAGGGCCTGGATGACCTTCATCAGCGTGTCGACCACGCCCCTGACCACGCCGTCGCTCGCTTCCATGCGCTGGATGGTTGGAAGCGAAACCCCGGCGCGCTCGGCAAGCGTCTTCTGATCGATGCCGGCCAGCGCCCTTGCGGCGCGCATCTGCGCGGCAGTGATCATCGGCTAACAACCCCCGCCTGAGTCTGCATTTCTACGTATAATACCGTTATTGTCATGTTTCAAGCATCAAAATGTATATGTAAGACATGCACGCACCCAGGTCATGGAGCCTGCGCGCTAACTGGGAAAGCAGGCCCTCGGCTGTCGCAAATTTCGAGGAGTATTAGCCGCAGCGTCGTTCAGGCGTCGGTCTGCCCGCGCCATCGCTGTAGCGCCCATGCGGCCAGCCAGCACAGCATCGCCCAGGCGAAGCCGGCGCACCAGCCGGCCAGCACGTCGGACGGCCAATGAACGCCGAGATAGACGCGGCTGATGCCGACCAGCACCGTCGTCAGCACTGCCAGCGACAGCACATAGATCTTCGTCGTTCGCCCGGGCAGGAAGCGCGACGCCATGCTGCCCAGCGTCAAATATGTCACCGCCGACAACATCGCATGGCCACTCGGAAACGAAAGCGTCGCCACGTCGGCGAGATGCGAGACCAACTCGGGGCGAGGCCGGTCGATTCCGAGCTTCAGCGTGCTCGACAAGGCCTGCCCGCCCGCCACCGCTACGAAAACGAGAAATGCCGGCCCCGGCCTGTGGATCAGCAGCAGATAGACGATCACCGCAGCCGTGATCAGTACGAGCACACTGGCGCTGCCGAGGCTGGTGATGTCGCGCATCGCCCCTTCCAGCCATGGCGGTCCGATCGGATCGTCGGGTTGGCCCGCTTCACGGAAGGCAAGCAGGATTTCCGTGTCGAAGGCGTGCGGCGTGGTGTCTCGCGCCACCTCCATCAGTTCCTCGAACCCCCATAGTCCACCGGCAATGACCAGTCCGGCCAGCAGCACCGGGAATTCGATCCAGCCGAGCAACTTGGTTGTGGTGTTCTTCATCGGCCCTCGCAATTACAATTTTTGCAGATAGGGTCCGAGCGTGATCAGCGCCACCGCTGCGACGGCGAGCACGATCCCGGTCGCCTGCAACGCATTGACGCGCTCGCCGAAGAAGACCAGTGCCACCACGTTCACCGATACCAGTTGGATCACCGCCGACAGGCTGAACGACACCGACATGCCGAATTCACGGATCAGCCTCAGCATGATCAGATTGCCCAGCGAATAGAGCGCCAAGGTCAGAATGATCTTGCCGAGGCTCGGCGCCAGCCCCCATTGTTTGGCCGCCGTCGCCGCCAGCAGGAAGATCACCGTCGAAATGCCGAGCTGCCCCAGTCCCCAAAAACTCACTTTCTGTCCCTCTCGAAGCGGTGCTTCCGTGCCTGCGGCAGATCTTGTTTCCGAAGCGTCGGTCGCGGTCAAGCGGGGCCGATCATCGACACGGAATCGGGACTGGAATTGGCCGGCAACGTCATCAAACTGTGATCTGCTGGCGATAGCGGTCAGTCAAGCAAGACGCTCCAGCCATCCCAAAGAAGCCAGAGGCAAGCCCCCATGAACGAACATCGCTCGACTGAACATCGCGCCACCGACGCCCAGTTCCGCACCAGCCTGCTCGAGGAAAACGATGGGCCAGGAACCAATCCCACCGACAACGGGACGATGGGCGAAATCATCGCCGCGCGTTTCTCGCGCCGTGGGTTCCTGCAGGGATCGCTCGCGGCGACCGCCATTGCCGTCACCCTCAGCCCGCTGGCACTGATGCTTGCCGACGATGCCCGCGCCGCCGCCGGCTCGGCCTTCACGTTCGACGAGGTCGAGGCAGGCGTCGACGACAAGCATCATGTCGCGCCGGGTTATGACGCCGACGTGCTGCTGCGCTGGGGCGATCCGCTGTTTGCCGATTCGCCGGAATTCGATCCGACAAAGCAGTCGGCGCAGGCCCAGGAAAGACAGTTCGGCTACAACAACGACTATGTCGGCTATATCCCGCTCGACGGTTCGGCCGAGCATGGCCTGCTGGTGGTCAACCACGAATACACCAACCCGCATCTGATGTTTCCGGGTCTCGTCACCATCGTCGAGGGCGAGGCCAAGCAGGCGCCGCTGAGCAAGGAACAGGTCGATGTCGAGATGGCCGCGCATGGCGGCACCGTCGTCGAGATCCGCAAGGTATCGGGCAAATGGCAAGTGGTGCGCGACGGCAAGCTCAACCGCCGCATCACCTCCAAGACCGAGATCGCACTGTCAGGTCCCGTCGCCGGCCACGACCGCGTCAAGACCAATGCCGACCCGACCGGCACCAAGGTCATCGGCACCGTCAACAATTGCGCCGGCGGTGTCACGCCCTGGGGCACCTATGTCATGGCCGAGGAAAACATCCACGGCTATTTCTCCGGCGAACTGCCGGCCGATCATCCGGAGGCAGCCAACTACAAGCGCCTGGGCATTCCCGAGGGCTCCTATGAGTGGGCGGCGCATTACGACCGTTTCGACCTTGGCAAGGAGCCGAATGAGCCGAACCGCTTTGGCTGGATCGTTGAGGTCGACGTCAACGATCCAAATTCGGTGCCGAAGAAGCGCACTGCCATGGGCCGCTTCAAGCATGAGGGTGCCGAATCGATCGTCGCCAAGGACGGCCGCGTCGTTTTCTATCTCGGCGACGACGAGCGCTTCGATTATGTCTACAAATTCGTCACCACAGGCACGTTCAACGCCGAGGACCGTGCCGCCAACATGGATCTTCTCGACGACGGCACGCTCTACGTTGCCAAATTCGCCGAGGACGGCACGCTTGAGTGGCTGCCGCTGGTTCACGGTCAGGGCCCGTTGACCGCCGAAAACGGTTTTGCCAGCCAGGCCGACGTGCTGATCGGGACAAGGCTTGCCGCCGATCTTCTCGGCGCCACCAAGATGGATCGCCCTGAAGACATCCAGCCCAACCCGACGACCGGCAAGGTCTACGTCATGCTGACCAACAATTCGAAGCGCAAGGCCGAGCAGGTCGACGCCGCCAACCCGCGCGCCGAAAACGCCTTCGGCCACATCATCGAGATCGTCGAGGACGGTGGCGATTTCGCTGCTGCCAAGGGCAAGTGGGAAGTGCTGTTGAAATGCGGCGATCCCTCGGTGGCCGAAGTCGGTGCCACCTTCTCGACCGCAACGACCGCCAATGGCTGGTTCGGCATGCCAGATAATTGCGCTATCGATGCGGCCGGCCGGCTCTGGGTCTCGACCGACGGCCAGGGCCCGAAGGCGACCGGTCGCACCGACGGCCTGTGGGCCGTCGACACCGAAGGCGAGGCGCGGGCGACGTCAAAGCTGTTCTTCCGCGTGCCGATCGGCGCCGAAATGTGCGGCCCGCTATTCACGCCCGACGACCAGACCGCCTTCGTTGCAGTTCAGCATCCGGCCGATGGCGGCGAAGACTGGGAGCCGTTTGGCCGCCCCTCTTACTATGAGGACCTGTCGACCCGCTGGCCCGACTTCAAGCCCGATATGCCGGTGCGGCCGTCGGTCGTCGCCATCACCAAGCAGGGCGGTGGCAAGATCGCGGTCTAGAGATCATCTCGCTCCAAGGGTCCACGCTGATAAATCGTGAAGGAGGGGTTTCGGTTCGGCCGAAGCCCCTCATTTTTATGACCAATTGCCAGTTTATACCCAATTTCTGGGCTTTCGTTCAATTCTCGCTGCTACCATTTCATGGTGTTCACCACCCCAGTTGCGCTCTATAGGGCACATGCGCGATATGATCGATAATCAGACCGCCCAATGCGATTGATTCGAAGCCCGCGAGCTGGCGGGTACTCCCAGTAGTGAAGCGCGGGACGCGGAATCTCGACAATGGCCTCCTTGCGCATTCATTTCGACCGCCTGCTCGAGGGCGCAGCGCCGAAGGTAGAGCGGCGGGAGCTGACGCATGTCCAGCGCCTGGCGCTGGTCCGCCAGCACGGCAATTTTTCGCTCGCCTATTCGACCGCCGTCCAGCGCAACCTTTCCTATTTCGGTGACGCTGACGGCTACATCGCCTTCGGCACCAAAATGAAACACCATTTCGCGCTCGGCGACCCAGTGGTCCATCCGCCCGATCGGCCCGACTATATCAAGCGTTTCGTTGAGGCCGCCGATAACCCGTGGTTCGTGCAGATCGGCGAACAGACGGCGTGCGTGCTGGCCGGGCTCGGATATCAGGTCAACCGTCTCGGCGTGGATACGCGGCTGGTCCTGCCCGCCCATGATTTTTCCGGAAAGCGCAACGAAACCGTGCGCTATTCCGAGCGTTGGCTATTGAAAAAGGGATTTTCCTTTGCCGAGGACAAGCGGACCATCTTTCTCGACGAGATCCAGCGGCTATCGCAGAACTGGCGGGCGGACCGCATCGTCAAACGATGGGAGATGGCCTTCCTCAACCGCCCCTTCAATGATCATCTCGGCGTCGACATGCGCCGCTTCGTCCTGCATGGCCCTGATGGCGATCTCGTTGCCTTGCTCGACTTCGATCCCCTGTTCAGCGGCGGTAAGGTGATCGGCTACACCACCTCGTTCAAGCGCAAGCATGTCGACGCCACGCCGCATGCCGAGATCGGCCTGACCAAATTCGCAGTCGACCGCTTCCGTGAGCAAGGCGTCTCCGTCGTCACGCTCGGCCTGTCGCCGCTCGTCGACATCGGACCCAGCGGATTTGCCGAAAGCGACTTCTGGCGCACCACCTTCCAGCGCGCCTATGGTTCGCCATGGATCAACCGCAGCAAGTTCAACCTGCAGGGGCAGGCAGCTTTCAAACGCCGCTTCCACGGCATCGAGGAGCCGACCTACATCGCCTTCCGCAAGGGCACTTTCATCGAGATGCTGGGATTGCTCCGCCTGATCAAGGCACTCTAGGTCCTCGACACAGCGGGCTTGACCGAAGCCTTTTCCCTTCGTCATCCTGGGGCGGAGCGAAGCAACGCCGCGGAGACCTGGGATGACGAAGTTGGGACCGTCAGTTCCGCAGCCGGTAGCCGGTCCTGAATATCCACGCGACCACCGCTATGCAGATAAGCAGGAAAACGACGGTCATGCCGAGACTGATGCCGATCGAGACGTCGGACTTGCCGTAGAAACTCCAGCGAAAGCCGCTGACCAGATAAAGGACAGGATTGAACAGCGTCACCGTGCGCCAGATGCCGGGCAGCATATCGATCGAATAGAAGCTGCCGCCAAGAAAGGTCAGCGGCGTGATGATCAGCAGCGGTACCAGCTGCAGCTGCTCGAAGCTCTTCGCCCAGATGCCGATAATGAACCCGAACAGGCTGAACGTCACCGCCGTCAGCACCAGGAAAGCGAGCATCCAGAACGGATGCTCGATGGTCAGCGGCACGAACAGCGCCGCGGTCGCCAGGATGATCAGGCCGAGTATGATCGACTTGGTCGCCGCACCCCCGACATAGGCAATGATGATTTCCAGATAGGATACCGGCGCCGACAGCAATTCGTAGATCGAGCCGACGAATTTCGGGAAGTAGATGGCGAAGGAGGCGTTGGAGATCGACTGCGTCAGCAGCGACAACATGATCAGCCCCGGCACGATGAAAGCGCCGTAGCTGATGCCGTCGATCTCTGTGATGCGCGAGCCGATGGCCGAGCCGAAGACGACGAAATAGAGCGACGTCGAGATGACAGGCGAGACGATGCTCTGCAGCACGGTCCGAAAGGCGCGCGCCATCTCCATCTTGTAGATCGCCCAGACTGCTCGCAGGTTCATGCGTCCTTCCTCACCAGATTGACGAAGATCTCCTCGAGCGAGCTGTTTTGCGTGTCGATATCGCGGAACTGGATGCCGGCAGTCTCAAGGTCGCGGAGCAACGAGGCCACGCCCGGCCGTTCGCTCTGGTTGTCATAGGTATAAGTCAGTTGGTCACCGTTCGGCGAAAGCTCCAGCGCATAGCGCGAAAACGTTTCGGGTATGGTGGCAAGCGGGCTGCGCAGCTCCAGCAACAGCCGTTTGCGGCCAAGCGTGCGCATCAGTTCGGCCTTGTCTTCGACCAGCACGATCTCGCCGCGGTTGATGACGCCGACGCGGTCGGCCATCGCCTCGGCTTCCTCGATATAGTGCGTGGTCAGGATGATGGTGACGCCATCCTCGCGCAGCCGACGCACCATCGCCCACATGTCCTGGCGCAGCTCGACGTCGACGCCGGCTGTCGGCTCGTCGAGAAATAGCACCCTCGGTTCGTGCGATAGCGCTTTGGCGATCATTAGCCGCCGCTTCATGCCGCCGGACAGGGTGATCGCCTTGGCGTCCTTCTTGTCCCACAACGACAGGTCGCGCAGCACCTTCTCGACGAAGGCGGGGTTGGCCGGCTTGCCGAACAGGCCACGGCTGTAACTGACAGTTGCCCATACGCTCTCGAACGCGTCGATGGTCAGTTCCTGCGGCACCAGCCCGATCAGGCTACGCGCTGCCCGATAATCCCGGCCGATATCGTGGCCGTCCACGGTGACCGTGCCCGACGAGCGGTTGACGATACCGCAGACGATCGAGATCAGCGTCGTCTTGCCAGCGCCGTTCGGCCCGAGCAGCGCAAAAATCTCGCCGCGCTCGATATCGAGGTTGATTTCCTTCAGCGCCTTGAAACCGGTGGCGTAGGTCTTGGTGACCCCGGAAATGGAAATGATGGATGGCATGGCTGAAAACGGCTGCTTGAAAGGGGGATTGTCGATTTTAATCCGCTGAATGTCGGTGCGCGCAGCCGGAAGTCAATGGCACTCCTGACAGTTCTGGACATTGGCATGCGAAGACGCATCTCCCCCTGCCGCAATCGCGCAGTCGCACGCCTCGTTTCGCCATAAAAGCATATTCCATGCTATAGTAGTATCTACTTCACTGCGTTCCGTAAAAACGATGAACAAGAGGGGGTTCTCGTGCATTTCAGGTCAAATTCAGTAGACGGCTATGTAATATATGCTGTCTCGGGCACAAACACTGTCTCTTTTGCTGTCGACTACCGACAGGCCGATACGGCCGGCCTGTTGGGTTTTGCGGTTGAGCGCTTCGACCCGCGGGAAGACGAGCGCTATTTCATGTACGGTTTCAAGGTGTTTCCGTCCGTAATTCCCTTTCCCAGCCAGGATATGATCGTCAGTACATATGACCAGCCTATCCAGAGCTTCGTCTGGGATGACTTCACCGCCAAACCAGGTCGCGAGTATCGCTATTTTTTTCATCCGCTGAAGGGAAAACCGCGGAATATCGACCGCAGCGCAGCGCCGGTGGAGATCGGCATCCGCACCGAGCCGCTGTTTACCAAGGGCGAGCATGACATCTTCTTCAATCGTGGCGTCGCAAGCAGTCAGGCCTATGCGCGCCAGTTCGACAACAAGGCGCCGGACAAGATCACCGACCCGGTCAAGCGCCAGGCGGCGCTCGACTGGCTGAGCCGCGATCTCGACGAGGCCCTGATCCGCTTCATAGACAGCGCGCAAGCCGGCGATACGCTGCTTGGGTGTTTTTATGAGTTCCGCTATCTGCCCGTCGTCAAAAGACTGACGGCCGCCGTCGAACGCGGGGTTGCCGTCAAGCTGATCCTGGACGCAAAGGACAACGCCCATATCGACAAAAAGACGGGTAAGCTTATCGAGAGCTTCCCGTTGGAGGACAGCAAGCGCACGGTGGCCGCCGCCGGATTGCCGGCGGACAGCGTCGCCTGCTGGCGCGCCGCCAATCCAAGCGACATCCAGCACAACAAGTTTCTGGTGCTTCTGCGTGGCGACCCCGCGGTCGCAGAAGAGGTCTGGACGGGCTCCACCAATCTGTCGGATGGCGGGGTTCACGGGCAAACCAATGTCGGGCACTGGTTTCGCAACAAGGACACTGCCTCGGCGTTCAGCAAATATTGGAGACTGCTGGCAACCGATCCTGGCTCGTTGAAGGGCGACCCAAGGGCCAAAGCGACAGCCAAAAAAGCGGCTTACCGCGAGGCGGTGATGGCGTTGCTGTCGACGCCTGGGAAGCTGTCGGACATTCCAGCCGGAGTGACGCCGATCTTCAGCCCGCGAAAGGGCGTTTCAGTTCTTGAGATGTATGTCGAGACGCTTGACGCGGCGGAATCGCTCGCTTGCATTACGCTCGCCTTCGGCGTCAACGCGCTGTTCAAATCCGCACTCGCAGACAATACGCGAGACAGCCACATCTCCTTCCTCATGCTGGAGAAGGAAGACAAGCCGGATCCGGAAAAGCCCGATGCTTTCGTGCGGCTATCCGCGAAGCACAACGTCTACCAGGCTTGGGGATCGTATTTGCGGGACGATCTCTATCGCTGGACCCGCGAGGTCAATGCCGGCATCCTGAAGCTCAACCAGCATGTCGCCTATATTCATTCGAAGTTTCTGTTAAAGGACCCGCTCGGTGCGGACCCGATCGTCATCACCGGGTCGGCAAACTTTTCCGACGCTTCGATCACGGGCAACGACGAGAACATGCTCGTGATCCGCGGCAGCGGAAGAGCTGCCGACATTTACTTCACCGAATTCAACCGTCTCTTCTTCCACTATTATTTCCGTTCTGTTCACCAGGCGATACAGGGCAGAGCCGAGGCGGCCGGCAATGCCGCCGCAGACGGGAAGGCGAGCCTTTTCCTGTCCGAAACGGATGAATGGCTCAGCAAATACAAGCCCGGAAGCTTGCGGTCCAAACGGGTCGGAATGTTCACCGTGATGACGGACCCACAGATCATCTAGGGCATGAATATTCAGGTGAGGCCGGCCTGCAAACGGCGGTTTCCTGCGCGTCCGGTACTGATGGACCCAAATGTCCGCTCCGTTCCGGTTCTCGGGACCCAAACACACCTAGTCCAAGGTCAGGGTTGGCCTTATCAACTTAACGGAATCACCGGCGAAGCCTGCTGTCACGTCACAATCGATTCATCGATCACAGGACGTGCTCTAGACGACGCCACGCTAGCGTCTCGGACTGTCGCAACCAATCCTTATGAGACGCAAAAACCGTCTCGCCACGCTGCTCCGCTGACGTCTACCCAAATGAGACGGCCATAAGCGTCTCGCTGATCCGAGCGTAGACCCGATGATTTGCGAGAGGGGTGTGACGTCGGTAAGAATTTTATTTAATTCGAGTATAATTGCACCATCATTGCGATTTTGAGTGCGAATACCTACAGTTAAGCTTCCCAACGAAATTACAGGCGAGAGAGCGCACGCGATCCAAGATATCAACGCTTCCTTCAACCGCGGAGCTTAGGCTGGCGAAGCCTGCACCCCCCGTTTGGGCTACAGCATTACTGGTGTAGCAAAAATGCATCGTACTTGCTTAATATTGAGCCTCAGTCGCGGCATCCGATATATCACGACAACTTCATGGAAATTCTGATTGCACTGCGCCGGTAGATCATTCTTATAGATCGAAAGTCGCAGACTTGGCGGGGGCGTCATGAAATCAAAGACACATGTGCGAACGGTTGCGCGGATACTGGGCGCGATCGCGATGGTCTGCGCCTGGTCGGCCAGCGCATCGGCACAAAGTTGTGCTCCTGGCGAGACGGCACATCCATTCGGTTTTACCGGCGGCCAGCAAACCATAACCGTTCCAGACGGCGTAACCCAGGCCACGGTTTTTCTCTCGGGTGCTCAGGGTGGTTCCGGCAGAAGTGGCGCCGGCACCATTGGCGGTAGCCCCAATAGCCCCGGCGGCCTCGGCGGCCTCGGCGGCCGCGTTCGCGGCACGCTTCAGGTCACGCCCGGCGATGTGCTGACCATCGGCGTCGGCGGACAGGGCTCGCAGGCTGTCAATCCTGGCGGTGTTGGGGAAGGGGTCGATGGCATTGGCGGTGGCGCAACGGATCTGCAGCGAAGCGGCAGCCGTGTCGCCATAGCAGGCGGCGGCGGCGGCGGCGGCAATGCCGGCTGGAGCACAGCCAATGCGATTGCCGGTGGCGCCGGAGGTGTAGGCGGTGGTGGGCTTGGCCTTGCAGGCGCGACTGTACCCGGTGGCACAGGGCCATTCGGTGGCGGCGGCGGCAGCGTCGGCACTGGCGGTGCGGGCGGTGCGGGTTGCGGCACATTTCCCGCTACAGCCGGCGGCGCCAACGGCGATGGCGGAGATGCCTTCAATTTCTCGGGCTCCTTTACCGGCGCCGGCTATGGCGGCGGCGGTGGCGGCGGCGCAGTCACTGGCGGCGGCGGCGGCGGTGCTGGTGTGGGCACGACCAACTGTCAGCAGAACTGGAATGGCGGCGGCGGCGGCGGTGCGGGCGGTAGCTCGGGTGTCACGGGGCTGCAATCAGTTACAATCAACAACGGTGTTGTCGCCGGTAATGGCTCAGCGCTGATCTGCTTTGCCGAGCCACGCTTCTTCGTCGGCGGCACCGGCAGCAGCGCCAGCGGTCCGGTCACTCTTCAACTGAACAGTTCGAGCGGCCCTCAGACCGTTACTGTCGCAGCCGGGGCGGCCGGCTTTACTTTCCCTACCGGATTGCTCAACGGCACCAGCTGGAGCGCCTCGATTGTCTCCAACCCGGCGCAGGAAATCTGCACGCTCCAACCAACATCCGGCACCATTGCCGGCGCCGATGTGACCAATTTGGCGCTCGCCTGCACCGCCGTGACCGTCGATATCTTGCCATCGACGCTGCCCGGCGGCGTGTCGGCGGTGGCCTATAGCCAGACCCTCACGGCCACCAGTCCAAATGGCGCAACCGCGCCCTTCAGCTTCGTCATCTCATCTGGTTTGGTTCCTGCGGGGTTAACACTATCGTCGGCAGGCATCTTGTCAGGGACGCCGAATACGCCCGGCACTTTCAGTTTCACCGTGCAAGCAACATCGGCCAACGGCTTTTCCGGCACCCGGACCTATTCGGTGGCGATTGTCGCACCGGTGATCGCGGTGGAACCCGCGAGCGTCCCCGGTGGAGTGGCCGGAACCGCCTATGGGCCGGTGGCATATTCTGCAACGGGCGGAACAGAACCTTACAGTTATACGCTGAGCGCCGGCACGCTACCGGCCGGGATGACCTTGACCGCTGGCGCACTGGCCGGGACGCCGACTGTCGCCGGCAACTTCAACTTCACCGTGACGGCCACCGACACCAACGGCTTTACCGGTTCACGGGCCTACACTTTGGCCGTCGTTGCCCCTACGATCAGCATCGAACCTGTCAGTTTTGGCAATGGGACGGCCGGCACTGCCTATGGGCCGGTGGCGCTGTCGGCTCAGGGCGGAACGGCACCCTACAGCAATGCAGTGTCTGCCGGCGCGCTGCCGGCCGGGATGACCTTGACCAATGGCGAACTGACGGGGACACCGACTGTCGCCGGCACGTTCAATTTCACGGTGACGGCCACCGACGCCAATGGCTTTACCGGCGCGCGCGCCTATGCGCTGATCGTCAACGCGCCGGGCATCGATGTATTGCCCGACAATCTGGCAAATGGAACAGCCGGCACTGCCTATGGGCCGGTGGCGCTTTCGGGTCAGGGCGGTGCAGCACCTTATACCTTTGCACTAACCGCCGGCGCCCTGCCGGCCGGGATGAGCTTGACCAATGGCCAGTTGGTGGGAACGCCGACCGCTGCCGGTACTTTCAACTTCACCGTGACAGCCACGGATACCAACGGCTTTCCCGGCGAAAATGTATACACTTTGACCATCGACGCCCCAGAAATTACCCTGGGACCGGACAGCCTTCCGATCGGAACCGGGGGCGTTGTCTATGGGCCAGCTACCTTTGCTGCAGCAGGCGGAACCGCTCCTTATAGCTATACACTGACGGCTGGCGCCTTGCCGGCTGGTGTAACCCTGACCAATGGCGATCTCACGGGAACGCCTACGGTCGCCGGCAACTTCATCTTCACCGTAACGGCCACCGACACCCACGGCTTTACCGGCGAGCGCGCCTACGCGCTGACCATCGAGGCGCCGGAGATTACACTGGCACCTGGTAGCCTGCCGACTGGCAACGTGTTCGATGCCTATAGTGCGGTCACGATAAGCGCTCAGGGTGGTACAGCGCCCTACAGCTTTGCCCTGACTGCGGGCACCTTGCCGGCGGGCCTGAGCCTTGGCGGCAACCAGATCTCCGGCACGCCAACGGAATCCGGCTCGTTCAATCTCACCGTGACGGCGACTGACAATCTCGGCTTCACCGGCCAACAGGCATATACGCTCGTGATCGAGAGAACGCAGCCGGAAGCACAGGATCACACGCTGACCGTTCTGGCCGGCACCACCGGCACGGTCGACCTCACCCAAGGTGCGGTCAATGGCCCGTTCACCAGCGCGGCCATTGTCACGCCGGCGCCAGGCGAGGCCGGCGAGGCGACGATCGTCGCTGAAAGCGGTACCTACATCCTCAGTTTTGCGGCGTCCGCCACTTTTGCCGGCGCCACCAGCCTGACCTATACGCTGTCCAACTCCGATGGCGCGTCGGCGCCGGCGACAGTCACCATCAATGTCACCGCCCGCGCGGATCCATCGCGTGATCCGGAAGTGATCGGCCTGATCCGGGCACAGACGGAAAGCACCAGGCGGTTCGCCAACACGCAGATCCGCCACTTCAACCAGCGCCTCGAACAGCTTCACAATGAGGGCGAACGGCGCACAAATTCCATTGGCGTAAATCTCGGCGTCCAAAGCGATCCGAACGATCCGGACGCCTATGCCGAGGAGATCGTGCAGAGCGATCCTGCGCTGGATGCCATCCAGCGCGTTATACCTGACGCGGCGACCAACACCGCTAGCGGTAACCGTACGGCAACAGCCGCGCAGCCGCTGCCCACCACTGCCACAGCCTATGCGCAGGACAAGCCCGGCCAGCAGCGCCAGGCGCCGGCCACCGGCACGGCGATTCAAGGCACCAGCGGCAGCGCCGCGGCCGACCCGATCGTCTCCGACAGCCCATTTGGCGAACTCGCCCTCTGGAGCGGCGGCTATGTGAATTTCGGCAGGAATGACGATGGCGCGCTCAAGCTGGAAAGCACCCTGGTCGGCGTCAGTGCCGGCGCCGATTACCGGTTCAGCCCTCAACTGACCGCCGGAGTCGGCTTCGGCTACGGGCGCGACGTCACCGATGTCGGCGATAATGGTACCGAAAGCCATGCCAAAGCCATTTCCATTGCGGCGTATGGCAGCTACCGCCCGGTGCCTGGCTTCTTCCTCGATGGGCTCGCCGGCTATAGCAGCCTGGATTTCGACAGCGAGCGTTACGTGACGGGGACGGGCGACTTCGCATCGGGAACACGCAGCGGCGACCAGATCTTCGCCTCGCTCTCGGCCGGCTATGAATATCGCCAGGACGGGCTTCTGATCTCGCCTTACGGGCGGGTGTCAGGCTCGCGCTCCAGGCTCGATGGTTTTACCGAGACCGGCGCCGGCCTCGACAATCTGACCTTTGGCGAGCAGGAGATCGACACGCTGTCCGGCACGCTCGGCCTGCGGCTGGAAAAGGCAATGCCCATGGGCTGGGGCGTGCTGACGCCACGCCTGCGGCTGGAATACACGCATGATTTCGAGGGATCGAGCCGCGCCAGCATGGGCTATGCCGATCTCGGCACCTTGCCTTATGGGTTCGACGTCGAAGCTTTCTCGCAGGATCTGCTGTCGATCGGCCTCGGCTTTGACGCGCAGATGGGCGATGGCTGGAATTTCGGCATGAATTACAGCACCGTGGTCGGTACCGATGGCGACAGCCAGGATCACACCGTCTCGGCCAAGTTCGGCATCCGGTTCTAGTGTTGAGATCGGCCAACCGGTCTCAAGGCGCTAGCCGTATACTGATCCGAGTATAGGTGCCTACCGTGGCTCCGATGACAACGCCTCAGGAATAAATGGTCCCGTCCTGCGGCGTTCCGCCTCGCGTGACGCCACGCCGCTTTGACCGTTTGGCGCATCCAGCCTATCTTCCTGCTATAAGCAGCAGCCGGAGCCCACCATGGACCCGCTCATCCTTTCGCGCATCCAGTTCGGCGCGAACATCTCGTTCCATATCCTGTTTCCGGCTATCACTATTGCACTTGGCTGGGTGCTGCTGTTCTTCAAGCTTCGCTATAACGCCACGGGCGATTCCGCCTGGATGCGTGCCTATTTCACCTGGGTAAAAGTGTTCGCGCTGTCTTTCGCCATGGGCGTGGTTTCGGGCGTCACCATGAGCTTCCAGTTCGGCACCAACTGGCCGGGCTACATGGAAACCGTCGGCAACATAGCCGGCCCGCTGCTCGCCTATGAGATCCTCACCGCTTTCTTCCTTGAGGCAGCGTTCCTTGGCATCATGCTGTTCGGCTTCCGCCGTGTCTCCAACCGCATCCACACGCTGGCGACCGTGCTGGTGGCCGGCGGCACCACCCTGTCCGCCTTCTGGATCATCGCGCTCAACTCGTGGATGCAGACGCCGGTCGGCTTCGAGATGCGCGACGGCGTCGCCCACGCCACCGACTGGTGGGCCATCGTCTTCAATCCATCCATGCCTTACCGGCTCATCCACATGCTGCTTGCCTCAGGCCTGACGGTTTCGTTCCTGATCGCCGGCCTGTCGGCGCTGCGCTATCTCTATGGCGACCGCTCGGAATCGATGTGGAAGGCATTGCGCACCGGTGTCTTCACTGCGGCGATCCTGATCCCTATCCAGATCTTCGCCGGCGACCAGCACGGCCTCAACACGTTGGAGCACCAGCCGCAGAAGATCGCCGCCATGGAGGCCAACTGGAACACCGGACCAAACGTGCCGTTGGTCCTCTTCGCGCTTCCCGACGAAGCGGCTAGAGAGAACAAGTTCGAGGTCACCATCCCCGACGGGGCCAGCCTCATCCTCAGGCACAGCGCCAGCGGCGTCGTGCCGGGGCTGAACGACTATGTCGGCAACCATCCGCCTGTTTTCCCGGTGTTCTGGGCTTTTCGCATCATGGTCGGCACCGGGGTCTTGATGCTCGTCGTATCCTGGTCCGCCGCCTTTTTCTTGAAGCGCCGCCACAGCCTGCCGAAACTGCTGGCCCTGGTGATGGTACCGATGGCGCTGTCCGGCTGGCTGGCGACGCTAGCCGGCTGGTACACCACCGAGATCGGCCGCCAGCCCTGGCTGGTGACCGGCGTGCTCAAGACCGTCGATGCCGTCGGCCCGGTCGCCGGCGGCCAGGTCGCGCTGTCGCTTGCGGTCTATCTCACCCTCTACGCGCTGCTTCTGATCGCCTATCTCGGCGTGCTGGTGCATCTGGCGCTGAAGGCGGCGAAGGATGGCGACGTCTCGCCGCTGCCGGGTGTCCTCAACGCGCCGCTGTCGCAGCCGGTTGCCCAACCAGGAGAACGGTGATGACCCTCGTCGACTGGCCGACATTGCTCCCCGTCATCTTCGCCGGCCTGATGGGCCTTGCAATCCTGATCTACGTCATTCTCGACGGCTTCGATCTCGGCATCGGCATCCTGTTCGCGGTCGCCGAAGACGCCGAGCAGGACACCATGATCGCCGCGATAGGTCCGTTCTGGGACGCTAACGAGACCTGGCTGGTGCTGGCCGTCGGCCTGCTGCTGGTCGCTTTCCCGCTGGCGCACGGCACCATCCTCACCGCGCTCTATATCCCCGTCTTCCTGCTGCTGGTCGGTCTCATCCTGCGCGGCGTCGCCTTCGACTTCCGCGCCAAGGTGCCGGCCGGTCGGAAGCATCGCTGGAACCGCATTTTCTTCCTCGGTTCTGTCATCGCCTCGCTGGCACAAGGCTATATGCTGGGCATCTATGTGCTCGGCCTGGATGTCGGCCTCGGCGGCATCGCCTTTGGCGCGCTGGTGGCGCTCTGCCTTGCGGCGGCCTATGCGGCGATGGGCGCGGCCTGGGTCATCTACAAGACGGAAGGCGAATTGCAGAAGAAGGCGGTGCTCTGGTTGCGCAGTGCGCTGGTGCTGACCGCACTCGGCATGGTCGCCGTTTCGCTGGCGACGCCGCTCGCCAGCCCGCGCATCTTCGACAAATGGTTCGTCTGGCCCTCCATGCTCTATTTGTCGCCGTTGCCGGTCCTGTCGGCGATGCTGTTCGGCTGGCTATGGCGGCAGACCTTTCATTTACCCAAGGCAGACGACCGCCATGCGTTGATACCGTTCCTGACGCTGGCCGCCATCTTCACGCTGGGCTTTGCCGGGCTTGCCTGGTCGTTCTATCCCTTCGTCGTGCCCGACAGGCTGACCATCTGGCAGGCTGCATCCGCGCCCGAAAGCCTTGCCATCATCCTGGCCGGCACGGTGGTCGTGCTGCCAATCATCATCTTCTACTCCTTCTACGCCTACCGCGTTTTCGGCGGCAAGGCGACGGATCTGACCTACGATTGACCGGCAAGCGCCGCGATCCGGCGGTGTTCCATGACCCTGCGGAAACAGAATATTCACCTTCCGCGGCAATAACCCTTCTTCGACAGAGTCCCGCCCACTGCTGCACGGGCGAGAAGAAGGACAATGCAATGAGCGGTGTCCCCGTCGCTTCAGCCAGACAGCATCGGCTGGCCTCGGCCCTGATCCGTATGATCGCTCTGATTGTGGCGCTTGCCTTGGCCGGCCTGCTGCCGTCGCTGCAACAGGCGCGTGCCCAGGAGGCAGCCGACTGGACCGGTGCCAACTGGACCGGCGTTTGGGACACGAAATGGCGCGGCGGCGGCGCCGAGATCACGTTCGAGCAGACCGGTGCCGATGTAAAGGGCATCTACCCGCTCTACAACGGCCGCATCGAGGCTAAGGCTGAAGGCGGAAATCTTGTCGGACGCTGGTTCGAGGGCGATCGCCAGGGCGCTTTCCTCTTCGTCCAGTCGCCCGACGGCGAGAGCTTCATGGGACGTTTCGAAACTGCCACGGCCGAATGGTGGACAGGCGTGCGCGTCAGCGCCGTCGAGGACATCCGTGTCGACCAGACCAGCCCGATGACGACCATGCGCTCGTTCCTGCAGGCGATGAACGAGAGCGGCGCCGACAATGTACCGCGCGCGACCGGCGGCGGCATGGGCCTCGCCGGCCGGGCGGCCGGGTTAGTCGATGTCGCCGAGGCCGACCGCGGCGGCCTCAACATGCCCGACTACACCAAGCTTCTGTTCAATGTCATCGACAATGCCACCTTCCGCCTCTGGAGCCTGCCGCATGACGCGATCGCCGGCGACGAGGTGAGCGCCAAGCTCCAGCAATATGGCACCAACGCCGCCTTCGACGTCACTTTCCGGCGCAGACAAAGCGAGTGGTTCATCGTCGGGCCGCCGTCCGGCCTGCTCCAGGCCAAGCTCGCCCAATTCCAGGCGGCACGCGGCGAAGCCGTCGATTGGGTCGACGATCCAGCCAAACTGGCCTCGCCACGCGATACGTTCAAGGTGCTGCTCAGCGGCGTCACCGAGGCCGGTAACATGGCGCAGGCGGCGCTCAATCTGCGTGACTACAACCCCGCCGTGCGCGCCGACGAGGCGGTCCTTCTCGAGCGCTATCTGAAGAAAGTCATCGATCGTATCGGCTATGTCTATTGGCAGGAAATTCCGGACGACCCCATAAGCAACACGCCCTATGTCTATTTCGAGCATCCGTCCGGCAACATAGTCGTCGGGCCGGTCGAGACGGATCCCGCTGGCACCGGCAAAGGCAAGATCTGGCAATTCACGCCCGAGACGCTCGCCAATATCCGCACGCTCTATGCCGATGTGGAAGAGGTCCCGGTGGCGCCGGAATTCGCCGCTTTCGCCAGCACCGACCCGTTCTTCGCCACGCGTGGCCTGGCCCGCGAGATCAGCCCCCGCCTGCTCACCCGCGCCGGACCGATGGAGCGCTGGCAATGGTGGATGCTCGGCCTCGCAGTGCTGGCCGGCGTTGTCTTCGGCTTCATCGCCAATGCGGTCATTTCCTTTTTCACGCCCAGCCAGAACCGCTCGCAGCGGTCGGGTTTCCTGCGCGTGGTCGAATGGGCGGTGCGTTCGATCTTCCTGGGCCTTTTCCTTTTGGTGACATTGCGCCCGCTCGGCCTGCCGCAGGTGGTCGCAGCACCCGTGAAGGCCGTGGCCTGGAGCCTGATCGTGATAGGTTTCGTACCGGTGATCTGGCACCTGATCGGCAGGATCGCCGGTCGTTACCGTAGCATGTGGCAGGTGCCGGGCTATCACGACACGCTGATTTCGCTGACCACCGGCGTGGCGCGCGTGGCCCTGCTGATCGTCGCCTTCCTGCTGTTGGCCGAAGTGCTCGCAATTCCTTACGAAGGTGTCATCGCCGGTCTCGGCATCGGCGGCCTCGCCGTGGCGCTGGCGGCGCAGCCGACGCTGCAGAATTTCCTCTCCGGCCTGACGCTGTATGCCGACCGGCCGGTCAGCGTCGGCGACTTCTGCAAGTTCGGCGGACAGTCGGGCACCATCGAGCATATCGGCATGCGCTCGACCCGCATAAGGTCGCCCGACCGCACAATCATCTCGGTGCCGAATTCGGATTTCGCCGGCATGCAGATCGAGAATTACGCGCATCGCGACCGCACCCGCTTCGCGACGACGCTGCAACTGCGCTACGAGACCACACCCGATCAGTTGCGCTATACTTTGGCCGAGTTGCGCAAGCTGCTGATCGCGCATCCGCGCGTCATCGACGACCCCTGCCATGTGCGCTTTATTGGCTTCGGCCCCTATTCGCTCGACATCGAGGTGTCCACCTATATCATGACGGCGGACGGGTCCGAGTTCCTCGCCATACGCGAGGACATCCTTTTGTCCATCATCAACATCATGGACGATGCCGGCACGCAGTTCGCCTTTCCCTCGCAGTTGGAGTACACGGCCGCCGATCTGCCGGCCGACGAGGAAAAACGCATCGCTGCGGAGAAAAGGGTCCGCGACTGGCGTGAGGCGGAAAACCTGCCGTTCCCCGACTTCAGCCAGATCGAGAAGCTCTCTCTCAACAACACCTACGCCTATCCACCGCAGGGCTCGGCACAGTACCACGAAATGAAGCCCGCCCCGACATCGACTGCGGCCGGAGCGACCCGGGAAAAGCTGCGCTGGAGCCTGCCGTGGAAGAAAGGCTCCTAGCTCGGCGCTACTGTCTCTCCCCTTGAGGACCTCGAGGGGAGATGTCGCTGAAGGCGACCGAGGGGTCACCGCGCGTGGAGCACCCGTTTCGTCTTTCCTCGATATGTCCGATCGCGTCGCGCCAACCGAACCGACCCCCGCCTCGAAAGCTTCTGCATCGCAGCAGTGCCGGCACTTCTACCTCTGCGGAGCAGCGCACAACAACTGCGGATGCAATGACCTGCCGGTCAACATGAACTTCATCGTCGATCCTCCCTGTCGGCGCCCGGCGACCGCTTCGCGGGGGCGGATGCGGTCGCCGGG